>CAMCFN010000061.1 GCA_945874145.1 Akkermansia muciniphila
AGCAAAAAACCTTTGATACTGGCTTCGTCGCGAGCCGCACCGATCGGTCGCAAGACGGCGAAGCCAACCCCCCCCCTGATCCCCAAAACTCCACTCTCCCGTAAAAGCAGCATCCAAACGGATAAAGTTTTTTTGCTTCTTTTTGTTCACAAAAAGAAGACTCTTCCTGCCACTGGCCTTCCTACAGCTCGCTACCCCTAACCGTGCACCAAAACCGGCAACCGATCCGCGGCAAAGCACGCGCTGCCCCGCTCCATCGCCGGCCGTTCCACAACACAGCGCGCCTCAGCGTGGGCGCAGCGCGGTGCGAAGGCGCAGCCTGGCAGCGGCTTGTCGATCTTCGGCGGCTGGCCCGGGATCGGCGTCAGCATTGCCCGTGCCGCGCCGGTGCCGGGCATCGAGCCGAGGAGCGCGTGGGTATAGGCGTGGCGCGGGGCGGCGAACACGTCCGCGGTGCGGCCGGCCTCGCACAGCCGGCCGGCGTACATCACGGCCACGCGGTCGCAGGTCTCGGCCACCACGCCGAGGTCGTGCGTCACCAGCACCATCCCCATGCCGAGGTCATCCACCAGGCGCAGCAGCAGCTTGAGGATCTGGTCCTGGATGGTCACGTCCAGCGCGGTGGTCGGCTCGTCGGCCACGAGGAGCTTCGGTTCGCTGGCCAGCGCCATCGCAATCATGATGCGCTGCTGCATGCCGCCGGACATCTGGTGCGGGTAGTCGCGGATGCGCGACTCGGGCGCGGGGATGCCGACGAGCTTGAGCAGGCGGATGACCTCGTCGTCGGTGGCGAACTGCGGTCGGTGGAGCTTCAGCGATTCTTTGATCTGGTTGCCGACGCGGAAGACGGGGTTGAGCGAGGCGCTCGGTTCCTGGAAGACGTAGCTCACCACGCCGCCGCGGATGGAGCGCAGCTCCCGCTGCTCCATCTTCAGCACGTCGTGGCCATTGAGGAGAATCTCACCGCCGACGTAGCGCGCGGGCGGCGTGGGCACAAGGCGCGCGATGGAGAGGGCGGAAACGCTCTTGCCGCAGCCGCTCTCGCCGACGAGGCAGAGCGTCTCGCCCTCCGCGATGGTGAAGGACACGCCGTCCACGGCGCGCAGGGCGTCCCTGCCGGTGCCGAATTCGAGCTGGAGGTTGCGGATGTCGAGGAGGGGCATAGTCATCACCACAGAGGCACAGAGAGCACAGAGAAGAGGTGGGAAGGAATTTTCATTCTGACTCTGTGTTCTCTGTGGTTAATCGGACTCAACTTTTCGCATCGGCCGCGTCTCGTAAGCCGTCGCCGAGGAAGTTGAAAGCCAGGACGGTGATGAAGATGGCTGCGCCGGGGGCGAGCAACCAAGGGTAATTGCGGAGGTGCTCGGTATTCTGAGCGGCGGTGAGCATGTTGCCCCAGCTCGCCTGCGGCTCCTGGATGCCGACGGCGAGGTAGCTCAGGACGACTTCGCCGAGGATGTAGTAGGGCACGCTGAGGGTCGCAGCCACGATGACGTAGCTGAACGTGCTTGGGAGAATGTGCCGCGTGATGATGCGCCACGGGGTTGCGCCCAGCGCCCGCGCAGCGAGAACGAACTGGCGCTCGCGCAGGCTCAGGGCCATCCCGCGCACCACGCGGGCCATGCTCGCCCAGCCGATGAAGCTGAGGATGACGATAATCATCGCGTAGGCCTGCGTGGAGGAGATGTTCGAGGGGAAGGTATTCCGCAGCGCGAGGATGAGGTAGAGCGACGGGATGGACATGATGAGTTCACAGACCCGCATGATGCTGGTGTCAATGCGCCCGCCGAAGTAGCCGGAGATGCCGCCGTTGAGCATCCCGAAGGTGAACGACAGCGTGATGCCGATGAGGCCGATGCTCAGGGAAATCTGCGAGCCGTAGAGGATACGCGAGAAGACGTCGCGCCCGAACTGGTCGGTGCCGAGGAGGCAAACCGGATAGTTCTTCTCGCCAGTGCCAAAGAGGTGCGTCTCGCACGGGATGAGGGCGAAGAGCTTGTATTTGTCTCCCTTCACGAAGAAGCGGAGCGGCTTGGTGTCGCTGGGGATGGGTGCGTATTTGAATTGCCCGACTTTCTGTTCCCAGCGCGGGACGACCAGACGCAAGCCACTCAGCTTCGGGAGAATCGGCGGATGGAAGAAGCGGTCGCGGTCGTCGCTCTCGTAGTGATACGGCGCGACGAAGCCGGCGAGCACCGCCATGAGATAGAGCACCGCGAGGATGACGCCGCCCATCATCGCTGCCCGACGGGCACGGAGGCGCTTCCAGAAAAGCTGGCGGGGCGAGAGCGGGACGTTGATGGCTGGAACGCTCATTCCTTCAACCGGATGCGCGGGTCGCTCCACGCCAGCATCACGTCCGCGACGAAGTTGCCGACGATGAGCAGCGCGGTGGCCATAACCACCGAGTCCACCACGAGCATTGAATCCTTCGCAGTGTAAGCTTCGATGGTCAGGCGGCCTAGGCCGGGCCAGGCCATGATGTTCTCGACGATGAACGCGCCAGAGAGCAGGCCGGCGAGCGAGTAGCCGAAGATGGTGAGCAGCGGATTGATGGCGTTGCGGAGGGCGTGCTTGTAGATGACCACCCCTTCGGACAGGCCCTTGGCGCGCGCGGCGGTGACGTAGTCGGCGCGAAGGGTGTCGAGGAGGTTTGAGCGCATCTGGCGCATGATGCCGGCCAGCGAACTGGCCGCCAGCACCAGCACCGGCAGCACGAGATGGTGCGCGCGATTCCAGAACCGCTCGGTCGGCGACATCAGGTCGTAGAGCGAGCCTTGCGCGCCGCCGATGGGGAACCAGCCGGTCGCCGCCGCGAACATCAGCGCGAGCAGGGCGAGCAGGATTTCCGGGATGGAAAGCCCAATGAACGCGAGCAGAGCGCAGCCGCGGTCCACGAGCGAATCCTTGTTCACCGCCGCCCAGATGCCCAGCGGCACGGCGATGCACCACGCGACCACCGTGGCGAAGAACGAGAGCAGAAACGTGTTCCAGAGCCGCGCCATGATGAGCTCCGTGGCGGAGATTTTGTATTGGATGGAGTAGCCAAAGTCGCCGGTGGCGACGTTCTTGAGCCAGTGGACGTATTGCACATACCACGGCTTATCGAGGTGGAACTTGGCGAGGAGCTTCTCGACGGTCTCGGGGGAGATTTGCGGGTTCTGCTTGAGGCTTTGCAGGTAGCCGCCGGGCGTGAGGGACATGAGCAGAAACGTCAGCAACGAGACCCCGAGCAGAATCGGAATCATGTGCAGCAGGCGTTTCAGGATGAACGTGCCCATGTGTCGGCGAAGCCTATTGACGTCGCTGCCCGGCTCCAAGCTTCATCGGTGCTACAGCAAGGAAGGGATTCCCTTTTTTCCCCGGTTGTGACAGGAACACGGCAGCTCGTTTACGTCCCTCTGGAATATACCCAGAACCGTCAGCTTCACGTGGTGGTGACTGCGACTGTAACCCGGATCAGCATACTGAAATGAAAAACAACATTACTGTAGTTTGTGGTGGTGGTGGCTTTATTGGTGGCCATCTGGTGGCGGATTTGCAGCGGCAGGGCATCGGCCCCATCCGCAGCGTGGACGTGAAGCCGTTTGACGGCTGGTATCAAAAGTTCGATGGGGTGGAGAATCTAGTGCTGGACCTTCAGGACAGGGCGGCCTGCGAGAAGGCGATGCAGGGAGCGTCCGTGGTTTATAATCTCGCGGCCGACATGGGCGGCATGGGCTTCATCGAGAACAACAAGGCGCTCTGCATGTTGAGCGTGCTCATCAACACCCATCTGCTCATGGCGGCGAAGGCCGCCGGCGCGGACCGCTTCTTTTACGCGTCCTCCGCCTGCGTTTACAACGGCTCCAAACAAACCGACCCGTCCATCACCGGCCTGAAGGAGGAGGACGCTTATCCCGCAATGCCCGAGGACGGCTACGGCTGGGAAAAGCTCTTTAGCGAGCGCATGTGCCGCCATTTCAGGGAGGACTATGGCATCGCGACGCGGGTGGCCCGTTACCACAATGTCTATGGACCGGAAGGCACATGGGATGGCGGGCGAGAAAAAGCACCCGCCGCTGTCTGCCGCAAGGTCATCGCCGCCAAATTGTCGGGCAAGCACGAGATTGAAATCTGGGGCGATGGCAATCAGACGCGGTCGTTCATGTATATCGACGACTGCGTCAAGGGCACCCAGATGCTCACGCACAGCGATTTCATCGAGCCGATCAACATCGGCAGCTCGGAGAAGGTGACCATCAACCAACTCGTGGACCTCGCCGAGTCCATCGCCGGGCTCAAGCTCCAGCGCAATTACAAGCTGGATGCGCCGAAAGGCGTCAACGGCCGCAACTCGGACAACACGCTCATCCAGAAGGTTTTTGGCTGGGAGCCCTCCATCCCGCTGCGCAGCGGTTTGGAGAAGACCTATGCGTGGATTCATGATCAAATGGTCAGCCGGGCCAAGTCGAAGTAGCCGCGCAGAACCAGCGAAGCTTCCCACCAATTCGTCGGACCATTAGGGTCCGGCGCTTTCGTTTTCGCTCCATGCGCATTCTGCTGCTCAACCAAACCTTTCACCCTGATGTGGTGGCCACCGCCCAGGTGTTGTCTGACTTTGCCGTCGGAATGGTCGAGCGCGGGCACCACGTCACCGCGCTTGCCAGCCGACGCGCCTACGACAAACCGGCCCACCGTTTTCCCGCCCGCGAGACATGGCGTGGCGTGGACATTCAACGGCTGCCAACCTCCGGCTTTGGCAAAGGGGCGAAGTGGCGAAGGGCGCTCGACTTCGCCTGCTTCAATGCGGTGATACTTTTCCGTCTGCTGACCTCGCCTCGGTATGATGCTGTCGTTGCGCTGACCTCCCCACCGCTCGTGTCTTATCTGGCCGCGTGGTTTTGCCGGCTGCGTGGCGCAAAACTGTTTTACTGGGTGATGGACATGAACCCGGACGAGGCGGTGGCTGCCGGGTGGCTGCGCGAGGGAAGCCTGCCAACTCGCGCGCTGGAAACAATGTCCCGCTTCAGCCTCCGGCAGTCGCACCGCATCATCGCGCTGGACCGCTACATGCGGGACAAGATTGTGGCCAAAGGCATTCCTGCCGAACGCGTCGCCGTCATCCCGCCTTGGGCACATGATGAAGCGGTGCATTTCGACGCGGCGGGCCGAGCCACATTCCGCGCAGCGCACGGGCTGGAAGGCAAGTTTGTCATCATGTATTCGGGCAATCACAGCCCGGTGCATCCGCTCACCACGCTGATGGAAGCCGCACGCCAGCTTGCCGCTGACCCTCGCTACGTCTTCTGCTTCGTGGGCGGGGGCAGCGAACATCCGAAGGTCAGAGATTTTGCCGAAGAAAACCGGTTGAAGAACATCCTGTGCCTACCCTACCAACCACTGGCAGAACTCGCCGGATCGCTCTCGGCGGCCGACTTGCACGTGGTGGTGATGGGCAATCCCTTCGTCGGGATGATTCACCCGTGCAAGATTTACAACATCCTCACCGTCGGTGCGCCAGTGCTTTACGTCGGCCCGGAACCAAGCCATCTGGCGGACATTCTCGCCAGCATGGGCGGCTCACCACACACCGCACGCGTGGCCCACGGGAATGCGGATGCCGCCGTTGCCCACATCCACCGGATTGCGGTACTGGGCACCCGAGGCGAACCTGAGTTGTTTGCTCGGACTGCCGCCCAGTTTTCCGTCCACATGCTGCGTCCCCGGCAGATCGAACTTTTGGAAGGCAGTCTGGCCAAACAATAGAGCCCGCCCCTTGGCCGTGCCGAGCCGGAGGAGGCAAAGTGGTTGCCACCGGAACGCTCGCCGGCCCCGATTCAAAACAAAACCCGCCCCGCGTCGAAACGCGGAGCGGGCTAAACTAATTTGCGGACAGACTTCGAGTCCGTCCCAAGGAGGCTTACTTGTCCTTCTTCTTGGCGGGGGCACCGGGGAGGCCGGCGTCCTTCATCTTCTTCTTGTCGTCGTCGCTGATCTTGGCGCTCTCTTCCTTGTCGAGCTTGCCATCCTTGTTCAGGTCATACTTGTCGGTGATTTCCTTGAGGACCTTCTTCTGGTCATCGGTCAGGGGCTTCTTTTCCTTCTTCTCGGCAGCGCTGACCGTGAGGGCCGTGGCGGTCAAGAGACCGAGGGCGATGATGGTGAACTTCTTCATAGTGTAACTGAGTTGTTTGTTGTTTTTGTCGGCTAGGCCGACAGTAGGGTAGACGCAGGTGTGGATGGGCAGGTTACAAGGGGCAAGACGGCAGACAGCACCCGGCTTGGCGGACCAAAAGCAAACAGCCGCCGGAACCAGTCCGACGGCTGCTGGGGGGAACGAGTTGGCTGGGCCGATCAAGGCTCGGCCAGAATCTTGGCGCGCTCTTGATGATACTGGCGGGGCGTCAGCTTGTCCGTGAGGTAGAGTTGGAGGAGCTCCTTGAGGCGTTGCTCCTTGGGCTTGACCGGGCCCTTCTTAACCTCGGGGACACTGGCCTTAGGCGTGGACGGTGCCGTGGGGGCCTTCACGCCCGGGGCCACTGGGACTGGCGAGGGGGACACAGCGACCGGCGTGGACGGCTTCTTCATGGCAGCGGCGGCCTTGCGCTCTTCCTCGGCGCGTTTGCGCTCCATCTCCTTAAGTCGCACCTCGATCTCGGCTTTTTTCTTGGCCTCAGCCTTAAGAGCCGCCTCCGCCTCCGCTTTGGCTCTGGCATCCGCTTTGAGCTTTTCCTCGGCAAGGCGCTTGGCTTCACGGTCAGCCTTCACTTTGGCCTCCGCTTCCATTTTAACCCGCGCGATCTCTGCTTCGCGCTGGGCGCGGGCAGAATCTTCCGCCGCCTTCAACGCAGCTTTCATGGTGGCCTCGGCATCGGCCTTCGCCTTGCGCTCGGCGTCCATCCGGATGCTAGCTTCCGCTTTGGCCCGGGCTTCAGCTTCTTCCGCTGCCTTGCGCTGCAAAACTGCCTGAGCTTCCCGCTGTTTGCGCTCCATCTCGATTTGCAGCTTCGCGGCGCGCTCCGCCTCCACCAGAGCCTTTTTGTCGAGTTCAAGCTTAGCCTTGGCTTGGGCTTCTGCCTGACGGGCAGCCTCGACTTGGGCTTGGCGGGCGATCTCCATTCGGGCTTCGGCAGCCGCCTTGGCCTGACGGGCAGCCTCGGCCGTGGCCTTGGCACGATTGGCGGCTTCCATCTCCTGTGCGTTGCGAAGCGCTGCAGCCGCAGCCGCAGCCTTGCGTTCAGCCTCTTCACGCAGCTTCAAATCGGCGCGGGCCTTGGCCTCGGCTTCGTCGCGGGCTCGTTTGTCAGCGGCCTGTTTGGCAAGCCGTTCGGCTTCAGCCTTCTTATCAATCTCCAGTTTGGCCTTGGCCTCGGCGGCCTTGCGCTCCGTTTCAGCCTTCGCAGCTTGTTCAGCCCGTAATTTGGCCAAGCGATCCGCCTCCAGCTTCAGCTTCTTCTCGACCTCGATTTTGGCCTGAGCCTCGGCCATCGCTTTCTTATCCGCCTCGACCTTGGCCAGCCGTTCCGCCTCGGTCTTCTTGGCCAAATCCTCTTTGGCCTTGGCTTCCGTGGCCTTGCGCATGGCTTCCGCTTTCGCGACCTGTTCGGCTTGCAACTTGGCTTGCCGATCCGCCTCCAGCTTCAATTTTTTCTCGGCTTCCTGCTTGGCCTTGGCCTCTGCTGCTTGACGTTGAGCTTCGCTCATCGCAGTGCGTTCGGCAGCCAGCTTGGCTTGGCGATCGGCTTCAACTTTTGCCTGCTTGTCTGCCTCCAGTTTGGCTTTGGCATCGGCAGCCGTTTTTTTATCGGCTTCCACCTTGGCGAGGCGCTCGGCTTCGGCCTTCTTTTCTGCCGCCAGCTTGGCCTCTTTTTCTGCCTTCATTTTGTCCGGGCTGGGGATCTTGGCCTTTTCGGCTTCGAGTTTGGCCCGGCGGGCGGCCTCGGTCTTGGCTTTTAGATCGGCATCCAACTTGGCTTTCGCTTCGCCGGCTTTCTTGTCCGCTTCAGCGCGGGCCAGTCGCTCGGCCTCGGTGCGAGCCTGCTTCTCAGCTTCGAGCTTGGCCTTGGCTTCGGAGGCAGCTTTTTTGTCGGCGGCGGCCTTGGCCATGCGTTCGGCTTCCGCCCGCTTCTCAGCTTCGAGTTTGGCCTTCTTATCGGCTTCCGCCTTGGCTTTTTGATCCAGTTCAGCTTTGCGGGCGGCCTCCTCGGCAGCCTTCATTTTGACGGCCTCTTCCATGGCCTTGGCGCGCTTGGCAGCCAAGGCATCGGCTGTGGCCTTTTTCTCCGCCTCTTCACGGGCTTTGCGTTCAGCAGCCGCCTTGGCTTCCGCGTCGGCCTTCATCTTTTTCTCGGCGTCGAAACGTGCCTTGGCTTCAGCGGCAGCTTTTTTGTCGGTGTCGAGTTTGGCGAGTCGCTCGGCATCGGCTTTGGCCTGAGCTTCAGCCTTGGCTCGCTTATCAGCATCGGCCTTGGCCTTGGCTTCGGCTTCAGCACGGGCGACCGCCTCGGCCTTGGCCTTCTTGTCGGCGTCAGCTTTGGCTTTGGCCTCCTGCTCGGCGCGCGCCTTGGCTTCCGCGATGGCCTTGGTTTTGGCGGCATCGGCGGCGGCTTGCGCGGCCTGAACGGCTTCGGATTCAACGGCACCCTTTTGATTGGCATTGATCTTGGCGAGCTGGGCGATTTCGGCCTTCTGGCGCGCGGCGGTCGTGGCAGCGGCGATGGCCTGCCGGGCGGCAGCGAGATCCGCAGTGGCTTTTTGCAAGGCAGCCTCCGTGGTGCGGACGGCGCTCCGGGCTTGTTCCTCGGATCGAGCGCGGGCCTGCTCGCTGGCTTGGGCGGCGGCGAGGGCATCAGCCTTGGCCTTCAACATGCCTTGGCTGGCGAGCTTGGACTTGTTGAGTTCGTCGCTGGCCTTGGCGGCCTTTGCTGATTCGAGATCGGCGGCGGTGCGGGCTTCAGCGGAGGCTTTGGCGGCAGCTTCCGCAGCGCGCTTGGCGGCGGCGGCTTTGCTGTTCGATTCAGCTACAGTTTTGTTCGCGGCCTCGGCGGCGGACTGGGCCGTCTTGGCAGCGTCAGCGGCGGACTTGGCGGCGGACTTGGCGGCGGTGAGGCGATCCTGCGCAGTGCGGGCGTTGCGGGAGGCGGTTTCAGCGTAAACGGTCGCGGCCTGCAAAGCGGCCTGAGCTTCGCGCTCGGGCTTGTTTTTTACGGCGGTGGCGTAGCCTTCCTTAGCGCGAATGGCATCGCTGGCGGTTTTGTTCGCGGCGGCAAAGGCGGCTTCGAGTTCAGCGATGGAAGCGGTGCTGGTCTTGGCCGCGGCGGCAGCTTGGGTGGCGCGGGTGGCCGCGGCTTGGGCCTCAGTCTGGGTGCGGGCTTCGGCTTGGGCGAGGCGGTTGGCCTCGGCCTGAGCCGTGGCAGCGGTGTCGGCCTTGGCTTTGGCGGTGGCATCGGCTGCCGCCTTGGCCTTGGCGATGGCATCAGCGGCTTGCAAGTGCCGACGGGCTTCGGTTTCAGCCTTGGTTTTGCTCTCGGCTTCGGTGCTGGCGTAAGCGGCAGCGGCGGACTTGGTCGCGGCTTGGGCGGACTTCAGGGCGCTGGCTTCACGGCTCGCAGCGGCGCGGGCTTTGCCGAGTTCGTTCTCAGCCTGAGTTTCGGCGGCTTGGGCGCGTTGGACGGCATCGGCAGAATTCTTTTGAGCGGTTTGCGCGGCCTGGGCTTCTGCCGCAGCACGGGCAGCTTCGGCGGCGGCGGCTTGGGCATCTGATTTGGCGCGGGCAGCCCAACCAGCCGGGTCGGCTTTGCGGGCGGCGAGGGCGGCGGCGCGCTGGTTTTCTTCGGCCTGCGTGGCGGCCTTGAGGTCGGCGAGGCGGCGGACTTCGGCGTCCGCCTTGGCCTTTTTCTCAGCGTCCGCTTTGGCCTTGGCAGCGGCTTCGGTTTGGGCCTGGGCTTGGCGATCGGCTTCGAGCTTGGCTTTCCTGGTGGCTTCGGCTTTGGCGGCGGCCTCGGCTTGAGATTTTTTGTCCGCTTCGATCTTCGCGCGTTGGGCAGCGGCGGCTTCAGCCTTGGCCTTGCGTTCATTCTCGGCGCGGACGAGGGCTTCGGCCTTGGCGCGGGCGGCAGCTTCTTTTTGCGCTTGTTGATCGGCGGCGGCACTGGCTTTGGCCTTCGGATCGGCGGCGCGGGAGAGGATTGGCGCGAAGCACAGGCTGCCGGCAAGCAGGATGGCAAGGACGGTCAATTTAAAAAGCTGCATGGGGGGTAGGTTGTAGCGAATGGGCACGGTGAATCAACTTGAATTCCGCCCACTTGAGGCGGGGAAAAGCCTGCGCCAATAATCCGACCACGGGTAGCGGAGCAGCGTGCGGAGGATGATCGCGCGGACTTCACCTCGGCTGGCTTTGATGGTCAGGCGGGGATCCAAGGCGTTGACGACGCGAAGTTTCTCGATGGTCTTCGCGCCGATGAGCACCGGCCAGGCGCAGGCGAGCCGGACGCGGAGGAAGCGACGGGGCAGGGCGTTGGTATATTCCCAACCGGCCGCGAGGTGGGCCTCGGCCATGTCGAGATACGCGTGATACAGGGCGCGAAACTCCGGCTCGTTGACGGGATCGAGCAAATCCGCCGGTCGCAGCCCGACGGCGAGGAGGCGTTCCTCGGGCAGGTAGCAGCGGCCTTGGCGGAGATCCCGGGGGAGATCCCGGAGGATGTTAACGAGTTGGAGGCCCTTGCCGAAACGCACGCCGTCGTGCAGCAGCTTGGCTTCATCCATGGGCGTGCCCGGGAAGAGGTGCGCCCGGCAGACACGGGTCCAGTATTCGCCTACGCAACCGGCCACGCGATAGGTGTAGTCATCCAGCTCCGCTTCCGTGCGCAACGCGGCGATGCTCTTTTCAGAGGCGCCATGGAACCGCGTCAAGTCCAGTTCCTGCCCGCTCGTGATGGTGTGCAACACTTCGCGGATGCGCTGCTGATCGGAGTAGGTGAAACGATTGAACACCCCGAGCGCCTCTTCCACGCGCTCGAGCAGCATCCGCTCACCCGGCACGCTCTGGCGCTCGGCCAGCGTGCCAAAGTTGACCGGCATGAGGCGGGTGCCGGCGATGCGCTCGCGCAGGGTCTGCAACGCCTGCAGCCGCTCCGCCAGCGGCACCAACTCAGTGTCGGCGATGGTGTCCGTCGCCCGGGCCAGCAGGTAGGCGAGCCCAATTTGCGGCCGCACGGCAATCGGCAGCACCCGCAGCGTGAGGTAGAAGGAGCGCGACACATCGCGCAACAACGCTGTGAGTAGCGGCGATTGCGGATGCGGTATGGCGGCGTCGGCGTAGCCTGACTCGCTCATGCGGGCTGAACTTTGCTTTGCAATGGATGGCCGGCTTCCGCTGCCCACGGAAATGGCGGTGCGCGGAGAATGCGAGAATCACCCCGCTTTTCAAGGGGCAAAGTGCCAGCGCCCCACGACCCCGGCCGCCCGGTGGCGGAAGGGATTGACTTCACTCTGCGTGCTGTGTCGAATTCTCCCGTTCCACATCCGTCGGTGGGCGCATGCTGCGCAGCCGACATCGGGCCTAGCTCCGGCCGTCGGCCAACCAACACAAAGCACACATCACATTATGGCAAAGAAACAACTCCGCATCGGTCTCATCGGCTACGGCTTCATGGGCCGCGCCCACTCCAACGCCTTCGCCCAAGTCGGGCATTTCTTCCCCAGCGAGCACGAAATTGTGCTGCAAGCCGTCTGCGGTCGCGACGCCGTCGCCGCCCAGGCCTTCGCGGACAAGTGGGGCTACAAGTCCATCGAGACCGACTGGAAGAAGCTCATCGCCCGCGAGGACATTGATGTCATTGACATCGCCACGCCCAACAACCTCCACGCCGAGCAGGCCATCGCCGCCGCCAAGGCCGGCAAGATGATTCTCTGCGAGAAGCCCCTCGCGCTGAACGGCAAGGAAGCCGAGAAGATGGTCAAAGCCATCGAGAAGGCCGGCGTCGCGAACATGGTTTGGTATAACTATCGCCGCTGCCCCGCCGTCACGCTCGCGAAGGAGCTGATTGATTCCGGCAAGCTCGGCAAGGTCTTCCACTACCGCGCGAACTTCCTCCAGGACTGGACCATCAATCCCGAGCTGCCCCAAGGCGGCACCGGCCTCTGGCGGCTCGACTCGAAGGTCTCCGGCAGCGGCGTCACGGGCGACCTCCTCGCGCACTGCATTGACACGGCGCTGTGGCTGAACGGCGGCATCAAGAACGTCAGCGCGATGACCGAGACCTTCATCAAGGAGCGCAAGCACACGCTCACCGGCAAGGTCCAGAAGGTGGACATCGACGACGCGTGCGCGTTCCTCTGCCGCTTCAACAACGGCTCGCTCGGTCTCTTCGAGTCCACCCGCTACGCGCGCGGTCACAAGGCGCTCTACACCTTCGAGGTGAACGGCGAGAACATGAGCCTCAAGTGGGACCTTCACGACCTGCACCGCCTCCAGATTTTCGACTACAAGGATGTCGGCACCGAGCGCGGCTGGAAGAGCGTCCACGTCAGCGACGGCGACCATCCCTACTGCGGCAAGTGGTGGGTGCCCGGCCTCCAGCTCGGCTACGAACACAGCTTCGTCCACGCGGTCGTCGAGTTCATCAAAGCCCTCGAAGCTGGCACGGCAGCGAAGCCAGACTTCAAGGACGGCCTCGCCACTGATTACGTCGTGGACGCCGTGCTCGCCTCCGGCAAATCCGGCAAATGGGTGAAGGTCAAGCAGACCAAGTAGGCTTACCACAAACGGAACGGGCGACGAAGTCACCTTCGCCGCCCGTTTGCTTTTTGGAATTGGGACTACGCGCCAGCGAGCATCGTGGAGAGCGCGGAGGAGTGGGCTTGCTCCCACTCGTGGAAAACGACGACGAGCTTCTCACGGGCCTCACGGAAGTCGCGGGACAACTCGTTGGCCTTCTCGCGGGAGGCTTCGAGCTTCTTCTCCATCGCGCGACGGTATTCGATTTCGAGCTTTTCCCAGCGCAGAAAGGCTTCCTGAAGGCGGGCTTGGACGGCTTCCACCTGATGGCGCACCGATGCCGCCTGGGCAGCGGGGAGCGCGGCGAGCTTCAGGGCAAGCTGGCGCTGTTGCTCGGTGATTTCCGCGTGGCGGATGCGTTCTGCGGGCACGCGCCGAAGCTGGGAGGCCATGCCGACCTTCGAGAGCAGCCAGATGGTCCACTTGGTCGGGTCGAACTGCCAGGCCTTCACGCCGTTGCGGTAGTCGTGCTGAAAAGCGTGGTGAAAGTTGTGGTAGCCCTCGCCAAAGGTGAAGAAGGCCATGAACCAACTGTCCCGCGCGGTGCAGCGGTCGGAATAGGGCTGGGTGCCGAGCGTGTGGCAGAGGGAATTAATGAAAAACGTCGAGTGGTGGACGAAGACAGTGCGCGCCACCCCCGCGATGAGGAACGCTCCCAGCGCGGCCTCCGCGCCACCCCAGAACCAGCCCAGGACCGCTGGCAGGATGAAGCCCGCGACCACGCCGATCACGACATAGTATTTGTGCTGCCACCGCACCAACGGGTCGCGTTCGAGGTCCGGCACGCTGGCGTAGGTAGGCGGTTCGCCCAGCTTGAACATGATCCAGCCCATGTGCGCATGGAAGAAGCCCTTGGAAATGTCGTAAGGATCCTCCTCGTGATCGGTGTGCTTGTGATGCCGCCGGTGATCATCGCACCAGGTCAGCGCGGAGTTCTCGAAGGCTGCCGCGCCGAAGATGAGGGTGAGCAACCGCACCGGCCACGACGCCTGAAAGGCATGGTGGGAGAACAGCCGGTGGTAACCCATCGTGATGCTCTGCCCGGTCAGGATGAAGAAGAGGAGGAACAGGCCCGCATGAAACCAAGAAAGGCCGTAATGCCAGAGATACACGGGGACCGCCGTCAAGGTGACCAACAACGTGCCGAGGAGGAACACCGTGTTATACCAGTTGACCGTTTGCCAAGTCATTCGAGTTCTAGCCATAATTTATCTTTCGTCGACACTCTGACGAGGTTTGAGGCCAAACCCAAGTAAAAATCCTTCCCCTTTCTTGCCGCTGTGGACCAAAGGAGGGTTCCTCCCCCCACTCGCTGGCATGGGGCATATCTTAGAACTTTATCGTCAGTTGCGCGGCCAAAAGCTGCTCCCCCTGCTGAATCGGACCATTCTCATGGAGGTAGCTGTATTGCAGCTTGCCCTGTAAATGACGGGTGAAGCGATAGCCCGCCGCCGTGTCCACCCGGAAGATGTTTCGGTCCCAATGTTGCACGCCCCCCGCACCGTCCGGCACGGTATCGAAGAGCTGCTGGTTCCAGCGCACCGCAGCAAAAAGGTTTGGGGTAAACTTGTATTTCGTCTCGATGAAGTAGGTGAACGTGTCCGCATTGCCCACTCGCGGCACTTGAAAGCGAGCCACCATCGCCTCGCCCCAAACCTGCCAAGCGTGGTGCGACCAGGAAATATCCGCCCCGAGCGTCGTCTGTTTGAAGCTGTCGAGCCCGTAACCCGCCGGCAAGGTGCCCCCGGCCTGCGGGAGCAGATAAGTGCCGTGGCTGGCGGACACGCCATAGTTCCAGGCGGCATTCGGAGTGTGCCCGAGGCGCAAGGACACGGTGGGATGTTCCCAGCTCACATCCTGCGCATCCCAAGCGGTCGGGCGTGCGGAAATGGAGGTGTTCTTCACCTCAACGGCATAGTCGAACCCACCGCGCTGACCAAACCAGCTCACCCCGCTGTTGTAGGCCGTCCCCCACACCACCGGCAGCCACGTCGCCTTTTGATCGGGCACACTGCGCCGACTCAAAAAGCCGGCCTGGGTGCCCGGCGCGGCTTGGTCCGTGATCGTGGTGACGTTTTCGTAAGCCAGCGGCGCGGTGATGAAGGGATTGTGCCAGGAATCGTGCCGCTGCACCCACTTGCCGAAGACCGTCGCGAACTTCCCCGCCTGCACGCTGAACCGCCCGTCTTCCCACGGCGTCCAGCGCAGCAGATATTCGTCGAAGCGCGCATCGCCATCGGGCTTCAGGCGCGGGTCGAAGCCCCGGTCGGCGCGGAACTGCACGAGACTGTAAAAGTGCGATCCCAAGTGCGCGTCGAGGAAGAGCGAGAGTCGCGGGTTGAGGAAATCTGAGTTGCCGAAGATCAGCCCGGGCGGGCGCTGATCCACAAAGTAAGCTTCGATATCCACCAAGCCGCTGAGGTCCGCGCGCACCAAACCGCCGGGCGATTGGTAGCTCAACGCGTCATCCAGCTTCTGGAGCCACGCTTCTTGCGCCGACGCAGTGCCCGCCAGCAGCAGCCCAAGCAGTAAAAGGGAAAAAAGGCGCGTGATCATCCTGTATCGGTGGGCTACCCAAATGGCCCCGCACGTCATCACTTCTTCTTCGTTTGAAACGTGCGGCTGTGACCGGTGCTGGGCACGGAAATGGCGTAGTTTTCCCCCGTGTGGTTCACCGCCAGCTTGAGGTGATGGGCTTCACACGCCTCGGCCTTGTCACCGGAATTGGCGATGTGTTCCTTGGCGGTGTTGGTGTCCGGCTCGTTGCGAATGTTCTCGTGCACCTGATAGATGGCGGCGGGCTTGACGCTGCGCAGGGCGGCGACAGCCTTGGGCATGGTGCCCTTGCGCGGACCGTTGTTCATCACAGCCACGGTGGGCTCGATGGCCTGGATAAGCAGCGGGTTGTTGCTCACGTCGAGGCCGTGGTGATTGACCTGATACACGTCCACCTTGCCGACGAGGTTGTAGGGCACGACGAGTGACTGCTCGGTGCGGAGTGTGGCGTCGCCGCCGTTGAAGAAGCGGAAATTGCCGTATTGGAGCAGCGTCACGACCGAGTTGGCATTGTCCGATTTGTCCTCGGGCTGCGGCTGGGCACTGGCGGCGAGGGGGTTTTCGCGCCGCTGCTCGGGGCGTGGAGAGATGACCTTTTGGTTGGCGCAAAGCACCCGAAGTTCGAGCTTGGGATTGCCGGGCACGGCGGGTTGCTTGAGAGGCACGAGGTCGCCGGCCTTGATGGTGACGCGCTTTTCCACCTTCGCCTCACGATAGGGTTTGCTCAACAGCGGCCACCGGGTGTCCTTCGCATTGCCGTCGGGGCTGGTCACGGTCAAGCCCTTGTCGTAAAGTGTGCCAATCGGCATGAGGTCAGCCAGCTCGGCGAGACCGCCGAAATGGTCGATGTGGAAGTGCGTGATGACGACGTGATCGATACGCTTCAAGCCCGCCACTTCCGTTGCCAGCTTGTGGATGCGTTTGGCATCGCGACCGCCGGGGTTGCCCGTGTCCACGAGCACGGACTCGCCCTCGGGAGTGACGAGGAGCGTGGAACCGCCGCCTTCGGAGTCCACCCAATAGATGTCGAGCGTGCGGTCCGCCTTGCCCGCGTGGACGGAGACGGCGAGGGTAAGCGTCGCGAGGGCCAAGAGGCGGGCAAACATGGTGTTCATGGTGGTGGATAGTGAAAAGCCGGCAGGTGAAGTGCAATCGGAAAGACGAACAGCGGAAGCCAGTCTCGGCATTCAGCCCGGTGGGTGCATCCGTTGCCCCACCCCGGGCAGGAGCGCATGGAATCAACCAGTCAACCAACTTTGTGTGACTTGCGGCGGCTAGTCCGTTGGACAAACCCGCGATCCGGTAGTGCTCGGGGCGGTGTTCCCCCAAGTTTTGACGGTTGACGGGCCGGAGGGGGGTTCCTAGTGTCGGCACCCCTGACCCGGACAGGTCTGGCAATCCGCCAGCAAACCCCGGGCAGCAGACTGGGAAGGAAGTGAATTAGTTTTGACCGAAATCAAGCTCAAGAAAGGCGAGCCAGTGGAAAAGGCCCTGCGCCGGTTGAAAAAGCGAATCGACCGCGAAGGCACGCTTAAGGAAGTCCGCAGCCACCGCCGCTATGAAAAGCCGAGCGAGAAACGCCGCCGTAAACTCAAGGTGGCCAAGTTCACCGCTATGTTGCGCGCGCGTTACGCCGATCTGTAATCCCGCCTTCCCCATCACGCCGGACGCTGGTTCATCACCGCGTCCGGCTTTTTGTTCTTCAAGCTGCCGGTCTGCGTTGCAACGCAGACCATCACAGACAGGACGAAAAGCAGCCCCAAATTCAGGGCCGGATTTCAGGTTTGAACAATCGCCCGGACCCGGTGCCTAATGAGCCCGACACGCGCACACGATAACGGCATGTATTCCCTCTCCACTTGCTGGAACTCCCATCGCCACACGGATGGCCGCACCATGCTCCAGGAAATCGCCGCGCTGGGCTTTGACTACGCTGAGTTGAGCCACGGCATCCGGGTCAGTCTGGTGCCGGGCATCTTGGATGCCGTGGACGCAGGCGAGATCCGCATCTCGACGCTGCACAACTTCTGCCCGCTCCCGATGGGCGTGAACCACGCGGCCCCGAACGTCTATCAATTCACCTCAGCGAACCCTCGCGAACGGGAGAGCGCGCTCAAGCAGACTTTTAAGACCTTGGATTTCGCCGTGCGCGTTAAGGCCCGGCTGGTGGTCTTGCACATGGGCAGCCTCACGGAAATGAAACCAAAGGGGGCCTTCCTCGGCTTGTTCGGCCCGCCGGATTTCACCGACACCCTGCTGGACATGGTGGGAGCCAAAGAGCATGAGTCGCCCAAGTTTCAAAAACTGCTGGCCGAAGCGGTGGAGCAGCAGGAGCAGCTCAAGGGCAAGCCGATGGAGCTGACGGCAGCCGCCCTCAAGCAAATTGCCACCCGCGCGGCTGACCTCGGCTTGCAGTTGGGCATCGAAAACCGCGAAGCGCTCGAAGAGGTGCCCCTGGACAGCGAGATGGCCGCCTTTCTCAAAGAGTTTCCCGCCCACACGGTGCGTTACTGGCACGACACCGGCCATGCGCAAATCAAGGAGCACCTCGGCTTCCTGCACCACATCACCCATCTTGGCCAGCTCGCGGATCGGCTGGGTGGGCTGCACATCCACGATGTCGCTTTTCCTGGCAGCGATCACCGCGAACCGGGAACCGGCACCATTGATTTCGCCGCCCTGAAACCGTTTGTGAAGCCCGAGCACATCAAAGTCTTCGAGTTCAGCCCCGGACTCAAGGTGGAGGAAGTGAAGCGCGGCGTGGCGCATGTGAAGAAACTTTGGAGTGCCTAGGATGAACCCGGGCCTACCGCAGGAATCGCCGTGAAAACGGGTTCCCCGATTCTAAAGCACCTGCTTCAGATTGCCATTTGCGGGGCACTGCTGGTGTGGATTTTTCAGGCCATTTTCTGGAAAGAGGGTCAGGAAGCATGGGAGCGGGAGAAGCGCACGCCGGCTTGGCAGGAATTGTCCCGTGGCCAGCGCTTGGAAGTCTCCTGGAGCCATGGCCCACGCGAGGTTTGGAAAAGCATCTCCCAGGTGCGCGCCGAGGCTTTTGCGCTCTCCCTCGGCTGGATGGGGGCCACCATTTTCCTCGGGGTGGCCCGCTGGCGGCAAGTGCTGCGCGTGCATGGCATTGAGCTGTCCTTCGCGCGGGCGACAGAAATTTCCCTCGTCGCGCATTTCTTCAATTCCTTCCTGCTGGGCGCTGCGGGTGGTGATTTGATGAAAGCCTATTACGCGGCGAGAGAGTCACATCACAAAAAAGCCGAAGCCGTGGGCACGGTGTTCGTGGACCGCATCATCGGGCTGTTTGCGCTGCTGGTGTTCTCCGTGGTCGCGATGGCCGCCAACCTGCCACTGCTGCGAGCAGACCCTTTGTTCGTCAAGCTGGCGTGGGTGATTGTGGCCATGTTTGTGGGCTGCGCTGGCGTGCTCTTCTTGGCACTTCGAGGAGGACTTTCACTGGGCCGGCCTCAAGTGCGGGCCTGGCTGCGGCGGTTGCCCAAAGGTGAATTTTTGGAGCGCTTGCGCGAGTCCCTGAAGCCCTTCGGTCGTGACCCCGCCTTCCTGGTGAAAAACATTTCTCTGTCACTGCTCCTCTGCGGCGTCTGCGTGCTGCATGTGCAAACACTGGCGTGGGGATTGGGATTGGAAATTTCTCTGCGCCATCTCCTCGCGATTGTGCCAATGATCACCTGCATGGTGGTGCTTCCATTAACCCCCAGCGGCCTCGGGGTGCGCGAAAACCTTTTTGTGCTGATGCTTGCCGTGCCGATGATCGGGGTGGCCCACACGTCCGCGCTATCCCTGTCCCTGCTCTGCACCGCAGGCAGCCTGTGCTGGAGTCTGGTCGGCGGAGCGATCTACGCCGGGCTGAAGACACGTCATCACCTTGATGAGTTGGCCAACAACGAGTCGGCTTGAAGCAGCCTCAGGCAGGCACATTCGCTTTCTGCGGCTCACCGTGACGTGCCCAACCGTCCGCCAAGAGCGTAAGGAAATAGAGTAAGATTGAAGCCTTTTCCAAAGGGAAGTCCCATCGCGCATGAACGAGGATTCCGATCATCGCGGCACAACCACAAAAGCCCAGCGTCCACTGCACGCTGCCCCAAGTGACCGGGAGCGCGAAATGATTTCGCAGTGCCAGCCAGAGCCCCCCTAGCACTAACACCACCCAAGGCACCACTCCCCAGCGGCCCCAGTTGGCTAGATATTCGTAGTAGTCGTTGTGAGCGTGCCGCCAGAAACCTTTGTTCTGCTGTCCATGCACCTCCATATACAATGGCATCACCATTTGAAAGCAGTCCGGGCCATGACCCAGCCATCCAACTTCCCGGGCCATGTCTTGATAGACTTCCACCGGATAACGCTCTTGCAGCGTGGCCGAAGCCGTGTTGAGGCGAGTCAGCTTCTCCTTCCAGCCGTCGCTCATCGCTACGAAGACCATTGTGCCGAACACCGTGATGACTAATACGCCTTGAACGAGTCCGGCTTTCCAATTGAAACCATCCCGTGCCGTCCGCCACCAAGCCATTAGAAAGCGCACTCCCAGCATGCCCAAGAGAAGAATGGCCAACCCCCAACCCGCTCGCGAGGTATTGAGAAACAACCCGAAGAGCACGAAGAGCACTGCGCCCATCCAACCCGCGAAGCGCGCAGCCGCCCGCTGCTGGCTGGCGGCGGTGATTGCAAAACCGATGGCCAAAGCCCAACCGAGACTGAGCATGGAAGCGGCGTTGCCATGATAACGATAGGCGGCAAACGTCGTTGTCGCCTTCGACACCTCCTTTCCCCATAACCATTCGCGCGACTCAGGGCCACCCAACTTCATCACAATGCCGCCCACGGCAAGAGAAGCGACCGTCAAGGCCATCGTCACCCACACCCGTTTGCGCCAAGTGGGACGCGCCATAAGATCACAGGCGAAAATGAACATTGCCGCCAAGGCGGTCAGATTCAACATCGAGAAATGGGCATGCCTGCGATCAATCGCCCCCGGCCAGTCCGGGAGCAGCGGATTGTCCCAAATCCGATTTACGGTTGTCCAAGTGCGGTATTGATGAAAGGAATGGGCATTCCACGTCATCCACCAACCTTGCAGCAACAGCAGCGTCAGCAACGTCACCGGCAGCCAAGGTAAGTCTGGCCAACTTCCCCGCCAGACACATCCCCCTAACCATAACAACACCAAGGCCGCGCTGAATTGGTTTAGTATTCCCATGGTCAGCAGATCCGTGCAGCCAAAGGCCCACGGTGCATAGACCAAGATGAGCAGGAACATCCAACGGGGAGATTCGGACAGGATTCGATCCAAGCTCATGTGAGACCACTCTTCACTCTGAAGGCCGTGTGACAAGCACATTCCCCATATTGCCTAGCTGAACCAACCTATCGGATGGAAAGTTCTCGGTGGATTCCGAATTTCTCAATCCGCTTGCGCAAAGTGGCTCGCGTAATCCCCAAAAGCTTGGCGGCTTGCACTTGGTTTCCTTTGGTTTCCTCCAAAGCACAAATCACCAATTCCCTTTCCACTGCTGGGAGGACCTTGGCCGAAGGCTGTGAACGTGCCCAACCGAAGAGGGCGGCAGCCAAACTGGCTATATTCTTTGCCTCAGAAAATCCCTGGACTGCTGGGCCAACCACCTCTTCAGCAGAAGTTGCCAGAGAATGCTCGGGACGCACAGCGGTGATTTCCGGAGGTAAATCCGCGACCATCACCGCATCGGCCTTGCAAACAACAAGGGCCCGCTGGATGACATTTTCCAATTCCCGAACGTTTCCAGGCCAATTGTGCCGCTCCAAAACCCGAAGCACTTCGGGATGAACGCCTCGCGTTGCCCCACCATTCTTTCGTCCGAATTTTTGAAGGAAGTAATCCAGCAGCAATCGAATATCGTCAGTCCGTTGTCGTAATGCCGGCAACCGGATTCTCACAACATTTAGACGATAGAAGAGATCTTCCCGAAAGGACTTTTGCGCAACTGCCTCTTCTAGTGGCTTGTTCGTTGCGGCAATGACACGCACATCAACCTTCACCAGTTGATTTCCGCCCACTCGCTCGAATGAACCACCTTGCAGCACACGCAGAATCTTGGTCTGGGTGGAGAGACTCATGTCTCCGATTTCATCCAAGAATATGGTTCCACCATTGCATTGCTCGAACTTCCCCACCCGCTGGGCTGTGGCACCTGTGAAGGCACCCTTCTCATGCCCAAACAGCTCGCTTTCCAACAATTGTTCAGGAATGGCCGCGCAATTGATCGCAAGAAATGGCTGTTTAGCCCGGCGTCCGTGGGTGTAGATCGCTCGGGCAACTAGTTCCTTGCCGGTGCCGCTTTCTCCAGTGATTAAGACGGTAGCATCTGTGCTAGCGGTCTGCCCAATCAGTTTGAAAACCTCCTGCATGCAGGCACTGCGTCCAATGATGCCAAGATCATAATCTTCAGACTCCAAGAGCGGCTGATACGATACAGTTTGGCGCATCGCCCGCGACGCCTTTAATGCCTCGCTAACAATCTCCTTCAACTTTGGGACGTCAAAAGGTTTGAGCAAGTAGTCATACGCCCCCAACTTCATGGCTTCGATAGCCGTCTGGGTAGTGCCGTAGGCCGTCATCATGATGACCGGCAAGCGTCCATCAACCTGCCGCAATTGCCGAAGCGTCTCCAACCCGTTCATTCCCGCGCCCATCCGAACATCCATCAAAACCAAGTCTGGCTTGATCCTTTGCACCTGCTTGAGCCCTTCCTCACCGCTTGAGGCAGTGTGAAGTTCAATCGGAGTGGATGAAAAAATACGGCGAAACGAATACTGCACGTCCGCCTCATCATCGATAAGCAAAAGCCTGTGAGTCACTTTGGGTTCGCCGGATCACGGCCAAGAACTGCGCAGTAGCCAAGCCTGGCACTTTTGATGCCAGCCAAGGAAGGGTTAGCCTTTCGTTGAGGCGGCCCCGTAGACGCCCTTGCTGCCGTAATACTTGTTTCCTGAGTAATAGTAGTAATAGCCGGCACCCGCGCTTCCAGGGAGGAAATTTAATACGACACCGGAAGGCCTTCCACCTGCGCGACGCAGCATCTCCAAAGCCCTCGAAACAACCCGGACAGGCGTTCGCTTCGCGTGCATTACCAGACAGATCGTTTGAGCCTCTTTGCAGATCAGCAAAGTGTCGCTAACGGCATTTACCGGGGCATTATCCAAAACCACTTTATCAAATCTTTTGCTCGCCTCCTCAATCAATTGCTTAGCCCATGGACCGGCCAACAGTTCAGCTGGATTCGGCACCATTTTCCCAGCGGTCATGAGAAACAAATTTTCAAATCGAGTGGTTTGGACACCCTTCTCGAATGGTTCTCGCCCCAACATTACATCGGTCGCCCCCGCTGGCGTGCCGGTTACCCCGAATGTTTCACCCAGACTGGGCTTTCTAAGATCAAGGTCAATAATTAGCGTCCTTTTTCCCTGTTGTGCATGCGCTACAGCATAGTTTGCGCCAGTAAATGACTTCCCTTCTGATGGAACAGCACTTGTAAACAACACTACCTTTCGGTCCTCATCTCGACCCAGCAGCCCCAATGCTGCACGCAAACTTCTGAATGCCTCGGCGCAAAGCGATTGGGGGTCGTCCGTTATGAATAATCTACCCTTTCCATCCGTAATTAGCTTGTTCTTAGGTATTGCACCGAGCACCGGCAATCCAAAAATCCTCTCCGCATGATCGACAGACTTTATCGAATTATCCAATTGTAGCAAAACCCATACGCAACCGATGCTTAATGACACTCCGAGCATAAGTGCATACAGCAGGATCATCTTTTTATTGGGACGAATAGGCGTGGATGAAAAGCTGGCAGGTTCTATGATGCGAAATTCGCTTTTTTTCTCGATGCCTCCGGTTAGATCAAGCTCACGCAACCGATTGATTACCGTGTCGTATAGCTTTCGTTCGGTTGAAGCTTCCCTTTGCAACCTATCATACTCGATGCGCAGAATTGCAAGTTGGCCAAGCTTTTTTTCCTGTTCCTTTAGTTCCTGATCAAATTGCTTTTCCTTAGCAATCGCAGCTTCTCGCATTAGCTTAAGTCTCTCAGGCGCACGTTTAAGTTCTTCCTCGAACTGCGCCTTGGCTGTTGCGACTTCATTTCGCGCCTGTATCATTGCCGGATGTTTCTCGCGATAACGCAACTGTAAATTGCTGACGTTGGCCTCTTGCGTTTGCAATTTTTCCTTCATTGCAACAATTTCAGGCGAGCGAGAAACTAGCGGCAATTTTAGGAGTTCGGTCGAGTTATTCCCTACCTTTTGTGACATGCCATATTCTAAGTCTAATAGTCGAACCTCATCCTTTGCTGCACTGTGTTTTTCCGCTAGGGCCTTAAAATCTCCAGTCAAGATGTCGGAATTTTCCTGAAGCGAAATATTGTTCGTTCGCCGATACTCCGCGACTGCTCTCTCAGCTTTTAAGAGCCTGTCTTTTATCGCTCCTTCCGATGCGAGCAGCATTTGCCCTGCGTTAGTGCCAGCCCCCACGCGTTCCTCTGCGCTTTGCTTTAGAAACTCTTCCATGACCGATTGAGCAATTAGCTGCGCGAGCTGGGCATCTCCTAACTCAACACTGATATCAAGTAGCCGAGTGAAACGACGCAGCCTTGCGTCGACTGCTCCACTGATATCTCTTGCTACGCTGTCGACACTAGGTTGATTTGTCCCACCAGTGAAGTAGAGGTGGTTTGTCAAACCATGGCTGGTGACCACCCTTCTTAAAATCGAGCTGCTCTTGAGGTTGTTCGCAATTGAATTCAGCAGATCTATTCCAGCCTTCTCACGTTTTTCAACGTCCTGAATGTTGAGCACGGTTACTTCGCCGGAATCAAAGTATAGAACTGCTTTACTTTGATAAATTCGCGGACTGCGTCCTGCCTGCCAAACACCTAAACCAGCGGCTGTGGCCATTATTAATACTAACAGCCAAGCTCTTTCCAATACTCCCTGCCAAAGATCTCTGATTCCAGTCGCCATTCCTTCTGACGACACTTCTCCTGTGCTGATATTCAGATTAGGATCCATCCTTAGAAAACTGTCTGTCTAACAGTAATGACGTCACCAGGCAAAACCACAAATGGCTTAACCTTGCCATCTAACATTTTTTTAACATCCTCGTCGTAGAGTTTTTCTTTGCCACCCTCATTTCTTCGGATTTTCACACTTCCCTTGTTAGCCAGGGCTGTGAAGTCGCCCGCCAATCCAATGGCACCAACTAAGTCAATTTTTTCGTTTTCTGGTATTTCAACAAATCCGGGTTTTTTAACTTCACCCATGACCTGGAATTTTAGCTTTGGGGCGGTAATTATTGCGTTTGTTTTTCCAGTCGTAATAACGGTAATGGCCACATCAGCATTCACGAGAAAATCCCGGTCATAGAGCGACTTTACCAATTCGCGCGCCTCCGAAACTGTCCTGCCCGCAACTTTGACAGAATGAATTAAGGCCAGCGAGACAGTGCCATCCTGATCGACCCGTGTTTCACGCTTAAGATCGTCTTCCTTATAGACCTCTACTTTGATGAGATCATTTACCGACAACACGTAGCTGACATTACTACCAGTTGAATTCGTTGCCAGCGTTCCCGTTAGCAACTGGCCAAAGGCACGCGGATTATCTTGTCCCAACGCGTCCCCTTTAGAGTTCTGGCTTACTCCATTGGCTGGACCCAAAAATAAGGCAAACACCCAGACTAGGACGCAAAGTGCGTATCCCGTCTGGGTGTTTGTTTTCACAGGCCTTCTTCCTATCGAACTAGAAGCGGTAAGAAACTTCCAAACCGAGTTGATTATTGAGGAAATCATTACCATTCCCGACTGCCGTTGATTCGTTGCGGCGGTATTGATAGAAGACCGACGCCTGAGCTCTCTCTGCAAAACGATAGCCCAAAGCAGGCTTCACAAAATAATATCTATCATCACGAATGCCAGCCCTGATTCCCGCTGGGGTATTAAGAAGAGCAGCAGAAGTTTCGTATTCCGCGATGCTGTATCCACCTTCCAAGGTCAAGGTGAGATTTTCGGCAAGGCCTTGCCGCAGGTTAGCCGTAAATGCTGTTTGCGTATTTAGCGCACCGCCCAAGGCATTGGAAGCAACACGACCGCGATTAGCACCGAGCTGAACACTGGTCCTTTCGGCAGCCTTCCAAGTTGCGTTCAAGCCGAAAACAAACATCGAAGGATCGTTTGCAGAAGCATCTTGGATGTTCCGGAATTCATAGCCCCCGTTGGCAGCAATGTTAATCTTTTCCGTGGCCTGCCAGTCCAAGCGCAACTTTCCTTGATAATAAGCGCTGTTAGGGTTGTGGCTCGCGGCATTGCCGTCGAGTTGCAGATAACCAACTGTCCCGCCGACACCCGCCTTCACTTTTGGAAGGAACTGATAATCAAACCAGAGACTCGCAGTGCGATCCGCCGAGTCAGAGAAAGCAACTCCGCGGTAGTCACCGATGGTCTGTGCCAAATCCAAACTGGCGCTGGTTTTGTCGCTGATTTCGTAATCGGTATCGATGTTTGTAACCCATGTCTTACGGCGAACGCGGCCGTTGGCAGCCAAATTGGCAACGTTAGCGTCCGATGACTGAACCAAGGTCTGTTTCGCAGCGAGGCTGAAACGGTTTAATTTGCCACCCAACTCGACCGAGGCATTCTGATCGTAGGCATTGGCACCATCATTGTCCATGAAGCGCGAAATGGCTACTTGGTAATTGGCGTCAAAATAGGCAGATTGCCGTTGGCCGACGTCACCAGCGTTTAAGCGGAGGCCAGGCGTAATAATGTGGACGAAGTCATGATCGCGGCCAGGATTACCACGGCCGGCGGCTTTGGCTTTATGCTCGAGGAAGATGTTGTCGTCATACATCAAGGAATACGCGGCGTGCGGGCGCACATCAACGCTTCCAACTTTGAAGAGGGGGCTTGAATCTTGGGCGACACCACTAGTGGCACCAGCCAGCGTAGCGACACTGCCGAGAGCGAGCGTGAGTTTATTTTTCATTGAGTATTTTCTTCCTGAAATGGGTTGTCTTTTAGTTTACGCGCCGCTGCTATTATCGGCCGCCGGTCGAAACATCGGCAGGATTATTGCCTTGGACTAGCGCGGCCTGCACATCTGAACCGGCTGTCGAAGCCGCAACTACCGCTGCTGCAATCTCCGTAGCCGCACCTGCAGCAACAGTACTAACTTGCGAGGTGATCTGAGCAGCATACGCTGGTGCGGCAGCGGCAGCGGAACGAGCCACGGCCACCGCAACAGTGTTGTTAGCTTGGGCGGCAGCAGCAGCAATTCCAGGAGCAGCAGCCTGATTGTCTGCCGCCAAATTCCCAACTATCGCGGCTGCCATCGAAGGATATGTCACGGCCACATAAGCCGCAATGTCCTTGGCGGCCTGCTCTTTGGCGGCCGGGGTTGTAGCGCTCGCAACCAAAAGTTTTGCAGCAGCTATCAGTGCAGACTTTCCTCCATTTGTCGCAGTAAGCTTTGCCTTATCCGCAGTGGACAAAGCGGCGTTGGCCTGTGGAGCAAAATTGGCGGCACCGGTGAGCAGAGCAGCGGTCACTGCAAGACGAGCGAACATGTTGCGGTTTTTCATATTTTTTCTTCGGGTTTCTACTAAC
>CAMCFN010000062.1 GCA_945874145.1 Akkermansia muciniphila
GGCCGTCGAGGACGAGTTGTTGAGCCGGGGTGAGCAGGCCGGAGGCAGAGCGCATCCTCGGAGGGTAAAAAGTCGCGGCAGGGAGGTCCAGTCAAGAGTGTTAACCCACGTCAATCCAGCTTGTTGCCGACGTCAGTGAATTGGCCCTGTCCAGCCCACGAACCGGCCCGTCCACGCGGTCATAGACGCCCACCGGCCGGTTGTCCCGAAAGACGTGGATGTGCCGTCCGCCGTGGTCGGATGCGGTGAACTGGAAAATGTAGCCGCCGGATTTACGACGCATGCAGCGAAGGCTTCTCGCGATGCCAGGGGGTGCTCTGTTCGTAGGCGTGCGCGAGGCGGAGGAGGGTTTCCTCACCAAAGGGTTTGCCAAGCAACTGCAGGCCGATCGGGAGTTTCGCGTTCCCCGTTCCGCGTTCCGCGTTGCTGGCGAAGCCGCAGGGGAGGCTCAGGCCGGGGATGCCCGCGAGGTTGCAGCCGATGGTGAAGATGTCCGAGAGATACATCTGGAGCGGGTCGCCGGACTTCTCGCCCAGCCGGAACGCGGGGGTGGGGGTGGTGGGGGTGACGATGGCGTCCACTTGCTCGAAGGCGCGGAGGTAGTCCTGCCGGATGAGGGTGCGGACCTTCTGGGCGCGCAGGTAGTAGGCGTCGTAGTAGCCGCTGCTCAGGACGTAGGTGCCCAGGATGATGCGGCGCTTCACCTCGGCACCGAAGCCGGCGCCCCGGGTGTTGCCATACATCTCCAAGGGGTCGGCGCCTTCCACGCGCGCGCCATAGCGGACGCCGTCGAAGCGGGCGAGGTTCGCGGAGGCCTCGGCGGTGGCGATGATGTAATAGACCGCGACATCGTGGTCGGTGTGGGGGAGGGAGACTTCCTGGACGGTGGCCCCGAGGGATTGAAGGTGCGTGACGGCGGCGTCCACGGCGCGTTTCACCTCGGGGTCGAGGCCGCCGACCATGAACTCCTTGGGCAGGCCGAGGCGGAGACCGCGGATATCGCCGGTGAGGGCCTGGGTGTAGCGCGGGACGGGTTGGGGGATGCTGGTGGCGTCGCGGGGGTCGTGGCCGCTGATGACTTCGAGCACGGTGGCGGCGTCGCGCACGTCCTTGGTGAAGGGGCCAATCTGGTCGAGCGAGCTGGCGAAGGCGACAAGTCCGTAACGCGAGACGCGCCCGTAAGTGGGCTTCATGCCGACAACGCCGCAGAGGGCGGCGGGTTGGCGGATGGAACCGCCGGTGTCGCTGCCCAGCGACGCGATGCATTCGTCCGCCGCGACCGCCGCCGCGCTGCCACCGGAGCTGCCGCCCGGGATGCGCGAGGTGTCCCAGGGGTTGCGCGTGGTCTGGAAGGCGGAGTTCTCGGTCGAGCTGCCCATGGCGAACTCATCCATGTTCAGCCGGCCAAAGATGACGGCCCCGGCGGCCTTCAAGCGCGTCACGACGGTGGCGTCGTAGGGGGAGACGAAGCTGCCGAGAATCTTGGAGCAGCAGTTGAGGGGCTGGTCTTTGACGGCGAGCACGTCTTTCAGCGCGATGGGGACGCCGAGGAGCGGTTGCGCAGAGAAGTCCGCACCGGCGGCGATGGACTTGTCCGCTGCGTCAGCCTGGGCGAGCGCGTCGGCGGGGTTGTGGCTGATGAAGGCTTTGATGTCGCCGTCCACACGCGCGACCTGGTCGAGGCACGCCTGCATGGCGTCACGGGCGGAGACCTCGCGGCGGGCAAGGCGGGCGGTGAGTTCGGAGATGGTGAGGCGGTGGAGCATCGGCGGCGGGGTGCGTGAAGCGTGATGCGTGAGGGGCGGACGGGCGCGGTGGGTTACTCGACGACCTTGGGCACGACGAAGAGGCCGCTGGAGCGTTTGGGGGCGTTGCGGAGGGCGTCGTCGTTTGAGAGGCCGGGGCGCACTTCGTCGGGGCGGAAGATGTTCACCATCGGGAAGGCGTGCGCGGTCGGCTCGACGCCGGTCACGTCCACTTCCTTGAGCTTCTCGATGTAGCCAAGGATGTTGCCGAGCTGCGCGCCGAGCTGCGTCTCCTCTTCGGGCGAGAGCTTGAGCCGGGCGAGATGCGCGACGTATTTGATGTTGAAGTCAGGTGCGGACACGGAGCGGGAAACTAAAGTTCAGAGGGTAAAGTTCAAGGTTCAAAGTCGGGCGGGGAATGGAGCACAGGGGGCCAACCTGCGGATTGTTCGCCAGCAGAAACGCGCAAGTTGGAGACATGCGCTCCACCGGGCATCACTCCTCGTCAAACTTCCGCTGGAACAAGTCCTCGATCTCCGCCGTGGCCTGTGCGGCGTCCTTGCCGTTGGCCTCCATACGGAGCCGGCTGCCGGGACCGGCGGCGAGCATGAGCAGACCCATGATGCTCTTGCCGTTGATCTTCTCCCCGTCCTTCTCGAGAAAGATGTCGCAACTGTAGCGGCTGGCGATTTTGACGAACATGGCCGCCGGGCGGGCGTGGATGCCGACCTTGTTGGTCACCACCAAGTCCCGGACGATCATACCCTCATGGCCTTTGTCATTGGTTGCGCTCACTACGGAGCGGGATGCTGGCAGGATGGCCGGCGGGTGAAAAGGTCATTCTGTAAAGTGTCCCGAAAAGTGGGCGGGCCGGTGGGCGTAGCTGTTGCGGCTGGGCTGCGACACTGTCGCGCAATCTGGAAATGTGCCGGTCCGCGGGTGCAGCTGGCGTGGAATCAGGCGATGCGATGGCTCGCCATTTGCGCCACGAGGCGTTCGTTGAGTTCCCGGGCGGGGTTGTGGCCCAGCCGCCGGAGCTTGGTTTGAAGCGCCGCGACCTCGATGAGGCGGGCCAAGTCGCGCCCCGGTCGCACCGGTATGGTCATGTGCGGGATCTTGATGCCGAGGATCTCCTGAAATTCTTCCTGAATGCCCAGCCGGTCGATGTCCTTAACGTCATCCCAACCCTTGAGCGTGACCACGAGGTCGATGCGTTTCTCCGTGCGGATGCTGCGGGCGCCGAACATCGCCGCCACGTTGACGATGCCGATGCCGCGAATTTCCATGTGGTTGCGCGTCACCTCGGCGCTGGTGCCCACCACTTGCCGCCCGTCCACCAACACCACGCGGGTCATGTCGTCCGACACGAGGCTGTAGCCGCGCTCGATCAGCGCCAGAATGCTTTCGCTCTTGCCGATGCCGCTGTCGCCCCGGATCAGCACGCCGATGCCATGGACCTCCACCATGCTGCCCATTTCACTGCCGCGTGGGGCAAAGAACATCTCCAGCGCCAGCGTCGCCTGGTTGATGAACTTCATCGTGATCTGCGAAGACTGGAACAGCGGGATGCCCTGCGCCTCGGCGGCCCGGAGACAATCCTGGTCCGGTGGCAGGTTGCGGCAGAAGACGACGCACGGCAGCTTGTAGCCGAAGAGCAGTTGGTATCTTTGACGCCGGTCTTCCCGAGGGAGGGCCTTAAGGTAGGTCGCCTCGGCGTGGCCCATGACCTGCACGCGCTTCTTCGCGAAGTATTTGGTGTGCCCCGCCAGCATCAGGCCGGGCCGGTTGACGGTTGGCTCGCGGATGATGCGGTTGAGGCCCGCCGCCCCGGCCAGCAGCTTCAAATCCAGCCGGTTCGTGTGCTCGTGGTAAAAGCGATCTACGGTGATGGGTTCGCGCGGCATGGCATCAATCTGACTGGTGAACTGAGTCTGGCACAAGCCCGCCGGCAGCGGCTAGAATTTCCCGGCCAGGGAGTCGAACTTCTCCGCGAGCGCAAAGTCCTTCTCCGTGAGTCCGCCGGCGTCATGCGTGCTGAGCGCCAGCGTCACTTTGCTCCAGCGGATGCCGATGTCCGGGTGGTGCCCCGCCCGTTCTGCAAGGCGGGCCACGGCGACGACGAACTTCATGGCGACGACGAAGTCCTTGAAGGCGAAGGTCCGGCGGATGACCTGCCCTGTGCGCCGCCATTCGGGCACTGAAGTTTGGGCGGCACGAATCTGGGCCAGGGTGAGCTTGGTCATGGCAAAGCAATGCCACAGCCCGGCTGCCGGGTCACGGTGAAAGCGCCGTGAGTCCGCGCTCGACACCCGTTCGGGCGACCGATACTACGGGCGCATGAACACACCCAAGCCGTTCGCTCTCCTGTTGCTCGCCGCAACCCTGACGCTTCCCCTCGCTGCTGCGGAGCCAGGCAAGGCCGTTTCCCTGTTTGATGGCCAGACCTTCAAAGGCTGGGAGGGCGACACGACGAAGACTTTCCGCATTCAGGACGGCGCGATTGTCGGCGGCAATCTGACGGACAAGGTGCCCCGCAATGAGTTCCTTACGACCACGCGGCAATACACCAATTTCGTCCTGCGCCTGGAGTTCAAGCTCCTCGGCGGCCCAAAGGCCAACGCGGGCGTCCAAATCCGCACGCAGCGCATCCCCAATCATCATGAGGTCAGCGGCTATCAGGCAGATATGGGTGACGGCTGGTGGGGTAGCCTCTATGACGAGTCGCGCCGCAACAAGGTGCTCGCCAAGGCTGACGCGCAGCTCACCGACAAGCTCGTGAAGCGCAACGAGTGGAACACCTACGAAATTCGCTGCGAGGGCAAGCGCATCCGGCTCGCGATCAACGGCACGCAGACGGTGGATTACACGGAGGAGGACGCGAAGATCCCCCAGTTCGGCATCATTGCCGTGCAAATCCACGGCGGTCCCCCCAGCGAGGCGTGGTATCGGAAGCTCGCCATTGAAGAGCTGCCCTGAGCGGGCACGAGTCACGGGCTGGCAGCCAGCTTCCGCACCACCCAGCCAGCGGCGGCGAAACCAAACGTGCCGGTGACAAAGGTGGCCGAGCCGTAGCCCCACTCGCAGTTGAGCCGCCGGGCGATGGCAGCATCAGTCAGTTCCTCCTCCGCGCAGTCCGTTGGCTCGGGCAGGGCCGGGGCTTCGGGTGAGAAGACGGCAGGAATGCCGAACGGTTGGCCGGTGGCCGGGAAGCCAAACTGGTTGCGCAACCGCTTGCGCACTTGGGCGAACAGCCGGTCATGCGACACCTCGGCCAGGTCCGCAATGCGCACGGCGGTGGCGTCCAGCCGCCCGCCCGCCGCACCACAGGTAATCACGGGCAGCTTGCGTTGCGCGCACAGCGCCAGCAGCCGGGACTTGTTGCTCACGGCATCAATCGCGTCCACCACCGCGCTGATGTCCGGGGGCAGCAGTCGTTCGGCATTCGCCTCGGTGAAAAACTCGACGGCCGCGACGACCCGGCACTCGGGATTGATGAGCCGCACGCGTTCGGCCATGACCTCGGCCTTGGCGCGGCCCACCGTGCTGTCGAGCGCGTGGAGCTGCCGGTTGATGTTGGTGACGCACACTTCGTCGAGGTCGATCAGGGTCAACGCGCCGACCCCCGAGCGCGCTAGCGCCTCCACCGCCCACGAGCCAACCCCGCCAATGCCCGCGACGCACACATGCGCGGCGCGCAGTCGAGCCAGGCCCGCTTCGGAAACCAGCCGGGCAATCCCGCCGAAACGGTCGTCGCTCATTCCGACTTCCGGTTCAATTTGCAGTCGAGGCATTCGGCGATGCCTAGTTCGTGCAGCTTCTCCAATGCGCGGTGGAAGAAGGCGGCTTGCGCGGCGGCACTGCTTTCCCCACCGCCACCGGAGAGCGTCGCCACCTTCTTCGCCTTCGCGATCAAGTCCACGCGCTCTTTCGCGAGGCCCGCAACGCGCTGTGGGGCAGCGTCCCGGTCGAAGTATTTCCGGCCTTCGATCCACGTTTGTTCGCAAACCGTGTCATAGGCCAGAGGGGAGTGGCTCCACAGCGCGAAGTCCGCATCCTTGCCCGGCTCCAGCGAACCGACCCATTTGTCCACGCCGAGCTGCTTGGCGGGGTTCAGCGTCACGAACTTCAACGCCTCGAGCTCGCTCGTGCCGCCGTATTTCACCGCCTTCGCCGCTTCGAGATACATGCGGCGCGCCAGCTCGGAGGAGTCGGAGTTGAAGGACACGTTCACGCCGCGCGCGTGCATGAGGCTGCCCGCGTAGGGGATGGCGTCATAGACCTCGAACTTGAAGCCCCACCAGTCGGTGAAGCAAGAACCGCCCGCGCCGTGCTTGGCGATTTCGTCGGCGACCTTGTAGCCCTCCAACACGTGCTGGAGCGTGGCCACGCGCACGCCGAACTGCTCGCAGACGCGGAGGAACGCCAGGATCTCGTCGCCGCGATAGCTGTGGCAGTGGATGAGCCGCGTGCCGTTGAGAATTTCACCCAACGCGTCCAGCTCCAGGTTCGTGCGCGGCGGAACGCCGCCTTTGCGCCGATACTCCGCCCAGTCGTCGAGATACTGGCGCGCGGCCGTGAAGCGGTTCACGTAGAACGTCGGCACGCCCATGCGCGACTGGGGGAAACGCGTCGTGTTGCGTTCGCCCCAGTTGGACTGCTTCACGTTCTCGCCGAGCGCGAACTTGATGCCGGCCGGCGCGTTCGTGAACTTCAGCCCCTCCGGCCCCGCGCCGAAGCGCAGCTTGATGACGCTGTTTTGCCCGCCGATGGGATTCGCGGAGCCGTGCAGGAGGTTCGCCATCGTCAGGCCGCCAGCGAGCTGCTGATACAAGTTCTCCGTCTCTGAGTTCACCACGTCGGCGATGCGCACCATGGCGGTGGAGGGCAGGGAAGCCTCGTTGACGCCGCCGAGAATCGCCGTGTGGCTGTGGGCATCAACGAGTCCGGGCGTGAGGTGTTTCCCGGCGGCCTCAATGATCAGCGTGTCGGCGCTCAAGCGAAGCCGCGCAGCCAGACCGGGGCCCATCGATTCGATCTTGCCGCCGCTGATCAAAACGTCGGCGCGCTCCAGCCGGCCCTGCGGCCCGCAAGTCCAGACCGTGGCGTTGCGGATCAGGATGGCCTTGGGGCTGGCGAGCGGGCCGCGTGAGTCGTTCGGCGGCTGCGCGAGGCGTTGCTTCTGAAGCGCGGTGAGTTCGCTCTTTTTCGTGCCGGGGACACTCTTGTCCCCCTGGCTCGCGGCCTCTTTTCCATCGTGGGAGACGACGTTGGGAGTCTCGGATTTTTTTGCCGTCGTCGGTGGTGCTGATTTTGAAGTGAGCGCTCCTACGGGGGCTTTCGGCGGCTGCGTCTCGAAGACCACGCCGTCAATCCACACCTGCTTCACCTTCGCCTCGGCATCGAAGTAGCCCGCGCCTTCGACGATGGTGAGGTTCGCGATTTTGCCTTTCTCAATCGTTCCGAGCCGGTCCGCCATGCCGCACAGTTTGGCGGGCACAGTGGTCAGTGCGGCGAGCGCGTCCCGCTCGGAAAGGCCACGGTCCACGGCGAGGCGCAGGTTCTTGCGGAAGGCCTTCCGGTCCGCGAGCGCGTGCGTGGTCAGCGCCACATCCAAGCCCTGCTGGCGCAGCAACGCCGCGTTCTCCGCCGCCCAGTCCCAGTGGCGCAGTTGGTCGAGCGAAACATCCAGCCAGTCGTCCTCCTCCGGAAGTTTCGGTGCGGATGGGAAGTTCACGCCCACGATGAACGGCGCGCCCACGCTCCGCATCAAGTCCGGCCGCCGCCACTCGTGACCGCTGGCGACCACGGCGAACTGGCAGCCCAGTTCGCGGGCCAGCCGGGCCGCGCGGTCCACCATGAGCACGCTGCCCGGTTCAAAGACGACGGTGGTCTGCTGGTTGATGGACGGCAGGAGCGCTTCCAGGGCGGGGTTGTGGTCCGGCCGTTTGCGCGCGGTGGGCTTCACACGATAGTCCGCGTGATCCAGCAGGTAATGGCGTGCGTCCGCAAAGGTCTGGCGCACCACGGCGAGCACGCCCATGAGCGACTTGGGATAAACCTCCTGCGTTTCAAAGGCGATGTGCTGGTGCGTGTCCGCGCGGAGGATGGCTTCGTTGGCGGGCGCATCGCCCAACTGCACAAAGGCACTCGTGCCGCGGAGAATCCCCTTGTTGGGCACCGCATTCCCGGCGGTGAAACCCAGTTCGCGCAGCCCTTCCAACGTCTTGCCAGCGGGGACGTAGCCGGTGACGACGCGCGCTTGGGGAACGACGCTGGTGACTTCATAACCCGCCCCGGGCTGCAACCGGGCCTTCTCCTGGCTTTCCGCACCGGCGAAATCAATGCCGCTGGCCAGCCCGCCAATCGGGTCCACATGCGTGGTGGAGACCGGCGGATTGGTGCCGGCGAGGCTCAGGTAAGGATCGATGAACCCGGCGTAGATGACTTGGCCTTTGGCGTCCCAAACCCGCGCGTCGGCGGGCGGCTGCACTTCGCGCCCGACGGCGGCGATGAGGCCGTCCCGGATGACGACCGTGGCGTTGTCCAGGGCATTGCTGGGGTTGACATGCACCCGCGCACCGACGAGCGCGTGGACGCGGGGGGACAGCGGTCGGTGGCCCGGGGCGAGCAGTTCGGCTGCGCTGGCCCACGGCGGGCTGGCCGCCAGGCAGACGCAGGCCACCGTGAGGCCAACACAGGCAGTGTTCATGGGTCGGCTTTATGCCGGGCGCGCATGGGCGGGGCAATGACTTTCCACGCGTGGATTTTCACGAGGACGTTCTTGTAGCCCGTCGGATCTTTGTTACTTTCAACTCGACCACCTATGAACGTTCGCCTGTTTGAACAGCGGCACGCTCGTGCCCGATCCGGTTTCACCCTCATTGAACTGCTCGTGGTGATTGCGATCATCGCGATTCTCGCGGGCTTGCTGCTGCCCAGCCTGGGCAAGGCGAAGGACAAAGGTCACGGGGCCAAGTGCCTCAACAACAACCGGCAGCTATTTCTGGGCACCGCCGTTTACACAGGCGACAACGACGACAAGTATTTTTACGGTCGCGACATCAATGGAGCCACTGGCGCGGGCGGCGTGGCCACGGCCAATCAGCCCGATGCCTGGCATTTGGTGCTGGCCGGTTACTTGGGGGTGCGGAGCGTGAATGGCCAGACGGTGGTTCCCGTGTATCACTGCCCCAAGGATAAGACCTCGGAACCGGCAGCGGTCTGGGTGGGGGCCAGTTACCGGGCCAATGAGCACATCTTCCGCTACGCGCCGACGGCGACCGACAACACCACGCCTTCGGTCATCAACCGGTATCCTATCCCCCTCCGCACCAGTGGCATTGGCCAGCCCGCCTCGATCTTGATGATGGTGGAGAAGAACAAGTCGAACATGGCTTATCAATGGCAGCAAAATAACTTGGAAGCCACCCGCCAAGGCTGGAACACCCCGAATGCAAACGGCCTGTTCAACTACGCCGGCACCGTCCGGCACCGTAACGGCTCGACCACGGTTGGCGCTGACGGGCATGGTGAAGTGCTGCGTTTGCCGCCTTACCATCCCGGGGCAGTGGGGCCCACCGACATGGAGGACATGGGCGACGTCCGGGGTAACGTGGCTGGCGGCGGGAGCGGAGTGGTGAACAACTTCGTCTCCACCCGGGCAAGGCTTTGGATGCGCGAGTCCCCTACTTGGCTTGGCTTCTAATTCGGAAGCCCCGTAGTTTAAGCGCGGCCAGCTCCGCAATTCCATTGATTGCGGGACGGAACGACTTCGGCCACTTTGCAATCAAACATCACCACCTACTGCGCCATGAAGACCAACGGCCTTTGCACCGCTCCCACACTGGCAGATCATCTGCTCTCCCGCCGAGAGCTGCTGACGCGATCAGGGCTGGGTTTTGGCGGTTTGAGTCTCGCCGCCCTGACCGCGTTTGGCGCGCTGCCTAGCTTGCCCGGCCAAGCCGCCGAGGTGAACGCCAACTCCCCGCTCGCTCCGAAGAAACCGCACTTTCCGGCCAAGGCCAAGCGCGTGCTGCACATCTTCGCGCAGGGCGCGCCCTCGCACCTTGACACTTGGGATCCCAAGCCCGAACTCTCCAAGTTCGATGGCAAATCACTGCCCAATGGCGGCACGGGTTTTGCCTCGCCCTTCCAGTTTCCAAAGCAAGGCAAGTCGGGGCTGGCCATCAGTGAAGTATGGCCTGCGTTGAGCCAGCACGCCGACCGGCTTGCGGTGATCCGCTCCACCTACACGGACATCCCGGCGCACGATCAGGCGACGATCTTCATGAACACCGGCTCGCTGCGCTTCACGCGGCCGAGTGTCGGGGCTTGGGTGCTCTACGGCTTGGGCAGCGAGAATCAGAGCCTCCCCGGTTTCGTGGCGCTGTCCCCCGGTAATGTGGACGCGCAAAACCTCCGCTCCGCCTTCCTGCCCGGGGCGTTTCAAGGCACGTCCGTCAACTCCACCCGCAACCGGCCCGAGGAGCTAATCGAGAACATCCGCAACCAGTTTGTCTCCCTCCCCGAGCAGCGCCGGCAGCTCGACTTGCTCCATCAGCTCAACGAGGTTCACGCCCAGAAGCTGCGCAAGGACGGGCAGCTTGAAGCGCGGTTGCAGGCGTATGAACTCGCCTTTCAAATGCAGATGGAGGCGGTCGATGCCTTCGATTTGCGCAAGGAACCGCAGGCGATGCACGACCTTTACGGCACGAACACCGCGCAGGGACGGCAGATGCTCATCGCGCGGCGGCTGCTACAAAAGGGCGTGCGTTTTGTGCAAACCTGGCATGGCGGCTGGGACCACCACAACAACATGGCCACCGCCATGCGCAACACCGCCGGAGCGATTGACAAGCCCTTCGCCGCGCTGCTCACCGACCTTGCCCAGCGCGGGATGCTGGACGAGACGCTGGTGATCTGGGGCGGCGAATTCGGCCGCACCCCGGCCGCCGATGGCAACGCCATGGGCAACCCGGGCCGCAACCACAACGCCCGCGCGATGAGCGTGGTGCTAGCGGGCGGCGGCGTGAAGGGTGGCGTGGCGCACGGCCAGACGGACGAACTCGGCGCGGCGGCGGTGGAGGACAAGGTTCATATCCACGACCTGCACGCGACGATTCTGCACCTGCTGGGCTTCGACCACGAGAAGCTGACCTTCCGCCACAACGGTCGTGACTTCCGGTTGACCGATGTTTACGGCAACGTGGTGCGCAACGTGGTGGCGTGATGCAGGGTCAAACTTGATATGAGATTCCCGGCCAGTGCTGCATTTTCGGAAGACCACAGGGAATTCTGCTTCTGGGTTCTGGTTAGCCTGCTGGCCATGGCCTGCTTGGGCGTAATGCCTGTGTATGAAGAGTTGAATCCCGTGGGCTTCGGCTCTTCCTTTTCCAGCATCGACGCAATAACGGGTCTCTGGCTTGTGTGTGCTTTTCCACTCGGCTTCCTCTGCATCGCGCTGCACTACGGCGCACCCGGACCCGGACTTGGCAAAGGCCGGCTGACGCACGTCTTGGCCGTGGAGTTTGGATTGGTCACTGTCGGTTGGCTTTGTCTCCGAGTCTGGTGGTATGGGGAAATGCTGGGGGACAAAGGAGCGGCTTTTGAGTGCATCTGGTGGCTCGAACCGCTTGCGTGGCTGTGGAGTTGAGCGACGACCGTTCAGTTTTTTGGAGCGCGGCCTTCAGGCCGCAGAAACGTGCGTGGACAACCGGCTTTCGGACTCGCTTCTCCTGTCCAGCCTGCTGCGGCGTGAAGGGCGGCGTGGCGCACGGCCAGACGGACGAGCTGGGCGCGGCGGCGGTGGAGGACAAGGTTCACATCCACGATCTGCACGCGACGATTCTGCACCTGCTGGGCTTCGACCACGAGAAGCTGACCTTCCGCCACAACGGCCGCGACTTCCGGTTGACCGATGTTTACGGCAACGTAGTGCGCAACGTGGTGGCGTAACTGCTCCTTCCGCCTACGCCACGTCAGTATTCCATGCTCATCTGCTGGTCGCGCGTTGAAGCGGCCTGAGGGCCGCATTCTGGTTGCCCATTGAGGCAGGCACGGACGGTGGTTTTCAGCTTTGCCGGCCGAGGAGAATGTAGGTGCGGAGTTCGCCCATGCCTTTGTATTGGATGCTGCCGCGTTCGACGAAGTGAAATTTGGCCTGCAAGCGGTCGTGGGTTCCCGCCGAGACGTTGACATGGTTGGGCAGGCCAGAGGATTGGATGCGGCTGGCCAGGTTCACCGCTTCGCCCCAGAGGTCGTAGGTGAACTTTTTCCGCCCAATGACGCCCGCCACTACGGGGCCGGAGTTGACGCCGATGCGCACGTGGAGGTGGGTGCCACGATCCGTGTTGAGCTGCATCACGGCTTCCAACATGGCCAAGGCCAGCTCGGCGACGGATTCGGCGTGGTCCGGGCGCGGCGTGGGCAGGCCGCCCACGGCGAGATAACAGTCGCCGATGGTCTTGATCTTCTCGACTCCGTGCCGTTCGGCGAGGCGGTCGAAGCGGCTGAAGAGGTCGTTCAACAGGGCGACGAGTTCTTCCGGGTCCGTTGTGCTGGACAGCGTGGTGAAGTCCACGATGTCGGCGAAGAGCACGGTCACGTCGGCATGGCGCTCGGCGATGCTGCGCTCGCCGTGCTTGAGTCGTTCCGCAATGGCGTGTGGCAGGATGTTAAGCAGTAGGCGCTCGGATTTTTCCTGTTCCAGCTGCAGCAGTTGTTGCTCCTGCTGGAGTTCGAGCAGGCGGAGCCGTTCCAGGTCGCGTAGGCGCTTGCGTTCAAGTGAGGCGGTGACGCGAGCGCGGAGGATGGTGGTGTTGACGGGCTTGGGGAGATAATCCTCGGCCCCGAGTTCGATGCAGCGCGCAATCGCCTCCAGATCGTTCATGCCCGAGGCAACGATGACTGGAAGGCTGCGCAGAAACTGATCGCCCTTGATCTCGGCGAGCAGGGAGAGGCCGTCCATGTCCGGCATTTGCAGATCGGTGATCAGCAGGTCGAACTCCCGTTCCCGGAGCAACTGAAGCGCGCGGGCACCGTCGGAGGCTTCGGCGAGGTTGTGGTAGCCCAGCGCGCGGAGCGTAAGCAACAGCACATGGCGAATGGGGGCTTCATCATCGGCGATGAGGATGGCGGCATGCCGGCTCAGCTCGTCAGACGAGGCAAGTTCCAACTGCGCCGCCAAGTCGGCAGACACCCCAGCGCCCGGCGCCCGGCGAAGCAGGCGGAAGGTTGCGGAGTCATCGTCCTCCGCCAACGGAAACCGGGGTTCTTCAGCCATGTTGTTTCACCGACTGGCGCGCCCCTCAGGGGGCGCTTGATGGGTCGGGCCTGAGCTATGCTTGACGAACTTAACCAGAGGAGCCAGCCATTTCTCATCGGCAGCAAATCCTGCTTGCCGCCACCGGTGCTTGCGGCGAAGACTCGTGCGTGCCTCCAAACAGAAATTATCACCGGATCACGCTGGCCGTGCTGGGTGGAGTCTGGTTGGGCGAAAGCGGGTCGGCGGCGTGGGCATTGGGCATTCGCATCGCGGATCAAGACCCGGCGGCTACGGCGCGAGGCAATGCATTTGCAGCTACGGCCGACAATCCTTCAGCGATCTATTACAACCCAGCCGGGTTGACCCAGTTGGAGGGCCACCATGTTCGTTTTGGTGCCTATGCCATTGCGCTCGATTCGCAATTCACCTCCCCGGGCGGCGTGCGTTTCGACACCAAGAGCCGGGTGGATTTCGCTCCACAGTTTTACTACGCCTACGGGATGAAGGAACAGCCCCTGGCTTTTGGCGTGGGGTTGTATGCGCCCTATGGGCTGGGGTTGGAGTGGCCAAACAACGCTCAATTTGGCGTCGTCTATGGGAAGATGGCCTACCTCCGTATGAACCCGGTCGCGGCTTGGCAGGTGCATCCGACCCTTTCGCTGGCGGCCGGAGTGGCGCTGGATTACGGGGACACCGAAATCCGCCAGCAGGCGGTGACCACGGCACCGAACAGCGTGACGCGGTTTACGGGCACCGACACGGATGTGGGCTTCACGCTGGGCATGCTCTGGCAACCCTTGAAGCAGCACTCGATGGGCGTTACCTACCGCAGTCCTACGACCATGGGTTTCACCGGAACGGGGACCACCTCGGGCACTGGTTTCATCGACGGGACCGGGAGTGCCAGCGCTCATTTTCCGTTTCCCCGGCAGGTGGTCATTGGCTATTCGTTCCGCCCCACGCCGGACTGGAACTTGGAATTTAATGCGGACTGGACCGACTGGAGCCGGCTGACGACGGTGAACTTTCAACTGCCGGCAGGGACGGTGCCGGTGCCCTTCAACTGGCGGGCGAGCTGGTTCTATGAGTTTGGAGTTACCCGCCAGCTTGAGGGCGGCTGGCGGGCCAGCGCGGGCTATATTTTTAGCGAAAACTCGGTGCCCACGGGCAATTTTTCGCCGCTGGTCCCGGATTCGGACCGGCATGTTTTCAGCTTGGGGGTGGGCCGCCAGCAAGCGCGCCTGACTTGGGATCTGGCCTATCAGATTGGGTGGGGCCCGAGTCGCAACGTAAGCGGCAGCAGTCCGCCTGCGGTGCCCATTTTCACTGGACCACCAGCTGCATCAGCCAATGGCACTTATACATTCCTCAGCCACGCGCTCACCGCTGCGGTCGGCGTTCGTTTCTGAAGGCATCGCGCCCCGCCCCACCCTGCTGGTCGTGGACGACGAGGAGGGGCCACGGCAGTCGGTGCGTGTGGTCTTCAAAGACCTCTACGACGTGGTGCTTGCTGATAGTGGCCCAGCCGCATTGGCCATTGCTCGCAGCCGACGAGTGGATGCGGCCGTGCTCGACATCCGGATGAACGGCATGTCCGGCACGGAGTTGTTGGGGCAGCTAAAACAGCTCGATCCGCGCATCGAGGTCGTCATGCTGACAGCCTACGAAACGGTGGAAACCGCCCGGCAAGCCATCCGTTACGGTGCTTGCGACTACCTCACCAAGCCCTTCGAAATCACCGGCATCCGGGCGGCGGTGGAGAACGCCATCCAACGCCGGCAGTTGGCCGAGGCCATGCTCGAAGGCACGCGCCGCTTGCAGGAGCTGCAGGAGGAGCTGCGCAATCAGCAGTTGAAAGGCGAACTCGCCCGTTCACAGAACGAAATTTATGCCAGTGTGATGCACGACCTCGGCAGCCCGCTGACCGCCGTCTCCGTGCTGCTGGAAATGGTCAATGCCGATCTGAATGCGACGCGCGGCGAGCAAACGCTGACGGTGCGGGAGCAGCTGGGGCGGGTGAGCAAGCAAGTCGCGCGTTGTTTGGAAATTTCCCGTCGTTACCTAAACTACGCGCGGGACCGTGGCACGAGCCACGAATCGGTGCGGATCAACCAAGCGCTGACGGACACCCGGGAGTTGTTGCGCTCGCAGCCCGATGCCCGCCGCCATCAACTGCAAGTGTCCCTCATGCCCGCCGACCTAGCCATCCGCATCAATGGCACGGACTTGGTGCAGGCCTTGATGAATCTCGTCATCAATGCTTTTCAGGCATCGTCCGATCCGCTGGTGGTCTCCGTGTCCGCGCATTACCTTAGCCAGCCGCTGGATTCGGCTGCTATGGCCGACACGTCTCGGAGCCTGTTTCTTGCGCGCGAGGATTTTGCGAACCGGCCGCCGCTGGTGGCCATTCATGTGCAGGACACTGGCCCGGGGATTTCCGAGCAGCATCTGGGAAGAATCTTCGACAGTTACTTCACCACCAAGCCCACCGGGCAGGGTTCAGGGCTGGGGTTGGTCATCGTGCGCCGTTTGGTGGGCAATGCCAACGGGGCCATTCGCGTTGAAACCGAAGCTGGCCGGGGGACTAACTTCACCCTGTTCTTGCCGGTGCAAACGGACTGAGGCCGGCCGGTGGATCACTTCGACGGCTTCGAGTATTCCGATTCCAAGTTGTTCGCGCACTCCGGGCAGATGCCATGGGATGCCTTCACGCCGGTTTGCTGGGCGAAGTGTTGCTCGATGGTGAGCCATTTCTGCTTTACCTCGATTTTGCGGCACCAAGCGCACACATGGAGGAAGGACTCCAGATAGCTCAGGCGCGAGACGATCAGGTAGATCTTATACGCGGAAAACATCCAGAGCAAAATGACCACGCCGGACTTGGCCGAGACTTCGAGATAGGTTTCCGTGTTCTCTTCGCTGACGCCCAAGTGCTGTCCAAGCTGGAACAATTTGTCGGCCCACAGCACCACCACGATGGTGATAAAACCCATCCCATGCCAGAAGAGCGCTCGCTGCCAATAAACCTCCTGTTTGCTTGGTGGAGGCACATGCGTGCTGCTGTGGTGCTGTTCGGTTTCGGTGGGGGTATCCATGTTCTAAAGGATTCAGCGGCGCGGCAACTGAAGCGCTAGGGGCTGCCGGGCCCGAACTGGGCAGCCGACTTTCAATTGAACTTGGCGCTTCATTACTTAGGTCACAGCTTCCACATTCCGGGAGTTATGGCGAGACGAAAACATACGTTAACGCTCTCTGAGTGCATTTGGACATTGCCTATTGGACCGGGCCCAATTGAGCGCCTGACAAGGGGGATAATTCCGTTCCCGTGGCTGCTGGGCGCTGTAACTACGGTTCGTCTCGCTGTCCTTTTTGACTGCCGTTTCGCCATCACTTTTGTAACCTGCCGCCACTTACCATGGGCACCATCGCAATACTCGGCACAATGGACACCAAGGGGGAGGAACATGCCTTTGTGGCGAACCTCATCCGGCAGCGCGGGCATCAGGTGCTCGTCATCGACACCGGCACTTTGGACGCCCCCAAACTCAAGCCGGACATCACCCGGTTGGAGGTGGCGGCGGCGGCCGGAGTTGATTTCGCGGCACTAATCGCCCGGAAGGATCGGGGCGAGGCCGTGGCCGCGATGTCGCAAGGCGCGCCGGCCATGCTCGCGCGGCTTGCCCGCGAGCGGCGCATTGACGGGGTCATTTCACTCGGGGGCGGGGGCGGCACGGCCATCGGCACGGCCGCGATGCGCGCCTTGCCCATTGGCTTTCCGAAACTGATGGTCTCCACCCTCGCCAGCGGCAACACCGCCCAGTATGTCGGGGTGAAGGACATCGTGATGTTTCCCGCCGTGGTCGATGTCGCTGGTATCAACCGTATTTCGCGACAAATCTTCACGCGCGCCGCGGGGGCCATTTGTGGCATGGTGGAAAGTGTCCCCACGCCCGGCGACGACAAGCCGCTCATCGTGGCCAGCATGTTTGGCAACACGACTGATTGCGTGCAGGCGGCGAAACGGATTCTGGAAGCGGCCGGTTTTGAAGTCCTCGTCTTTCATGCTACCGGCACTGGCGGTCGCGCGATGGAGTCGCTGATCGAATCGGGCATGGTTGCCGGGGTGCTCGACATCACGACCACGGAATGGGCGGATGAACTGGTCGGCGGCATCCTCGGTGCGGGTCTCACTCGTTGCGAGGCGGCGGCGCGCCACGGCGTGCCTGCCATCATCACCCCGGGCTGTCTCGACATGGTGAACTTCGGGGCGCCGGCCACGGTGCCGGCCCAGTTCGTCGGTCGCACCTTCTACCAACACAACCCGCAGGTGACCCTGATGCGCACCAACGCGGAAGAATGCGCCGAACTGGGCCGCATCCTGGCGGAGAAGATCAATCTTTCCACCGCTCCAGTAACGGTGTTCCTGCCGCTCAAAGGTATCAGCGTCATCAGCGCTCCCGGTCAAAAGTTCCATGACCCCGTGGCGGACCGGGTGCTCTTCACGGCGTTGAAGAGTTTTCTCCGTCAAGACATTCCCGTGGTGGAAATGGACTGTGCCATCAACGCGCCGGAGTTTGCCCGGGCCTGCGCCGAGCGGCTATTAGCGCAGATCTCGCGGCCCGCCCAGGCATAAGCCTAAACTCCTTCTGGGTGGCCCGAAAGCGAACCACAGAGATGGAGCAAATGTCCGATTCGCTCACTGCCCTGTGGGGACGCGCTCCTGCCGTCGCTGCGTGAACTTGTGCAAGCGTTTCCCTGTCGCGTCCGCCACATACACTGCCCCGTCACGAGCCACGGCAATGTCGTGGCCGAGTTGGAATGCGCAGTCCCCGGTGCCGCCGGTGCCAAAGCGATCAAGGATTTTCCCCTCGGCATCCAATTCCACCGCGCGTGGCCGGTCAGCGCTGCGTGCCGGCGCATCGCCGCCATCAATGAGGAAGACATGCCCCGCGTGGCTGACGGCGACTCCGTAAGGCCGTCCGATGAGCGGCCCCTTCCAATCCGCCAGAAACTTCCCCCGCGGGTCGAAGACTTGCAGCCGCGAGTTGGTGCGGTCACACACGATGACCCGGCCGCGCAAGTCCACGACCACGCTGTGCGGGAGGTTGAACTCGCCGGGCCCCGCGCCCTTGGCGCCCCATTCGAAATCGTATCGGCCGTCCGCCGTGAACTTCACGACGCGCGTGTTACGGTAGCCATCGCTCACGTAGAAAGAGCCGTCCCGCAGCACGGCCACATCGGTCGGCAGATTGAAGTGGTTGCGGTCATGGCCAGCCTGCCCGCGCTCGCCAAGGGCAAGGAGGAGCCGGCCTTCGCGGGTGAACTTGAAGACCTGCTGCCGGCCGACATCGGTGAGCCAGAGGTTGTCCTCGTGATCCACCGTCAGGCCGTGGGGCATGATGAACTCGTTGTTTCCCCACGTGGCGATGAGTTCGCCGGTGCGGCCGTCCAGCCGGCTGACGGTGGGTTCCGCGATGGGCTGCGTCGGAAACGGCGAACTCCATGTGCGGCCGCTGCGGTGGAACACCCAGACGTGATCCTGCGAGTCGACGCCAACGCCGACGCACTGGCCGAGCACGTGACGGTCGGGGAGTTTGGGCCAGTTTGCGACCGCTTCGCGCCGTGCTGCAGGTGTTGCGGCGCGGGCCATCTGTGGAGCCCCGGACTCCAGGCACACGCTGGCTGCCAGGAACGCGAGCACGCGCAGTCGGGCTCCGGCCCAAGTGGCGTCCAGTCTGCGGAGTGGTGAACCGATTGGAGCTGTGAGCATGTGCCGGATTAAACTTCACCTGCGCCAAATGCAACTGCCGATGCGGGCCGGAAAGTCGGGGATGAACGCCGGCCCGGGAATCACGCTTGCCCGCTCCACGGCTGGCATTTAGCGTCCCTTCATGGAACCGAGCGAAAATCCAGTGCCCCCGCCTCACCCCACGCCGGCAGCCACGCCGCCACCCTTGAGCGCCTCCATCGCCCCCGGGCCTTCGCCGATTTATCCAGCGCGACCGGCTCCGCCACGATCCAGCAACGGTTGGAAGTGGGCGGTGGGTTTGATTGCGCTGGGCTGCCTGGGCTTCTGGCTCGTGGGATTGTTCGGGCACAACAATTCCCACCCGCGGAAGGCCAAGCTGGATGGCAAATTTTATCAGGAGCACACGCTGACCGACAAAGACGTGGACGACAAAATTCTCGTCATCGAGATCGGCGGCGTGATCAGCAGCCACGACATGGACGGCAGCGGCAACATGGTGGAGCGGGTGAAGGACGAGTTCGAGCTGGCGAGCAAGGATGACTTGATCAAAGCAGTGTTGCTGAAGGTGGATTCACCGGGCGGCGAGGTGCTGGCCTCGGACGACATCTATCAAATCATCCGCGAGTTTCAGGAGAAGACCGGTAAGCCCGTGGTGGCCACGATGGGCAGTCTCGCGGCGTCCGGCGGCTACTACGTGAGCGCGCCGTGCCGCTGGATCGTGGCGCATGAGCTGACCATCACCGGCAGCATTGGCGTGATCATGTCCGGGCTGAATGTCCGTGGCTTGATGGACAAAGTGGGCATCCGTCCGGAGGTTTACAAAAGCGGCAAGTTCAAGGACATGATGAGCAGCACCCGGCCGCCGGAGGAAGTGACCGCCGCCGAACGGCAGATGGTGCAGGCGCTGATTGACGAAACCTACGGCACCTTCAAGGCCGTCGTGGGCAAGGGCCGGGCCGACTCGCGCGCCCAAAACACGAAGGCTGGCCTGGACAAGGAAAGCCGTGCGTTGACGAGTGATTGGGAGTTGTATGCGGACGGACGGATTTTCTCCGGCCGAGAGGCGCACAAGCTGGGGTTTGTGGACGAACTTGGGGGCTTTGAAGTCGCCATGAACCGCGCCAAAAAGCTGGCCGGCATTACGGAAGCCAACGTGGTGAAGTTTGAGCAGCCCTTCAACTTCGGGAATTTTTTCCGCCTCTTCGGCAAGTCTGAAGCGCGCGGGGTGAAGGTGGACCTCGGACTCGACTTCCCGCGCCTGCAAGCCGGACGGATGTATTTCCTGTCCCCGACGATTTTGCAGTAGCCAGCGGTTAACCCAGCGCCTGCCATGAAGAACGTCACGGTCATCACCCATCCGCTAGTCCAGCAGAACCTTGCGCGGCTGCGCGACCAAGCCACGCAGCCGGAGGAATTCCGCCGGGCGCTCGGCGAGGTCGCCGCGCTGATGGTCTATGAGGCGACCCGCACCTTTGGCACCCGAACCATCACCGTGCAGACGCCGCTGGCGAAGACGCGCGGGGTGCGGTTGCGGCACGAGGTGTTGCTGGTGCCGGTGCTACGCGCCGGGTTGGGCATGCTGGACCCGATCCTCCGATTGATTCCGCATGCCCGCGTGGGCTTCATCGGCCTGAAGCGCAACGAGCGCACGCTGGAAGCCACCACCTACCACAAGAGCCTGCCCGAAGATTTGAGCCAGTTTGAAATCATCCTCATGGACCCGATGCTCGCGACCGGCGGCAGCTCCGTGTCCGCACTGAATCTGATGGCGGAACGCAAGGCCCGCCGCGTGCGTCTGGTGAACCTGCTCGCTGCGCCTGAGGGCATCCGATATGTCCAGCAGCACTACCCGGAAGTCCCCATCTTCACTGCGGCCATCGACAAACGGCTCAACCACAAGGGCTACATCACACCCGGCTTGGGCGATGCGGGGGATCGGTTGTTCGGAGTCTGATTGCGGGGCCTCAGACCTGTGCCGAAGTCGGCGCACTGTGACAGCTTGGAGCGCCGGTCCGCACCTCCGCCATTGCTTGTCCGGCGGAACCGCCCTATAAAACTGGTGCCTTGGTTCCACTTGGCAGCTGGCACATCTCCCGCTTCACTGAACGCGCTGGTTGCTGGCTGGTCCAAGTAAAAGCCACCGGTGCCGGCATCTTGAACAAACAACTGAACGAGTCATGAAAAACTTCCTGCAAATGGGCAAGCGGTTCTTCCTCTTTGTCGCGGTCAACCTGCTGGTGATGGTCACGCTCTATCTGGTCCTGAGCGTGGTGCTGCACTTCTTCCCGCAGTTGGCGGGCCGGCGGGGCAGCGGCAACTGGCTTGGTTACCTCGCGGTTTACAGCCTCATTTTCGGCATGGGCGGCGCGTTCATCTCGCTGGCGATCTCACGCATGATGGCCAAGTGGATGATGGGCGTGCAGGTGATTGACCCGGGCACGCACGATCCCGAAGCGCGCGAACTGGTCCGCATGGTCCACGGCTATGCGCAGCGCGCCGGACTGCCGGCGATGCCCGAGGTGGGCATCTATGATTCGCCGGAGGTGAACGCCTTCGCCACCGGCCCGAGCAAATCCCGGTCGCTCGTGGCGGTCTCCTCCGGCCTGCTGCACCAGATGAACCGGACGGAGACGGAAGGCGTCATCGCCCACGAGATCGCGCACATTGCCAACGGCGACATGGTCACGATGACGCTCGTGCAGGGCATCATCAACGCCTTCGTCATGTTCCTGTCGCGCGTGCTGGCCTTCCTGGCTGCCCAGGCCCTCGGGGGCAACCGCAGCAACGATGATGACCGCCAGAGTGTTGGCAATTCCCTCATCGAGATGGTGCTGGGCATCGTCTTCCAAATCTTGTTCACGCTGCTTGGGTCCATCGTCGTCGCTTGGTTTTCGCGGCAGCGTGAGTTCCGTGCCGACGCCGGGGGGATGCTGCTCGCCGGCAAAGCCCAGATGATCGGGGCGCTGCGCGGCTTGCAGCGCATTTACGATCCCCAACTGGCTGCCGAAGGGTCCAACTCCGGCTTTCAGGCGTTCAAGATCTCCGGCCAGTCCGGCGGCTTCATGGCGCTCTTCTCCACGCACCCGCCCATTGAGGAGCGCATCGCGTATCTGGAGAACCTTGGCCGCTAAACTCAGGCCAGCCGGGGCGGCAAATATGCTTGCCCTGTTCGTCCGCACTGCGAATTCTCCACGTCCAGCATGGCCGCCCGGAAACCCACCAAACCCCGCCCCGTCCGACGCAAGCCGGCGGGCGGCAAGGTCCGCAAGGCGGCGGCGGCTCCGCAGGCCAAGCCGTCCAAGGCACCCTCCGCGTTCAATCCCTTCCGCCCGCGCCCGCGTCCACCGGCGGAAAAACCCGCGATTGCCGCGACGCTGGCCGAGGTGGATGCCCTTGGCCGTCCGCCTTCTCCCAGTCCGCTGCTTGAGAGTCAGGAGGGCGCCCGCACGCCTTACGATGGCGACAGCGCCATCCGCCTCTACCTTCGCGAAATCGGGCAAGTGCCGCTCCTGACCGTCGAGGAGGAAATCGCCCTCGCCGCCCGCATCCAGCAGGGCGACAAGGCCGCGCGCGAGATCATGATCAAGGCCAACCTCCGCCTCGTCGTGAAGATCGCCCACGACTACGACTGGCTGGGGCTGCCCCTGCTGGACCTCATCAACGAGGGCAACATCGGCCTCATGAAGGCCGTCGAGCGCTTCGACCCCAAGAAGGGCGCCAAGCTCTCCACCTACGGCGCTTGGTGGATCAAGCAGTCCATCAAGCGCGCCCTCGCCAATCAGGGCAAAACCATCCGCCTCCCCGTGCATCTCGTGGACCGCATCTCGAAGATGCGCCGCGTGGCGATGAAGCTCCAGGAAGCCTTTGGCCGCGAGCCCACCGACGAGGAGCTCGCCGAGGAGATGGGCATGACCGCCAGCCGGGTTGGCCAGCTGCGCACCGCCGCCATTCGCCCCGCCTCGCTCGACGCGCCGATGGGCGATGGGGATGATTCCCACCTCTTCGGTGAAATCATCCAGGACGACAACGCCGAGACGCCCTACGAGCAGCTTGAGGAAAAGACCGTCAGCACCATGCTCCGGGACATGGTCAAGACCCTGCCGCCCCGCGAAGCCACCATCCTGACCTACCGCTTCGGCATGGACGGCGGTCCCGAGCGGACGCTGGAAGAAGTCGGCCAGAAGTTTGGCGTCACCCGCGAGCGCGTCCGCCAGATTCAAAACCTCGCCCTGCACAAGCTCCGCCGCATGATCGAGCGGCGCGAGGCGCAGACCATCTGAGCCGTCCGGCTTCCCCACCACTGACCCGCACTCATGGACCCTCATCAACCGGAGCGCCCGTCTCCGACCCGGCGTGGACCGGCTGCCCGCCAACGTGCCGGGTCGGAGACCGGCGCTCCAAGTTCAGCCAGACCAAATCCCTCACCAGCGCTCCCGACCCTCTAGCCCCATTCGTGTTCATTAGTGTCCATTAGTGGTTTTCCCCCTTTCCCCATGAGCAACTCAGTCACCGCCACCGACATCGCCGCCGCCATTCGCAACGTCCCGGACTTCCCCAAGCCCGGCATCCAGTTCAAGGACATCACCCCTGTGCTCGCGGACGGCCGCCTCTTCGCCGGGACCATTGACCTCCTCTGCGCCAACTACAAACGGGGCGACGTGGACGCCGTCGTGGGCATTGATGCGCGCGGCTTCATCTTCGCCTCGGCGGTCGCCGTCCAGCTTGGCGCGGGCTTTGTGCCGGTGCGCAAGAAGGGCAAGCTCCCCTACGCCACCCACGAGCAGAGCTACGACCTCGAATACGGCTCCAACACCGTCGCCATCCACATTGACGCCGTGCAGCCCGGCGCGCGGGTGCTCCTTGTGGACGACCTCCTCGCCACCGGCGGCACGGCCTCGGCGGCGGTGCATCTGCTGGAGAAGATTGGGGCGAAGATCCTCGAAATCCACTTTCTCATCGAACTCGAGTTCCTCGCCGGCCGCAGCAAGCTCAAGGGCTATCCGGTGAAGTCCCTCGTGACTTACTGAGCGAACGGATGGGCGCAGGCCAAGTGGCACCGGTGAACCGCTGGCGCGCCCGTCGGGGCTGCGCTGCGCGGGGGCCACTCCCCAACCCCAGAAAAACCTCCGTCAGCCCACGCAACCGTTGACAACCCTGATAGGCGCTGTCGCGCTCTGGTCAGGCATCGTCGGTCTCATCACTCAAATCCTCTTTCTGGTCTGCCCGCTCCTGCAAAGGCGCGATGCCATAAGCAAACAACCCCGCGCCAATGACGAAGCACAAGCACGCACCCGCAACGAATCCGACAAAGTGAACCAATCCGAACAAGACCGTCGTGGATGACACGGGAGAGAAAAGGCCGAACACTCGCAATCCCGCGCCACCGACAAGATCCTGGTAAAGGAACACGCAAAAGAACGCCGCTAAAGCGAGGCAACAAAATCCCGCAATCACCATCATCGTGCTCTTGATGAATCGCATCATGCGAAGGCGCTCTCTATGCCTAACATTTGAGTAAGCGGCAAGCTTGCCGCCGGATCTGTTATTGTGTTGTGGCACGCTAGCGTGCTCATTTTTGCATGTCCATTGGGTTTTGGTGCCGAAACAGGGCATGACCATGGCGGAGAAAGGCGACCAACCGTCGGCGCGGCGGGTGCCCTATCCCAAGCTCCGGCTCCGGTAGCAGTTGAGGGAGGTGATGCGGTTCAAACATCACGCATACCAACTACAGGAATTTCTTGAGTTAACTGCGCTGGTGGATTGAAGGGTGCGGGAGAACGGCCACGGAATTCCGCAGGCTCCGTTGCCCCAAACTATTCCCGCAGTTGGTATAAGATATGTCAGCGGGCTGGGCGGCTCGCTTCGCGTTTCCGCAAGGCCTGCTCGCGGCGCTTCACTTCCCCGCGCAGCAGTTCCTCGGCGGACCAGCCCTTGGCTTGGGCTGAGTCGGCCAGCTCAAACAGTTTCTCCGCCAGCTTCCGTTTCGTGGTGCCGGCCGCTGGCTTGGGCTTGGCCAGCAAGGCCGCCTTGCGCGCCTTCTTCACCAGCTTCTCCGCGCGGGCCAGGGCGGGGAGGTGCCGGGGGATGCCGTCCAAGGCGGAGGGGCGCGCGTGCTTGGTGCCGTGCTTCTCCGCTTGTTTGATTTGCTCCCAGTTGGCCCAGACTTCGTCCACGTCCTTGACCTTCACGTTGCCAAAGACGTGCGGGTGACGGCGGATGAGCTTGTCGGTGATGCGCCGGGCGACTTGCTCGAAGTCGAACGCGCCGCGCTCCCGCGCGAGCTGGCAGTGGAAGACGACTTGGAGCAGCAGATCGCCCAGCTCCTCGGCCATCTCGTGGTCGTCGCCGGCCTCGATGGCGTCCATCAGCTCATAAACTTCCTCGACGGCGTGGGTGCGGAGGCTCATGTGGTCCTGTTCGCGGTCCCAAGGGCAGCCCTCCGGCGAGCGGAGCTTGGCCATGACGGCGAGGAGGTCGTTGAGGGCGGGTTTGGGTTTCATTCGTCACTTACATTCCACCACCGAGGCACAGAGGGCACAGAGGGAACTGATTAACATCGCGACTCACGCTCTGAGCTCTCCGTGTCTCGGTGTTTGATCACTATAGGATGACCAAGTCATCCCGATGAACGACTTCCTCGCGGGGGAGCTGGCGGTCGGCGATTTGGACGGAGTGGAAGCGGGTGATGCCGCGGGCGAACTCGGTGCCGTCCTCGTCGCAGATGCGCACGACCTCGTCCTTCGCGAAGTCGCCTTCGCAGCGGGTGATGCCGGGCGGGAGCAGGCTGCGGCCTTTCTCGCGCAAGGCTTTCTTCGCCCCGTCATCCACGAAGAGCGTGCCCTTGGGATGGTGGAAGAAGGCGATCCAGCGCTTGCGGCCGGGGAGCTTGTCGGTCTGCGGAATGAAGAGGGTGCCTTCCTCCGTGCCGTTGAGGATGTCGGCGAGCACGGTGGGTTTGCGGCCGCTGGCGATGACGAGCGGGATGCCGGAGCGCGTGACAATCTTCGCGGCTTGAATCTTCGTCGCCATGCCGCCGACGGCGGTGGCGCTAAGGGTGCCGCCGGCCATGCCCTCGACGGAATCATCAATGCGCTCGACCGTTGGCAGCAGGCGCGCGGCGGGCGTGCCGAAGCCTTCGATGACGCCGTCCACGGTCGTGAGGATGACGAGCAAGTCGGCGGGCAGCAGCGAGGCGACGAGGGCGGAGAGCTTGTCGTTGTCGCCGAACTTCAGCTCGGTCCAGGAGACGGCGTCGTTCTCGTTGATGATGGGGGTGACGCCCCGGTCGAGGAGGGCGACGAGGGTGTTGCGGGCGTTGAGATGGCGCTCGTGGTGTTCGAGGTCGTCGTGGGTGAGGAGCACCTGCGCGACGTGGAGGCCGAACTTGGCGAAGAGGTTTTCGTAGGTCGTCATGAGCCGCGACTGGCCGACGGCGGCGCAGGCTTGCAGCTCGGCGAGCTGTTTGGGGCGGGCGTCAAACCCCAGCACGCCCATGCCCGCGCCCACGGCGCCGGAGGTGACGATGACGACTTCGCGGCCGGCCTGGCGCTGGGCGGCGACCTGGGCCACGAGCTGCGCCATTTGCGCGAGGTCGGGCTGCTTGCGGCTGTCGGTGAGGACGCCGGTGCCCAGCTTGACGACGAGGCGAGAGATGTCTTTGAGGACCGCAGAACGCACGGCGGACTTCGTAACAGAAGGGCAGGGGAGGGCGAAGCGGAAAGTACGGCCGGCCGGCGGGAACTATGCGGTGGTCGCCGGGGTGGCCGCCTGGTTCTGCGCGGGCTTTTGGAAAGCCTCCTTCACCACGCGGAGCAGGTCCTGGCTGGTGAAGGGCTTTTGCAGGTAGGTGACGCCGAGTTCGCGGTTGCTGGGGCGGAAATTGCCGCTGGTGCAGATGACCCGCATGTCGGGCACGACGGCATGCAGGCGCTGGATCAGTTGGTGGCCGTCCATGTGGGGCATCACCAGATCCGTCACCACCAGGTCCACATGGGAGTCAGGGTGCTCGATGACTTCCATGGCCTGC
>CAMCFN010000063.1 GCA_945874145.1 Akkermansia muciniphila
GGCCCGGCTGGCCAACGCACCTTCTCCAGATAGGCGCGGCAGGCGGCTTCATCCGGGAACCAAGCGCGGAACTCACGGACCGTCTCAGGATAGTCGGCCATGCGAAAACACTACCAGCGGTAGTCGGGGGAACAATGTAAATAGCCCTATTGAGTTTTTGATTGCCAGCATCGCACGGTTCCTTGCATATAGCCTGAAAGGGTTTGGAGCCGCTAGACTCCAGAGGCTGTCAGTTGGTCGGGCCGCCAACTGGACTGCTGGACTGCGCACTGATGACATCAACATTCACCAGATTTCTCCGGACCGGTCGTGCGGGCGCGTCCATGCCCTACCCGCACCGACAGGTAGCAAACAGTCTTGGATCGGAAGGCCTCGTTACTCACTCATTGACCGCGATTGCGATCAGAAAGCTCTTTATGAACCGGATCAAACTTACTCTCCTCGTGCTCGCCTTGACCGGCCTGCTAACTCCAGCCCTCCAAGCCCAATCCACCGCCTTTACGTATCAAGGCCGGCTGGATGGCAGTGCAGGCCCAGTCAACGGCACTTACGACCTCACGTTCGGGGTGTTTAGCGTGAGCAGTGGGGCCGGTCAGGTCGGCAGCACGCTGACCAAATCGGGCACCTTGGTTACGAATGGCCTGTTCACCGTTACTTTGGACTTCGGAAACCAGTTCAGCGGCGCGGACCGGTGGTTGGAGATTGGGGTGCGCACCAACGGCGCCCCCTCATTTGTCACGTTAGCCCCGCGCCAGCCCCTCACGTCCACGCCGCACGCCATCACGGCGGTAAGTGTTAGCGGGTCAGTTTCCGCGGCCAACCTCACCGGCTCGGTCCCCAGCGCCTCGCTGACTTCCGTCCCGGCCGAGAATTTGACCGGCTCGGTGCCCAGTGCCTCGCTCACGTCTGTCCCGGCGGGGAATTTGACCGGCACGATGGGCGATGCGCGGCTCTCAGCCAATGTCGCTCTGCGGTCTGGTGGAAACAACTTCACTGGAAACCAATCCATCAGCGGGTTTCTCGGCATCGGCACAACCACGCCCAATGCGAACCTGGAGGTGCTCAGTTCCAGCACCGCCGAAATTGTTGGCACGGCCCACGGCTCCCAGGCCCTGTTCATCGGTCAGAAGGCCAACGGTTCACCGGCATCGCCGACAGCCGTGCAGTCCGGCAATGAACTGGCGTGGTTTGGTGCGCGCGGCTACACGGGTTCGGGGTTTTCGGGCACCCGGGCGGCCATGAAGATGCAGGCCAGTGAGAACTGGACCGGGAGTGCCAATGGTGCCGACCTGCTCTTTGCCAACACACCCAACGGGTCTTCTACCAGCGTCGAGCGGATGCGCATTACGCAAAACGGCTTCGTCGGGATCGGCACAGCAACACCCGTGGCCAGCCTTCAAGTATCCAGCTCGAACCCCCAAATCTATGTGACGGCGAGCGGTGGTGGGTATGCCCAGTTCATCGGCCAGAGCGCCAACGGATCTCTTGATACCCCGACCGCCGTGACGTCGGGCCAAAACTTGGTATGGTTCGGTGCCCAAGGCCACGACGGCGTGAGCTACTCGGCCTCCCGGGCAGCGATAATGATGAGGGCCACCCAGAACTGGACGACCAGCGCCAAAGGCACCGAGATGCTCTTTGCCACTGCTGTCAACGGCACTGACACCCGCACCAATGCGATGATCATCACACATGACGGCAGGGTCGGTATCGGCACCAGCTCGCCCGATGCCTTGCTCTCGGTAAACGGGACCGCCAGCAAGCCCGGCGGTGGTTCTTGGAACACGTTCTCCGACCGGCGGTTGAAAGATGTGAACGTCAACTTCAACCGGGGCTTGGAAGCCTTGAGTAAAATTCAGCCGGTCCACTACCACTACAAGCCGGGTAACCCGCTCGAACTTCCCTCCGGGCCGGACTACGTGGGTGTCATTGCGCAGCAAGTAGAGCAGGCGGTCCCCGAGGCGATCGAGCGCACGAAAGACGGCTACCTGACCGTCAACAACGACCCCATCATGTGGACGATGTTCAACGCCATCAAGGAGCTGAACCAGAAGGTGGACGAGAAGGACGCGCGCATTCAGAAGCAGGACGCTGAAAACGCCGCGTTGAAGGCCCGGCTGGACCGTTTGGAACAACTCCTGACCACCCAGACTGGGTCATCCAAATGAGAGCCCTCGCGCTTCTATTAAGCCTGCTAGCCTGCAGCTGGCAGGCTTCGGCCCAGAGCTACTCGATTGGCTGGTTTAAGATTGCCGGTGGCGGCGGGACCAGCGCGGGCGCGCCTTATCAAGTCAGCGGCACCATTGGGCAGCCGGAAGCCGGCGGCCCATTGACTGCGGGCAATTATTCTCTGACCGGAGGATACTGGAGCCAGAGCTTCACCCCGCAGGCTCCAGCCCCAGAAATTGCGGTGGAACAACCCTCCGGCACAGATCTCCTGGCGGGCGGGACGAAGGACTTCGGCAGCCTCGCGCCGAACAGCACGGCTGAACTGGTCTTCACGCTCCGCAATTTGGGCAGCGCCGACCTGACTGGCTTGGGCATCACGATCGATGGCACGGATAGCGCGTTGTTCACCGTGACCGCCAGTCCGAGCGCGCCCCTCAGCGGCCCTTCGGGTAGCACCACCTTCACCGTGCGTTTTGCCCCGGTGAGCTCCGGAGCCAAAACCGCGACCCTGCACATCGCGAGCAATGACGCGGATGAAAACCCCTTCAACCTCATCCTGACGGGGACCGGCACCCTGCCGGGCATGGTGGCGCGGGATAGTTCGCGCGGTTGGCGCGGGGTGGCGTCCTCGGCGGATGGCGTGAAGTTGGCTGCGGTGGTCAGCAACGGTTACATCTACACTTCCACGGACTCCGGAGTGAACTGGACGGAGCAGACCTCGCTCGGACAGAAGAGCTGGTTTGCGGTCGCCGGCTCGACGAATGGCACGAAGCTGGTGGCGGTGGCCGAACAATACCGGATCTTCACTTCCACGGACTCGGGCTCAACCTGGACGCAGCAGAACGGAACCAGTAGTTCCTTAAAATGGCGCTCGGTGGCCAGCTCGGCGGATGGCAGCAGGCTGATCGCCGGGGCGTATCAGGACCGGCTTTACATCTCCACCGACTCCGGCTTGACGTGGACCGGGCGGGAGAACAACCGCAACTGGAGCACCGTGGCCAGCTCGGCCGACGGCATCAAGCTCGTGGCGGCGGAGCAAGGTGGCAACCTCTACGGCTCGGTCAACGGAGGCACCAACTGGACGGCGCGCATGACCGACCTCAGTCGCCAGTGGTATGGCGTGGCCTCCTCCTCCGATGGCACGAAGCTGGTGGCCTGTGTGTTTGGCGGGCAGCTCTACACCTCGACGGATTCCGGCGTGAACTGGACGGCGCGGGAGAGCAACCGAAACTGGCAGTCGGTGGCCAGCTCGGCCAATGGCAGCAAGTTGGTGGCGGCGGAGAAGAACGGACAGATTTACGTGTCCTCAGACTACGGAGTGAACTGGACTCCGATCGACAGTGCCCGCAACTGGTATGGCCTAGCCAGTTCGGCGGATGGGGCCAAGCTGGTCGCTTCAGAGTTTGGCGGGCAGCTTTATACCCTCGGCACGGCCCCAGAGATCGCGGTGGAACAGCCTGCGGGTACGGATCTGGCGACGGGCGGATTGAAAGACTTCGGCCTGGTGGCGGTGGGAGCCAATGCCGATTTGTTGTTCACCATCCGCAACCCGGGCAACGCCACGTTGACCGGACTGGGGATCACGATCGATGGCGCGGACAGCGCGATGTTCACAGTGACGGCCAGCCCGACTGGCCCTTTGACCGGACCGTCGGGGAGCACCACCTTCACCGTGCGCTTTGCCCCGCTGACTGGCGGACTCAAGACGGCGACCCTCCACATCGCAAGCAATGATGGAGACGAACATCCCTACAACATCCTCCTCAATGGCACCGGCACCGCTCCTCCACCCACCATCGTCGTGTCGATCAGCGGAGGGATGATCACCATGTCTTGGCCGGATACGGCGACGGGTTTTCTGGTGGAATCAACGCCCAGTCTGCTTTTGCCACTCATCTGGAGCATTGAGTCAGGCAGCCAGCAAACCGCCGGCGGTTTCATTAGCCTTACAATCCCCAAGACTGGCTCGCAAAAGGTATTCCGACTGCGCAAGCCCTAGACACGTTCCGTCGGCGGGTCGAACGCACGCGTGTCCGCGATTTCTCAGCCCGCAACTGACCCCAGCCTGCGGCTAAGTCTATGACCCACCGTTGCCGACTGGTGTTCGGAATGCCTGCCACTTGCAGAACCTGCTGAAACGCCTTCGCCGCTCCGGCTTGCGTGGCGGTGACAGTAAAGCCACCGGTGAGATTGAGCGGCTGCAAGTGACAGAGGGAACCTTGTGCTGTGAACGCCGCGACACATCCAAGTTTCCGCCGGCGCCGCCAGCAAACATCACCTGCGGATCACCGGCCTGGATGGACCGTTCGGCTGCTGCCGCGATCCAGCAGCTTGTCAGCCGTGCCGTGCCGGGAAGACACCACCCCGGGCGAAAACCACCCGCCCAGGAACACCACCACCGCGATGATCAAGATGCCCACCCGCTCGACCGGCGTGACTTGGAGGGACACCGATGTGGTGGGGCGCTTGCCGGTGAACAGGGCGAAGTAGGCGCGCATGATGGCGATGCCGTTGAGCATGGCCGCCACCGCGAGCGTGCCGCTGACCCACAGGCCCTGCTCCACGCTGCCGCTGATCAACAACTCCATCGGCACGAAGCCGATCGTTCCGGGGAAGCCGACACTGGCGAGGCCGGTGATGAGAAAGCACACCGCGAGTCCCGGCACCTGCTCGTAGTAACCATGATGCTCGCGCAAGGACAGCGCGCCAAACCGGGCTTCCAGCGCCCGGATGGAAAAGGCGAGGCCGGCGAGTGCCAGCATCGAGGAAATCCACAAGCACAGCGCGGCGGTCAGCCCGTTCGACGTGTGCAGCATCACCGCAAAGAGCACCAGCGAAGTCTGGCTCACGCACAGGTGGGCATAGAATTTTCGCGTTTCCTCCTGCACCACCGCCATGCCGCCGCCATAAACGGCGGTAATCAGGCAGGCCACACTGGCCGCGTCCAGCATCCAGGCCGGCGTCGCTGGGAGCAACAAGCGCAACGCGGCCAGCACCTCCAGCAGCGGCAGCACAAACACCATCGCGGCCCCATACTTGGCACTTTGGAACAGCGTGGGCAACCAGCCGTGCAACGGTGCGATGCCGCCACGCAGCAGCAGGGCCAGCAGCAGCAGGCCATAGCCCAGTTCCTGCCCGTTCTCCGCCATGCGCCAGCCCACGATCAGCAGAGGAACAAACAGCAGCATGTGCAGCAGGAATCCCCGGGCAGCCGCGCCCCGGCTCAGCAAATCCCAGAACGGCAGCCACACCCCGAGCGCCAGCAGCGTGACAATTCCCCAACCATCTTGCGCGGTCACCACGCCGAGGTTCACGAAGGCCGCCAGCAGCAGCCGGACGCACACCATCGGGGACACCCGCGATTTCGCGGTGCCCAGCAAGGTGAGGAAATGCAGCAGCGCGAAGGCCGGCAGCATCGGGGCCGCGACTTCATCTACTGCAAAGCCATGCCACGAACGCACGGTTCCCTCAGTGAATGTGATCCCCGCACCCGTGGCGCAGGCCAGGGTGCCGATGAGAAAGCCGAGGGAACTGCGGGCCGCCGTGTTGGGAGTCTTGATCAACGCCGCCACCGCCGCGCCGATCACGGGCAGCAGCAGCGTAAGTTCAAGCCAGGGCCAGGCGGACAAGTTCATGACGGTGGACGAGGTTCAGCCTTGGACTTCGCGGCTGGCGGACGTTCACCGTCCAGCAACCGCGCCCAGCGTGTTTCCAGCGCGTCCAGCGCCCTGAAACTTGCGACGAAGGGACGCGCGACACACTTGTCGAGGAGGGAATCCAGATAGCCGCGCTCCAGGGCGAAACGGTAGAGCCAGCGCTGGAGCCCCGGGGCGAGCCGCCCTTCCCACATCACGCCCTCCTCCCGTGGCCGCGCCCCGATGGCGTTTTCGAGCTGATGATGATCGTGCAGGAGGCTGGGGGCGCGAAGGAATTGCAGCGTGCGCAGGCACGCATGCCCCAGCAGATGCACCAGCGCCAGATAGCGGAAGCCCAGTCCAATCTCGGCAATGATGAAGCCCACCTGCGTCAACGAGGCAAAGGCCAGCGCGGACTTGATGTCGGTCTGCACGCGCCCAACCAGATAGGCGTAGGCGGAAGTGGTCAGCCCAAGCAAAACCAGGAACACGGAAAGCCAGATGGAGCTGTCTAGCACCGGGCTGACGCGCAACAGCAGGAACACGCCAAGGTGCACCGACAACGCGCCGTAGAACACCGCGCTGGAAGGCGTCGGGCCTTCCATCGCGCGCGGTAGCCAGCCAGAGAACGGGACCAGCGCCGACTTGCCCGCAGCCGCGATGATGAACAGCACGCCGAGAAGAGTGAAGTGCGGCCCAATCAGCAGCGGGTCATGCTCCGGCCACGCGTTCTTGCCCACCAGATGATCGAAGTCCCCTGCCCCGTTGATCTCGTGCATGAGGATAGCCGCCAGCAGCAGCGCCACATCGCACAGGCGATACACCACCCACACGCGCAGCCCGTTGCGTGGCGGCGAAGGACGCTCGTGGAAAAAGGCGATGAGCAGGACCGACGAAAGCCCCACCAGTTCCCAGCCCGCGAACAGCGTCTCCACCGTGTCCGAGAGCGAGGCCGTGAGCATGCCCAGCAGGAAGACGCCGAAGAGCACGAAGAAGCGCTGGTAACCGCACTCGCGGTGCAGGTAGCGCGTGGAGAAGGCTCCGATTGTGGCGCACAGCACGAGAGTCAGTCCGGCATAGGACAGCGACAGCAGGTCGAGCACGAACTCGAACTTCAAGTGGTAATGCGGGGTGATGACCCAGTCGCCGAGTTCGATGGGATGCTGGGCGACCCGGTGCCAGAGCATCAGCACGCCCGCCGTCACCGACGCGAGCAGGCTGATCGTGATGGTGCCCTGAATGAGCCGACCGATGGTGTGCTCTTGCAAGCGGCGATTGCAGAGGAACGCGCCGAAGAACACCGCCAGCAGCAGCACCGGCGCGGCCACGACCAGCAGGCCGAGGCCGGAAAGCACTTTGTCGAGGGCAGGCATGGTGCGGGTTCAGGTCAGGCGGCCGGTTTGATTTCCGCAAACTCCAGATGGTCCCGCCAGCCCGTATACCACTCGCGGGAAGATGCGGCGGTGGGCAGCGGGCCGGCGTGCGAAACGTAAGGCTCGAACCCGCCCGGGTGATAGACGCTGAGCGCGCCCGTGGCGGGGGCCATCACCGCCACCTGCACCCACAGGTTCGCGACCATCGTCTTGATGGCCGGGTTCTTCTCCATGATCGCCAGGAAGGCGGCGGCCGTGGTCTCGATCACAAAGAGCAGCCGCACCGGTTCGTGAATCTCCACCATCTGCCACGGCAGCCCGGTGCGCAGATCGCTCATCGCCCCGTCCATCACGCCCAGCAGCCCGGTGATGTTGTGCGGCAGCTTGGAGCCGGAACCCCAGCCGGGCGAGTCCACATAGGAGAAGTAGTATTCCAAGTTGATGCCCGAACACACCGGCACCACCGCGCCGAGAATGCGCGCCAGGATCGCGGTCTGCGCGTCATCCTGCGTGGGATCGTAGGAGACGAGGAACGCCCGCCGGTCCAGGAACAGCCCGCGCGTGTTCCCCCGGCGGCCCACGATGCAGATGGCGTTGGTCGCGTGGCCCCACTCGGGCCGGACCTGCGCGAGATCCTCCGAGCGGCCTTCCATGTGATGCTTCGCCGCCACGGCCGTCAGTTCCAGCGGCGCGGACCCAAACCGCCGCGCGCGTTCATGCGCGTTGCGGATGACCGCTTCCTCCATCGCCTTGCCCGCCACTTGAAACTCGAACCGGTGCGACTCCGGCACGCGGCCCACGTCGGAATAAGTCAGGTTGTCGTTCGCGGTGTTGTGGAGGCCGCCGACGAAGATCGTGTCCTCCGGAATCGCAATGCCGCGCTCCGCCAGGGTCCGGCGCACGCGCGGGTCATTGAGCATCTCCGCAATCGCCCGGGCATTCGGCCCACCAACGCCGCCGCCGCACGCCCCGCAGTCATGGGCGGACTCGTGCGGGTTGTTCATGCTCGTCGAGCCATGGCCGAAGATGAGCACAACCCGCGCGAAGCCGGTCGTCAGGCCGATGTCCCGCAGCAGGCGCTCGGCGATGTTGCCCATCTCCGCCGGCAGAAAACCGTGTCCCGCCTCGTCCTGCGAAGGCGAAGGCGCGCTGCGCTCCAGCTTCAACCGCGTTGCCGGCGGCGGTGCGATGAAGCTGCCGAAGAAACCCCGGAACTGTGCAGTGAGCCGCGGGAATACCACCCGCGCGACCAACGGCACCGTGGCCAGCAGGCCGAAGGTGGCCGAGAGAAACGCACCGCTGACAATGCGCCGGCTGCCTCCGTGAAAACTTTGCAAGGCCATCCCCAGCCGACGTCGCGCGCTGCTGCGCCGGCGCTCCTCCTCCTGCAAACTGCTCTCCACCGTCTCGGAAACCCAGTGCTGCGGCCGCACGACCACCGGACAAAGCGGCACGAAGTCCGCCGCCGCCGCGCCCCGGTAATACATGACCACGCCGAAGAAGCCCGCCGCCCCAAAGGTCTCCGCCGTCGGTGCCACCTCCTCCACATGCCGCCGGATGGATTCCTCCCGCTCGTCGATGCAGAAGACCGCCTGAAAGGATGGCCGCCCGGACGGCTTCGCGGGACGCCCGGCCCGCGCGGCCAGCGCATCCAACGTCTGCACCCGGAACCGGTGTTCGTAGGCGAGGTGAAACAACCGACGGCGGTCCAACTCCGTGAATCCCTCCACCTCGGCAACCAGTTTCTTCCACGACAACGGCTCGAGATGGAACAGTTGTTCCGGCGTCCAGCCCAGCACCTGCGCCAGTTGGAACAACAGGAACGCCCGCTGCTTGTCCTGGTTGGGCTGGGTGCAAGGCAGCCGGGGAATCAGCTCCGCGCGCAAGGCCGCCAGCGGGCCGCGATAGTCCAAAGAAGCCTTGGTGGCCGCGCGCAGGGCAAAGCGCTCCAGCAGCAGTCGCACGGCCAGAAACTCGATCAAGCTGTCCTGCGGCACCGCGTGGTGAACGCGGTCAGCCCGTTGCTCGACGTGCCAGATCATCCCGCCCCAGCCGCGCAGGGCGAGCAGCGTCGCCGACAAGAATTCCTCCACCGCCGCCTCGCCCACCCCCAGCTCATCGAGCGATTCCTGCAAGCACGCGAGCGCCGACAGGTTGCCCGCCCGCAAACGCCTTGCCTCCGCTCCGAGGCCCTTCAGCCACCAGGCAGAAGCCAGTCCGCCAGCTTGGTGCAACGTGATGAAGGCATGAAAAAAACCGCGATCCCGCTCAGGCAGCACCTGGTGCGCAAGGCCCTGATCGAGGAAGGCCGCGCAAAAACGGATGAGCACCTCATTGACCAACAAGTCACTGTCCATGCCGCCCAGCGCGCCCAGGACATCGCGATGCCGGATGAGCGGCCGGGCCGGCGGCGTAAGATCCACGGCGATGCGCACACCTTCACAGCAAACTTCCCAGAGCGCGGACAGGGTGAAGGCCTCCCAGATCTCGCCGCTCCATTCCTCGATGCGGGTGGCCTTGAAGCGGGTGAACAGCCCGTCAATCCAGTCGGGATGCTCCACGCCGGTCTGCGCGCCGCGCAACCGCCGCATGACCCAATGCCGCGTCTCCGTGATCAGCCGGAGCCGCTCGACTTCGGACACATCGGCGCGCGCCTTGAGCAAGGCATCCGTCTCCGCCATGAACCAGTCCAGCTCCCGTCCGTCGCCGCTGCGGAGCGGGTGTTGCAGCATCGCCAGCCACAAGTCGATCCGGGTGGACTGCGCATGCACCGCCACGCCGGCCTGCGCGCCCAAATCCCGCTCCACCACGGCCCGCAGCTCGGAAAACAGGATGCGCCCGCGGCTTAACTCCTCCCGGTAACGGTCCTCGCTCAGATACGGCTCGCACCCGAACACGCCCGCGCCCGTCCGCACCGCCGCATCGAAGGTCTGGTGTTCGAAGGCATGCAGGGTGTTGTGGTGGATGAAGACCCCGATGGGCCCCTGCGCCGGCAGCAAATGCGCCGCGTGACGGATCTGCTCCGCGAGCCGCTGCAACCCGGCTGGCATCGCGCCAGCGGAAGCTGATGCGTGGGATGCGGCGGGACTGCTCATGGGGTCGTTGAACAGCGGTGCGGTGGCCGGCTACTTACCCGGAAAGGATTTCCCGCTGCGCGGTTTGCCCTCCTTCGCCGGCTTATACCACTCCTCGTGCGTCTCATCGATGTCCACATGGCCGCCAGTTTTCTCATGGTTCTCACGCCACCCGTGCAACGCCTCGAACGCGGAGTGGTCGATGAAATCCACCGCCAGATCAATGTCCACCGGACGCCCGGCAGGGATGCGCGACAGCTCGGCGTTCAACTTCGGCACCGACGCGAACGTCAGCGTGCCCTCGATGCGCACGTGCCACTTGCCCGCCCGCTCCTCCGTCGTCACCTGCGTGTTGGAAAGCCGGCGGATGGCGTGGAAGACGGACAGGGCCAGGCCGATGCCCACGCCAGCCAGCAGGTTGATGCACGTCACGCCCAGCACGGTGGCGAAATAGATCGGATGCTCGCTGTGCGTCCTCAAATCCCGGATATGATGCAGGTTCACCAAGTTGATGCCCACATGCACCAGCAAACCGGCCAGAACAGCCAGGGGGATTTGCTGGATGAGACTGCCGAGAAAGACGGCAAAGAGCAAAATCCACACGCCATGAAACACTGCGGACCAGCGGCTGGAACCTCCCGCGATGATGTTGGCCGAAGACCGCACGATCACACCCGTGATCGGCAATCCACCCATCAGGCCGGAGACAAGGTTGCCCGTGCCCTGGGCCGACAGCTCCTTGTCGAGATTGCAGCGAGGCCCCGAGTGCAGCTTGTCCGTGGCCACGGCACAGAGCAACGATTCAATGCTGGCGATGACCGCGACCGTGAGGACAGCGATCACAAACGCGCCCCAGTCCGTCGGAAGCGCCAGCTTGGTCAGCTCGAACTTCTCCGGCAGGACCACCCGCTTCACATCCAGCTGCATGACCGCGGCAATCACCGTGCCCACCACTACCGCCACCAGCGGTCCCGGAATGGCCTTGAGTGCCGGCAGCTTGATCTTCTTCCAGCCAATCAGGATGCCGATGGTCAAAAACCCCAGCGCCGCCGCCGAGGCGTTCATAACCCCGAGCTGTTGCGGAATGCCGATCAAGTTCATCAGCGGTGCGCTCTTCGGTCCGCCCCCGAGCACCACGTGAATCTGCGCCAGCGCGATCGAGATGCCGATGCCCGCCAGCATCCCATGCACCACCGCCGGGGCGATGATCAGCGCCCCGCGCGCCACCTTGAACCAGCCCAGAACCAACTGCACCACGCCCGCACAGGCGGTGATCACGCACATCGTTTGCCAGCCAAACTGATGCACCAGCCCCGCCACCACGACCGTCAACCCCGCCGCCGGCCCGGACACCTGCAACGGCGCTCCCGCCAGCAGCCCCGTCACAATGCCCCCGGCCACCGCACCAATCAGTCCCGCCACGATGGGCGCACCCGAGGCCAGGGCGATGCCAAGCGAGAGCGGCACGGCAACCAAGAAGACAACCAGGGAGGCGGGCAAATCACGGCGCAGGGTGTTAGTCATGAGGCGTCAGGGCGTGGAGCTGCATTGGCGACCAGGGTCAAAGTTGGCTGGAGTAGATTCGCGGGACAGCCGGTGAGGCAAGCCCATTTTCCCGCCCCCTGAAGCCCGGGCGCTCGACTCCGGCTCAACGACCGCCCAACGAGCCGGCCTGATACGACAGCACTTCGCGAAGCAGCAGGTAATCATACCTCGCCGCAGCCTGCGCGATTTCGGCGGTGGTGAGGTTGAGCTGGGCCTGGCTGAGTTCGGTGATGCTGCTGGCCCCGAGTTTGTAGCGGGCGGCGGCAAGGTCATGCGCGATGCGGGAGTGCTCCAGCAACTTGGCCGTCAAAGCCAGGCGTTCATGCGCGTGCCGTGCGCGCAACAGCGCAAGCCGCACGTCGCGGATGACGTTGTGCTCCTCGTCCTTCAGCCCTTCTTCCGCAGCCTTGGCCTTCAGCTCGGCCTCCTTCTGGCGCGCGGTGTCGCGCCCGCCGCTGAAGAGCGGAAGACTCAGCACCAGACCGGCCGAGGCATAAGTCGCCTCCAGCCGTGGATCACGCACGGGGGTCACGCCCAGACCGGCCAGCGCGCTGACGGTTGGGTAGTGCAGCGCCTGATCCGCACGCGCCTGCCGTTGCGCGGCGTCCCGCTCGGCACGCGAACGCTCCAGCTCGGGGCGCAGGCGCAGCGCTTCCGCGACGAGGGGCGACGCGTCCGCGGGCAGGGCAGCCGGCAGGTCCTCCTCCACCAGCGCATAGCGGCGCGGCTCACGTCCACCGAGCAACGTGTCGAGGGCGGTGAAACTAGCGTCAAGATCGTTGCGGGCACGGAGCTGGAGGAGCCGCGCCTCCTCCAGCGACACCTGGGCAAAGCTGACATCCAGATCGGACTTCAATTGGTTCTTCGCCAGCGCGCTCACTTGGTCGAGGAGCATCTGGCGCGTCGCGACCGTCTGGTCCACGACGCGCAAAACAGACTCGGCCTGCTGGGCTCCGAAATAGGCGGCGCTCACGGCCAGCAAAAGCTGGGCGCGCACGGTGTCGGTGCCAGCCGCCTCGGCGCGGGCCTTGTCCTTCGCGCCGCCCAGCAGGTTGTCGGTGCGGCCGAAATCCGTGATGAGCTGGCTGATGGTGAGTCCGCCGCTGACGCGCTCAATGATCGCCGGGTTGTTCAAGCCGCTCAGGGCGGCAAGCCGCGTGTTCGCATCCGCCGCACCCACGGCGACGACATTGGCGCTAAACGAGGGTAGGAGCCCGGCCCGGGCTTGCAGCACGGCCTGCTTGGCGGCAAGCGCCTTGAACTCGGCGGCGGTGATGCGCGGGTGCTGGCGGAGGGACAGGTCACGGGCTTCCTTCAAGGTGAGTTTTTCGGAAGCGCCAAGCTCCGAGTTCCAAGCACCGAAGAAATAACAAGCGCCGAGCAGCAAACTCCATAGCCGTGCTGGCTGCGTAACAGCCCAACGATGGTAGCCGTGGGTGAAACGAGGCTGGGCGAGCGCAACCCACGGAAGACCAGGCAAGCAAGTTGAACCGCGTAGCGGTGACACCAACGGTTGAGCGGCGCGCGGTTGAACCGCTACGCGGTTCACCACCCCGTTTCTCCCAACACCGTGGGTTCCGTTCGCGGGGCGAACTCCACCCACGGCTAGTGTTGTATCGCCCCTAGCAAGGCTGGTGGCGGCCGTATGACTCGCGCTCACATCGGAGCTTGGGAGTTGGAGCTTCTTTGGAGCTCGGGAGTTGGGATTTGGGATTTCTTTCATCGCAATCAAGATGCAGGGGTTGCCGCGTCCGCTTGTTCCTTCCGCCCATAGACCAGCAGATACGCCGCCGGGACGATGAAGACGGTGAGCACCACGGACACCGCCAGCCCGCCGATGATGGCGAGCGCGAGCGGCGCGTAGGCTTCGCTGCCGGTGCCGAGCTTGAGCGCCATCGGCAGCAGGCCAATGAGCGTGGCGAGCGAGGTCATCAGCACGGGGCGGAGCCGGACACGGCAGGCGAGGGTGACGGCCTCGCGCACCGTCTTGCCGTCCTCGCGTAACCGGTGCGTGAACTCGACGATGAGGATGCTGTTCGACACGACAATGCCGACCATCATCACGATGCCCATGAGCGACATGACGTTGAGCGTCGTGCCGGTCAGCCACAGCGTCAGCAGCACGCCGGTCAATCCGGTGGGCACGGCGAGCAGAATCAGAATGGGATCAATCCACGACTGGAACTGCGCCACGAGAATCAGATACACCAGCAGCACGGAGAGAATCAGGCCGAGGCCGAAGCTTTTGAACGACGCGTTCATCCCCTGCACCATGCCGCGCAACGTGACGCGCAGGCCGGTTGGAATCTCCGTCTCGGCCAAGATGCGTTCGACGCCCTTCACCACCTCGCCGAGATCCTCCTTGGCGGGCGCGACATAGACGTTAATGACGCGGCGGAGCTGGTAGTGGTTGACCTCGGTCGGCGCGTAGCTGTTGTTGATGCGGCTCACGGCGTCGAGACGCGTCGGTCGTGCCTGCATGGGCGAACGAATGGGGATGGCCTGGAGGTCGGCGAGATTCTTCACGTAACCCTCCGGGTATTGCACGGTGAGCAGGTAGTCGTTGCCGTTGCGCGGGTCCACGAAGTAGCTCGGGGCAATCATCGCGCCGGAGGTCAGCGCGGTGATGACGTTCTGCACAATTTCCTTCGAGGTCAGCCCCAGCTCCGCGCCACGCGCGCGGTCCACTTCCAGTTGCAAGGCCGGCTGGTCCACGTCCTGCGGCACCAGCACGTCGCTGACACCAGGCAGCTCGCGGACCTTGCGGGCAATCTCCGACGCGGTGCGGTGCGCCAATTGGAGGTTCGAGCCGCTGACTTGAATGTCGATGGGCGCGGGCAGGCCGAGGTTCAGCACCGCGTCCACGAGCCCGCCGGACTGAAAGTAGGCGGTGAGCTGCGGCAGTTCGTTGCGCACGCGGCGGCGGATGCGGTCCATGTAGGCGTAACTGCCGGTCTTGTGCCCGCCGTTGAGGCTCACCTGCAACGTCGCTGTGTGATGGCCAGAGTTGCTCGTGTAAATCGAGCTGAAGCCCGGCTGCACGCCGATGTTTGCCACGATGACGCCCAGCTCTTCCTTTGCCACCTCCTCGCGGATGATATCCTCGACCTGCTGCACATATTTCTCAGTGATGTCCACGCGCGTGCCGGTCGGTGTCTTGAGGTTGATGACGAACTGGCCGGGGTCGGTGCGCGGGAAGTAGGCGACACCAATCAGCGGGTAGGCACCGAGGCTCAGGACGAAGATGGCAAGCAGACCTACGACTGTCGCAGCGGGCCGCAACAGCGACCAGCCCAGCACACGCTCGTAGCCGTTGAGCATGTTGTGGAACTTCAGGTTGAACCAGTGATTGAAACCGCCGCCCTCGCTCGGATCGTGGTCGGGCTTGTGGCCCTTGATGAGCTTGGCGCAAAACAGCGGGACCACGGTCAGCGCGACGACATACGAGGCGAAGAGCGACAGCATCACTGACAGCGCCAGCGCGGTGAACAGGAAGCGGCTCACGCCATAAAGGAACGTGACCGGGAAGAAGACCACGACCGTCGTGAGCGTCGCGGCCAGCACGGGCAGGGCCATCTCCTGCCCGCCCTTCTCCGCTGCGACGGCGGGCGACTCGCCCAGCTCGATGTGGCGGAAGATGTTTTCGAGGACGACGACCGAGTTATCAATCAGGCGCGAGAAGGCCAGCGCCAGTCCGCCGAGAATCATCGAGTTGACCGTGTTGTCGCTGAGCGCCAGCGCGATGAACGTGGCCAGGGTCGAGAGCGGGATGGAGAGGAACACCGCGACCGTCGCCCTCATGCTGCCGAGGAAAATGAGAATCAGCGCGCCGGTGAGCACCAGGCCGATGGCCCCCTCGTGGATGAGGTTGGTGATGGCGTTGCGGACGAAGATGGACTGATCGAAGACGACCTTTGAAACGAGGGAGTCCGGCACATCAAGCAGGTTCTTGAGCGAGGACTTGATGCCGTCCACGACCGCGATGGTGTTGGCATCGCCGCCCTGCTTGAGCACGGGCAGATAGACCGAGCGCTGTCCGTCCACCCGCACGATGTTGTTCTGGATTTGCGCCGCATCCTTCGCCTCCCCGATGTCGCCCACCATCACGGAGGACTTGCCCACGGTCTTGAGTGGCAGGCGGTTCACGTCCGCCACATCACGAAGCTGGCTGTTGGCGTAGATGTTGTAATTCAGCGGGCCGATGCGCACGTCGCCGGCGGGGAGGATCAGGTTCGAGTCGTTCACCGAGCGGACTACATCCATCACGGAGAGCTGGTTGGCCTCCAGCTTGAGCGGGTCCACATAGACCATGATCTGCCGATACTTGCCGCCGAAGGGTTGCGGGACGGAAGCACCGGGGACATTAGCCACCTGGTTGCGCACGGCATATTGGCCGGTGTCGCGGAGCTGCGTCTCGGTCATGCCCTCGCCCTTGAGCGTGATGAGGCAAACCGGGAGACTGGAAGCGTCGAACTTGAGCACCACCGGCGGGAGCGTGCCCGGCGGGAGCCGGCGGAGGTTCGCCGTGGCAAGATTGGAAATCGTGCTCACCGCCGTGTCCGGGTCGCTGCCCGGCTGGAAGTAGATCTTGATGAGGCTAACTCCCGGCAGGGAACGTGACTCGATGCGGTCGATGCCCGAAGCCAGAGTGAAGAAGCGCTCGAAGCGGCCAGTGATGGAGTTTTCGATCTGCTCCGGTGGCATGCCGGAATAGAACGTGGCGACGACCACCACCGGGATGCGGATGGCCGGGAACAAGTCCACCGGCAGCCGCACCAAGCTGGTCACGCCCACCACGCAGACCACGAGGCAGAGAACGATGGTGAGATAGGGATAGCGTAGCGCGAAGCGGGTCATCGGAAGGGTTCTCCAGCTAGGTTCATGCGGCGGGTATGGTCTGGGCGGCGTCGGAGCGATGCGCGGCGAGATACGCGGCGGGCACCACGAAGATGGTGAGCGTGCCGGACACCGCGAGCCCGCCGATGATGGCCAGCGCGAGCGGTGCATAAGCCTCGCTGCCGGTGCCCAGCTTCAGCGCCATCGGCAGCAATCCAAGCAAGGTGGCACAGGAGGTGATCAGCACCGGCCGCAGGCGCATCCGGCAGGCCGTCACCACCGCGTCCCGCAACACCAGCCCAGCCGCCGACTGCGCGCGGATGCAGTCCACGATGAGAATGCTGTTGGCCACGACGATGCCCACCACCATCACCACGCCCATCAGCGACATGACGTTCAGCGTGGTTCCGGTCGCCACCAGCGCCACCAACGCGCCGGCCAGCGCCGGCGGCACCGCCAGCAGGATGATGAGCGGGTCCAGGAAGGAGGCGAACTGCGCGACGAGGATGAGATAAACCAGCGCGATGGCGAGGATGAGGCCGAAGCCGAAGCTTTTGAACGAGGCGTTCATGCCCTCCACCATGCCGCGCAACGTCACCCGTAAGCCGGTTGGAATCTTTGTCGTGGCGAGTATGCGGTTCACCTCGGTCACCAACTGGCCAAGATCCTCGCCCGCCGGTGCGACGAACACGTCGATGACCCGGCGGAGCTGGTAGTGGTTCACCTCGGTCGGGGCATAGGCGTTATGGAACTGGCTGGCCGCATCCAGCCGCGCGGTGCGTAGCCCCTTCGGCGCGCGCAGTGGGATGGACTGCAAATCCGCCATGTTTTTCACATAGCCCTCCTGATACTGGACCGTGAGCAGGTAGTCGTTGCCGTTGCTCGGGTCCACGAAGTAGCTCGGGGCAATCATCGCACCGGAGGTCAGCGCGGTGATAACGTTCTGCACGATTTCCTTGGAAGTCAGCCCCAGTTCGGCCGCGCGGGCGCGGATGACTTCGAGCTGCAAGGCCTGCTGGTCTATGTCCTGCGGCACCAGCACGTCGCTGACGCCCGGCAGCGCGCGGACCTGCCGCGCGATGTCCAGAGCGGTGCGGTGCGCGGCCTCGAGGTTCGAGCCGCTGATCTGGATGTCAATCGGCGCGGGCAGCCCGAGATTTATCACCGAATCCACAAGGCCACCGGATTGCAGATACACGCTCAACTGCGGCAGCTCCTTCGTGATGCGGCGGCGCACCCGGTCCATGTAGGCGTAGCTGCCGGTGCGGTGCCCCTCGTTGAGGCTCACCTGCACGGACGCGGTGTGGTGGCCGGAGTTGCTGGTGTAAATCGAGCTGAAGCCCGGCTGCACGCCGATGTTCGCCACGATGACCCCGAGATCCTCCTTCGCGACCTCCTGCTGGATGATGGCCTCCACCTGCGCGATGAGCTGCTCGGTAATTTCCACGCGCGTGCCGGTCGGGGTCTTCACGTTGATGAGGAACTGGCTCGGGTCCGTGCGCGGGAAGTAAGACACCCCCACGAGCGGATAAAGCGCAAGACTGACGGCGAACACCAGCAGGCTCGCAACCACCGTGCTGCGCGGCAGCCGAAGCGCGAAGTTCAGCAGCCGTTCGTAGGCGTTGAGCAGGCTGGCAAAGCCGCGCTTGAAAGCCTCGTTGAAGCGCTGGCCCCAGCCGCGCGAGGCCATCGCCGCGTCCCGGAGGGCCGGACGCTGAAGGAGCTTTGCGCAGAACAGCGGGACAACCGTGAGCGCGACAATGTAGGAGGCGAAGAGCGAGAATACCACCGCCAGCGCCAGCGCGCTGAACAGGAACTGGCTCACGCCGTAGAGGAAGATGACCGGGAAGAAGACGACGGCGGTTGCGAGCGACGAGGCCAGCACCGGCATGGCGACCTCCTCGGCCCCTTGCTGTGCGGCCTGCTCAGGGGACTCGCCCAGCTCCAGCAAGCGGAAGATGTTCTCGATGACGACGACGGAGTTGTTGATCAGGCGCGAGAAGGCCAGCGCGAAGCCGCCGAGCACCATCGAGTTCACCGAGTTGTCGCCGAGGCTGAGCGCGAGGAAGGCGGCCAGCACGGAGATGGGAATGGAAAGAAAGACCGCCAGCGTGCCGCGCAGGCTGCCGAAGAACATGAGAATCATCACGCCCGTGAGCGCGAGACCGAGCCCACCGATGAGGGTGAGGTTCTTGATGGCGCTCTTCACGAAGAGCGACTGATCGAAGACGACTTTGCTGATGAGCTGCGGCGGCACGTCGAGCAGGCTCGCGACCGCGTCCTTCACCCCGTTGACAACCGCAATGGTGCTGCCGCCCTGTTTGAGCACGGGCAGATAGACCGAGCGCTGTCCGTCCACGCGCACGATGTTGTTCTGGATCTGCGACGCGTCCTTCGCCTCCCCGATGTCGCCCACCATCACGGAGGATTTGCCCACGGTCTTGAGTGGTAGGCGGTTCACATCCGCCACATCGCGGAGCTGGCTGTTCGCGTAGATGTTGTAGTTGAGCGGGCCGATGCGCACATCGCCGGCCGGGAGAATGAGGTTCGAATCATTCACCGCGCGCACCACGTCCATCACGCTCAACTGGTGCGACTCCAGTTTTAGTGGGTCCACGTAGACCATGATCTGGCGGTAGCGCCCGCCGAAGGGCTGCGGGACGGATGCGCCGGGGACGTTGGCGACTTGGTTGCGGACGGCGTATTGGCCGGTGTCGCGGAGTTGCGTCTCGCCCATGCCCTCGCCCTTGAGCGTGATGAGACAGACCGGGAGGCTGGAGGCATCGAACTTCAAAACCACCGGCGGGAGTGTGCCTGGCGGGAGCCGGCGCAGGTTCGCCGTGGCGAGGTTCGCGATGGTGCTGACGGCGGTGTCGGGATTCGTGCCGGGCTGGAAGTAGATCTTGATGAGGCTGACACCCGGCAAGGAACGGCTCTCAATGTGGTCAATGCCCGAGGCCAGCGTAAAGAAGCGCTCGAAGCGGCCGGTGATGGAGTTCTCGATCTGCTCCGGCGGCATGCCGGAATAGAACGTGGCAACGACCACCACCGGGATGCGGATGGCCGGGAACAAGTCCACGGGCAGCCGCAGCAGGCTCGTCACCCCCACCACGCACACGATCAAACTGACCACGATGGTCAGGTAGGGAAACCTGAGGGCGAACCTTGTCATGGCTCGTGGAAAATCCCTTTCACGGCATCGCGCAGCTTCTCGACGCTGGTCTCACCCGAACGACAGAGTTCAATCACCTTGCGCTCGCGTTCGAGCAGGCGCTCGGCGGCGGCGGGAATATCAGCGGCGATTTCCTTCGGCACGGAGAGCACGCCGTGCTGGTCCGCATGGAGCAGGTCGCCGGGCTTCACCTTCAGCCCGCCGACTTCGACGGGTTTGTCGAAGTCAACGATGTGAACGTAGGCGTGCGAAACCGCGACGCTGCCGGCGAACAGCTGAAAGCCCGCCGCCTCGATGCCCGGCAGGTCATGCACCGAGCCGTTCGTCATTGCCCCAACGCAACCCAGCGCCTTGAGCACATGCGCATGAACCTCCCCAAGAAACGAGCCAAAGCCGGGCCGCTCGCTCACGTCCTGAATCACCACCACGCGTGGCGTGGGCACGGCGAGCAGCTTGCTCCACCAGTCGGTGCGCTCCACCGCCACCCGCCCGTCCACCGGCGGACCAGAATAGCGGATGCGCACCGTGGCCGCGTAGCCGACGAGCGGCGGCATCTTCGGAAAGACGCAGCGCACTGACGAGTCAGCGAAACCCGTGTCGCGCAACCGCACATAAAAGCCCTCAATGGCGTTGGCGACCGTGCAGGTGTCGAACCGGCGCAGCGCATCGAGCTGGGCGGGGGAAAGGGTGTTGCTCATGGCGCTTCCTCCTGCTTCACCACCTTGGGTTCGACCTTCTGGCCGGGCTTCACCTGGCTGCGGCTGCCGACGAGGACGGAGTCGCCTTCGGCCAGGCCGGCGACCACTTCCACGCTGTCCGGAGCCTCCAAGCCAAGCTTCACCGCGCGCTCTTCAATCACGTTGTCTGACTTGATGAGGAAAACCGTGACCTGCTTGCCCCGCGCCAGCGCGGTGATCGGAACGACGAGCACCTGCTGCTTTCTATCAAGCTTCATCGCCACCGAACCATACATTCCGGGATAGAGCGAGCCGTCGACGTTCACCAAATCAACCTGCGTCTCCATCGTACGCGTGTTGGCCTCCACCTCGCGGGTAATGCGAGCGACCTTGCCGGGCAGGGTCCGGCTCAGACTGGGAACGCGCACCTCCACCTCGTCACCGACCTTGACCTTGGCCACAAACGAGGCAGACACGGGGAACACCAGCCGCAGTTTGTCCACATGCACGAGCCGCACCAGCGGGACCGCCGGCGCGCTCGGGGAAAGCCCGCCCCGCAGCATGTCGCCGGCATCGGCGTAACGTTTGGAGATGAACCCGTCGAAGGGCGCGACAATCTTCGTAAATCCGGCCTTGGCCTGCAGCTTGTGCAAGTCAGCCTCCGTGACGTGAACCTGCTCCTTCACCGAGGCAATCGCCGCGCGGGCTGCGGACGCCGCCGCCCGGCTGCCGTTCTGTGCGGCCTGCGCGGCGGCAACCTGCGCGTCCGCCGTGCGCTCCTTTGCCTGCGCGGTGTCGATGTCTTGCTGCGCCACAAGGCCAGGCTGCGCCTTCGAGACCGCAGCGATACGCCCGAGCGTGAGCTTCACCTCGGCGTGCGCCGCCTGCGCGCGCTTGATTTCCGCCTCGGCCCGGCGGATGTCCTCCTCCGCCCGCTGGGCGTCCTCCTGCGCCTTGATCACATCCTGTTGCGCACGCTTCACCCCGGCGGCGGCGCGCTCAAGGTCCTCCTTCAGCTCCGGCACCTCGATGCTGGCGAGGAGCTGGCCGGCCTTCACGCGGTCGCCCACGTCCACGTTCATCGTCTGCACGAAGCCGGCGACCTTCGCGTGCAGGTCAATGTCCTGAAAGGGCCGGAACTCGGCGTCGAAGACCACTTCGCGGGCAAGGTCCGCGCGCGTGACTTTCGCCACGGCGACGGGTGCCGGAGCGGCGGCACCCTTCGAATCTTCGGTGCCAACGGCCTTCTTGCAAGCAGTGCCGGTGGCGGCCAGCACGACAGCGGCGACCAGGCCGAGCAATACCGTTCGGGATTCTAGGAATGTTGATGGTCTATCCTGCATTGTGTGTGTCCTTCGTTTCATCCGATTTATCCGCGAGCGGGAGCAGCACACGGAACCGCGTGCCACGTCCTTCCTCGCTCGCCGCTTCCACCTGACCGCCGTGCGCGGTGCAAATCGCCTTCACGATGGACAGCCCGATGCCTGCGCCGCCCAGCTCACGCGAACGGGCCTTGTCCACGCGGAAGAAGCGCTCGAAGACGTGCGGCAACGCGCCGGCGGGAATGCCGATGCCCGTGTCCGTAACTTCGAGCAGAGCCTTGCCAACGTGCGGCGCGGCCACGACCGAGAGCGTCACGGAGCCGCCCTGCGGCGTGTATTTGATGGCGTTGTCGAGGAGGTTCACGACGACTTGTTTGAGCCGGGCGCGGTCGCCCTCGACGGACACGGCGCGGGGCGCAAGGCAGTTGAGCGTCACGCGCTTGTCCTCGGCGAGGAGGCTCATCTGCTCGGCGGTGCTGGCCACGAGCTGGCCCAGGTCGAACTGCACCGACTCGGCCTGCGCCTCGCCCGCATCCAGCCGGGACAGCGCGAAGAGATGCTCGACAATCTTGGCGAGCCGCTCGACTTCCTCCAGCACGCTGCCGAGGCGGTCCTGCAACTCGGGCGCGCCATCGGTTTGCTGCAACATCGTCTCCAACTCGCCGCGCAGGATGGTCAGCGGCGTGCGCAGCTCGTGCGAGGCGTCCGCCATGAAGCGGCGGTTGTGGCTCAACGCCTCGTCCAGCCGCGCAATCATCTGGTTGAGCGCGGTGGACAGCCGCTCCAGTTCGTCACCGGTGCGAGGGACGGGCAGGCGTTCGCCGAGGTTGTGCGAGGAAATCTGCTCGGCACCGTGGATGATTTTTCGCACCGGCTCCAGCGCGCGCCGGGCCAGGAACCATCCCCCACCTGCGGCCACCGCGAGCAGGAGCGGGAACGCCAACGTGAAGGTCACCAGCCACTCGCGGAGCACGGCCTGCAGCGGCCCGAGCGATGCCCCCACCTCGATGCGAAACGTGCCGGTCGCCGTCGGCACAGGCCCGGTCACAATTAACAAGCTTTCGCTGTCCGGCGGCGACTCCACGCGCGCGTAAGCCCGCGCCACCACCGCCGCCGGTGGTGGCACCTTGGCCGGGTCGAAGCTCAAGTCCGCCGGCACGCCGCAGACATACAGCACGGTTCCATCCGGCCGGGTCACGCGGATGAAACGGCTGTTCAGCTCCGGCGCGTAGCTCTCGCGGATTTCCTGGATGACGAGCGGCTCGCCCAGTTGCGCGACGCGCGCCACGAGCGTCTCGGCGATGACCCCTGCACGCTTGGACTGTGTCTCGCGGAGATTTTTCTCCAGGTGATGCTTCATGCCGAGATACATGAAGCCGCCCAGCAACACGAACACCACGGCGCTGACCCCCGCATACCAGGCCGTGAGTTGAAAGCCGATGGAGCGCGGGTTCATGCCTCGGTGCCGTCGCTGATGCTGTAGCCCACGCCACGCACTGTGCGGATGAGCTTGGTGGGAAAGGCATCGTCCACTTTCGCGCGCAGGTGGCGGACATACACGTCCACGATGTTAGTCAGTCCCTCGAAACTTTCGTCCCAGACGTGCTCAATAATCATCGTCCGCGAAAGCACCCGCCCCGCGTGTGCCATCAGGTATTCGAGCAGCGCGTATTCCTTGCCGGTAAGTTCGATGCGCGTCCCGCCGCGCCGCACCTGCTGGGTGAGCCGGTCCAGTTCGAGGTCCGCCACGCGCAAGGTGCTGCTGCGCGCCACGGGGCCGCGCCGGAGGAGCGCCTTCACCCGCACGGCCAGCTCCGCGAAGGCAAAGGGCTTGGTCAGGTAGTCGTCCGCCCCCGCCTCGAAGTTCTCGACCTTCGCAGCCGTGTCATCCTTCGCGGTCAGGATGAGCACCGGCACATCCGGCGCGTGGCGGCGAATGCGCTTGAGCACCTCCGTGCCACTGAGGACCGGCAGCATCAAGTCGAGGATGATGGCGTCGTATTGGAAGCTGGTGGCGAACTCGCAGGCGCTCTGCCCGTCGAAGGCCAAGTCCACGGCAAACCGCTCGGCGCGCAGTCCGCGCGAGACAAAATCCGCAACTTTCCGGTCATCTTCTGCCAGGAGCAATCGCATGTCGTGTTGGACCCCAACGTGAAGGTGGAACATTAAAGAATTCCGAACGGAACATTAAAGGCCGTTCAGAATTATCGCGGGCGCTTGTGTTCAGCGTCACCGTGAGCGTATTCCTCCCAGCATGAAGCTGGCCGCCGCCTTCGCTCTTCGAGAAATCAATCCCACCCTCGGCAACAGCGGTCTCAAATAGACCGGGACCAAGGACATCCTCGCGCCGAAGCCTTCAGACTTCGGCCGCGAAGCCCTGCTGGCGCAAGGCCTCATAAAGCACCAGCGCCGCGCAGTTGGCCAGGTTCAGCGAACGCGCCTCGGGGTTGAACATGGGGATGCGCAGCCAGCGCTCGCGGTTCCCCTCCAGCAATGCCTTTGGCAACCCCGCCGTCTCGCGGCCGAAGACGAGAAAGTCCTGGGGCGCGAAGTTCGCCTCGTCGTAACGCCGAGGACCGCCAGACTCGATGAACCACAGCCGTGCCTCCGCCGGGACCTCGGCGGCGAACTCCGGCCAGTTGCGCCAGCGATGCCAGATCACATGCCGCCAGTAGTCCATGCCGGCGCGCTTGAGCGTGGCATCGTCCAGCTTGAAGCCGAACGGCTCGATGAGATGCAGCGTGGTGCGCGTCCCGGCACACAGCCGGGCGATGTTGCCGGTGTTGGGCGGGATCTCCGGCTCGACGAGGACGAGGTTCATTCCGGCCGGGGTTTGGGATGCAGGTTCTTTGCGTCGTAGAGCACGCGCCACAAGACCAGCCCATGCGCCGGGGCGGTCATCCCGGCGCGCTGGCGGTCACGGTGCGCGAGAATGTCGCGGACCGTCGTGGCCGCGATCTTGCCCTCGCCCACCTGCACGAGCGTGCCCACGATGCCGCGGCACATGCGGTAGAGGAAGCCATCACCCTCGATGACGAACATCAGCAGCGGGCCGCGCCGCTTGATGTCGCAACGTGCCAGGGTCCGGACCGTGGAATCCGTGTCGTAGGAGGGATTCACGCGGAAGGAACGGAAGTCGTGCTTGCCCACGAAGTCCCGCGCCGCCGCGCGCATCGCCACCACGTCCAGCTTGCGCTTGCAGTGCCACGCCTGCGTGCGCAGCAGCGGGTTCATCGCCCGATGGTTCCACACTTGGTAGCGATACTCCTTGCCCGCCGCGCTGAACCGCGCGTGAAACTCTGCGGGCACGCGCTTCGCCGACTGCACCCGGATGTCCTCTGGCAAATGCGCATTCACCGCCAGCAGCAACCGCGCCGTCGTCATGCGCCACTCCGCGCGCGGCACTTCGAAGTGCGCCGCCATGCCCAGAGCGTGGACGCCCGAGTCCGTGCGACTGGAGCCAAAGACCTTGGGCTGGCTGGGAAACAACTTCGCCAGCGCCGTCTCCACCAACGACTGAACGCCCACGCCCGTCTTCTGCGTCTGCCAGCCATCGTAGCCGGAGCCGTCGTAGGCGATGGTGAGTTTGAGTTTGATGAGGCTGCTCATGCGCACTTTTGACGCCTTCCGTTTTACGCATTACGGGCCCGCGTAAAACGTAAGGCAGCGTCAGCCACCCTGCGAATCCAGAAAGCTCTGCAAAATAATCGCCGCCGCCGTCTGGTCCATCTTCCCCTTCTGATCCCTCGCCTTGTGCCCCGCCTGCCGGAGCATGCGCTGCGCCTGCACCGTCGTCAGCCGCTCGTCCCAGGTGCGAATCGGCACCGTGATGGTCGCGCGCAGTTTCGCGATGAATTCCCGGACCTTCTCTGCCGCCGGCCCCATCGACCCGTCCATGTTGCGCGGCATCCCGATGATGATCTGCTCCGGCTGCAACTCCGCGAGAAGCTGGTTGAAGCGCGCAATGAAATCCTCCCACGGCTCCGCCGGGATGAACTCCAGCGGCCGGGCAATCATGCCCAGTTCATCGCTGACAGCGACGCCAACGCGAACGGTTCCGTGATCAAGGGCGAGTGTGCGCACACGGCGATTGCCGCAAATGAAAGCCGCGAGTGCAAAGGAAATCGCCGCCGGTGTCGGCGGGAGTTCAAAAGGGGATTGCTGCGCGAGTTCAAAAGGGGACAGTTTTTACAGGGAGAATTTTCCGAGGATTTCGGGCCAGTTGTTGAGGGGTGGGCTGGGTGGTTGCGTGACGGCCCAGAATTGTCTGCGGGGGTGATG
>CAMCFN010000064.1 GCA_945874145.1 Akkermansia muciniphila
ACCGCCCGGGTTTGGGGTCCACGTTTGCGCCGCGTTGGTCACGGCGTTCCAGTGGACGAGGTTGGTAGAGTAGTCCAGCGCGCCCCCGGCCCAGTCCACGGCGAGCGCGGGGCCTTGCCGCCGGAGATTGAGCTGCATCGGAAAATAGGTAGGCCAGTCCACGGCGGAGCGGTTGGCGATGTGCGGGGCGTTGAGCAGCGCGGTCAAATTGGTGTTGTCCACGAGCGAATAGCGGACGAGCGGGGCGGCTCCGTTCTTGAAGGAGGACCAGGCGCAGAAGTAGGCTGCGCGCGGCAGCGTGACGGCCAGGTTGGTCGTCAGGATGTTCAAGTCCCACGCGTTGGTGTTGCCGTTCGCGTTCGCCTCCGTAAGGCCGAAGGCCTTCGGATAGGCCCGGAACAGGTCGTCCATCGGGAAGCGAAACTGGAAGGTCGAGTTGTAAACGCTCGGACCGATGAGGTCCACCACGTCGTCACCCGGATAGTAGTAGTCCATCGGGAGCAAGTCGTGCGTGGCTTCGCTCGGGTGGAAAATCCACAGCAGGTTGTTCAGGCCTCGAACGCGCGTGAAGTAGTCGTGGACACCACGGTAGAGCGCGACGTAGTCGGCGCGCGGGCGCTTGTGCCACCACAGCCAACTGCCGTTGTTCTCGTGCAGGATAGTGAACAGCACGACCACACCGGCGTCGCGCAACTGCTGGAGGCCGTCGGCGCACAGGTCGAGCGAGCGCATCCAGTTCGTGTGCGTGGCGGTGCCGGGCGTGAAGAGCGTGGAGAGGTTCACCACGTTGGTCGTGTCGCCGGGATGGCCGTTGCTTACGGGATTGGGCGGCGCGTAATGAACCAACACCAGCCCACCGGCCTGCCAGTGGCTGATGGCGAAGGGGTTCATCGCAGCGGCCTGCACGTTCGTGGGCGGCACCTCGTAAGTCAGTTGCATAACGGCGGGCGTGTGGCCGGTCTGCTGCGCGAGGTTCAGGAAGAAGTTCGTGTATTCGGTGGGCACGCCGACATTGCCGCCACTGATGGTCTGGCCGGAGAAGCAACGGTTCGTCGGCTGACTGGGCGCGAGCGCGAGGCGCAACAGCACCTGCCGCGCGGCATCGGTCGCGTTGGTGACAGACGCCTTGCCGGGGAAACTCGCGCGCAACGTCGGGTCGGTCGCGGCCCAATACTCCTGCAAGTTCGTGAAGCCATCGCCATCGCGGTCCCATGCACCATCAGCGACAGCGAACGGGTTGAGGCCGTGCCGGACTTCCCAGCCGTCGGGGATGCCGTCGCCATCGGTGTCAGCGAGGTTGGGATTCGTGCCGAGGGCGAGTTCCTCCGAGTTCGAGAGCCGGTCGCCGTCGTTGTCTGGCTGGAGGGAAACGTCGTCGAGTAGATAGGGCGGAAAGACATTCTCCACCAACTGGCCGGCCTCGACGTAAAGCAGCGCGTTCGTCGGCGTGCTGTTCCACGTCACGGTCTGCACGCCTTCGATGAAGCTCCACTGGTTGGTCTGCACCTCGCGAAGTTGGCGCTCGGCCAGCAAAAAACGGCTCGTCAAACCACCCGGTTCGGTCAGCACCAGCCGCACGCGGACGCTCGTGGGCAGGTCGCTCTTGAGCCACGCGCGGGTCACGTAGCGCTGGCCGGAGCCGTTGGCGAGCAAGGCGGCGAGCACGTTCTGCGCGAGGCCGTTGGTCGACGCGTTGCGGTTGCTTACGGAGAGGGCGCTGCCGCCACTGTGGCCGGGCGCGACGACTGTGCGCACGGTTGCCGGGGGGCCGTAGTTCACCCAGCCCGTGAGCGTGGATTCGAAGCCTCCGTTGGCGACCAACTCGTTCGTGGGGAGGACCGGAGGCGGAGGCAACGCGGGCAACTCCGCCTGCCAGTTCACTTCGCCGCGCGTGATGACCAACGGGTGCGCCAACAGATTGCTCGCGTTCACGTTGTCCACGACCGCGAGATAGTTCGTGTTGGTGCCGGCCGTGATGTTGTTCCACGGCACGAAGAAGGCGCAGCGGGAAATCGTGTTCGTGACGCCGTTGAGGTAGGTCAGGTTGTCGAACGACCCGTCGCGGAGCTGGAGGCCTGGCCCGGCCTGTGGCACGGCGAAGATTTTGCCGTAGCGTTCCCAGATGAGGTCGCTGCGGAATGGCAGCGCCCAGTCGTCGTCGTAGAAGTTGTGCCCCACCACGTCCACCACGTCGTCGCCGGGATAGTAGTAGTCAATCGGCGTGCCGGAACTGGTCGTGCCAGCCACCAGATGCACCGTCTGGTCTGGCTCGAAGACCCACAGCAGGTTCGTCAGGCCGCGCGTCTGCGTGAAGTAGCCGTGCAGGTCGCGCCATAGGGAAATGTAGTGGTCGCGCTGGAGGTTGCCCCACCAGAACCAAGTGCCGTTCATCTCCGCGAACGGCCGCCAGAGCACCGGCGCGCCGGCATCGCGCAAGGTCGTGAGGCTGTCGCCGATGGCCTGCCGCCACGCGAGGTAATTGCTGCGCGCGACCTGGTTCGTGGCGAGTGCGGGAGCGGGGTTCAGCAGCTCGGGGATGTCAATCAGCGTGGGCACCGAGGCCGCGCCGAACTTGCCGCTCCACGGATTCCACGGCGCCCACTTGAGGAGCACCAGCCCGCCGTTGGTCCACGTCTCCATCGCGTAGGGAATGATGCCGGCGGTCTGCACCGGCGTGTTCGTCACCGAACCCTCGGCAGTGAAGCTCACCAAGCCCGGCCAGCGGCCCGTCTGCTGTTGCAGGCGCAGGACGAGGTTCGTCCACTCCGGCGCGGTGTCGGTGAGATGCTGGCCAACGAGCACGCGGTTGGTCGGGGCGAACGGGAGTTTAGCCAGATACTTCAGCACGGCGGTGGCGTTGGTCGTGAGCGCGGCGTGCGTGGGCTGGCCGGGGAACGAGAGCGCGTTGGTCGCGCTCGTCGCGGTGCGAAACTCCTGCCAGTTGGTGAAGCCGTCGTTGTCCGGGTCCGCCGTGGCATCGGCCATGAGCGGGTTCGTGCCGGAGAAGACTTCCCAGCCGTCCGGCAGGCCATCGCCATCGGTGTCCACGAGCGTCGGACTGGTTCCGAGACCGCCTTGGGCCACGGGAACTTCCTCCTCGTCCCACAGGCCGTCGCCGTCCGCGTCGGGCCGAATCGCGAAGTCGTCGAAGATGGCGTCGGGATACGCCTTGCCCGTCGGCTCCTGCTTCATGCCGCACTCGACGTAAAACAGCGCGTTCGACACGGCCCCGGTCCACCCAAACGTCTGCGTGCCGGTGACGCGCTCCCACTGGTTCGTTGAGCGCACCACGCGCTCGGCGAGGAGCAGCCGGTTCGTGGCGATGACCCCGGCGTTGTTCACGATCACACGCAGCCACGCCCGCACGGTGGTCGGCGTGGCCACCTGCACGGCGAAGCGCGTGGTCCACGTCCCCCCGCTGGTCGCGGCGGCCAGCGCGACGGTCACATCCTGTTGCGGTGCATTGGTGAAGTTGGCGCGGTTGAAAACGCGTAGCGCGTTCGTGCCGGCGTAGGCCGTGCCGACCTGCTGGTAACGCGGCGCGCCGCCCGCGAGCGTCCAGCCCGTGACGGCGGACTCGAAGGAGCCGTTGGTGAGCAAGTCCGCCGCGAGGGCGAGGGGGTGGGTGAGGCCGACCAGACCAAGTGCGAGCCAGATGCGCGTGTTCATCGCAAGGTCATAGCGCGCGCGGGAAACGGTGTTACACGCAGCGGCTCAGGTGTTGACTGTAGCCTGCATCGAGGGCTACGGGCATTTCCCGATCCGAGATTTGCGCCGGCTTAATAATCCCTTAACAATTCGCCCTTTGAATTAGAGGTGAACATCATCAGGCGTCGGCCGTCGGCAGGGCCCGCTTTTGCACCGTAACCACCAGCCGGCTCCGTAGTCGCCATATGCGCAGCAGTCGCACCAACTTATGAACCGCCTCTCCCAACTTGCCCTCTCCGATGAGGGCTTCGTCTTCGACCCGCAGACGGGCGACAGCTTCCAAGTCAGCGAGACCGGCATCGCCGTGCTGCGCGCCCTCAAGGAAGGCCGCAGCGACGAGGACATCGCCCAGCAGCTCGTCGCCCACTTCGATGTCGCGCTCGAAGAGGCGCGACGCGATTGCACGGACTTCCGCAGCCAGCTCAAGAACTTCGGCCTCGCCTGACATGAAGGACCTCGCCATCGGCGTCTCCGGCATCAATGCCGTGGACAACCCCGGCCCCGGCATCGGCGTCGCCCGCTCGCTGAAGGAGGACGCTAGCCTCAACGCCCGCATCATCGGCCTCGCCTACGATGCGATGGAGCCGGGCCTTTACATGGACTGGGTCGTGGACCGGTCGTTCATCATGCCGTATCCGTCGGGTGACGGCGGGGCTTACTTCGAGCGCCTCGCTTACATCCGCGACCAGCACGGGCTGGACTTGCTCATCCCGAATCTCGACGCCGAGTTGCCGCTCTACATCAAGCGCGCGGGCGAGCTGAAGGACATGGGCGTCGGGACGTTTCTGCCTTCGATGGAGCAGTTCAAATTGCGCGGGAAGGACAAGCTCATCGAGGTCGCCGAGCGCATGGACATCAAGCTGCCCAAGACGAAAGTCTGCACGTCGCTCGACCAGCTCATCGCCGCAGTGGACGAACTCGGCCTGCCGGTGATGGTGAAGGGGAGTTTCTACAAGGCCTACGCGGCTTACACCTCGACGCAGGCGGTTTCGCACTTCCACGCGCTCGTGGCCGAGTGGGGTTATCCGGTCATTGTGCAGAGCATCGTTGTGGGCGAGGAACTCAACGTCATCGGCTTGGGCGACGGCGAGGGCGGCTCGCTCGGCCTCGTGGGCATCAAGAAAATCAGCGTCACGTCGCTGGGCAAAATCTGGACCGGCGTGACTATCAAACACCGCGCAATGATGGAGGCGGCGAACCGCTTCATCCGCGAGCTCAAGTGGCGCGGGCCCTTCGAGCTGGAGTGCATCGTGAAGGGCGACGACGTGTATCTCATCGAGATTAACCCGCGTTTCCCCGCGTGGGTTTACTTCGCCACCGGTGTGGGCGTGAACCTCCCCGCCCGCCTCGTCCGCGCCGCCCTCGGCGTGGACCAGCCGCCCGCGCCCGACTACGACGCCGGCAAGCTCTTCGTCCGCTACAGCTACGAGCTGGTCACGGACATGGTGAAGTTCCAGCAAGCCGTGACGCGGGGGGAAGTGGGTTGAGCCACAGATTTGCACAGATGAAACGCAGATTGGAAACCAAGCTGCTCGCACGCCTCGAAGCAGCCTAGAACACCCAGCCACCGCCCCATCTCCCATCGCCTATCTCCCATTCCTTATGTCGAAACGCCCCTACGAAAAACCCGTCATCAACAAGCTCCGCTCCGGCCTGATGAACAAGTTCGGCTGGAGCCCTGCCTACGCCCGGAAGGTCCGCACCGCCATTGACGGCGTGAGCGTGGACGAGCTGTGCGGCCAGTTCGGCTCGCCGCTCTTCGTTTACTCCGAGCGCACCGCGCGGCGCACTTATCGCCAGATGTTCAACGCCTTCTCCACGCGCTACCCGAACGTCGTGTTCGGCTGGAGCTACAAGACCAATTATCTTCAGGCCATTTGCGCGCTCATGCACCAGGAAGGCGCGATTGCCGAGGTCGTCTCCGCGATGGAATACGACAAGGCCCGCCTGCTCGGCATGCCCGGCGAGAAAATCATTTTCAACGGCCCGCACAAGCCGATGGCCGCTCTGGAGAAAGCCGTTTCCGAAGGCGCGGTCATCAACGTGGACAACCTCGACGAAATCGTGGACCTCGAGACCGTCGCCAAGAAACTCAACCGCACCGTCCACGTCGGGATGCGCCTGAACCTCGACGCCGGCATCTACCCGCAGTGGTCGCGCTTCGGCTTCAACCTTGAATCCGGCCAAGCCCTCGACGCCGCCAAGCGCATCGCCCGCGGCGGCCGCCTCAAGCTCAACGGCCTGCACTGCCACATCGGGACGTTCATCATGGACCCGCAGGCCTACGCGCGCGAAATCACGAAGATGGTGAAGTTCGGCTACGAGCTGCGCGAGGCGTTCGGCTTCGACATGGAGTTCTACGACATCGGCGGCGGCTTCCCGAGCAAGAGCCGGCTCAAGGGTGTTTACCTCCCGCCCGAGGTGGCGATTCCCGGCATTGATGAGTTCGCAGAAGCCATCACGCACGCGTTCTCCGAGGCGTTGAAGCCCGGCGATTTCCCGAAGCTCATCATCGAGTCGGGCCGCGCGCTGATTGACGAGAGCGGCTACCTCATCACGAGCATCGTCGCCGCCAAGCGCCTCGCCGACGGCACGCGCGCCTACGTGGCCGATGGCGGCGTGAACCTCCTGTTCACGGCCTTCTGGTATAAGTTCAACGTCGAGCTGGACCGCGAGGTCGGCGGCATCAACGAGACCAGCGTCATCTACGGCCCGCTGTGCATGAACATTGATGCGATTGACGAGGGCATCCAGCTCCCGCCGCTCAAGCGCGGCACGCGGCTCATTTTCTCGCCCGTCGGCGCCTACAACAACACGCAGTGGCTCCAGTTCATCGAGTATCGCCCCAACGTCGTGCTCGTCACCGAGAAGGGCGAAGTCGAAATCATCCGCGAAGCCGAGGACATCACCGACATCACGCGCCGCGAGCGCCTGCCGAAGCATCTGGAGCTGAAGAATGGGAAGTAAGCAAACAATGGAGCGCGGACGCCCACGTCCGCAAGACGAGTTCACCGTGCGCTCACGGCAAAGTCTGGGGCGCACATCCACCGACGAAGGGGAGGCGCTGCGGACGTGGGCGTCAGCGCTCCACGCATGAAACCCCTCCTCCACGCCGTCTTCCGCAGCTACGCCGAGGTGTTCTTCCTCCAGGGCGGCATCGTGGGCTTCCTGCTCTTCGGCATCACGATGCTCAATCCGCGCCTCGGCCTCGCCGGCATAGTCGCCGTGCTGGCGGCCTACGTGTTCGCGCGCGTCATCGGCATGGGAAAGGTCTTCCTCGAGTCCGGCTTCTACACCTGCAACCCGCTGCTCGTCGGCCTCTCCGTCGGCCACCTCTTTCAGCTCAACGCCCTCGGCCTCTTCTTCTGCGTCGTCGCTGGCGTGCTCACGCTCCTCGTCACCGTCGCGCTGGCGAACGTCTTCACCACCTACCTGCGACTACCGCTCCTCAGCCTCCCGTTCGTGGTCGTCAGTTCGCTCGTTTACATGGCGTCGCTGCGCTACGGCAACCTCCTCGCCGCCACCGCGCACCAGCCCGCGTGGCTCGCCGACGACCTCGGCCTGCCGCTCCCCGTGGCCGGATTCTTCAAGGCCTTCGGCGCGCTGCTCTTCACCCCGAGCGTCATCGTCGGTGTGGCGCTGGCCGCGTTAATTCTCTCCCGCTCACGCATCCTCTTCCTGCTGGCCGCGCTCGGCTACTTGGTGGGAACGACCGTCCGCCACTGGATGCTCGGCTCCGCGACGAAGGCCTACACCGACCCGCTCAACTTCAACTTCCTTCTCATCGCGATGGCCGTGGGCGGCGTGTTTCTCATCCCGTCCGTGCGCAGCTATATGCTCGCCGCGATTGCCGTCGCGCTCTCACCCATCGTGATGGACGCCATCGCGGGTTTTTGGAGCTACTACGGCATCCCGGCGTTCACCCTGCCCTTCGCCACGGTCACACTCCTCGCGCTCTACGTGCTCGGCCTCGTCGGCAGCCCGCTCATCGCCGCGCGCATCGGCCTCACGCCCGAGGAGACGCTCGACACGCATCTCGCCAATCGCCTCCGCTACCCCGGCTCCGAGCGCACGTTGCTCCCGCCCTTCGCCGGCGCGTGGACCGTTTGGCAGGCCTTCGACGGCGCGTGGACGCACAAGGGCGCGTGGCGCTGCGCCTACGACTTCGTCCTCACCGACAAGGAAGGCAAGACGCACGAAAACTCCGGCGCGAAGCTCGAAGACTACTTTTGCTTCAACAAACCCGTCCTCGCCCCAGTGCGCGGCCGCATCGTCGCCGCCGTGGACGACTTCCCCGACAGCCCCATCAACGACCCCGACAAGGTCAACAACTGGGGTAACCTTCTGGTCATCGCCGAGCCGCGCGGCTGGCACGTCGAACTGTCGCACTTCGCCGCGAAGTCTCTCCGGGTGAAAGTTGGCGACTGGGTCGAGCGCGGTGCCGTGCTTGGACTCTGCGGCAACTCCGGCTACTCCCCGCAACCGCACATCCACGTCCAAGCCCAGCTCACCGAGACGCCCGGCGCGGCGACTGTGCCCTTCAGCTTCGTGAGCTACTCCGAGGACGGCGTCTTCCACGCGAACGACCTCCCGAAAGTCGGCGGCAAAGTCGAGGCTCTCTACCCGAACAAGCGCCTGGAGTCCGTCACCAACTTTGTCCTCGACGAGACCTATCGCTACGCCGTGAAGCGCAAAGGCCGCGCGACCGACGACCTCGTGCTCACCGTCCGCATGGCTCTCGACGGCACGTTCTACTTCGCCTCCAGCGCGGGCCAGCTCTACTTCGGCCGCTTCGAGGGCACCTACTTCGCCTTCCGTTGCGACGGCTCGGACCCGCGGTTGCGCGCGCTCTTCCTCGCGTTGCCCCGGATGCCACTGGCCTGTCGCGACGGCCTGCTCTGGCACGACCACGTGCCTGTCGGGCTGTTGGCCAGCGGGCTGCGCGGTGCGCTGGTGGGCGTGGCGAGTTCCGTGTGGCATCGGCTCGCGCGCGTGCGCGTGACCTCGCGCTTCGTCGGCGAGCACCGTGTGGAAACGAGCGTCAAGTCCCGCGCCCTCGGCGTGCAGCAAACCGGCAGCGTCACCTTCGACCGCAATAAAGCCTTCGCCACCGTCACCTACGGCGGCTGGGAACTCACGCGGAGGGACGATGCGAAGTGACCCTCCAAGTAGAACAGCGCGTTCCGCCTGTCCCTCTCACTTCCAGAGCCCGCCCAAGCGGTCCGTTCTAAATGGAGGTCAGGCAAGATGCACTGACCTACTACGATTACTCTCCCTTTGCCTTTTTACTTTTGCCTTTTGCCTTCGCGCCCCTGCCGCCGCTCCGAGCGACTACGTCACCTCTCTCCGCCTCGGCTGGCAGGCATACCTCACCGGCAGCTACACCAATTCCCTCTCCCACTACCGCGCCGCGCAAGCTGCGAAGCCCCTTTCGCTCGAACCCAAGCTCGGCCTCCTCCTCCCGCTGCTCGCCACAAGCCAGTTCTCCGCCGCCGAGGCGCTCGCCCGCGAAATCCTCCGCGACAACAAAACCCATTACCTCGCCCACCTCCGCCTCGCCACCGCGCTGCGCCTCCAGGACAAACTCCGCGCCGCTGACTCCGTCCTCGTCCGCGCGCTCGAACTCTACCCGAGCGATTCTGCCCTCCTCCTCGAACGCGGCCTCGTGAAGCGCGCGCAAAACCAGCTCGCCGCCGCGCGTTACTTACTCGGCCAAGCCGAGCTGCTCGACCCCGACAACGACACCGTCTTCGCCACGCTTGCCGACCCGAAGCTCTTCGCCGACCTCGCGGAAATCACCGCGCCGGCCAGCCCTGGATTCGCACGTGGCCTTGGCTTCCGCCTCGACGCCACGTTCTACGGCGGCTGGATTGATTACCAAGGCACGCAGGTTAAGGAGGCCGCCCGTCTCTGGGGTCTCTCGACCTGGCTCGGCCTCGGCAAATCCCACGCCGTCGAGACCGCGTTCGACTACATCGAAGTGGACCGCGTCGGCCTCGCGCGCCTGAAGCAGCTCGATGTCACCGCCGCCTACAACAACTTCAGCCTCACTGGCTGGCGGCTCCGCGCTGGCGCGCACCTGCTCGCGAACGGCGATGCCGGCACCGACGGCAGTTGGGGCGCGTTCGCTGGGGCGGAATGGCTCGGCTCGACCAAGTGGAGCGCCGGCTGCGACGCCTTCTTCACCAGCTACGAAGACTTCGGCACCGGTCTCGAAGTGCTGCAACTCTCGCCCAAGTTCGGTCGCGTGCTCGCCACCGGTGCGGACTGGACGCTGCGCGCCGACACGCGTGGCTATTGGGTGAACACGAGCGAGGGCGTCGGCTTCGCTCGGCGCAATTTCTTCTCCGCCGAAGAGCGGCTGACGCTCTTCTGGGACCGCTGGACTTTCACCGCCTTCGGCTGGACCGGCCGCCAGGCCTTCGCCGCACGTGGCGATGGCGCGACGCTCTTCAACCTCCCGGAGAAGCACACCGCCGGCTACGGAGCCGAGGTGAAACGCGCTCTCTCCGACCGCGCCGCCGTGAGCTTCCGCTTCAATCGCGAGGAGTTCCGCGAGCTCGGCGGCACCACCACCGCCGCCGCGCACACGTTTATCGCCCTGCTGGGCACCACTTTCTAAACCATGAAAACCAACCACCACTCCCTCATGACGCGATTGGCCTTTTGCCTTTTGCCTTTCGCCTTTTGCCTTCTCTCGCAAGCCGCCGCGCCAACCGACGCCGAGATCCGCGACGCCTACCACAAGTCCTACCGCTACGAGAAAGCCCAGAACTACCCCGACGCCATCAAAGCCCTCGCCCCCGTCATCACGGCTTACCCGACCGCATATACCGTGAACCTCCGCCTCGGCTGGCTGAACTACCTCACCGGCAGTTTCGCCACCGCGCGCACGCACTACCAGACCGCCATCAAAACCGCGCCCGACTCCCTCGAAGCCAAGCTCGGCCACACGCTCCCGCTCATGGCGCAGGAGAAGTGGGAAGACGTCGAGACCCTCGCCAAGCAAATCCTCCGGGTGGACCCGGCGAACTACACCGCCAACCTCCGCCTCGCCTACGCCTCGCGCCTCCAGAAGAAGTTTGATGCCGCCGAAGCCATCCTCAACGGCATGCTCGTCCTCTACCCCACCGACATCTCGCTCCTCACGGAACTGGCGCTCGTGAAGCTGGCCAAGGACAACAAGGCCGAAGCCAAGCGCCTCTTCAACGACGTCGTCATCCTCGACCCCGAAAACGTCACCGCCAAAGCCCAGCTCTCGAAACTCTGAACCCCAAAGGAGCGCGGACGCCCACGTCCGCCGCGCCGAACTGTTTAGCCACGGATGAAACCCAGATTGAACACTGAAAAGACAAGGCCAGCCGAGTCGGTTGCCCCATTCCGTGTTTCATCCGTGTTCCATCCGGGGCTAAATAAAATCTGTCTCCCTAGCCAAACCAAGTTAAGCCTATGAAACAGTTCCTCTTTCTCGGCCTGCTCGCCACGCTCACCGCGTCCGCGCAGGTGCCACAACTCATCAACTACCAGGGGCGCATCACCATCGGCGGCACGAACTACGACGCCGCCGGCTCGTTCAAATTCGCGCTCGTGAATGCCGCCGGCACGGTCAACTACTGGGCCAACGACGGCACCGCCAGCGGCCAGCCCGCCACCGGCGTTTCGCTCGCCGTGAGCAAGGGCCTTTATTCCGTCCTGCTCGGCGACACCACCGTCTCCGGCATGACCACGGCCATCGGCTCCACCGTCTTCAACAACTCCGATGTCCGCCTTCGCGTCTGGTTCAGCGACGGCTCCGGCTACCAGCAACTCACGCCCGACCAGCGCATCGCCGCCGTCGGCTACGCGCTCGTCGCGAGCACGGTGTCGGACGGAGCCATCACAGCGGCCAAGATCGCCAGCGCCGCCGTGACGCCCGCGAAGCTCGACCCCACCGGCGCGACCTCGGGACAAGTGCTCACCTACAACGGCTCTACCGTGGCGTGGGCCACGCCCGCCGGCGGCGGCACCACTTACGCGGCGGGCACAGGCCTTTCGCTCACGGGCACGACCTTCTCGCTGGCGAGCGGCGGCGTGGCAGCGTCGCACCTGGCCGCCGGAGCTGTCGGCAGCACGGCGCTCGCGGACGGCTCGGTCACGGCGGCCAAGCTGGGCAGCAGTGCGGTGGGCACGACGCAACTGGCCTTGGGCGCGGTGACTTCCGCCAAACTCGGCGCAAGCTCCGTAGGCTCCAGCGCGCTGGATTTGACCGGGCTCACGACGGTGCTGTGGAAAGCTGGCGGCAACACCGGCACCACCGCCGGCACGCACTTCCTCGGCACCACGGACAACGTCGCGCTGGAGCTCAAAGCCAACAGCGTGCGCGCACTGCGCATCGAGCCGAACACCTCGAGCGCGCCGAATCTCATCGGCGGTGCGCCGGTGAACTCGGTCAGCAGCGGCGTGGTCGGTGCGACCATCGGCGGCGGTGGCGCGAACAGTTTCAACGGCACGGCCATCACGAACATCGTGCGCGCCCACTTCGGCTTCATCGGTGGCGGCGGCGCGAACGGCATCAACACCGGCGCGACCAACTCCGTCATCGCGGGCGGCTACCTTAACGTGATTTCCAACAACGCCGCATTTGCCACCGTGGGCGGCGGCATCGCGAATGGCGCGGGCACTAACGCGGCGACGGTCGCGGGCGGTTATTACAATCTCGCCAGCGGCTTCGAGGCCACGGTCGCGGGCGGCGAAGCGAACTTGGCCAGCGGCACGGCGTCCTTCGTGGGCGGCGGCGTGACGAACATCGCCAGCGGCTTCGAGGCCGTGGTGGGTGGCGGCGAGCTGAACGACGCGACGGGGCCGATTTCGTTCGTGGGCGGCGGCTACTTCAATGCCGCCTCTAAGTATGGGGCGGTGGTCGCCGGCGGCTACGCCAACGGTGCGGTCGGGACCAACTCCATCGTTGCGGGCGGCGAGCAAAACATCGCGAGCAACAGCGTCTCGACCGTGAGCGGCGGCTACTTCAACGGCGCGACCGGCCAGGGCGCGACGGTGCCGGGCGGCTGGGCGAACCTGGCGGCGGGCTCGAACTCCTTCGCCGCCGGCTTCGTGGCGAACGCGGCGCATAACGGCGCGTTCGTGTGGTCCGACTCGTCGAGCACCACCACATTCAGCTCCACGGCGGCGAACCAGTTCAACGTGCGCGCGGCGGGCGGCACGCGGATTTTCAGCAACGCGGGCGCGACGCTCGGTGTGCAGTTGGGCGCGAACGCGACGAGCTGGTCGGCGCTTTCCGACCGCAACGCCAAGAAGGACTTCGCGCCCGTGGATGGCCGCGAGGTGTTGCGCAAGCTTGACGAAGTGCCGGTGCAATCGTGGCGCTACAGATGGGACGAGGCCGGCAGCACGCCGCACCTCGGGCCGGTGGCACAGGAGTTCAAGGCGGCGTTCTTCCCCGGCCGCGATGACACTCGCATCAGCACGCTGGAGTTCGATGGCGTGGAGCTGGCCGCCATCCAAGGCCTGCACGCACTGGTGAAGGAAAAGGACGCCCGCATCAACTCGTTAGAACAACGGCTCGCGGACATCGAGGCGAAGCTGGGCAAGCTGGTGAAGTAAACCTCAACTGCGACACCCGATGAAAACGAGTTTGAGCAGTGGTTTGATATTGGTGCCACCGCGGCGGGGATGCCGCCTCGCCACGAACCGTGCGAAAGCGCACCAGTTCTTCCCCCTCTCCTCCGCCGGGGGAGGGGGGGCTTGCCCTTGGAGCGCGGACGTCGAAGACCGCAGCGGCTGCGATAACTCGAAGGTGTTCGGGAAGCAACGACTGCGGACGTGGGCGTCCGCGCTGCTGGCATTGCTCGCGTTGCTCCTGCCCGCCTCCGCTGCGACGCCCACGCTGGTCCACAGCGCGGTTACGGCCGGTGGACGGCAAACTGTCGGCACCATCGTGGTGGACTCCGCCATTGGCGATCACGGTGGCAGCGCCAGCGTGGGGACAGTCATCGCCCGCCACGGCGCGGCAGGCCAGCTCACGGATGTGCAGAGCATCGGCGTAAGTGCAACCGCGACCACGGTGAACGAAGGTTCCACCAGCCAGCTCGCCGCGATGGCGAACTTCACCGACGGCACCGTGCTCCCGCTGGCGTCGGCGAGCGTGTCGTGGAGCGTGAACGACGGCGGTTTGGCTTCAGTGAACACCAGCGGCCTCGTGACGGCGGCGACCGTTTATCAGAACACCAACGGCCTCGCGCGGGCGGGTTATCTCGGCCAGTTCGGCACGCTGACCTTATCCGTGCTGAACGTGAACACCGACGACTTCGGCACCTACGCGGGCGACTCGATTGACGACGCGTGGCAGGTGACCCACTTCGGCCTCGCCAGCGCAAACGCCGCCGCGACCGCCGACCCCGACGGCGACGGGCAGAACAACCTTTTCGAGTATCTCGCCGGCACGACGCCGACCAGCGGGGCGTCAGCCTTCACCATCGGCATCAGCGCGACCGGTGCAGCCCAGCGCACGGTGAGTTTCTCGCCCATCACCGTTGGCCGGACTTACGCGGTGGAGTTCACCACCAACCTGGCCACGCGGGTGTTCAGCGTGTTGCCTTTCGGCTCGGTCACGGACATTCGCGGGATTCGGTTCGTGACCGATGACACCGCCACAAACTCCGCACGCTACTATCGTGTCCGTATCTCCATCCCGTGAGCGGGCGGACCGTGGCTCCCGAAGTCACTAGACAGCCGGGTGGCCGAGGCACAACAGTGTCAGACAGATCGGAAGTCAGTTCACCGTGGCACTAACTCGGGCGCGGGCCTGCGGCGCGGGGTTCCGCCGCCGCCGGGAGTTTCGGGCGTGTTGTTCACGACCACTTGCAGCAGCGGCACGAGGCGGTTGAACGCCGCCTGCTCCCACTCCGCGCCGGGACGTTCCTGCCCGAGCAGCACGAGCAATGGCTCCGGCCCCACACCGGTGACATACATGCCAAAGTCCTGCAACGCGCTCGCCAGCTCGTAGCCCGGCCCGCTGTCGCCCAAGCCTAGCGCGGCCACGTCCACCTCCGGCGGCAGTGCCAGCAGCGTGCCGATGCGCAGGTTGCTGGTCGCACTGCCGAAGCCCGGTGGCACTGCATTGCCGCGGGCCGGCCATGCCGGCGATGCGCCGCTGCGCAGACGGTCCACGCTCACGCGCGCGGAAAGCACGTGGCGGACGCCGTTGTGCGGCTCACCAAAACGCAGCAAGCCGCCCAAACTGGAAAAGCCATGGGGGCGCAAACCGGGCTGCGCAGGCCCCAAGCCTGAACCGGCCAAGTCGAGTGTCTCCACCACCGCCGCGTCAATGTCGCCATCGGCGCGAAGCTGGATACCGAGTAGCTCCAGCGCGTGCCGCCGCGCCGGTTGCAAGATGACCACCGGCTCGTTGCGGACGCGTGGCAGCGAGCCGACGTCGGTCAAACGGATGTCGCCCCGCCAGCGCCCGTTTTCCCACACGCCCCGCAGCGGTCCGCCGGGGTCGGCGAGGTGCGGCCGGCGGCTGCGAGTCGGGTTCAGGAGCGGGCCATCCGCCGTGAAGGGCCGCGCGCTCACCGGCTCGAACCGGGCGTCCGAACCGAGCGGGCGGTTCCACACGCTCTCGCTGGCGAAAGGCCAGTGCAGCGGATTGCGTGGGAGTCGGGAGGTTTGCGGGACTTGGTCGCGCGAGGCCACCGCCGTCTCGCCCGCACCGACGGTGAGCGCGCGGCCGGTGAGATTGCGCGCCAGCTTCACCGCGCCGGAGACGACTTCCAACTGCGTGTTTGTGCCCGCGACGCTCAGGCCAAACTCCGTGCCCACCACCGTCACCACCGCGTGCGGCGTGTGGACGCGCAGCGGGCTGGAGGGCGGCTGCGGCTTGACCTGTGCCGTCAACGAGCCGGCGACGAGGCGCAACTGTTTACCGCCCGCGAAGGCGGTTTCCGCCGGGGCGCTGAACTCAATCACCGTGCCCGGGTCCAGTTGCAGCGCCGAACCATCGGCGAACGCCAGCGTGGCGGGAGCGTTGGTCGGCAGTTGCAGACGCTGGCCGGGCACCGCCTGCCAGCGCGCGGCGTCGGTCTTGAGTTCATCCCACACTTCCCGCGTGGCTAGGAGGCGGGCGGGCAATTCAAGGCTCGCGATCGGAACGATGCGGCGCGGCGCGGGGAAATTCGTCTGCCAGAAAATGAACGCAAGCAAAACCACGCTGACCGCCCCGACCAGTGCCGGCAGCCGAAAGGCGCGTGACCACGCGAGTGCCAACGATTCGGTCCACGAGCGGGCGCGGCGCAGATGCACGGTGTCGGACAAAACACTTTCCTTGAGCGCGGCCTCGGACTGGCCTTGCACCACGGCTAGCACGGAGCGGCGCATTTGGGCGGCAGCGGCTTCGTCCCCGAGCGCCGCGCGCAATGCGCCTTCCATGCGGGCCTGTTGCACTAGCTGCCGTCGCAGTGCCGGGTCGCGCTCCGCCTCCGCTTCGAGCCGGGCACGCTCCGCCGCCGGGAGCGTCCCGTCGAGGTAAGCGGCCAGTTCTTGCTCGGTGGGCATGGTCAGGCGGGCGAAGTCTCGGTGCCGGCGGGCGCGGCCTTGCGCCCGACGCAATCACGGAGCAGTTGGCGGACGCGGAAGAGCGAAACGCGCACCCACACGGCGCTGCGGTTCAGGTGTGCGGCGATTTCGTCGCCGGAGCGCTCCTCCTGATACTTGAGCGCGACGAGTTGTCGCAGCGGCTCGGGCAGTTCGCGGACACAGTCGAGCAAGTGCTCCGCCTCGGCAGACGGCTCGGGCGCGGCGGCGGACCATTCCTCCAGTTGCCACGCGGTGAACCGCTCCAACTGCACACGCTCGCGGGCGAAGCGCTGGACCTCGGCGCGCAGCAGATTCCACGCGATGGCCCGTAGCCACGCACGGAACGAGGTGCCAGGGTCGAACTCGTCGAGGTGCCGGTAAGCGAACACGAAGGTGTCGTGCGCCAGCTCATCCACGAGCTGCGGCACCGGGGCCTTGAGCGCGAGGAAGGTGCGGACGTGGGGTAAATGGCGGTCGAGCAGCGCGGCGAAGGCGTCGGCGTCGCCGGATTGTGCGGCGCACGCGAGCTGGGCGTCGTCGTCGTCCGGCGAAATTGAGGAGGACTGAGGCATCAACGGAAGGATAGCTAGAGAGCAGCGGAATGTTACAACCAACTCAGAACGTTATGCAACTGGCCGGCGGTTGGTCCGCAGCTTCGCGGGTGGATTTTGGCTATTGCGCCGGGGGCTTGGCACCGGCCTGCTTCAGGACGAAGTCAACCAGCTCTGGGCACTCGAAGAACGACGGGCCAACCTTGTGCCCTTCGCCGGGGATGAGCTTCACGGTGATCTGGCCGCCGCCGGCTTCATAGCGCTCCTTCAGCAGCCGCGTGTTGTCGGCGTAGGGCACCACGAGCTCGGAATCGCCATGCACGACGAACATCGGCACCTTGTTCGCCAGCAGGCCCTGCAGATTGTCCACGGGGTTGAACTGGCTGAGCCGGGCGGTGAGTTCGGCCTCGGGGAGGGCGAAGTCAGCAAGCGTGGCCGCCTTGGAGTTCTTCAGCGGCCAGCTCGCGAGATTGCACACGGGATAGATGCCCACCCAGGCACGCACTTTGTCCGGATGCCGAACCGCCCAGGCGAGCGTCATCATGCCGCCGCGGCTCTGTCCGAGCAGGATCGGCTTCGGTGACCAGCTGCGCTTGACCATCTCGTCGTAAAAGAGCGTGAACTTCGCCGTGCTGGCAGGTGAGCCGCGCACCTCACCGAGATCGAAGCCCGCGATGCTGATGCCCGCGCGCATGGAGCTTTCGAAATACCGGGGGTGCCCAATGATGGAACGCCCTTCAATGTCGGCGCATACCACAGCCACGGTTTGCCCTCGGCGGGCTTGGGCGCGGCATAGACGAAGGCTTTGTTCCCGCCGGTCTCGAAAGTCTCGGCGGTGCGCGGCAGCGGGTCGGCAGCGAACATGGGCAACACGAGCAGCAACAGGCCGATTAGCAATTTCAGGAGCAGCGCGGGATTCATCGGACGACAGGATAACCACGACGAGACCGGCCAGAAAACCCCTCGACTCAAGCGTGAACTTGGCAAGCCAGGCCAAATGAGAAACCCCGCCCTTGTTGGTTTGCGAAAAAGGCTACTCTGCGGGGAATCTTTGACATGAATTCTACGCTTGGACTGCAAGCCAGAAAGTTTGGCCAAAAATCAGGGCCGAAAGTTCACGGTTTGGCCAAAAGTTCAGGGAACGAAAGTTTGGCCAGGCCTCGAAAGCGCGAATGTTTGGCCAAAGTGGCCAAACTGTGGTTCCGGTCACATGTGTGACCGGGGAGGAAGGGGTTGGGGTGGCCGACGGGATTCGAACCCGCAACAACAGGCTCCACAAGCCTGGACTCTACCATTGAGCTACGACCACCGCTCGCAGACCGGAACTTAAGGACTCGCTCCCGGGCGGTCAAGCGCCCGCTGCCCGCGTCATGCTTCCACCAACAGCCCGGGAGTGGGCTGGATGACCTTGATCTTGGGGTGGCGACGGGTGATTTGCTCGGCAAACCACGCGCGGGCAGGGGCAGCGCCATGGCCAAGCAGAACGGTGTGCGGAGAGACTTGGCCGACGAAATCAAGCAGTTCGTTGCGGTTGGCGTGAGCGGAGAGGTCGAAGTCTTCCAACCCACAGCGACGAGTTACTTCCCCCCCGCTCGGGCTGAAGAAGAAGGGCTTTCCCACTTGGCTGGCCTTGAAGCGACCGCCGGGAGCGTCCGGGTCCGCGTAGCCCACAAACAGGACGCTGTGGCGAGGGTCTTCCGCCATGCGCGCAGCCAGATCGTGTGCGGCGGTATGCTCGCTCATCATGCCCGCCGTGATGACGAAAATGCGGCCGCCCGTGAGTCGCATGCTTTCGGCCTGGCCCTTTTCCAGCACGATGAGGTTCAACGCCTCGTGCAATTGGAGGTTGGTGTGCAACCGGTGGGCGCGATGCGCCTCCAAGTCGTAAATCTCGGTGAAGACGCGGCCGAGACCACCAATGTAGATGGGCTGCTCCTTGAGTTCGCCCGCCCGGAAGGCCAGCGCCAACGCGGCGAGGATTTCCTGCGTGCGCCCCAGCGCAAAGGTGGGGATGAGCACGCTGCCCTTGCGTTTGAGCGTGGCGCGGATGGCCTCGATGAACCGCTGGAGTTCCGCCTCGCGGTTGAATGTGGGGGCCACCGCTCGGTTGCCCCGGGTGGTTTCCATGATGAGCACGTCGGCCTTCACATCCTCGAACCGTGCGCCCTTGAGGATGGTTTGATCGCGGAAGCACACGTCGCCGGTGTAGAAGAGCGTTTCCCGTTTCCCGCGCACCAGCACCCCGGCGGAACCCAGCGCATGCCCGGCATCAAAGAATTCGAGCGTGGGCGAAGTGCCTCCGCCACGGGTCTTTTGAAAGCCGGCCCACTCGATCTCCCGGTTATATTTGAAGCCTTGGAACAGCGGCGCGATCTCGTCCACCTCGTCGTGCGAATATAGCGGGTAGTCCTTGATGTCGGCTTCCTCCCGCTGCCGCTTCATCACGTTCACGGAGTTGTGCAGCACGCGCTCCACGAGGAAGTAGCTCAGCTCCGTCATCAACACGTGGGCGCGCCGATGGTGCCGCACCGCCACCGGCAGTCCACCGACATGATCGTGGTGACAGTGGGTGATGGCGATGGCATCAAGCTCTTCGTCCTTAACGAGGTCCAGCAAGGGCAGCGAGGCACGGCCTTCCAGCTTGGGGTGGACGCCCGCGTCCATGAGCAGACGATGTCCGTCGAGTTCGAGCCACCACGCGCTCGCGCCAATGTCGGTGTCGGGATTTAAATTGCGAATGCGCATGGAGCTAGCAAACCACCTCCCGTGGTGATTGGACACTTGAATCTCAACCCCTCCCCGCAGCGCCCATTACTTCAGCCCACCCACCACCCCACTCAATGAACGCATGGCGGCTGCCTGAATGACGGCGTTCAAGTCGGCTGCCTTGATCAGGCCGGCAGGAACTTCGAAATAGCGCGGGTCGGGTGCTCCCAGCCGCACGTTGCTGAGTTGGAATTGATAGGTCTGCTTCTCTTTGGTTATGGCCATCTTGACGGGCAGGTTCTGCAGGTTCGTAGCCTGCCACACTGTCGCGCTGCCGTCGTCACCCGGAACTTTGACGGCGTATTTGACGGTGGGCTGGCCAGCAATGGTTTCCCGGCCAATTTCCCGCTTTTCCAAGCGTCCGACTTTTTGCTGGGCCTGCTGCTGAACTGCCGTTGCCGCCGGCATGGCCACCTCGACATAGGCTTTCATGCCCGGCACGACCAAGGTGAGCGGCTTGCCGGGAAGGTAAAGAAAGGCCACGCGGTCCAAACCCATCTGCTTGAGGCTGGCCACGGCTTCTGGGGTCAGGTCGGCGTTTTTTACATCTGCCAGATTCAGCTCCCAGCGCATTTTGCCGTCAGCCATGGCGATGCCGAACGGCACCTTAACGGATTCACCGCCGGCTGGTGCTGCCAAGGTCAGTTCCACTCCGCCGGTGAACGCGCGGGTGTCGCTGAAAAATTCTGACAAAGCCGCCGCCAGAAAGGGGGCCTGGGCGGCTATTTGATTGGCCCCCGTGGCTGGTTGAGCCCGGGCCACGGACAGGCAAAACAACGCCGCCACCATCAATCCCGCATGGAGTCTGGTCATAAAGTTCACGGGTGGCGCGGCCTACTTGCCCGCTTCCTTTTTGCCCACCACCCACTCGAAGGTGAGTTTCACTTCGTCGCCGGTCTTGATCAGCCCCACCGCGGCGGTGGGAGCCGGCGGGGTGATCTTGAAGTCGGTCATCTTCACCGTCGTGGTGCCATTGAAGGTGACCCGCGACTGATCCACGCGCCGCACCAAGGTGACCGGGAAAGTAATCTCCTTGGTGACGCCTGAGACGCTCAATGTGCCCTTGGCCTCGAACTGAACCTGGGCACCCTTCGCCTCCTTGAACGTCAGCTCCACCAGTTTGAACACGATGCGTGGGTTTTCCTTTTCCTTCATGGCCTCCTGCATCACGGCATCCATCGCCTTGCCGCTGCTGCACTTGAGCGAGCGCACCGCCACAAAAGTCTCAGCCTGGGCGGCCACTTTGCCGGGCTTGGCCTTCTCAGGGGCTTCGAGCAAGGCGGCCTCCAGTTCCAGAAAACCGCCGATGAGCTGGCTTTCAGCATGCCAGTCGTGAATGGTGGAAGTGCCGTCCATGCGCATCTTGCTGCCCGGCTGCGACTCATAGCGGACCATGGTGGCGGCCGAGGCGGAAGCGGACAGGCTGAGCAAAACAGCAGCGCTGAACAGAGAGGCGAAACGTTGGGCTTTCATGGAGAGTGTCGTTGGCATCGTCGTGGCGGCGATTGCAGCGGTTCGACGGGGCCACGTCAAACTTGATTCGGAGCACAGCAACCTCACCCCACTGCGGGCTTGCGTAGTCAGGCGCTTCGCGTAAAGCCGCAGCGATGCACGACGCGCCCGCGCACTCGGTTCCAGCCCCGGTTTTCATCGCCGGCCCCACGGCGGTGGGAAAAAGTGCGGTGGCGCTGCACCTGGCGGAGCTGCTCGGGGGCGAAATCATCTCCGTGGACTCGATGCAGGTCTATCGTGGCTTGGATCTGGGGACGGCAAAACCATCGCCCGCTGAACAGGCGCTCGTGCGACATCATCTGGTGGATGTGGCAGAACTGACGGACGTGTTCGACGCCGCGCGCTTCCTCCGGCTGGCCACAGCGGCAGTGCAGGACATCCACCGCCGGGGCCGGGTGCCGATTTTCTGCGGTGGAACCGGCCTTTACTTCAGCGCCTGGTTCCACGGTTTGGGCGAAGCACCGCCCACCGATCCCGCAATGCGGACCTTGTTGGAATCGACCCCGCTGCCGGAATTGCTCGCCGAACTGGAGCAGCGAGACCCGGAAACCTTCGCCCGCATCGACCGCGAAAATCCGCGCCGGGTCGTGCGTGCAGTGGAAGTCATCCGGCTGACGGGCCGGCCTTTCTCCGTCCAGCGCGCTACCTGGCCTGCCGCTCTCAACTCCCAACTGCCAACTCTCATCTGGTGCCTGAGCCGTGAGCCGGCCGACTTGCGCAGGCGCATCGAAGCCCGTGTGGATGCGATGTTCACCGCTGGTTTGGTGGCCGAAACACGGACGCTGCTGGAGCGGGGGCTGGAGCACAACCGCACCGCGATGCAGGCCATTGGCTACCGGCAGGTCGTCGAACATCTGCGCGGCGAGCGCGGGCTGGCTGAAACGGTCGCCTTGGTGAAAACCAAGACGTGGCAATTCGCCCGCCGACAGGGCACCTGGTTCCGCCGACAGTTAGCAGTCGAGCCAGTGCCGTTGGCCGTGGGCACCGACGCACTGACCGTGGCATGTCAGCTCGCGGAACGGTTCCGCGCCGCCGCGGCTGGCAATCACTTGCCCGCGAACCATTCCGTCCATTAGCCTGCGCCGGATGTCGCGTCTGCCCTTCGAGCTGCTGCTGGCCCTGCGATACCTGCGTCCCAAGCGCACGTTCGTCTCGGTCATCACGCTCATCTCCGTGATCGGCGTGATGCTCGGCGTGGCGGTGCTCATCATCGTCATCAGCGTGATGAGCGGCTTCGACCGCCAGCTCCGCGAGCGGCTGCTGGGCTTCAATGCCCATCTCCGCGTCATCAAGCCCGGCGAACTGCTCTCCAACCGCGAGGAAATCATGGCCCGCATCATGGCCAACCCGCGCGTCCGTGGCGTCGCACCCTTCGTGCAGGGCAAGGTGCTGCTGGAGACCCAGCCACCCGTGGGCGGCTCCATGGTGGACGCACCGGTCGTCCGCGGCGTGGATGCGCGACGTGAGGCGGATGTGAGTGATCTGCCCAAGAGCATCAAGCAAGGGACCTTCGATCTGCGCGGCAACGGGCTCATCGTCGGCCGTGAGCTGGCCAACAACCTCGGTGTGCGCGTGGGCGACCGCGTCGCAATCTATTCTCCGGCAAACCTGAAGAAGATGAAGGACAGCCGCCGCTCGGGCAAAGAAGAGTCGGCCCTGCCGGACGAATTCACGGTCAAAGGCGTCTTCGATGTCGGCTACTACGAGTTCAATGCCAACGTTGTCATCACCTCGCTCGCCAACGCGCAGGATCTCTACGAATTGCAGGACAACGTCCACGGCCTGCAAATCATGCTGCACGACCCCGCCCAGGCCGAGCTCGCACGCCGGGAGCTCCAAACCGTGCTGGGCCTGGATTACCTCGTCCGCACCTGGATGGACGACAATTCCGGCATCCTCAACGCGCTGTTGGTCGAGAAGAACGTCATGTTCTACCTGCTGTTCTTCATCATGATCGTCGCCGCGTTCGGCATCACCAGCGCGCAGATCACCTTCGTGGTGCAGAAGACGCGAGAGATCGGCGTGCTCAAGGCGCTCGGCGCGACCAACGGCCAGGTGCGCTGGCTGTTCCTGAGCCAGAGCCTCATTGTGGGCGTGCTGGGCGTGGTGGCGGGGTTCGGACTGGGGCTCTTGCTGCTGCATTACCGCAATGATTTTCTCGACCTGATGAACCGGCTGACGGGTTTCGAGCTCTTCCCGCGCACGATCTATGCCTTCGACCGGCTGCCTGCGCTGATCGTGCCCAGCGACATCGCGATCATCTGCGGCGGCTCGCTGTTCATCTGCCTGCTGGCCGGCCTGTTGCCGGCGTGGAATGCAGGCCGGCTGCAACCCGTAGAGGCGCTGCGCAATGAGTGATCCCATCCTCCGCGCCACCGGCCTGCGCAAGACCTACCGGATTGGCTCCCGCGCCGTGGAAGTCCTGCGCGGCGTGGACCTGACCGTGGCAGCCGGCGAGTTCGTCGCGCTGCGCGGCGCGTCCGGGGCGGGCAAGAGCACGCTGCTGCACTTGCTGGGCGGCCTCGACCGCGCGAACCACGGCGAGATCCAGTTCCGCACCCAAAGCCTGGCCGCCTTGACGACTTACGAACTGGCGAAGCTCCGCAACACCGCCTTTGGCCACATCTTCCAAGCCTATCACTTGCTGCCGGAGCTGGACGCGTTGGAAAATGTCTGCCTGCCGGCGCGGGTGGCGCGGCTGGACGCGGCCGTGGCCGAGGCGCGTGCACGTGAGCTGCTGCGGCGCGTGGGACTGGAGCATCGCCTCGAGCATCGTCCGGCGGAACTTTCCGGCGGCGAGCAGCAACGCGTCGCCATCGCCCGGGCCCTGATGAACCAGCCGCAACTCATCCTCGCCGACGAACCCACCGGCAATCTCGATTCGCACACGGGCGAGGAAATTTTGGATCTGCTGTGCCAGCTCCGCGCCGAGCGCAACGTCACCTTGCTCATCGCCACGCACGACGCCCGCGTGGCCGCCCGCGCACCGCGGGTGGTGGAACTGGTGGACGGGGCGCTCAAGTAGCGGCGAAAGAAGAAACCCCCAACGCTCAACTTCCAACTTTCAACGTCCAGAGGGCGCGGACCCGCGTAGGCTGAAGGGTGAGCGTTGGAAGTTCCCCGCTCTGCGATCTCTACGTCCTTTCGCGGCAAAGAGTCTCAGCCCCGCCGCTGGCACTCCGCCACGTAGTCGCGGAAGGCCTGCTGGAGCTTGCGAGTAAGTGGGCCAGGCTGGCCGTCGCCGACCTTGCGATCGTTGATCTGCACCACGGGCATCACCTCGTTCGTGGTGCCGAAGAGCATCGCCTCGGTGGCGCACTTCAGGTCGGCCTCAGCCACGGGGAATTCCTTCACCGGAATGCCCAGCGCAGAGCACAAACCCAACCCCACGAGCCGCGTGATGCCAGGCAGGATGTAGTTGCTGCGCGGCGCGGTGTGAACCACCTCATCCATGACGACGGCGAAATTCGAGAGCGAACCTTCCAGCGCGAAGCCGTCGCGCACCAGCACCGCCTCGTGCGCGCCCGCCTCCTGTGCGAGTTGATTGGCGAGCACGTTGGGCAACAGGGAGATGGACTTGATGTCGCAGCGCGCCCACCGCTGGTCAGGGACGGTGATGACTTTCACCCCGGCGGCCCACTTCTCGACCGGATTTGCAAAGGATGCGGCGAAGCCATAGACCGTGGGGGCGACCTCAGCGGGAAAGGCGTGCTTGCGCGGCGCGGCACCCCGGCTGATTTGCAGGTAAACCGTGGCCTCCGCGTCGGCAAGCTGGTTGTGCTGCAACAATCCGGTGCAAAGGGCGGAAAAATCCAAGTCGGCTGGCCGCGCGATGCGCAAGGCCTTCAGGCTCGCATCGAACCGTTCCCGATGCTCCCGGGCGCGGAACAGGTGCCCACGGTAGGCGCGCACGACTTCATAAGCGCCGTCGGCAAAGAGGAACCCCCGGTCATCCGGAGATATGCGGGCTTGGTCTTTGGGAAGAAACTGGCCGTTGAGATGGATGATCATGGCAAAGAAGTGGAACAGTTCAGGCCCGCCCTTCCGCGCAAATTTACCAGCCGAGATAAACCGAGCGCCCCGGGCCGACTTCAGCGCCGCGGAGCGAACTGGGAAGTGACCTTCAACACGAAGATGTCCGTATCACCGTGGCTCTTGAGCACGGTGTCCCCAAAGGTGATGTTGCCACGGAAGTAACCGATGACGTAGCTGTTGCCGCCTCGGTCCACGGCGATGCCATGGCCGGCGTGCGGTTCGGAATACGCCGCCCCCACCTGCCGGGCCCAAATCACCCGACCTTCCCGGTCCAGCTCCGCCACGAAGACGTCCGCGATGCCCATGCTGAAGAGGGTGTTGTTCCCGAATTCACACTTGCCGGCGAAGGTGCCGGTGACATGCGTGTTACCGCTCCCGTCCACGGCCAAGCCGTAGCCGGCTTCAGGAGCACCGATCTTGTTGCCGCCAAAGGTGCGCACCCAGGTTAGAATGCCACGCTGGTCATACTTGGAGACAAATACATCCGAACCGCCTTCGCTCTTGAGGCCCTTGCCGCTGAAGCTGCCGAT
>CAMCFN010000065.1 GCA_945874145.1 Akkermansia muciniphila
TCATTTGAATTCAATCCGTTGCGCCTGCCTCTTGGTGTGCTCGTTGTTCAGGTGGCCATACACTTTGCCAATCAGCACGCCGCCGTCGCGGTGGCCCACCCAGCGGGCGATGGTCATGAAATCAATGCCGGACATGGCGCAGTAGGAGATGAAGTAGTGGCGGCAGTCGTGGAAGCCAAAGGAGGTGATTCCAGAGGCATTGCGGGCAATCCGCAGGCTTTCCATGAAGGTCTTGGCGGACGCATCCTTGTCGCCGCGCTGGGGCGAGGGGAACAGGAATTGCGAGTCCGGGGCTCGCCGGCTGTGGATGGCGCGGAGATGCGCTTCGAGCATGGCGTTAAAGTCCACCACCCGGCTTTCATGATTCTTGGCCAGGCCGTCCGCACCGATGGTGAGTTGCCCGCGCTCGAAATCCACGTCCGCCCAGCGGAGTCGGAGGGCTTCGTTGCGCCGCGCACCGGTGTAGGCCATGAGCCAGAGGTAGTCGGCGAGTTGCTGGCCGTTCTTGGAGTTCTCCTTGGCCGCCGCGCACAGGCGTTCGATCTCCGCCGCCGTCACCAGTCCGCGCTTTTTGGCCGTCCACTTCAAGGGGCGCATGTTCTCCGTGGGGAGGAATTTCAGCCAGCCATCGTCCACGGCCATATTCAGGACGTTGCGGAGGGCGATCACGTCGAGATTGACGGTGCGGCCGGAAATGCCCGCTGCCTGCCGGTTGGCACGGAAGGCGTTGATTTGGGCCTTGGTGATGCGGTTCAGCCGCGTCTCGCCCATGTGCGCCACCCATAGGCCTAGCGCACCCCGTTCCTTGGTGATCGTGGCCGGCCGTTTGGCATCCGTCAGCTTGGCGAAGTGGGCGAAGTAGGTCAGGACGTAATCGGCGAGCTTGGGGGTGCGTTGTAGCACCGGCAGACTGTGGTTGTCCCGCTGGCCTTGGAGTGCCGCGAGGGCCTTCTGCGCCTGCGGGATGGTCTGAGCACCTTCCAGTCGCTTGCGGATGGTTTTTTTGCGGCCTTCAGCGTCTTCAACCCTCAGCCGGGCGTAATACTGGCCGTTGCGGACCCAGAGCCCCCGGACGGGCATCTTGCGCCCGTCGAGAACCTTGGTGTAGATTTCCTTCTGTGAATTTGAGCTCACAGCCTAGTTGTGCCCGTTGCGGGGCGTTGCATCCCGTTTCATGGCGTAACAGTGGCACAAAAAGTGGCACAAAGTCAAACGGCGGTTTCGTTTCACAAGAAAACGCCAATAAAAGTAGGGTAGCCGGTGTGGCGAAATGGCAGACGCACGGGACTTAAAATCCCGGGACGGTAAAACGTCGTGCGGGTTCGAGTCCCGCCACCGGCACCAGCCAAGAGGGTTGATTTACAAGATGGAAATGGCACATGAACGCACACGCCAGCCCGCGTTTGTCAAAGTCAACGCCCTCTTCACGGTGCTTTTGACTTCGTTCAAGCTCCGCGCTGTCGCGTTGCTTCGTAGAGGAAGACTGCGGTGGCGGCGGCTACGTTGAGGGAGTTCATGTGCGAGGGCATGGGGATTTCCACGGTGTCGTCGCAGGCGGCTAGTGCTGCTGGCGTGAGGCCGGGGCCTTCGGCCCCGAATACGAGGCAGCAGTCATCCCGTAGATTCACGGAGGCCAGCTTTTTGGCCTCCGCGCGCGGGTGGGCGGCCAGGCAGCGCACGCCATGAGCGCGCAGAGTGGTGAGCGTGGCCACTAGGTTTTCCACCTGCGCCACCGGTTGCTCGAAGATGGTGCCCATGGAGCCGGAGACCGCGCGGCGCTGAAACGGGCTGCAGCAAGTCTCGCCGACAATGAGGAAGGACACGCCGAAGGCCGCGCAGCCGCGGATTATGGCCCCGAGGTTTTCCGCACTGGCAATGCCTTCCACAGCGGCGATCAGGAGCGGGTGCGACGCGGTTTCAAGCAGGCTGGCAAAGCCGGGCTGGGGCGGGATCTTGGCGACGGCGAGTGCGCCCTGATGGAGCTGATAGCCGGTGATGGTTTCCAGCAGTGCCTTTTCGCCGACATAAACCTGGATGGCTTCCGGGCGTGCTCGCAGCTTGGCTTCCAGCCGTTCCAACCAGGCGGGAGTGAGGAGAACGGAGATTATGGGGAAGCGGCTGGCCAGCAGTCGCTGCACGACTTTCTCATTGGTGGCCACCAGCACGCCGGCACGCTCGTGCGCCTCCGGGCGTTTGAGGGTGCGATACAGCATCAACTCGGGGGCTTCGAGTGATTGAACGGTTTCGATGTGCAGAGTGGCCACGCGCGGATTAGAGCAGCCGGCGCGGATGAGCAAAAGCTTGGCCTGTCTGGCTTGTGGCTGCGGGTGTGGCTTGACCCAGCCGTTGGGGGGCCTTTAGGCCGCTTCACCAGCCAAACTCAGGATAACGGAGCGATGATCCAAAGGAGGTTCGGACGGTGAAGCAATGCAAACATCGCGCGCACAGCCATGGTTTCGAGCGCTGGGATTCTGCGCGCAACGGCACTCCCTGAGGGATAACACGAGGGGCGTATCAGGGATTTCACCGCTTGTCTGACAAAGGCAGGCTCCTATCTTCAACACCCATGAGCGAGCCACAGGACAAGACGGTTGCATCCGTCGCGCCCCCCCCCCGGGAGGCGTCCTTGGCTCGCTTGAAAACTTCGTTGGAGACAGCTCATCGAAACTCCGCCTCGGCGCTGGCTCAGTTTTTGGCCGAACGCATGGCGCAAGACCCGACTGGCCAGCGGCCCAGTGGAGCGTCCCTGTCCCCCTCAGCCTACGAGCTGGGGCGCATGATCGCACAGGGGGGCATGGGGGCGATTCTCTCCGCGCGGGACAACGCCATCCAGCGGACGGTCGCGGTCAAGGTGATCCTCACCGGCGCGGAGGCCTCGGATGAGCACGTCCATCGGTTGATCACTGAGGCGCGGATCACGGGGCAATTGGAACACCCGAACATCGTGCCGCTCCACGAGCTGGGCGTGACGGCCGATGGCGTGGTGTATTACACGATGCGGTTGGTGGAAGGCGTCACCCTCAGCGAGGTGTTGGAGAAATTGCAGCAGAAAGACGAGCCGACGCTGGCGAAATATCCCCTGCGGACGCTGCTGACGATCTTTCAGAAAGTTTCTGACGCCGTGGCGTTCGCGCATTCCCGAGGGGTGGTCCACAGGGACTTGAAGCCGGACAACATCATGGTGGGCGAGTTCGGCGAAGCCTTCGTTATGGACTGGGGGCTGGCCAAGCGATTGCAGCAGAGCGATGCCTATGAAGTTCCGACCCAAACCGAGGAGGTGGTCCCAAACCTGTCGACGGCGGACAGCTTCAAAACCCTCACCGGTCAGGTGAAGGGCACGCCGCGCTACATGGCCCCCGAGCAGGCGGAAGGCCGTGTGGAGGACATTGATGAGCGCACCGACATCTATGCGCTCGGGGCCATCCTCTACACCATCCTCACCCTTCACCCACCCGTGGCCGGCGAGACGATCAACGAAGTGCTCACGCGGGTGGCTTCCGGGGCCATTCATCCGCCCACCAGTTACAATCCCCGCAACACCCGGATCTCGCGCATCACGCAAACCCTGAAGGTGGAAGACCCACTGCCACCGACCAGCCTGTCACATTGCCCGGATCGGCGGGTGCCCACGGCCCTTTCCGCCGTGGCCATGCAGGCGCTGCGGCGGGACCGGGAGAAGCGCTATCAGACCGTGGCGGCGCTCCAGCAGGACATCGCCTCTTATCAGGCGGGCTTCGCCACCTCGGCGGAGCATGCCAACGCCTTGCGGCTCCTGTTGCTGCTCATTGGCCGGCACCGGACGGAGGTCATCCTCGTGGTCATCGCCTTGAGCATGATGGTGGGGCTGGCGGCCCACTTCACCAACAAGGTGACCAAGACGCTGGCCGAGCTGAAGGAAACCGCCCCGACCTTTTATGGCGAAGCCAAGTCGCTGGTGGATGCACTTAAATTCGGCCAAGCCCTGGCCAAGCTCAATTACGCCATCTCGTTGCAGCCGGATGATCCCCGGTTTTACGCCCTGAAAGGCAACATCTACCAGTCCCTCCTCCAGTTGGCCGACGCCCGCGACGCCTACCTGCAGGCCATGGAGCTGGACACGGAGCTGCAATTGCCTCACGCCGAGCGCAATCTGCGGCTGTGTGAAAAACTGCTCGCCGAGAATGCCGGCCACGGCACGTTAAAGCCTGAGAGCCTGGCGGAGTTGCGTATCAACATGGCCCGTCAACAACGCGCGGCCGAGGCCATCGCCATGGCCACCCGCGAGAACCGGTCCGGCCCGGCCGTGCTGGAGTCGTGGCGGACGCTGGTCCAGAAAATCGGGCTAAACGCCACCTTGAAGCGCGAAGGCGGCGGGCTGACCCTGACGGTGGACCAGCCTGACTTCAATGACCTCTCGCCCTTCCGGGGTGCGCCTTTGACCCGGTTGCACATTGCCGAATCTCAGATCGCCGATCTTGAGCCCCTCCGGCTGATGCCCCTCCACAGCCTGGATGCGAGCAACACGAAAGTCGCTAACCTGGCTCCGTTGCGGGGCCTGTCCCTGCTGCGGCTCGACCTCGCACGCACCCGCGCCACGAATTTCATCGCCCTGCAAGGGATGCCGCTCAACCAACTGAACCTCTCCCACTCCCGCATTGCCGATCTCGCGGTGCTGCGCGGGATGCCGTTGCGGTTTCTGCAATTGGAAGGCTGCACCAACATCGTTGACTTCACCCCGCTGGCGGATTGCCGGCAGCTCGAAGGGCTGCTCCTGCCGGTCGGTTCCCGAAATCTCGATTCCCTCCGTCAGTTGCCCAAGCTCCGGCATATCGGCTACACCATGCCCGAAGGCGGCTGGGCGCGGGTGCCGACGGCTGAAGACTTCTGGAAGGTGCAGGAGCCTCGGAGCAACCAGAAGTAAACGCGTTACGTGGCCGAATCCGGGCGGCGTTCCAGCCGCAACTGCGCCACCCGTTTCCCGTCTGTGGTCTCAACACGCAGGGTGAAGCTGGTGAGTCGCACCACGTCGCCCTCCTTCGGGAAACCGCCCAGCCGGTGCGTGACGAAACCGCTGGTGGAGGTGATTTCCTCCTCGGCGAGTTGCTCGCCGACCAGTTCTTCGAGCTCATGCAGCGGCAGCGCGCCGTCCACTTCCCAGATTTCCTCGCCGAGCTTGCGCAACAGCGGCTTCTCCTGATCAAACTCATCCTGAATTTGCCCGACCAGCTCCTCGATGATGTTCTCCAGCGTGACCAGCCCGAGGGTGCCGCCGTATTCGTCCACGGCCACGGCCATGTGGGATCTGCGGTCAATCAACCTTTGCAGCAGCCGCTCCAGCCGCGCCGTGGGCGGCACGTAGATCACCTTTCGCGCCACCGTCGCCAGGTCCGCGCCGCTGCGCGCCTTGAGCCGCATCGCGTAAAGATCCTTGATGTGGACCACGCCGAGGATGCGATCCACATCCCCGCCTTCGCACAGCGGAAAGCGTGAGTAACGCGTCTTCTCCGCCACCTCCAGGCAAGCGGCGATGCTCGCGCGCGTGTCGAGGGCCGTGATGTCCGTGCGGGGCCGCATCACCTCGCGGACCACGCGACGGCGGAGGTCCAGCGCGTTGAGGACAATTTCCCGCCCGAGTTGTGAGCCGCCGGCGTGGCGTTGGGAGGCGTCAAACATCAGGCGCAATTCTTCCTCCGAGTGCGTCCCCGCATGTTCGGAGGTTGCCGGGATGCCGAGCTGCCGCAGCAGCCACAGGGCGCTGTGGTTCAGCATCCAGATGAACGGGAAGGCGAGGATGTAGAACCACCGCAACGGATACGCCACCCAGAGTGCGCCGATCAGCGGCTGTTTGATGGCCAGCGACTTCGGGGCCTGTTCCCCGACGACGATGTGTAGGAAGGTGATCACGGAAAAGCCGACAGCGAACGCAATGGTGTCGCGGACGCGGTGCCACTCCTCACCCGTCCAGCCGAGCCAGCCGAAAACTGGTTGCAGCAGCGCCTCGAAAATCGGCTCGCCAATCCAGCCCAAGGCGAGACTGGCCAGCGTGATGCCGAGCTGTGCCGCGCTCAAGTAGGCATCGAGGTTGTGCAGGATGTGCTGCGCCATGCGCGCGCGGCGGTTGCCCTGCGCGATGAGCGGCTGGAGCTGCGTGTCACGCACCTTGACCAGCGCGAACTCGGCGGCGACGAAGAAGCCGTTGATGCCCACCAGCACCAGCACGGCCAGCACTTTCAAGGCGACGAGCAGGAACACCTCAAGCGTCACAGGCTCACCTCCCCGAAGACGGCCTTCAAAATGTCCTCCAAGCTCACCACGCCCAGCTCGCTCCGGTCCCGCGCGAGCACGATGCCCAGCCGCTGGCCGCTGCGCTGCATCGCACGCAGCGCGTCTTCGAGCCGCAGTTGCTCGTCGAGGTAGAGCGCCGGTTGCAGGTAATCCGTCGCCAGCTTGCTTTCGTCCACTTCCGCTTGGAACAGCAGCCGCCGCAGGCTCAGCACGCCCGCTACCCGGGTCCTTCCGCCGCGCGTTTCGCACACGGGCATCCGCGTGAACTGCCGCGCCTTGAACAAGCCCATCACGTCTTTCATCGGGGTCGTGGTTTCCACGCGCACGACCTTGTCCCACGGCACGGCGATTGACCGCACGGTCAGGTTTTGCAGGTCGAGCACCCGGTTGATCATCACCCGCTCCTCGCTGGTCATGCTCTGCGCGGATTCCTGCATCAACCGGCGCAGTTCATCGCGGTTTGCAAACATGTTGCCCGTGAACACCCGGCCCCCGGTCCAGCGCAGCAGGCCTTCGCCGAGCATCGTGGTGATGCTCACCAGCGGCCGCAGCGCGAAGTGCAGCCCGCGAAACAGCGGCGCGACGAGCAGCGTGAGGCGGTTCGGATACCGGCCGAACAGCATCTTCGGCAGCAGCTCGCACGCGACGTAAAACAGCAGCGCCAGCAACAGCGTCCAGCCGGCGAACCAGCCGGGCGAGTCCGGGAAGATTCCGTGCAGCACGTAGATCGCCAGCCCGCCGCCCACGAAGTTCGCCAACGTGTTCCCCACCAGGATGGTCCACAGGAAGTTCTCCGGCTGCTCCAGCCAGCCGTGCAGCAACCGTGCGCGCCGCCCGCCTTTGCGCATGAGATTGCGGATGCGCAGCCGGTTGAGGGCCAGCACCCCGGCTTCCATCCCGGAGAGCAGGAAGGACACGAAGAGGCACAATCCCATCAGCAAGAGGAAGGGGATCCAGATCATGCCGCCGCGCCTTTCTCCGTGCCGCTCACCCGCTCGACGAGCACTTCGCGCACGCGCCGTTCATCGGTCGCGTGGGCCGTCAGCCGCACGCCGCCAAAGCCGGCCGACTCCCCGGTCGCAGGCACCACCTCCAGCAGCGCCACCAGCAGGCCGCCCATCGTGTCCACGCCCGGCAACTCCTCCAACTCTGGATACTCCCGGCGGAAATCCTCCACGCGCATCGTGCCGTTCACCCGCCAGCGGCCGGAGCCCAACGTTTCCATCACAAAGCCCGGGGCTTCCGCTTCGCTGCGGATCTCGCCCACCATTGCCTCGAGGATGTCCTCCATCGTCACCAAGCCGGCGGCGGAACCAAACTCATCCAGCACGATGGCCAGCCCGCGCCGCTGCCGTTGCAGGCTCACCAGCAACTGCAGCAGGTTCATGCTCTCCGGCACGAACGAGGGAAACTCAATCACCTCCGCCAGATCCACCTGCGGGTCCAGCAGCAGCGCGCGGCAGTTGAGAATGCCGACAATCGTGTCCGGCGATTGATCAAACATCGGCAATCGCTCGTGCCCGAGCCGGCGGGCGGCGGCCAGCATGTCCTCCAATGACAGATCGTCCGGGATGCAGGCCATCCGCGCGCGCGGGCGCATCACCTCTCGCGCCGTGCGACGGTCCAGTTGGACAATCTGAAGGATGATTTCCTTCTCGGAAGCCGCGAGCGTGCCCTGCTGAAAGGCGAGTTCGATCAGCTCCTTGTAATCCGCCTCCGTCAGCGTGGGCTGGGGCTGGAACGTCTTGGGGATCGCGACCCGCAAAAGGGTTTCGTTCAACCGCTGCGCGATCTGCCGGAGCGGCCGGGTGAGGCGCACCAGCCACGTCATCGGTTCCGCCACGCGCAGCGCCCAAGCCTCCGGCATCCGCACCGCGAGCGTTTTCGGCACTACCTCGCACCCAAGCAGGATGAGCACAAACGTGCCGGCCAAGGTCAGGCCGAGGTGGCCGCCTTTGACCTCGAGGCTCATCCACAAGGTGAGCGCCACCAGCGCGGTGTTCGCCAGCGTGTTGCCCAGCACGATGGTGGCGAGGAGATCCTGCGGGGCCTCCAACAACGCTACGACCGCTCGGCCGGTGGCCGAGCGTTCGGCAAGCTGCCGGGCACGCCACTGCCCGAGCGAGAACAGCGCCGTCTCCGCCAGGGCGAAGAAAAAGCTGGCCGCCGCAAAGCCGAGCACGCCAATCAAGGCGATGAACGGTGCCAGTGACATTGAGGAGAGCATGACCGCGCGGCCCGGAAGGCAAAAGTCAGAAGTGGCAGCCTTGGCGCGCGACGTTCGCGCCGCTGGAACGGGCGCTGCCCTTGGCAGGTTCGGAAGCTACATTGTGTCCGGTGGCTGAACCGGCCTTAAAACCGTGGGTCTGGGAAGCGGGCTGCTAGCTCGCGCGGGGCGTTCAACCGCAGGCCGCACCAGCCCAGCCAGGCGCCGAGCAGCACTGTCAGCGCGCACACCGCCAGTGTGGTGGTGTCCACGGCGTGCTGGCGGAGGCTGTAGAGCAGTGCGCCACTCGTCAGCACCGCATCGGCACCGAGCAGGGTGAGGCGGAGGGTGCGGCAGTCGTGGCTGGCTGGAGTGGAGGCACCATCGGGGGAGGGCTGCTGGCCTCGCACCAGCGTCGTCATCCCTTCGCTCAAGGGCGCGGTCTGCGAAGCGGCAGCGGTCAGCGTGGCCCGCGTGCTGTTCGCGCCATTGCTGTCCTTGAGCAGGTCGCCCAAGCCTCTTCCCAAAACCGGTTTTGCCACGCGCGAAGGCTGCGGAGCGGGCCGGACCCGCGCAACGCAAAGTTGTTCACAGCGCGGCCGGCGTTCAACTTGCGGCCGGGGCCCAATACTTGTTCCGGTGACCGAAGGCGAACTGCCTCGGGTGCAGAATCTCCGCGAAGGTTTCCAGCGATTCCACCAGCCGCGGTCCGGGGCGGTTGAAACAGGCGTTGCCATCGGCAAGGAACACCCGCCCCGTGCGCACGGCTTTCAACTCCGTCCAGCCGGGGCTTTTCGTGAGCGCGGGCAGCTCTGCCGCAGTGCGGCGCAGGTCGAAGCCGCAGGGCAGGGCGATGATGACGTCCGGGTTCGCGCTCTGGAGCTGGTCCCAGCTCAGGTAGCCGGTGTGCTTGCCCGCCTCGCCGAACAGGTTCTTGCCGCCGGCAAGGTCCACCAGCTCGGGCACCCAGTTGCCCGCGCCCATGAGCGGGTCGATCCATTCGAGGCAGGCGACGGTGGGGCGGGAGACCAGGCAGGTCTTTTCAATCACGTCCACGCAACGGGTCTTCAGCGCACGCAGCACCTCCCGGCCGGTGTCCGCGACGTTCAAGACCGCCGCCACACGCCGGATGTCCTCCCACACATCCGCCAGCCGGTGCGGGCTGAGCGAGATGATCTGGGGCAGGGGCCCAGTCCAGCCGCCGAGGGCTTTGGTCACTTCCGCTTCGCTCAACGCGCAGACATCGCACTGGGCCTGGGTGAGAATCACGTCGGGCCGCAGTTCCTGCAACTGGCGGGTGTTGAGGTGGTAGATCGCGAGGCCGGTGCGGCGGAGCTGCTTGATCTGGTCATCAATCTCCCGGCTCGTGCCGGTGGCAGGCACGACTGATTCCGTGCAAACGGGCAGGCTGGTGATGGAATTCGGATAATCGCATTCGTGGGAGCGTCCGACCAGTTGCCCGCCGCAACCCAGCGCGCAGACAATCTCGGTGGCGCTGGGCAGCAGGGATACGACGCGGCGTTGGTTCATGCGAAACATTGTGAGGCTAACGAGGAGCGGCTGAGCTTCCCAGCGGAAAGGGCAGGGGCGCGGCGTTTGCGCCGCTTCACTGCCAGCAGTCAACCGACTCATGTTTTGCCTTTGTCCACTCGGACGGTGAAGCGGCCTGAAGGCCGCGCCCCGGGATAGTGTCCAGATGCGCGGACAGCTTGCGTCCGTGTCGCTGGTGGGAGGGCAAGGTGCGATTCCACCTGAAGGCTGGCCCCCGGTTCCGCGTCGAGAACCGCTACCATGCAAGCTGCTTTCGCCTGCGCCCGCCACGCCTCGCTTTTGGCCTTGCTCCTTCTGTCCGCCAGCCCCGGGTTCGCGCTGGATTTGGTGCGGGACGGCAAAGCGATTGCCACCATCGTCACCAGTGTCCCGCCTCCTGCGCCCGCGCCCGCGCCGGTGAAAGGCAAAGCCGTCAAGGCTAAGCCCGGAGTGGAGACTGACGAGGCCCTGGCGGTCCGGGTGCTGGGCGAATGGGTGAAGAAGATTACCGACGCGGAACTTCCGGTGTCCGACAAGGCACCGGCCGGGACGCCGGCCATCTATGTCGGCAAGGCCGCGCTGGCCGCAGGCCTCAAGCTGGACGACATCACCAGCCCCAGCCACGAAGGCATCCGGATCGTCGTGGATGGCCAGCGCGTGCTCATCGCCGGGCAAACCCCGGAGGCCACCGTCAAGGCCGTCTGCCGCTTCCTCGAAGAACTGGGCTGCCGCTACCTCATGGATGGCCCGCTCGGCGAAGTTTTCCCGCGGACGGCCACGCTTTCCGTCAAGCCGGTGACCATCACCGAGAAGCCCGGCCTGCTGTGGCGCAATCCCAAGGGGCCTTCCTGGAATGCGCGCTTGTGGAAGGTCTGGAACGGCGCGGGCGGGGAGTCCTTCGGCCACTCGCATTCATGGGGCAACTATGTTTCCACGGCGACGTTTGCCGAGCATCCGGAGTATTTCGCGATGGGCACGGACGGCCAGCGCAAGGCTGGTGGTTGGATTTGCACTTCGAACCCCGGCTTGCGCGCCCACTTCGCCGGAAACGTCGTGGCCGCCATTGAGCGCGGCACCCGGCACCCATCGCTCTCGCCCACCGATGGTCGTGGTTATTGCCAGTGCTCCACCTGCAAGGCGCAGGACGATCCGAAGGCCATCGAGCCCTCCAGCGGCACGCCTTCCGTCTCGAACCGTTACGTGGATTTCTTCGACGCCGTCGCGCGCCTCGTCGGTCCGAAGCATCCGGATGCCGTCCTGAGTTTCTACTGCTACGCGGACTACACGCAGCCGCCCACGGTGAAGCGCATGCTCGCCCCCAACCTCTGCGCGATGATCGCCCCCATCCGCTACTGCCGCCTGCATCCGGTGGGCCATCCGGGTTGCACCTCCCGGGAGCAGCAGGTGAGCATGACCGACGGTTGGGCCTCCGTGGCCAAGCGCATCGGCTATTACAACTACATGTATAACCTCGCGGACGGCACGCTCCCGATGTTCAAGTTCAGCGCTTGCGAAAAGGAATTCCCTTATCTCGCGGCGAAGGGCCTGACCTACATGACCATCGAGGTCCTCTCCAACTGGCACATCTACGGCCCGCAAATCTACCTCAGCCTCCGGCTCGCCTACGACCCGCAGGCGAATTCCAAGGCCATCATGGAGGATTACTGGGTGAGGTTCTATGGGCCCAAGGCCGGCCCTCACATGAAGGGTTATTGGATGGGGCTCGACGCCGCGCAACAGCAGTCCAAGACGCACGCCGGCAGCTTCTTTGGCCTCGCGCAGATTTACACCCCCGAGTTCCTGACCCAATGCGAAGGTTTGCTGGCCAAGGCCGCCGCCGCCGCCAAGGGTGACGCCGTTTCCGAGCAACGCGTTGCCTTGCACGCCGAGGGCCTGCGCAGCGCGCGCGCCTATCGCACCATGAGCGACGACATGAACCGCGGGGATTTCGCCGCCGCGCTGCGCGAATACGACGCGACCTACGCCCGCATGAAGGGCGTGGTGGCCAGGGGCGGGGCCAATCCTGAATACGCCACGGCCTATCTCGAACGCTTTCTCAGCAAGCCCATCCGCCAGGGCGCGGCTGCCACGGCCGTGCCGAATCGTCTGGTCCAGGTGCTGCCCGACCGCTGGCGCTTTACCTTCGATGCGGAGGACACCGGCAACGAGCGCGGCTTTCACCGCGCCGATTTCGCGGACACGGCCTGGCCGCTGGTCGCCACGCACAACATCACGCTGGATGCCCAAGGACACGACAAGAACAGCGTGCTGTGGTATCGCACGCGCTTCACCGTGCCGCCGAAGCACGCCGACCTCGCGCTCTTCTTCGGCGAAGTGGATGGGGCGAGCGAAGTTTATGTGAACGGCAAGAAGATCGAAGTCGTTGCGCCCGTTGTGGCCCCCAAGGCACCCAAGAAGGGCGCGGTTGCGGCTCCGCCAGCCAAGCCCGCCGCCCCCGCGACGCCTGCGGTCGCCGTCACGCCGCCGGCCAAGCCCGCGCGCGAAGGCCTCGGCAAGTCGCGAACGCCCTTCGAGGTGGATGTGACCTCCGCCGTGAAGCCCGGCGAAAACGTCCTCGCGCTGCGCGTGGACCACACCCGCATCACGGACCTTTCCCTGGGCGGCATCCTGCGCCCCGTGGTGCTCATCGAGAAGCCGAAGCCCTGACGTTGCGGCGCCCTGCCCACCACGGCTGCCTTGGCGCCCAGCAGGTTCGCTGCACGTCTGCTGTTTACACCGCAAACTTGGGAAACAAATCCTCCTTGGGCCACTCCTTCACCGCCGCAGCCGCCTTGTGCATGGCCGCGTCAATGGCGGCGTCAGGCAAATTGGGAATCTCCTGCCGCTGGTTGAAGAGCGCGGCCCATGCGAGTCCGTCCCAGCGACGCACCAGCAGGGTGCGCGTGCCGGGCAGGCTGCCGGTGTGCCAGTAGTTCGCCATGCCGGCCCGACCGACGATGGAACGCGCCTGCCAGCCGCAGGTGTAAAAGACTTCCTTCAGCGCCCCATCATCGTTGCGCGACACCGGCGCAGGCGGAGCGGCGTGCAGTTCCCTCCACGAGTCCGCCTTGAGCAGTGGGCACTTCGCTGGATCACGGAGCGCCGCGGCGAAGCGCGCCAAGTCCACGGCGCTCCCCAGCCAGCCGCCGTGCGCATCCATCGCCTCCAGATGGAACCCACCGTAAGGCCACGGCACCTTCGTGGCCGTGCCGGGGAAGAGGCTGTCGGCGGTGGCGTTGTCCAGCGTGTAGTAGCGCGTCTCGCGCTCGGCCCGGTGCGCTGCCAGCGTGCGTCCGAGGCGCATGGACTTGATGCCGCACGGGGTCAGCACGCTGGCTTTCACGAAGGTTTCATAGGACTGGCCGGTGACATGCTCGATAATCTGGCCCAGCACACAGTAGCCGAAGTTCGAGTAGGCGTAGCGTGTGCCGGGATCGAAATCGAGCGGTTGGCCGAGCATGAACTTGACGACGGCATCCGCGCTGGCCGGAGCTGGCGTGCCCGTTGCGGTGGCGATTTGGCGCGCGCGGAACATGGGGTCGAAGCCCTTGTCGCGGTCCCAGCCTCCGGTGTGTTGGAGGCAGTGGCGCACCGTGATCTGCTTCCAGCGCGGGTCAGTTTTGCCGCCGGGCGGAACTACTGCTTGGTGCGGCAGCAGGTCGCGCACGCGCGTGTCGAGCGTGAGTTTACCGCGCTCGACGAGTTGCAACATCGCGACGCCCGTGACGGGCTTGGAGATGCTGGCGATGCGAAAGAGCGTAGTCGCCTCCACTGGCGTCCGCCGCTCCACGTCCGCCCAGCCAAATCCACGCGCATGGACCAGTCGCCCATCCTTCACCACCGCGAGCGCCCCGCCGGGAATTTTCCGGGCGGCCATGAACTCCGTCACCTCCCGGTCGAAGCTGCCCAGCGCGTGTTCTGGCGCGGCGGCCAAGGGTGATAGAACGGGCGAGGCAGCGGCCAGTGCGGTGGTGGCAACGAAGCGACGGCGGTGCATCCCAGTGGTTTCAACGAAGCTGCCTGCGGACGCAAGCGGGAAGAAAAGCTTGGCTTTGCCCGGCGCGTCTGGCAGACGAGGCGCAGATTTGAACCACCACCGATCATGACTTGGTATTACGCCGTCGGCTCGCAACAACAAGGGCCGGTCACCGAGGACCAAATGCAGGGCCTCATCAAGGACGGGGTCGTCACCGGCGATACACTTGTCTGGCGCGAGGGCCTGGCGAACTGGCAGCCCTATCGCACGGTAAGCGGCGGGACGATGCCCCCCGCCGCGCCCGAGTCCGGGGTGACCCCGGTGAGCGCGCAAGCGCTGGCCTTCACCCCGGCGGCCGATGTGCTCTACGCGGGCTTCTGGATTCGGGTTTGTGCCAAGATGCTCGATGGCTTGGTCATCGGCATCCCGATTGGCATCCTGCTGGTGATTAGCATGGTTGCCATGGGAGGTTTCACGCAGAAGCGCGGAGACATGGGAATGATGATTCCGGTCGTTCAAATTGTCATCCAGCTCGTCGCCATGGTGCTTTCAGTCCTCTACAACACCATCGCGGTGGGAACTTGGGGCACCACGCTGGGCAAGAAAGCCTGTGGCCTCAAAGTCATCCGCGCGGACGGCAGCAAACTCACATACGGCCGCGCCTGTGGCCGTGCCTTCGCGGAAATCCTCAGCGGTGCGGTCTGCTACATCGGTTACATCATCGCCGGCTTTGATGACCAAAAGCGCTCGCTGCACGATCACATGTGCGACACGCGCGTGGTAAGGGACAAGTGATTCCCATTCGGGCCTAATTCCTCTGTCATTTGCCATGCCCCTGCTGGAAATCAGCAATCTTAAAAAGGCTTACGCAGCGCCCGATGGCGGGGCGAATGTAGTCGTTGACGTCCCAGAATTTAAGCTGGATACGCAGGCGCAGGTGGCGTTGAGCGGTGAGAGCGGCTCGGGCAAGACGACCTTCCTCAACCTCATCGCCGGCATCCTCGCGCCGGACACCGGCTCCATCAAACTCAACGGCCTGGAGCTGGCCGGCCTGCGCGAGTCCGCCCGCGACCGCGTGCGCGCGACGACGATTGGCTACATCTTCCAGACCTTCAATCTGCTCCAAGGCTACACTGCGCTGGAGAACGTGCTGCTGGGCATGAGCTTCGGCCCAGGCGCGGACCGCGAGTTTGCGAAGGCGCTGCTCAAGCGCGTAGGGCTGGACGCGAAGCTGAATCACCTGCCGCGCCAACTCTCCACCGGCCAGCAGCAGCGCGTGGCCGTCGCCCGCGCGCTCGCGAACCGTCCCAAGCTCGTCCTCGCCGATGAACCGACTGGCAATCTCGACCACACAAACGCCCGCGAGTCGCTCAAGCTCATCCGCGAAGCCTGCCGTGAGAACGGCGCGGCGCTCCTGCTCGTGAGCCACGACCGCGAGGTGCTGGGGCAGTTCGATGCGGTGCAGGAGTTGCACAAGCTGAACCGCGCGGCGGAGCAACCTGTGTCATGACGCTTCCGCTCATCGTCGCCAAGTCGCTCCGCCAGCACCTCCTCTCCACGGTGGTGACGGCGGCTTCCATCGCGCTCGCGGGCGGGCTGCTCATGGCGGTATGGGTGGTGAAGACGCAGTCCAACGACGCGTTCACCAAGCAGAATGCGGGCTTCGACGCGGTGCTCGGCGCGCGCAGCGCGAAGCTCCAGCTCGTGCTCAACGCGATTTTCCATCTCGAAGCCTCACCGGGAAATCTGCCCTGGACCGATTACGAAGACATCGCGAAGAACGCTGCCGTCGCGCTCGCCCTGCCCATTGCCGTCGGTGACAACTACCACGGCTACCGGCTCGTCGGCACCACGACCAACCTCTTCACAGTCGAGCACGCACCCGGTCGCAAGTATCGCGTCGCGGAAGGCGAGGAGTTTGCCGCCGGCTACATGGAAGCGGTGCTCGGCAGCTTCGCGGCGCGGCAGTTGAAGCTCAAGGTGGGCGACAAGTTTCATCCGTATCACGGGCTGAACTTCGACGAGAAGCAGAAGCACGACGAACTCTACGTCGTCATCGGCATCTTGGAGCCGTCGAACACGCCCGCCGACCGTGTCATCTGGATTCCGCTCGAAGGTATCCAGAACATGAAGGGCCACGACGCCAAGAGCGCCGCCGAAATCAGCGCCGTGCTCGTGAAGCTCAAGAACCCCATCGCCGGGCGCGGGCTGGAGCTGATGTATAACAAGCAGGGCAACCGGCTCACGTTCGCGTGGCCCATCGCGCAGGTGGTCGCCGAGCTGTTCGGCAAAATCGCGTGGTTCGACAAGGTGCTGGAACTCGTCGTTTGGCTCGTCGCGGCCGTCGCGACCGGTTCGGTGCTGGCGAGCATCTACAACTCGATGAACGAGCGCCGTCGTGACATCGCCATCCTGCGGGCGCTCGGCGCGCGAGCGCACACCATCTTCCTCGCGGTGGTGCTGGAGTGCGCGGCCATCGCGGTGCTGGGCATGATCGCGGCGTTCGCGGTATATCTGGGCATCACGACCGTGGCGGCTCACATCATCCGCACCGAGACCGGCGTGGTGCTCGACGCCTTCGCGTGGCACCCGATCCTCGCGTGGGCACCGGCGGCGATGATTGGCCTAAGCGCACTGGCCGGAGTGATTCCAGCGGTGAAGGCGTATCGGACGAACGTGGCGGAGAACCTGGTGCCCGTGTCGTAGGAGCGAAAGGAGCGGGGCCTTCAGGCCGCAGAAACGTGCGAGCGCCCGAGGACTTTCGGAAGCGTTCATCCTGTCCGGACTTCTGCGGCATGAATGCCGCGCTCCGCTACGGCCGCAGCCACTTCACGAACCAATCTACCGCCGCCTGACGCGCCTCGATGGTTACCTTGTGGCCAGTTTGCGGCTGGAGAATGACTTGCAGCTTCGGCTCCGCGTCCGCTGCCCGGTAAGCCGTGCGTGCGGCCGCGAAGCACTCGTTCAGGCCAGGCAATGGCGTGCGCGGGTCGGCATCACCGTTGATGACCAGCAGCGGGCGCGGCGCGATGAGCGGGAGCATTGCCGGCCCGTCGAACTGGCCGTAGATGCCGGGGACCACGCGGTCGTAGAAGCGGCGAACGAACGCGGCGTTCACCACTTCGCCTTCGTCCTTCGCGGCGGCTTCAATGGCGGGCTTGAAGGTGTCCACGCGCGAACGCCAGCTCTCGTTCTCCAACGCCCATTTGAAGCTCTGCACGCCGATGCACGGCACGACGACCGCGATGCGCGGGTCGGCAGCGGCGGCGAGGTAGCCTTCCATCCCGCCTTTCGAGAAGCCGATGAGGCCGATGCGGGTGGCGTCCACGTCGTCGCGCGTGCCGAGATAATCCACCAGCCGCATCACGTCCCAGGCCGTGTCGTAGAGGAATGGAAGTTTTTTGCTGCCGAACCACGCGTTGAGAATCGCCTCGTGATACTCCGCAGAAGCGCTGCCCGCCTTGGTGCGTGCGCCGTGGTGCCGTCCGTCAATCGCCACCGCGAGGAAGCCGCGCTTGGCGAAATCGCTCAGCATGGGCAACTGGGCTTCCTTGTTCGAGCCGGTGCCGTGCAGGACGATGACCACCGGCCGGCGATCATCCTTGTCCGGACGTTTCACGAGCAGGCCCGGCACCCGCACACCCGTTTCGGATGCGAAGGAGAACTGTGTCACCCGGAGGCCATTTGTGCCGGCGGGAGGTCTGACCTCGGAAGCCAGCTCGACGCGTGGGCGGTCGAGGAGTTTGAGGAACGCCGCGCGGGTCGACTCAAAGGAATCGGCTGCGTCTAGTTGCAGAGGCCCGGCCAACAAAGCGAGAAACAGAGCGAGCGGCTGAGTGAAGCGGTGCATTACTCAGCCAGTAATCTTCCGGTAAATCTCACCCTCGTTCATCGTCGCGCGCTCGGGCCGGCCCTTGTAGCTGTAAACCAGGTTTTCGTGGTTGATGCCGAGCAGGTGGAGAATCGTCGCGTGCAGGTCGTGGACGTGCAGGCGGTCCTCGACGGCGTAGAGGCCGAACTCGTCGGTCGTGCCGATGACCTGGCCGCCCTTCACGCCGCCGCCGGCCATCCACATGGTGAAGCCGGTCGGGTTGTGGTCCCGGCCGTTGCCCTTTTCGCTCATCGGCGTGCGGCCAAATTCGCCGCCCCAGATGACGAGCGTCGAGTCCAGCAGGCCGCGCGACTTCAAGTCCTTCAACAGGCCGGCCACGGGCTGGTCGGTCTCGCGGAAGCGGTCGCCGTGGTTTTTCTCGATGCCGCTGTGCGCGTCCCACTTGCTGCCCGCGCCGCTGTAGAGCTGCACGAAGCGGACGCCACGCTCGACGAGCCGGCGCGAGAGCAGGCACATGCGGCCAAACGGCGCGGCGACCGAGTCATCCATGCCGTAGAGCTTCTTGGTGGCCTCAGTCTCCTTCGAGAGGTCCACCGCGTCCGGTGCCTCGGCCTGCATGCGGAAGGCCAGTTCGTAGGCGGCGATGCGGGCGTCGAGTTCCGACTGCTGCGGGCGGGCGGTGGCGTGCTGGCGGTTGACGGCGTTGAGGAAGTCGAGCTTGCCGCGCTGCTGCTCGTCGCTGACGCCCTCGGGCGTGTTGAGGTTCGCGATGGGTTCGTTGCCAGGGAGGATGCGCGTGCCCTGATAGACGGCCGGCATGAAGCCGGCACCCCAGTTGCGCGGGCCGTTGGTGACGGTGCTGTTGCTGTCCTGCATCACCACGAACGCGGGCAGGTTTTGGTTCTGCGTGCCCAGGCCGTAGCTTACCCACGCGCCCAGCGAGGGCCGGCCCGCGAGGATGGAGCCGGTGTTCATCTGGCAGACGCCGTTGGAGTGGACGATGCCGTTCGCCCAACAGGAGCGCAGCACGGCGATGTCGTCGGCGCACTCGGCGACGTGTTTGCACCAATCGGAAATCCAGAGGCCGGCCTGGCCGTATTGCTGCCACTTCCGCTGGTCGGGGAAGATGGGCGAGTTGATTTCGCCCATCGCGGTGATGAGGCCCTTGGTGAAGCTCGGCGGTAGGGGCTTGCCCGCATGCTTCTTCAAGGCCTCCTTCGGGTCGAAGCTGTCGAGGTGCGATGGCCCGCCCTCCATGAAGAGGAAAATAACGCTCTTGGCCTTCGCGGCGTAGTTCGCGAGCGGCGCGATGGCGGGCGCGGCGCGCAACGGGTTCTCCGCGAGCAGCGAACTCAGCGCGACCGCGCCAAAGCCCGCGCCGGTTTTGGAGAGGAAGTCGCGGCGGGACAACGCCCAGTCAACTTGGTTGCAGCCGTGTTTTTTCATGGGTTAGTCCTCGAAGATTTCTGCCAGCGCCAGCTTCAAGCCCGGCAGCAGCGGCGTTGCGAGCTTTTGCCGGCCGCGAATGGTCGCGACCGGGTCACTGATATCCTCCGCGAAGCGATAGACCGCGACTTCCTTGCGCTCCTTGTCCACGAGCCAAAGCTCCTTCACGCCGGAGCGCGCATAGACGCGGAGCTTCGGGCCTTTATCCAGCCGGGCCGTGCTGCGGGAGAGCACCTCCACCACGAGATCGGGCGCGCCGACAGGGCCTTGCTTGGTGAGGATCTTGAGCCGCTCGTTGGAGATGAAATACACGTCCGGCTGATGGACGTTCACGAAGTCGAGTTGCACGTCGCTGGGCGCGATGGCGACCTTGCCAACGGGGTGGCTGGTGAGATAGCAGCGCAGCAGATGGTAGATGTTCCCTGCAACGCTCTGATGGTAGAATTCCGGTGACGGCGTCATATACAGCTTCCCCTCCACGAGTTGGAAATGCGGCGGACCCTCCGGCAAATTCCGGTAATCATCCGCCGTCAGCAAGTCTTCGGTCGTCTTCAGCATCGTTGGCAAAGTAGTTCCGCCCGTTGCGTTCCGTCAAACCCGCCCGATTTAGTCCACATACACAAACTCGTTCGCGTTCAGCAGCACGTGGCAGAGGTCGGCCATCGCGCTGGCCCGCGTGGTGGCGGTGGCCTTCGCGCCGGTGGGCTTGGGCTGGATGTCGTTGGCGTGTTTCGAGGCGTCCTTGTAGGAACTGGGCTTGGACTCGAACTGCCAGAGGCCGACGGTGGACTCGCTGGCCGACGCCTCCGCGCCGAGCAGCAGCTCATCCTTCTTCAGCACGCCGGTGGAGAACCGCACATCGTCAATCATCCCGTCGAAGCCGCCGCCCTTGCCGGCGCGACCGCCGAGGTTCAGTGCGAGCGGGTTGGCGAAGCCGCCGGTGATCTTGTGCGGCACCTTCGCGATGGAAATCGGCTCGTCGTCGTTGGACAGGTCCTTCACGTAGAACGTGACTTCGCCGGGCGCGCTGGCGTTGGCGAGCTTCACGCTGGCAGCGACGGAGTAGGGCTTGGCCAGCGCGAGCACCTGGTCGGAGAAGATGGCCTCCTCGCCGAAGCTGCCGTCCTGCTTCACGCCGATGATTTGGAGCACCAGCGTCTGCGGCTTGCGGCGCGAGGCGGCACCCGTGATGGCGAAGCCCCAGCCGGGCTTCTTGGAGTCACCGCTCCACTTCGCAACGATGGTGCGGACGGCGGCGGTCGTGTCCACGGTGCGCGCGAGGATGTTCGCCTCGACGGTGAAGTCACCGCCCGGGAAGCTCGGGCTGTCGGGCACCGCCAGCGCTTCGCCGCCCATGTCCGGCGAGATGACTGCGGCGACGCCGTCGCGGTAGGGCATCTTCTCGGCAGCAAAGCCCTTTGTGCTGGTCGGCGCTGACTTCGCGCCTAGGCGCTCCTTCTGTGAGTTTAGGAACTGGAGGGCGGCGGCGCGCTCGGCGGTCTTCGGTTCACGGCTGAAGGCGAGGCGATAAGCGGCGTTGACCATGTCCTCGTCGCTGCTGGGATGCTCCTCCTCCAACCGCTTGGCGAAGGCGCGCGCGTGCCGGAGCATCATCTGGCTGTTGAGCAGCAGCAGCGCCTGCGGCGGCGTGGTCGTGACGTTGCGCTGGGCGACGCTCTGGAACGGCTCGGCGAGGTCGAAGACATTGAGCAGCGGGTCCGGCGCGTTGCGGAGCCATTTGCTGTAAATCGAGCGGCGCGGCGTGAGCTGGTCGGTGCTCGGGCCACCGGCGGGTTCGAGCTTCAGTTCGCCAGTGACGGCGAGGATGGCGTCGCGGATTTGCTCGGCTTCCAGGCGGCGAATGGGGAAGGCCCAGAGCAATCGATTCTCGGGATCCACGCTGCGGGTGCGTGAGTGTTCAGTGTTCAGTGAGTCAGTATTCAGTGAAGCCACTTGCGTCCGTGCGCCCGACTGAGCACTGGATACTGAAGACTGAACACTGCCCTGCCGATACGTTGCGCTCGTGACCATCAGCCGGTGCATTGCCTTCAAGCTCCAGCCCGTTTCAACGAACTTGGCGGCCAGCCAGTCGAGCAGCTCGGGATGCGACGGCTGCTCGCCGAGCTTGCCGAAGTCGCTGGCATTGGCGGCGAGGCCGCGGCCGAAGTGGCCCTGCCAGAGGCGGTTCACCATCACGCGTGCGGCGAGCGGATTCTCGGGCGAGGTCAGCCAGCGGGCCAGTTCGCTGCGGCGGCCGGTGGAGTTGGCCAACGGCTTCACCGTGGCGGGTTTCTCGTCCAACACGCTCAAGTAGCCCGGCTCGACCGGCTGCTTGTCCTTGCCCTTGGGAAGGAGCGTGGGCGGGGCGATGGGGCCGACATCGGTCGCCCCATAGCTAGGGGTCAGCGGCGCGGGCTTGAGGGAATCGAATTCGGTGAGCTTCTTGCGCAAGGCGATGACCCGTTCCTTGGCCTCACCCTTCAGTTTCGTGTCGAGCTTGGTGAACTCGTTGGCGACCTGCCGGTAAGCCAGCTCCGCGATTTGATGCTCATACGGCGTGCGCTGGGCGACGGGCTTGAGGATGTCCGCGCGGATGTCCTCCACGAACATCTCAATCGAGCTCCTCTCGGTGCTCTTGCGGGCCGGGGCCAGCAGCGACTCAATCTCGGTGCGGATGTCGGCGGTCGCCGCCTCCCATTTCGCGAGCTTGGCCTCGTAAGTCACCCGCTCGGCGGGCGTGGCCAGCGTCAGGTCTTCGCGTGGCAGGAGCGGGGTGAAGAATGCCTGGAAGCGGTAATAATCCTTCTGCAACAGCGGGTCGAACTTGTGGTCGTGGCAGCGCGCGCATTGCAGGCCCACGCCCAGGAAAACGTCTGCGGAGGTGTCCGTGATGTCCTCGATGATGCGCTGCCACTGCCCGCGCACATCGCGGTTGTTGTATTCGTAAATGCCCGCGCGGAAGAAACCGGTGGCCACCAAGTGCTCGGGGTTGCGGTTCTCGGGCTTGGTGCTGAAGTAGAGTTCGTCGCCGGCCAGTTGCTGTCGGACAAACTGGTCGTAGGGCTTGTCCGCGTTGAGCGACTTCACCACGTAATCACGAAACTGCCACGCATACGGGCGGTAGCCGTCGGCCCGGTAGCCGTCGGATTCGGCATAGCGCACGAGGTCGAGCCAGTGGCGCGCCCATTTCTCACCGTAGCGCGGGCTGGCGAGCAGTTTGTCCACGAGCTTTTCGTAGGCATCGCCGGACTTGTCGTTGAGAAACTGGTCCAGCTCGAAGGGCGTCGGGGGCAGGCCCGTGAGGTCGAAGTGAACCCGGCGCGCGAGCGTGACGCGGTCCGTCTCGGGTGCGGGCGTGAGCTGGTTCGCCGCGAGCTTGGCGCGGATGAACTGGTCAATCGGGTTCTTCACCCCGGCCTGCAACGCGCCGACCGCGGGCGGCGTGGTTTTGCGCACCGGCACGAAGGCCCACCACTGCCGGTCTTCGTCGGTGATCTTCCCGCGCCGCACCGTCTGCTTCTCGCCGGTGGCCTCGGGCATCGGCGCACCGAGCTTCACCCATTTCTCCAACGCGGCGATCTGGTCGGACCCAAGCTTCTTGTTCTTCGGCGGCATCTGCAAATCCGCGTCCGTGTAGCGCACGGCCTTGATGAGCAGGCTCTTCTCCAAATTGCCCGGCACGACGGCGGGGCCGGTGTCACCGCCCTTGAGGATGGCGGCGGCGGAATCCAGCGCGAGACCGCCCTTGAACTTCTTCGCCTCGTGGCTGTGGCACTCGAAGCACGCACCGGCCAAAATCGGCTTCACCGTCTGCTCGTAGAAGACGAGATCAGCAGCGGTGGGCTGGGCGGCGGCCGCAAGGCCGACTGACACAGCGGAAAGCAGCAGGGCGGGCAGCAGCGCCGCCGTTAAAGACAGTTGTTTCATCGCGAGACTTTGACGCCCGCGAGTATGCACCGGATTCGGCCGGTGTCAGTAGCTCTTTGGGGCCAAATGCAGCCGGCAAACCACCTCGAAGCACGAAGCCGATCGAACAGCCGCGCGGGCCGGCTCACTTCGGCTTCAACTGCGGGAAGAGGATGACGTCGCGGATGCTTTCCTGGCCGAGGAGCATCATGCAGAGGCGGTCAATGCCCATGCCCATGCCACCGGCCGGGGGCATGCCGTGCTCCAGCGCGGTGAGGAAGTCTTCGTCGAGCTTCTGTTGCTCGCCGCCGGCTTGGTGTTCGAGCGCCTCGCGCTGGGCGATGGGATCGTTCTGCTCCGTGTAGGCGGGGGCGATTTCCTGGCCGTTGATGCAGCACTCGAAAACCTCGACGGTGGTCGGGTCGTCGGGGGAGAGCTTGGCGAGGGGGACAAGTTGCTTGGGCAGGTGCGTGACGAAGGTGGGCTGAATCAGCGTTGGCTCGATGAGCTTCTCGAAGACCGCGCCGGTCACCTCGAAGTCTTCGTATTGTGTGCCGATTTCACCTTCGAGTTTGAGATTTTCAATCGCCACGGTGCGGCGCTCGGCGGGGGTGAGGGCGAACCAGTCGGCGACCTTGCCGTCGGTCTTGGCGCGCACGGTGTCGCGGACGATGTCCTTGTAGCGGACGCGATTCCACGGCGGCGTCAGATTGATGGTTTTTGTCAACTTGCCCTCGGCGTCCTTGTGTTCAATGACGAGCGAGTCCAGCACCTCCTGCGACACATGGCAGACCATGCCTTGCACGAGGTCCATCATCGTCTCGTAGTCACCGAACGCCTCGTAGGCTTCGAGCATGGTGAACTCCGGGTTGTGCTTCCGCGAGAGGCCCTCATTGCGGAAGTTGCGGCCAATCTCGAAGACCTTGTCCACGCCGCCCACGAGCAGGCGCTTGAGGTAAAGCTCCAGCGCGATGCGCAGGTAGAAGTCGCAGCCCAGCGCGTTATGGTGCGTCTTGAACGGCCGCGCTGCCGCGCCGCCGGGAATGGCCTGCATCATCGGCGTCTCCACTTCCACGTAGCCGCGCCCGTGGAGGAAGTTGCGAATCTCGCGGATGACTTGGCTGCGCAGGAGCATGACGCGCTTCACGTCGTCGTTGGCCATCAGGTCGAGGTAGCGCTGGCGGTAGCGGATTTCGGTGTCTTCGAGGCCGTGCCACTTGGCGGGCGGCGGGCGCAGCGCCTTGGCGAGGATGGTGAAGGCCTCGCACTTCACGGAGATTTCGCCCGTGCGCGTGGTGAAGAGCGTGCCCTTGATGCCGACGAAGTCGCCGAGGTCGAGGTGGCTGAAGATGTGGAACTGCTCGTCACCGAGGACGTTCTTCTGCGCGTAGGCCTGGATGCGCCCGCTCTGGTCCTTCACGTCAATGAACATGGACTTACCCATGTCGCGGTGCGCGGTGATGCGGCCGGCGATGGCCACGGGGCGGCCCTCGGTGTAATTGGCGCGGGCGGCAGCGCAGGTCTCGCTGGGCGTGAACTTGTTCTGGAAAGGGTCAATGCCCTTGCTGCGCAGCGAGGCGAGCTTCGCCTTGCGCTGCTCGATGAGTGAATTCGTGTCGTCCATAAAGGTGTCCGGCAACGCGTGCCTGGGTGGCAGATGAAACACGGAGACGGTGCGGCCTGCACGGGAAAAGTTCGGCTGGGCCGGTGTGCGGCCTTTACGCCGCCTCACGGTCTGCAAGTCCATGGGCCAATTCGTCCGCCCTTGTCCGATCAGAGGCTGAAGTGGCCCGAAGGCCGCGCCCCAGCGCGTTGAATCGGGAAGAAGAGGCTTGCACGGCTTCGGAGGCGTTGCTTAGGTATCCGCCCGCGTTTGGCCGGGTGGCAGCATTCCGGTTGGCGGAGGTTTTTGGCGGGCTGGTAGCTCAGTGGTAGAGCAGTGCCCTTTTAAGGCATTGGCCGTGGGTTCGAGTCCCACCCAGCCCACCA
>CAMCFN010000066.1 GCA_945874145.1 Akkermansia muciniphila
TCCGCGCTTCATCTGCCACTTCATCCCGACCAGTTCAAGCTGGTTGAACTTGGTGGAACGCTGGTTTGCCGAATTAACCGAGCAAGCGATTCGACGCGGCAGCTTCGTGAGTGTGCCCGATTTGCAAGCGGCTATCGTGAAGTTTTTGGAGGCTTGGAACCTGAAGCCCAAGCCGTTTATCTGGACGGCAAAGGTGGAAGACATCCTCCAGAAGCTTGATCGGGCGCGGGCCAAGCTGGAGGAAATCAAACCCGGCTGCACCCAGCCCAGAGGAAAAAAGAAGGCGAACCCAGCGTAAAGCCATTTGCCAGACACTACACTAGCCGTGTGCGCTAGCCGTGGCACCACCCAACGCTGCGCCAGCATTACTTGGGAAACGCCCCCGTGTGGCACTTGTGGCAGTCGAAGTCCGAGTAGGGCGCGTCCACGTGGAAGAAGTCATGGCCGGCACCGCTCAGCTTTTGCAGGTCCGCGCCGCTGCCTTGGGCAAGGATGATGTGGCACGAGTTGCAGTCGCTGGCCTTGAGCGTCTTTTTGTTGTCCGCAGTCTTGTGCTGGCCGTCGTGACACCGGAAGCAGCCAGCCCACTCCTTGTGACTGAGATGCTCTGGATACGCACGCCAGTCGGCCTTCATCTCGGGAAAGAAATTGCCCCGGAAAATGTGCTGGGCCTCAGCGACTAGCGTCTCGGCCTTGGGGTGGCGGGGATAAGCAGCGCGCAACGTCGTGGCGATTTTCTGCATGGCCTCCCCCTCGGTGGCATAGGGCTGGACGAGTGCGGCAACGACGTTCGACTTCACCCAGGTCATGGCAGGATCAAGCCGGCCGGCGGACAGCGCAATGTCCACGGCGTCGTTGGGCGAGCGGAAGCGATGTGCAGGACGGTTATGGCAGTCGAGGCAGGACATCGCGCGCAGCGAGGAATTCGTCACGTCCCCGGTGAATCCGGGCGCGCGAAACTCAGTGACCTCCCCGCTGGCACTGGTCATCCGCACCCACGGGATGGTGTCATCGCGCTCACCGGCGGTGATGAACTCGATCTTGTTGGCGAGGTTCATGTGCCAGTGGATGCCGCGCACCGGGCCATGCGTGGGGTCGCCACCGCCGACGTTGAGCAGCAGGCGCACGGTGTAGGCCGTGTTGGTCTCGTCAGCGAGGAAGCGGTGGTGCGTGCGTTCCACGCTGCCCGTGTATTTCTGCGGCCAGTGGCATTGCTCGCAAGTCTCCTGCGCGGTGCGCATACGGTCATGAGGCGCATGGATGGGCCGATCAAAGTTGCCCAGCACCATGCAGGCGAGCTGGCGCACACCGTTGATTTTGGTCTTCACATAGGCTCCCGCACCCGAACCGACGTGACATTCCACGCAGGCCACCCGCGCATGCGACGAGTGCTGATAGGTGACAAATTGCGGCTCCATGGGCACGTGGCAGGCCTGGCCGCAAAACTGGACCGACTCGGTGTAGTGGTAAGTCTCGTAGCTGCCCAGCGCGGTCACGAAGAGAAACGCCACCGAGCCGGCGACGAAGGCGACCAGCAGCTTGCGATCGCGCGGGCGGGCGAGGTCAATCGTCAGGACCATGTGCGCCGCGCCGGGATGCGTGCGGCGCTCGTGCCGCCGTTGCAGCCACTGGCCCAGCACCATCAACCCCACCCCGATAAGCAGGAACGCCGGCGAGACCACGTAGGTGAGCAGACCGAGGTAGGGGTGCCCGCGCGTGGAGAACAGGTCGAACGCCGTCAGCAGCAGGAAGGCGAAGAAGCTGCTGCCGGCGAGGACCATGCCGGCCAAGCTCAACCAATTGCGGTGGAGACCGGGTCGGGAGGGATCGGGACCGGGTTGATCGCTCATGGGAAGGAGCCGCGAGGCTGGCTTGCGCTACTTCTTGAAGGTTCGCATGTGGGCAATCAGCGCCTTCATCTCGTCCTCGCTCAACTTGTCCTTGTAGGCCTTCATCACTTCCTTGCCCTTGGCCTGGATGCCGTCCTTCACCGCCTTGAGCGCAGCCTCGTCTTTCATCTCCGCCTGCACCTTGGCATCACGGTAGTCCTTCGCGCCAACCTGGCGGCCCATGCGCGTGCTGCCGCTGCCGTCGGCGGCGTGGCACGCGAAGCAATGCTTGGTCCAGTTGGCCGTGGCTTCCGCAGCGCGGAGGTTGCCGGTGACGACCAGCCCGCAGGCGGCCACGAAGAGGAGAGTTTGCTTGGTGTTCATAGAATGGTGGGGCGATTTAGAACCGATAAGTGACGGTTGAAAATACAAGGTGCGCGTCGTAGTTGTCGATTCCGCCGGAAGTTTCGTCACGGTGGCGGAAGTAACCGTAGCTCAACGAGCCGCGGACGGTCTTGCTGAAGTTGCGGATGAGCCCGACGTTGACCGCGTGGTCATTGGCGCTGGTGCCATAGGGCATGCTGACGCTCGAATTGTTGATGAAGTTGCTGGCCCGGTAGTAGAAGTAGCTCGCCTGCAAGTCCGTCTGGTCATCCACGACGAAGGTGAGTGCGGCGGAGGTTTGCCAGTAGTCGTTGTGCGCATCGGTGACGGTCGCGGTGATGGAACTGGCGGGAGTGGTCGTGCTGTCCAGTGCGTAGCTGAAGCTGCCTTGCAGGAACAGCCGCGTCCACGGCACCCAAGTCAGGTTCTGGCTGACGATGTGGGCGATGGTCCGGCCACTCTCCACAGAGCCGAGATTGTCGCCCCGCATGTTGATGCCGGAGATCTGATAATCGTAGCGCGTCACCGAGGTGATGTTGGGCAGCGGACGCCAGGTGGCGCGCACGTTCACGTCGTCGGTCTGGAAGTTGTTCTCACGCAAGAAGGCGGGGTAGCGGTTGCCGCCCACCAGCGTGTTGGCTGTCGAGTCAGTCAGGTGCGTGTAATCGTTATCAGCCGTCTTGTGGTAATACTGCCCCGAGAAGTGCAGTCTTCGCAGGGGATACCAGTTGGCACCAAGGGTATATTTCTGCGTGAAACGCTCGGAGTCCGTGTTTCTCAGGATGACCGGCGTGCTCTGCTCGCGCAGGTAACCGTCCCCTTCAGACCATTCACCCCGGGCGTAGAGAACCCAGTTGGTAAAGCCGGTGAAACGGGCCTCCAGCGCCTCGGAAACGGTCAGAAAGCCGCTTTGCACCGTCGCGATGCCCGTAGGCACGTTCGCGACGCTGTATGTTGAATTGTCGCCGGTGTCGATCTTCTCGGCGCGCAACGACGGAACAATCACGAAATCCGGAAACGGCTCTAAGCGCAAGGACAGATTCATCACATATTGGTCCACTTTCGAACCACCAGAGAGGCTGGTGTAGCCGCTGTCAACGTAGGCCGGAGAGTAGGGTGCATCGAAGCTCGCTCCATAAATCCGGCTCCCGCCGAGGTCCGTATCCATCCGCGTGTAAGAATAGCCACTCGTCAGTAGGGTCTGGTCATTGATCCGCGTCTCGGTGAACGCACGGACGTTGAACATGTCCGACTCGAATACGTCGCGCTGCGTGACATAACGGTTGCCCACGCCCGCTGCTTCGGGGGTCCGCCGCTCCTTGAATTTGCTGTCGTTTTCCACCATGTCAAGGCGGAGGCCAATGCCGAAATCGGACCGGCCGATCGTGTGCTTCAAGTCGGCCAGCACGCGGTTCCTGATCTCATCGAGTTCCCGGAAGCTGGGCACCATGCCACGCGTCACACCTCCCTGAGTCGAATCCCCCCAGATGAGCGAGTCTTTCGTGCCTTTGCGGTATTCGCGGGCCAGCTTCAGGGTCAGCATCGGCCCGTCCGGCGGGGTCAGACCGGCTTCGATCCAAAACTCACCGCGGTTCAGGCTGAGTTCGTCGTTGCCCAGCGAAATGGCCGATCCAGTGGCGGGAACGTAGCCGGCGCTGCCGTCATACCAGGTTCTGAACTGGCGAAACCCAGCGCGCAAAAAGCCCCGGTCCGGGTCCACCACCTGGAGCTTCACTGAGTAATCCTCCCCGCCATACATGGCCCGCCCATCCAGCTCCAACATCCCCTTCTTGCCGAACATTAGTTCGTAATGAAAATCCTGGATCCCGCCGAGCACCCCCTGCTTCATCCCCCAACGCTCTTGAAACTGCGCGCGGTTGCCGCTGGTGGACACCCCACCGAGACCGAACGTGACCCAGTTCACCGGTTCCTCGTTGGGATCGGCCTCAGCCGCCTTCTTCGGTTCGGCAACCTTGTTGGTGGCGACCGTCTGCGCACCAACGTGCGGTTCCGTCCAGGCCACGAGGGCCAGCAACAGCGCCGGGAATACTACACGGCTGACAGCCGTGCTTGAGGAGGGTGATTTAATTGTCTTCATGGCGCACTCCATTCAGAACCGAAGTGAAGAGCCGATGTTGGAACCATGCACTTGCTCGTGACAGCCACCGCTGAAACAGCTTCCCCGGGCCATGGAGCCAACGTGGTTACGACCGCCGATGACCAAAACGCCGGGTGCCGTTTGCTGCTGGAAGTGGCACTTGAGGCAGAGAGTGGAGCCACGCTCGGTGAGCAGCTTGCGGTTCACCGATCCGTGGGGCTTGTGGCAGGTGCTGCAGCCCTCACGAATTGCCTCGTGCTCGAAAACGAACGGGCCCATCTGCGCTGTGTGGCACTTCCCACAGGTATCACGCTCCGTGGCCAGTTGGGTGCCACCGCCCGCAATGGCCGACCCCTTGTGCGGGTGGTGGCAATCGCCGCAGCTCATCTTTCCCTCGGTGACCGGGTGATGATGTGGCAGGGCAAACTCCCCGCGCTTGTCGAGATGGCATTGGAAGCAGGTCTCCGAATCGCGGCGCGGATTGAGAATGTTCTGCCGTCCGCCACCCGCCTGAGCGTGGAGGCTGCCCGGACCATGACAGCCTTCGCAACCGATCTGCATCGCGTTGGTCCCCTTGGCCTGAAGCCGCGCGTGGCTGGAGGTCTTGAAGTCCCGGACCAGCTCTGCGTGGCACTGCGCGCAGTTCTCGTTGCCCACGAATTCCGCGCCCGGGATGGACAGGGGCGTCATCACCGTGCGCGAGGGGGTGGCGCAGGACATCATCGCGGCGGCCCCAAGCGCGCCTGTGATCACGATGCACCATCGCACCACCGGGGCGATCCAGTCGTGGGCGGGACCTCGCGCTTCCTTTGTTTGCTCGCCTAGCTGGTTCTCTGCTTTCACGCCGCCAGTCTAGGAAATGGGCGGCGATCAGGCTAACCATTCCTTGACCAGCTCTAAGCATTAAATGGCCTGCGGCAAACTTCCGCCAACTGCGATGAAGCCAAATCCCCTCCCCCGTCGTCTGCCCCTCCGTCATGTCGAACCGAATTTGCCCGACCACCCTCTCCGTGCTACTCGCATCCCTCTCCACGCTGACCGCTGCCACCTCCGACTGGCCGCAGTGGCGCGGACCGGACCGCAACGGCGTGCTGTCCGGCGGCCCCGCGCTCACCAGCACCTGGTCCGCCGACGGCCCGCCGAAACTCTGGGAGAGCGAGCCGATTCCCAGCGACGATGACGGCGGGCATGGCAGCGTGGTCGTCGCAGGCGGACGGGCCTACCTGTCGGTCGTGTGGCATCGCAACGAGCCGAGCGAGACGCGCACTCTCACCGATCTCATCCTGCGCACGCAGCTCGGCCACCAAAACCCCGCCAGCCTGAGCAAGGAGCTCATCGCCAAAATCGAAGCCACGCGCGAGTCCCTCCCGCCCACGTTGCGCGGCGCGAAGCTCGACGAATTCACGCAGAAGTTCATCGAGGAGAACCTCGACAAGAAGCAGCGCCAGCTCTTCAGCGGCTTCGTGAGCGGCCGCTTCAAGAAGGGCAAACTCGCCATCCCGCTCGGCGACTACGACAAGTTGCAAACACGCGTGGAGAAACCTTTCGCCTCGCAGGCCGAGTTTGAAAAATGGATCAACGATCAGGGCTTCGCCGACCACGTGAAGCAGGCCGTGCTCGCCGCCGTGCCGCCGAGCAGGCGCGTGGCCGAGGATACCGTCGCCTGCCTCGACGTCAAATCGGGCAAGACGCTCTGGATGGCCAAGGCTCCCGGTGAACCGAAAGGCCGCAACTGCTCCAGCACGCCGTGCGTCGCCGGTGGACGCGTCTTCGCGATGGGCAGCACGCATTTGTATGCCGTGGACGCCACGAACGGAAAATTGCTCTGGTCCCAGCCGTTGCCCGCCAAGGCACCTGGCTCCTCACCGATCGCGGTGGGCAACGCGGTGGTCATCCTGACCGGCAAGCTCGCCGCCTACGACGCCGCGACGGGCAAGCAGCTTTGGGAACAGCCGAAAGTCGGTGGCAACAACTCCTCCCCGAGCGCATGGCAGAAGGACGACAAAACCATTCTCGTCTGCAACGGACGCAACGAACTCGCTGGCGTGGATCTCAAGACCGGCGATGTGCTTTGGACCACGCCCGGCGGCGGGGACTCCACACCTGCGCTCGCAGGCGACCGCGCCGTCGTGCTCTCCCGTGCTGCAAACATCGGCTTCGCTGCCTACCGCCTGTCAGTCACTGGTGCCGAAAAGATCTGGAACCACCCAACCGACGCGCTGCGCTCGCAGTCCAGCCCGGTGATTCACGAGGGCCACGCCTATCTTTTCGAGGACGGCGAACATCGCTGCGTGAATCTCGACACGGGCAAGGTCGCGTGGACCCAGAAGGTCGCCTCCTCCATCACCTCGCCGATTGTCGCGGACGGGAAAATCTTCGTGCTGATGAACAACGGCAACAACCTGCTCATGTTGAAGGCCACCCCGTCGGACCGGGTGGAACTGGGCAAGGCGAACGTCCGGGCGTTGTGGATACCCTCGCCCACCATCGCCGACGGCAAGGTGTTCCTCCGCCACCGCGACCGCGTGCGCTGCTACGACCTCACGGCGGGGAACTGACGTGGTGTAACGGTTGCATCGCGTTCTCCCTTCGCAGAGCGAGTGGAGAATGTGGCCGCAGGCCGGATGAGGGGTGCGGCCACGAGCGACAACGAAGCCAACCCCTCACCCCAGCCCCCTTGCTCCGCAAAAAAAAGGGGGGGGGGACAACAACCGCGCACCTATTTCTCCAGCGGAGGACGCTTGCCGTCGGGGCCTTGGCCTTGGCCACCGGTGCGTGACTTCATGCGCTCGGCGAGAACCTCGGCTTCCTTGCGGTCAATCGCGCCGTCCTTGTTCGTGTCGGCGCGCTCGAAGATGCTCTGCATGGAATCGGGCAGCTCGGCCTTCGTGATCTTGCCATCGTTGTTCTTGTCGTTCTGGAAGAGGCGCGAGACGAAGTCGCCTTCAGCGCCCCCTTTCGACGATGGCCCCCCGCCGCCCTGCCTGCCTTCGGGGCCGCCGGGTTCACCGCCAAAGCCGCCCTGTCCTTTGCCACCCAGAGACCCCCCGAAGCCGGCCCCGGGCCGCATGGGACGGTATTCATCCTCAGTGATTCTGCCGTCGCCGTTCTTGTCGAGCTTCTTGAGCGCGGCGACGGCGTTGGCGAGTTCCTTCGCGTCAATCACGCCATCGCCATTCGCATCGAGCGCCATTTCCAACGGATGCTGGGGCGGACGGAAGCCATCGCCACCACCACCAAAGTTGCCTCCGCCGGGGCCACCCTTCTGGCCTTTCTGTCCCGGTCCACCCTGACCGAAGCCGCCCTGCGGTGGACGTTGCGGCTCCTGTGCGGCGAGCGCGAGCGCAGTGGCGAGCAGAGTGAGCGTGGGGAGGAGGAGTTTGGTTTTCATGGGAATGAGGCGTTAGTGAGCGGCAAGGCAGTAGAGAAATTTGTCCGAACGGAGGAACAGCTCCTTGCCGCTGATGCCGGGCGTAGCGTTGAACTGCGTGGCATCGGACGCGAAGGAGTTGTGCGCGACGAGCTTGAACTGCGGTTTGGCCGCGATGACGAACGTCCCGTTGCGACGGCTCACGGCGTAGATGTTTCCGTCCGCCATGACCGCCGAAGCGTAGAAGGGCTTGCCACCGCGGCCGGTCGCGCTGGCCCCGGGCAAGCGCTCCTTGAAGACCTGCTCGCCGGTTTTGGCGTCCAGACACAGCGCGAAGCCCTGATCCGTCACCACGTAGAGCCGGCCTTCGTGCAACACTGGCGTCGGCACGTAGGTGCTGTTGCGCGTCAGCCAGAGCTGATGGGATTGGCTCACATCGCCCTTGCCACCAGTCTTCACGGCCACCGCCCCAAGCTGCGGAAAACCACCAAAGGCAAAGGCCACGCCATCGCCCGTCACCACACTCGGCGCGATGTTGCCCGGCAGGCCGGTGGCGGCGAACCAGCGGAGCTTGCCGTTCTCTGGATTGAGCGACCACAGCTCCTCCGGCAACGCGAGGAGCAGCTCGGGCCGTGCGGCATCACCAGCCAGGACCGGCGTGCCGAAGATATATTCAAGTGCTCTGCCCGGCGCGCGCCAAACCTCCTTACCCGTCGCCTTGTCGAGCGCGATGATGGCGTGGGCTTCCTCGGAGGCGGTGATGATGACCGTGTTCTGATAGAGGACCGGACTGGCAGCGGAACCCCAGTTCTTGCCGTTGGCGCTGTCGCCCAGCTTCACATGCCAGAGTTGCTTGCCGTCGAGGTCGAAGGCCACCGCCCCGCCCCGCCCAAAGTAGGCAAAGAGTTTTTCCCCATCGCTGGTCGGCGTGTGGCTGGCAAAGCCGTGCTCCGTGAGAAAACCTTCATGGCGGTCCGGTGCGGCTTCCCCAGCCACGGACTGGGCCCAGAGAATCTTCCCCGAGGCGCGGCTTACGCAGACCAACTGGCGCGTCACACTGCCAGCCCCGGCCCAGCACGTGACGAACACGCGTTCGCCCACGACGATCGGGCTCGACGTGCCCGCCCCGGGCAACTCGGTTTTCCACTTCAGATTTTCCGCGTCGCTCCAAGTGGTCGGTGGCTGCGCACCGGGGGCGATGCCGGAGCCGTTGGGGCCGCGGAAGCGCAGCCAGTCGGAGTCGGCGGCGAAGGCGGACAGCAAGCTGAACAGAAATAACGTGGCCAAAGCGCCAGTGGACAGCACCCCGGGCAGGGAGGAACAATCGGTGACGCGTCGCGACTTCATGGCTGCCTCGGTTGAAACTGTGGCGGGATGAAGCGCTGGAGGATTTGTGCGATCTCCTCGTCCGTCTCCGGGGTTTGGAGTCCCAGCGGGAACTGCCGCCAAACGTCGTAAGCTTCTTGTGCCTGCCCCTTTTGCAGGAACGCCTCCATCTGCGCCCGCAATTTCTCCATCGCCTCGTGGGTCGCCAGCTCGTGGGCGAGGATCGCGTTGTCACTCTTCGCCTGCGCCTGCCGCCCCAAGGGCGTGCCGCGCGCCTTCTCGGCCACCTGCCAGTAGCGGTCAATGATTCTAACCAGCTTGTCCTTGTTCGCGGCGGCGTAGCGGTCCGCCTCCGCGAGCATCTCGGGGATGGGGCCGTCCTTGATGGCGTTGCGTTCCGGACGACCGGGTGGCGGCAGCGGAACTGGAATGGCTCCCTGCCGTCCGCCCTTGCCCTTCATCTGCTTGGCCTTACCCGCCGGGTCGGCGGAACTGAGTCGGGGACGGCCTTCGGGGTCGTCAGGCACCTGACCGAGTGGCGGTCGCGGCGGGGGCGAGTCAGACAGACTGCTGGGTGGTGGCTGCGTGGCCGCCGAAGAACCACTCGCCGCAGCGGGCTGCTTGTCCGGCAGCATCATTGGCACCGCGAGCGCGGCGATGAGGATGACCACGGCGGCGAGGGCGAGGCGCTGGAGGTTGCGCGGGTCGCGCAGGATTTGGCCGAAGTTGATGGTCGGACGATGGCCGGCCTTCACGCGCTGCAAGTCGGCGAGCAACTCGTCGTAATCCTGATAGCGCCCCGCCGGGAGCTTCGCGGTCATGCGCTTGATGAAGCGCTCAAGCTCATCCGGCAGCGGCGTGCCCAGCTCGAAGCCCGTGGGCAGCGGCTTGTTCGCGTGCGCGAGGACGACGGAAAAGTTGGACGCGCCTTCATACGGCCGCTTGCCCGTCAGCAGGAACAGCAGCGTGACGCCCAGCGAGTAAATGTCCGCGCGATGGTCCACATGCGCGGCGTCGTCCGCCTGCTCGGGCGCGAGGAAGTGCGGCGAGCCCATCCCTACGCCGGTCATGGTCACATCGGAATCGTCGGTGAGCTTCTTGGCGAGGCCGAGGTCGGCGACCTTCACCCGCCCGTCGCTGGTGAGCATGAGGTTGGCCGGCTTGATGTCGCGGTGGATGATGGCGTGGCGGGCGGCGAACTTGAGCGCGTTGACCGCCTGCTCGAAATAGGCCAGCGCATCGGCGATGGGCAGCTTGCCGTGCTCCTTGACGTGCATCGAGAGGTCCACGCCGTCCACCAGCTCCATCACGAAGTAATACTGCCCCTCCGCGCAGCCGTAGTCATAGACTTGGACCACGTTCGGATGATTGAGCGCGGCGGCGGACTTGGCCTCTCGCTCGAACCGCGTGAGGAACTCCTGCTCGCGCGAAAGCTCCTCGGACAAGAGCTTCACCGCGACGCGGCGGTCGAGCTTGAGCTGCACCGCCTCATAGACCTCGCCCATGCCGCCCACGGCGATTTTGCGCACGAGCTGGTATTCGCCGAGCTGCGCGCCCGAGAGGTCGCGCTCCTTGGGCTTGAAGGCAATCGCCGCCGAGCCGCTGGAGCTGGTGGGCTTGTCCGCCGTGCCACCGGGGCTGCGCCGGGCGCTTATCAGCGTCGCCTCGTCCGGGCTGAAGGGACGATTCGCTTCCGGTTTGCCCGGCGCTGGCTCGGGTGGCGTCGCGCTCATGTGCACACTTTATGGTCGCCGCGATTATCTGCCATCTTTTCCCGGCGGCGGGCCTTTGCCGGGCGGAGGACCGCCGAAGCCTACCTCCCGTGCACCAAAGCGAATCGGTCCCGGCCCGTGCCGGAAAAAGCTGCTGTCCGGCGTCCCCTTGAACTGGCGCGGGATGAACGGGAAGTCATCGGTCAGCACGTAATGATACGTGCCCTGCGGAAACTCCGGCGTGACGCCGAAACGCCCGTTGGCCTCGTCCAAGTCGCCCACGCCCTTCACGAACTGGAAGTCCTCGACGTAGCTGCCGTCGAACTTTCCGCCCGGCCCGCTGGCGCGCGTGCCCTCGCGCAGCTTGTAGCTCGACTTCATCCGCTTCACCGCGCTGTTCGTGCTCTTCGCGTCGCTGTAGTCCCAAGGGCCGTAAATCGGAAACCCATCCGCCGCCCAGCCGACTTGCGCGACCTGCGCCTTCCCGCTCGTGAGTTTCTCGACGAGCCCCGTCGGCAGCGCGTGATAGTGATATGCACCGCTGGGTTGCACATGCGCGTTGTGCCGGTCAATGCCCAACTTCTGCGAGCCGCTGATGGGGTCCAGCGTCCAGCCCGAACGCGGGTCCATCTGCCACCACTCCGCCGCGCCGGGGTCGAAGACCACGCCGTTCAGCGCGATGCCGAACGGGTGCATGACCAGTTTGGTGAAGGTGGCGTTCTCCTTCGGTTGAGCTGGCACGCGGTAGTTGTAATTCTGTGCTGCAACCGTGTGCGGGTTGCCGCGATTCGGGAACTGCCCCGGGGCATGGTCCGGCAAGCCGTTCGCACGGATGACGCGGAAGCCACCGTCCACCGTGCTGCTCATCTGGCTCTTGCCGGGACTCTGCCCGTCGCCTGCCGGTGCAGCGTATTGTTTGCCCTTCTGATCGCCACCGCGCCCACCTGGGCCTTTGGCTTCAGGAGGACGGTTCTGCGCCTGCAGAATGGCCACGAGGGAAGCGACGGCAAGCAGCGTCGCTGGCAAAGCAAGGAATGGGCAATGGCGCATGAAAAGTGTTGGTTAGCAGACTATCGAACGGCAGACAGGAATGCCGCATCCAAAAATTCACGGCGGACGGACTGGACACACGACTGCTTCCAGTTCGCCCGCCGTTCGACCACACGGGCAAAATCAAGTGCGGTGCTCATGGCGATGGCGCGTTCGCGGCACGGCGCGTTGCAGGTCGCAACGATTCGTCGGTCAGGGTTTTCAGGAACGCCACCAGCGCGTGCAGGTCGGGTGGCGGGAGGCGCACGCCGCCGGGTGGATGCTTGGCGAGGTTCGGGTCCAGTGTCTCGCCGCGCTGCACCCCGCGCACGTAGTGGAACACCGCCTCCTCCAGCGTGCGATGCCGGCCGTCGTGCATGTAAGGCGCGGTCAATTCCACATTGCGCAGCGAGGGCACGGAGAACTTGCCCTTGTCTCCGTCGCGACCGGTGACGAGGTAGCGGCCCAAGTCCTTCGGTTCGCGGTCCAGCCCGTTGTTGGCGAAGGAGACGTTTTGGAACAACGGCCCGCCGTGGCAATGAAAGCAGTCAGCGCCAAACTGCCCGCGCCGTGGGTCGTGCTCGGTGTGGAACAGCTCGAAGCCGCGCTGCTCCTCGGTGGTGAAATTCGACTCGCCGCGCATCACGCGGTCAAACTTGGAGTCGAAAGACGTGACAGTGAGAAGGAACTGTTCCAGCGCGAGGCCGACGCGTTCCGCCGTGATGTCCGGCGAGCCGAAGGCGCAGGTGAAGGATGTCGCGTAAGTGATGGCCTTCGCATCTGCGGCGGTGGCTCGTGCTGACTTCAACTTCGCCACTACGTTCGGCAACGTCTCGTGCATCTCGAGATCGTCCTGAATCGGCATGAGCGCCTGTTGGCGGAGCGACTTCGCGCGGCCGTCCCAGAAGAACTCGGATTTCCAAGCGAGGTTGTAGAGTGGCATCGCGTTACGCTTCCCCTCCAGACCGTCCACGCCGAGGCTGAACGCCTTGCCCGCGTCCACCGTGCCACCGTTCATCTGGTGACACGACGCGCATGACTGCTTCTCGCCCTTCGACAGCAATGGGTCGTTGAATAGTCTGCGGCCCAACGCGACGCCCTCCTCCGTCAGCGGGTTATCCAAGGGCAGCGCAGGCTTCGGGAAATGCGATGCGTAGGTGAACCGATACGGCGTGCCGATGACTTTCGCGGGCGCGGCGGCTTCGTGCCGGCGACTTCCAGTCGCCGTCTTTGCCCGGCTGCTCCCCAGGGGCAACGGTTGCAAACCGCCGGCACGGCTCGGAGAGAAGGCGCGCTCCACATTGCCACGCAGCCAATCCGCAAGCTCGTCGCCCTCGCGCGAGTGCGTGGAACTGGTGTCGCGACCCAACGTGAGCTCACCAAACACAGTCGCGAGATCGAAGGTTAGCCGCACGGCGGCGTGCTCGGAGTGGACACCCAGCGTCACCGGCACATCCACGGTCATCAGTTGCCGGTCGGTTGCGAGATGCCAGGAGAAACCGGCGGTGGGCCGAGGCGGACGCGGACCTCCTGTTTCGGGCTGAGTCAAAGCGGGCGAAGGATGACTCAACCCCGACGCGGCAAGACCGGTGTTCAGCGCATTCACCCGCTCCCCGCCCACGCCATCGCGCTCGCCAGCAAAGCGCGGCGGCAAGCCCCACTTCCCCTCCAGCGCAAGAAACACGTAGCCGCCCTGCCAGTTCCAATGCAGGCCGTTGACCTGCGGGTTCAGCGGATGCGCCGCGTCCCACTGCGCGGGGCTGGCGTGGTTCTGCTCCGTCGGCACGCCTATGCTGAAGCGCAGACGGTCGTAGTCGCCCGCCGGCAACCCGCGCAGCACGAAGTTCGTCCGGCCCTCGCGTCCGTTGATGAATGCAAACCAGTGGTGCTTCTCCAGCCACGTCCCATTCGTGCGCCGCACCGCGATGCCGGAAAGCAGCATGTCCAGACGCGTCACGGCGAGCGCCTGTCCGGCGGAGTTCGTGCAACGAAGTTGGTCAAACACCAGCGGCTCGCCCCGGAAACACGGCTCGATGGACACCGTTACCTCCGACTCCACGCCACGCGCCCGCTGTGTCCACCACAGCAGCAGACCCAAGACTGCCAGTGTCGCCCATACCCGGGCGATGCGCTGGTTGGTGGTGAGGTGCTGCGGCTTCATTGCCCAAGCTTACTGAATCGTCACCCCGCCCGTCAGCGTGTAAGTGGCACCCATCGGCTGACCCGGAGGCGGCGGGAAAGTGACGACGACATTCTGCGCGCCGGTCATCGCATTGCCTGGGAGGACGAAGGTGGCGACCACCGTGCCTTGCGCGGGCCGCGAGATGCTGGTGCCAGTGATTCCCGCCAGCGTGACCGACGACGGCAAGATGGTCTGACTTGTCATCGGGTCCGTCAGCGGTGGCTGTGGCGGGTTGGTCGGCAACGTGATTGTCACGGTGACGGTCGTGCCACGCGTGGCCGTGCCGCCGGGCGCTGTGGTGGTGGAAGTTCCGCCGCCCCCGCCGCCCGCTGCGTTTACGGTGAAAACATTCGTGCCTGTGATGACGAGAGCGACTCCGCCAGTCGGCGGTGCGGGGAAGGTCACGACGACGTTCTGCAATCCGGTCGTCGCGGGCAGCGCGAACGACGCCGTGACCGCGCTGCCGTTGTAGGAAATGCCCGTGCCAGTGACGCTGCCGAGCGTAACGGAGGTCGGCACCGCGTCCGCAGGCGGAAGATTAGTGCCGCCGAGTGTGATGGTGATTGTGGCAGCCGTGCTCGCGGTGCCGCTGTTGGGCGTGACACTCGCGATGGTCGGCGGAGTTGGCGCCCCGCCGCCGCCTCCTCCTCCACCCGTGCCTGCCGCTGTCGTCGAGTAGCTCGCCAGCGCGGTGCGGGCCACGCGATAGAAGGCGCGGCTAGTGCCGGGCGTCACGGCGCGCGATCCGACATTCGCCGTGGGCGCGACGCCGGACGCCGCAGTCGTCCACGAGCCGTTCACTTCCGAGCGGCTTTCCACCGTGTAAGTCCCGCCCTCCGCCGCGCTCCACGCCAGCGTCACCGTTCCGCCGCTGACGGTCGGACGCGCCACGTTCACCGAGACGTTCGGCCCGCCGACGAAGTTGGTCGTGACCGTCTCCGAGACGCTCGTCACCACGCCGCCGCTGGTGACGCCCTTGAACACGCGGCCGATGTTGTAGGGATAAACTGGCGTGCCGCTGGCGTTGATGGTCATGAAGTAGGCGTAGGTGCCGCCGGGAAACTCCGGCGTGACGCAGAAACGCCCGTTGTGCTCGTCGAGGTCGAAGTTCACGCCCTGCGTCTGGCCGACGTCGCCAAGGTATTCGTAGTCCTCGTGATAACGGCCCACGGTGTAAATGCCGGTGACGTTCGGGCCGTATTCGTTCGCGGCGAGCGTGGCCGCGCGCACGCGTCCGCGCGCGGCCCAAGCGGGCAAGGTGACGCGGCCCGTGGTGGCAATGTTCACCGTGCCGTTCTGGCCGTTGCGCAGGACGTAGCCCGTGGTCATGCGTCGGATGCCGCTGCTGGAGTTACTCGGCGAGGCATAGCCGTAAGGTCCGTAGATGGGATATCCGTCCTTCACCCAGCCGAGGATGGGCGAGTGCTTCGTCGGCGCGGCTAAGCTCTCGCTCCAGATTTTGGTTCCCGAGTTGTAATTCACGTTATCAGCAAGCTGGAAGCGCAGCGCGAGCGGGTTGGCGTGGTAGTGATACGTGCCGGTCTGTTCCTGGTGGGCGTTGCCAGGGTCGAACGAGACGCCTTCTTCGGGATATGCGTCGCGATTCCACAGACCACCGGTGCCGCTCTGCGCCTCGGCCGTGCCGCTCCAATAATAACCGTCCTGCCCGTCGAACATCGCCACGCCGTCCACGAAGTAGCCAATCGCGCCGAGCGTCGTAAGCGTGGGCGTGCCGGCGGCAGCGGGCGTGCGCGGGAATCGCCAGAGGGTGGCGGTGTTGCCGGGCAGGTTCGGGAAGAGCTGCGACTTGCCGGCATCGAGATACCACGGACCCATGTTGTGAAAGCCCAAGCCCGTCGTGCGGACATACACGTAGCTCGCGGAGGAGCTGATTTCCTGCACGCCCGCGTAGGCCGGCAGCGTCTGCGCCACCGTGCCGCGCGACCAAGTCGTCGAGGTCGTGCCGGCGGTCGCATTCGCGGTCGTCTCGTAGATGCGCGCATATTTACCGGAGTCCTTGGTGAACCACGAGGTGATGAGCGCGTCGGTCACGGTGACATCGGCAGCGTGCGCCGGGACGAGCAGTGCGAGCGCGGCGAGGCAGCGGAGGAGATGGGTTTTCATGGCAGCAGCGATGTTTCTGCCACCAACCTGCACCGCGTGTGTAAAGAGATTGTGAGCCGCGCAAAGCAGATTTGTTAAGCCGGTGTAAATCTGCTCGCCGCGCCACGTCCGCGCGGAAAACTTCGGTCAAAACCCGATGCCGCCATGATTGCGAATTCTCCCCTTCCCGTCGCACTCGAGTTCCCAAACTCGCTCGCCTCTGTTATCGTCCTCCCCAACGCACTCATGGCCGCGCCTCTGAAACTCGCCGCTACCACCGCCACCCCGGCCACGCGCATCCTCGTCATTGACGATGACCGCAAGCTCTGCCGGCTCATCAGGGACTACCTCGAACCGCTTGGCTACAGCATCCAAGCCGCCCATACCGGGCCGGAGGGCGCGGAACGCGCCATTGCCGAGTCCTGGCATGCCATCATCCTCGACCTCATGCTGCCGGGTTGCGACGGTTTCGAGGTGCTCAAGCGCATCCGCAAGCAGTCCGCCGTGCCGGTGCTCATGCTCACCGCGCGCGGCGACGAGGCGGACCGCATCGTCGGCCTCGAACTCGGCGCGGACGATTATCTGCCGAAAACTTTCTCCACCCGTGAGCTGCTCGCGCGCCTCCGCGCCGTGACGCGCCGGAGCACGCAGACTTCCTCCGGCACGGCAGCCGACGCTGACGAGGAAGTGGTGGCCGGCGACCTGCGCATCAATCCCGCCGCGCGCACTGCGTCACTGGGCAAGCAGTCGCTCACGCTCACGCCCGTCGAGTTCGACCTCCTGCTCTCGCTAGCCCGCGCGCAAGGCCGCGTGAAATCCCGCGAGCAATTGCTCGACGAAATCCGCAACCGCAACTACGAAGTGTTCGACCGCTCGATCGACGTGCACATCTCCGCGCTCCGCAAAAAACTCGGCGACGACCCGAAGGAACCGCGCTTCATCCGCACCGTGCGCTCGGCGGGCTACATGCTCATCCGCCCGGAAATATCATGAACCCCCGTTTCCCGCTCACCGCCAAGATTCTCACCTGGTTCTCGCTGAATCTGCTCGTGCTGATGCTCGTCGCGTGGCTGGGGCTACGCTTTGCCACGCGCAGCGGCTTCGATTCGTTCCTCGCCGGTCATGTCGGCGGACGCGTCGAGTCCACCGCGCGCGCCATCTTGGGCGAGTTGGAGACCAAGCCGCGCACCGAGTGGAACGGCATCCTCGCGCGCTACGGCGAGGCGCATGGCGTGAAGTTCATCCTGCTGGGTGACGAATTGCAGACACTCGCCGGCGAGGAAGTGGATTTGCCCGAAACCTTGCGCGCCCAGCTCCCGCGCCCGCCGCGCGGCGGCGAGGGCCTCGGCCCCAGTCGTCGCGGCTCGTTGCCTAGCACAAACGAATTTGCCCAAGGCGGTTTTCCTCCTTCCGGCAAGAAAGGTCCGCCTGTGGAAAGTGACTGGACAGAAACTTCCGCGCCCGGCTCGCCGGGGATGGGCAAACAGGAGCCGCCCGGCTCCGCGCCGATTCACCGCCGCTTCCTCGTGCAGTCGGAAAATCCGCGCGCCTACTGGGTTGGAATGATGGGCGCGCTGCGGCCCGGCGCAGGTGGCACGGGACATCTGCGCTGCACGCTGCTCGCGCGCTCCAGCACATTCAGCGCGGGCGGATTCTTCTTCGACTATCGTCCGTGGGTGCTGTTTTCCGCGGGCGTGGTCGCAGTGTGCGGATTGTTCTGGCTGCCGTTCATCAGCGGCATCACGCGCAGCATCGCTCAACTGACGCGCGCCACGCGGCAGATTGCCGACGGCCAGTTCGAAGTGCGCGTGGACGACAAACGCACCGACGAAATCGGCCAGCTCGGCGCGTCCATCAACCGCATGAGCACACGGCTCGAGGGTTTCGTCACCGGCCAGAAACGCTCGCTCGGCGACATCGCCCACGAGCTGTGCTCGCCGCTCGCGCGCCTGCAAATGTCCGTTGGCATCCTTGAGCAACACTCCACCGAGCAACAGAAGGAGTGCTTGGCCGACTTGAGCGAGGAGGTCCAGCACATGAGCGACCTCGTCAACGAACTGCTCTCCATCTCCAAGGCCTCGCTGAAGCCCGGCAACGTCAAGCGCGAGCGCGTCAACGTGAAGACCGTCGCCGACCACGCCGCACAGCGCGAGGCCGCCAACAAGGGCGATGTCATCGTCGAGGTGCCGGCCGACCTCACCTGCTTCGCCCGGCCCGAGCTGCTGCAACGCGCGCTCTCGAACCTCGTCCGCAACGCCCTGCGCTACGCGGGTGACGCCGGGCCCATCACCATCACCGCGCGGCGCGACGGCACCAGTTGTGTCATCCTCGTCACCGACCTCGGCCCGGGGGTGCCGCCCGAGCATCTCGACCGCATCTTCGACGCCTTCTATCGCACCGACCCCGATCGTGCGCGCAACACCGGCGGCGCGGGCCTGGGCCTCGCCATCGTGAAGACCTGCATCGAAGCCTGCGGCGGCACCGCCACAGCCCGAAACCGCGAGACACGCGGACTTGAGGTGCGGCTCACGCTGCCGTTGCAGTGAAGCTCCGCAGTCGCAGGCTTCAGCCTGCGCGTCAGCGAAGCCCGATTCGCTCGCTGAAGGTTGCGACTACGGCAACAGGCGTTGCGCCGCTGCGCTTCGACGCTATACTCGCACGCGTGAAAACCGTGTTCTCCGCTCTCGCTTTCGTGCTCTTCGCAGCGACGACCTCCGCCGCTCCCGCCAAGCCCAACATCATCTACGTCCTGTGCGACGACCTCGGCTACGGCGACGTGAAGTGCCTGAACCCCAAGGGCAAAATCGCCACACCGAACTTGGACAAACTCGCCGCCGCCGGAATTTATTTCACCGACGTTCACTCCAGCAGTTCCGTCTGCTCACCCACGCGCTACGGCGTCATGACGGGCCGTTACAACTGGCGCACCAAGCTCCAGTCCGGCGTGCTCGGCGGGCTCAGTCCGCGCCTCATCGAGCCGGGCCGGCTCACGGTCGCACAGTTGCTGAAAGACAACGGCTACCACACCGCCGCCATCGGCAAATGGCACCTCGGCATGGATTGGGCGCGCAAGGAAGGCAAGGACGTGGCCGAGCTGAACATCGAATCCGCCGCGCAGGTGAACAACGTGGATTACGCTCAACCCATCAAGAACGGCCCGACCGCCGTCGGCTTTGATTACTACTACGGCATCAGCGCCTCGCTCGACATGGTGCCCTACACGTTCATCGAGAACGACCGCGTCACTAAGCTGCCCACGGTGGAAAAGGATTTTCCGATGTTTCTCGGGCGTGAACAAGGGAAGTGCCGTCGCGGTCCTGCAGCGCCGGACTTCGAAGTCGAGGACGTGCTGCCGACGCTCACTGGCAAGGCGATTGGCTACGTGAAGTCCCGCGCCGCCAATGCGAAGGCCGGCAAACCCTTCTTCCTCTACCTGCCCCTCGCCTCGCCGCACACCCCCATCGCACCCACGAAGGAATGGCAGGGCAAGAGCGGCCTCAACCACTACGCCGACTTCGTCATGCAGACCGACCACGCGATCGGCCAACTGCTCGCGGAACTGGACAAGCAAGACCTCACTGAAAACACTCTCGTCATCGTCACCAGCGACAACGGCTGCTCGCCGCAAGCCGACTTTCCTGCGCTGCTGGCCAAGGGGCACAACCCCAGCTATCAGTTTCGCGGCCACAAGGCCGACATCTTCGACGGCGGCCACCGTGTTCCGTTTCTCGTCCGCTGGCCCGCGCGCGTCAAAGCCGGCACCCTCTCCCAGCAAACCCTTTGCCTCACCGACTTCATGGCCACCGCCGCCGACATCATCGGTGCGAAACTCCCCGACAACGCCGCCGAGGACAGCGTGAGTTTCCTCTCCGCACTGCTCGGCAAGGAACAGCACTTCCCGCTGCGCGAAGCCATCGTCCACCACTCCATCAACGGCTCCTTCGCCATCCGCCAGGGCAACTGGAAACTCGAACTCTGCCGCGACTCCGGCGGCTGGAGCGACCCACGCCCCGGCACGCCCAAGGCCACCGCCCTCCCGCCCATCCAACTCTTCGACCTAGACAAGGACATCGGCGAGCAGACCAACGTGCAAGACAAGCACCCCGAAGTCGTCGCTCGCATGACCAAGCTCCTGGAGAAATACATCGCCGACGGCCGCAGCACGCCCGGCGCGCCGCAGCAGAACGCCGTGCCCGTGCAGATTGTGAAGACCGCAAAAGCCGCCCCCGCCAAGGCGAAGAAGAAATAGTCCGGAACGCCGGCGTCTGACCCGGCGCTAACCACTTGACTAAACGCCGGGTCGGAGACCGGCGCTCCGCAAAGCCGCAGGCTTGCGACCTCCCCTGCCCTTCGCCATTCTTACCGCACATTTTTACCTATGCGCTCACTCCTCATCGGCATTGATTCCGGCACGCAATCCACCAAAGCCCTCGTCGTGGACGCCCAGTCCGGCAAGGTGCTCGGCAGCGCGTCCGCGGCTTACGACCTCATCCCCAACCTCCCGCCCGGTGCGAAGGAACAGCACCCGCACACCTGGCGCGACGCGACTGCGAAGGCCATCAAGGCCGCGCTCAAGGACGCGAAGGCCACCGCCGCCGAGGTGAAGGCCATCGGCGTCAGCGGCCAGCAGCACGGCTTCGTGCCGCTGGACAAGGCTGGCGAAGTCATCCGTCCTGCCAAGCTCTGGTGCGACACCTCCACCATCGCCGAGTGCGAGGAACTCACCGCGAAGCTCGGCGGCCTCAAAGGCACGAGCAAGGCCGTGGGCAATGCGATTCTCCCCGGCTTCACCGTCCCGAAAATTCTCTGGCTGAAGAACCATGAGCCGAAGAATTTCGCCCGCCTCGCCACCGTGCTGCTCCCGCACGACTACCTCAACTTCTGGCTCACCGGCCAGGCCGTGATGGAATACGGCGACGCCAGCGGCACTGCCATTCTCGATGTGCGCAAACGCAAGTGGTCTGACACCGTGCTCAAAGCCGTCGGCGGCGACCTCGCCGCGAAGCTCCCGCGCCTCATCTCCAGCGACCAGCCCGCCGGCACGCTCCAAGCCAGCACCGCAAAGGCGCTTGGCCTCAACCCCGGCGTGCTCGTCAGCGCGGGCGGCGGCGACAACATGATGGGCGCGATTGGCACCGGCAACACGCGGGCCGGCATCGTCACCGCGAGCTTCGGCACCAGCGGCACCATCTACGCCTGCGCGGACAAGCCGGTCGTGGACCCTGCGGGTGAAATCGCCGCGTTCTGCGACAGCACGAACCACTGGCTTCCCCTGCTCTGCACGATGAACGTCACCGTCGCGACCGAGATGATGCGGAAGGACTTCGGCTACACGCACGAGCAGTTCGAGGCGAAGGCCGCGAAAGTGCCCGCCGGTTCGCGCGGCTTGCTGCTGCTGCCCTACCTCGAAGGGGAGCGCACGCCGAACGTCCCCGACGGCTGCGGCACGATGCTCGGCATCAACCCCGGCACCTTCACCGCGAGCCACTATTGCCGCGCTGCCTTTGAAGGCGTCACGCTCGGCATGAACTACGGCCTGCGCCGCCTCGCCGAACTCGGCGTGAAGGCGAAGCAAATCCGCGCGACCGGCGGTGGTGCCAAGTCCAAGCTCTGGCGGCAAATCATGGCCGATGTCTTCAACGCTGAAGTCGTCACGCTCAAGGTGAGCGAAGGTGCGGCCTATGGCGCGGCCTTGCAGGCGCTCTGGTGCTGGCGCTTGCAGGCTGGCGAAAAGGTCAGCATCGCCGACCTTACGGACAAATTCGTCACGCTCAACAAGGCCGAGACCGCCGAGCCGGAAGCGAAGAACGTCGCCGTCTATGGCGAGTTGCAGGCCTTGCAAGACGCGGCATCGAAGGCGCTGCGCGGCGTGTTCAAGCAGCACCGCCAGTTCGCGCTGCGCTAAACCGGAGCGCGGACGCCCACGTCCGCAGCACGTTTCAAATGGGGCGACCAGATTGCGGACGTGGGCGTCCGAGCTCCTGAACATTGCACCTTTGCGCCACCACGGTTCCTCCCTACCCTCCCACCCGTGTCATCCATCGAAGAGAGACTTGCCGAGCAGGCCGCCTTCAACCAGGTCACGGTCCCGGACTTGTGGCAGCAGCAGGCCGTCACCGCGTTACGCGCGGGCAAGGATGTCGTGGTCCACGCGCCCACGGGCGCAGGCAAGACGCTGATCTTCGAGCTGTGGTCCAACTTCGGAAAGCCGCACGGTCAGGCCATCTACACCGTGCCCACGCGGGCGCTCGCCAATGACAAGCTGGCCGAGTGGCGCGCGCGCGGCTGGAACGTCGGCATCGCCACCGGGGATTTAAGCGAGAACCTCGAAGCCTCGGTGCTGGTCGCCACGCTGGAGACACAAAAATACCGCCTGATTCGCGGCGACGGCCCGGCGCTGCTGGTGATTGACGAGTATCAGATGCTGGCCGATGGCGACCGGGGCCTGAACTACGAACTGGCCATCGCGCTCGCGCCGCAGCAGACGCGCCTGCTCCTGTTGAGCGGCAGCGTGGAAAATCCGCATCACATCGTGAAGTGGCTGGAGCGGCTGGGGCGCAAGGTGCAGCTCGTGCGTCATCTCGAACGTCCCGTGCCGCTGGAGGAGGTCGATATCGGGCAGTTGAGCGTGCATGTGCCGAGCGAGGTGAAAGGCATCTGGCCGCGCTTGGTGGCCAAGGCGCTGGTGGATGATCTCGGACCGGTGCTCATCTTCGCGCCACGTCGGAAGGAGACAGAATCGCTGGCCATGGAACTGGCTCGTTTTCTGCCCAATCACAATCCCCTCACGCTCACCACGGAGCAGAAACAGCTCGTCGGAGAAAAGGTTGCGCGACTGCTGCGCTGTCGAGTGGCTTACCACCACAGCGGGCTGAGCTACGGCGCACGCGCGGGCGTCATCGAACCGCTGACCAAGGCCGGACAGCTCCGCGTCGTGGTCGCCACGATGGGCTTGGCGGCGGGCATCAACTTCTCGCTGCGCAGCGTGGCGCTGGCGGCGGATTCGTATCGGCGCGACGGGGTGGAGGTGCCCATCCGGCCGGATGAAATTTTGCAGATGTTCGGACGGGCCGGCCGACGCGGCATTGATGAAGTGGGCTATGTGCTCGTGTCGCCCAATGGCATCCGGCTCGTTGACGGCCGGCCGGCGTTTCTCGCGCGGTCAGGGCTCGTGGATTGGAGCGCGTTGCTCGGCATCATGGGGGCGGCGGCGCAGGCCGGCTTGGACCCGTTCGGCGAAGCCGTGCGTGTGCAGGAACGGCTTTTCACCACCAAGCCCATCTTGCTGGGCGTGGAGGGGGCGTTGAAAAATCCGGTCACGCCCTGCGGCCTGAAGACCGACGGCGAGCGGGCGCGGCATGTGCGCAAAATGGTGCGGCAGTTTCTGAACAGCCGGGGCGAGTGGGAACCTTGGCCCGCGCTGAAGGATGTGCCCGCCGAGCAAGTGCGGGTGATGGAGCCGCTGGGCGAAGGGGTGCTGCAGTTGTTGAAACTGAGCGGACCGGTGGCCTCGCGTCGGCGTGCAACCACGGCAGAAATTCTCGGCGTGCCTGTGGCGTCAGGCAGCCTGCCTGCCGTGGAGCCGGGCCTCCCGCCCGGCGGAGAGGAAGCTGACTTGGCCCCAACCACTGGGAGTCTAGGCACTACCCCGGACGGCAGGAGGCCGTCCTCTAGGTCAGGCGGGACGCCTGCCGCCACCGGCGCAATCCACCTCCGCCCGGCGCTGACGGTGGAGGCGGCGGTCGAGAAGCTCCGCGAGGGCGGGACGTTGGTCCGGCTACCAGGCGGCATGTTTGCGCGGGTGCTCACGGTGGCGGAAGCGTTGAACGGAGAACAAATCTTGCTGGCGAAATGGGTGCGCAAGCTGACGAACTGGAACGGGCGGCAGACTTCGCTCACCGGCTGGCGCGACTTGGTGGTGCCCGTGCTCGAACAGCGCCTTGCGGCCGATCAGACACCGATGCTGCGGATCGACTATCCGAAAGCGGTGCGGTTGAAAGATGAGTTCGCCCAACACGTGCCAGCCATCGGCATCGGTCCCGTGCATGCGGTGGTGGCGCTGGACCAACTTTCGCTCAAGGCGTGTGTGGACACGCATGGCGTCGCGTTATGGAAGCCGCCGGAGCGCGAGATTTTCCCGCCGGATTGCGCCCAGTGCGCGTGTGTGCCGCTGTGCAAACAACTGCCCACCGGCACTGGTGTCGCCACGATCTGGCGGCGGCTCGGCTTGGTGGACGGAGCGGGCGTGCCGTCACGGCGCGGACGCATCGTCAGCTTCTTCCACTCCGGCGATGGTCTAGCGGTCGCCGCCGCGCTGGAGGACGAATCGCTGCCCATTGATGAACTGTCCTACGAACTCGCGAACCTGCACGCGGGCTTCCGCTTCGCGAAGGGCGACGCGCGCTGGGACGGGCGCATCGCGATGGCGTGCCAGCGGACGTTCGGGACGCAGACTTTCACCGGCTACCTCGACAACGGCGTGCCGCCCGAATACGGCGCGGGGGCGGAGGAGATTGCGGCGGACGTGCACAAGGATCCGCTCGGCAAGAACGGCTGGGTCACGGAGTTTCTCGGCATCGGGGACATTGACCGGATGATCATCGAATGGCGCAGCGTGCTGCGGCAGGTCGCCCATGCGCCGGACTTGGAGTGGCTCCGCTGGCAGAAGTTGAAGGAACGCGCACGGGCCATCTTGCGCGAGACGGATTCCCCAACGCTGACCGACCTACCCCCGCTGGAATACTCCCAGACCAAACGCATCAGCCACCGACTGTCACTGCGACGGCATTGAGGTGACGCACGAAGCCCCGCAAGCGGGCTTCACTGTTTGAACTCGATCAGGATGCCGTTGGTGAGCAGGCGGCTGAAATCACCAACATGCCCATCAATGTAGCCGGCCACCGCACGGCCGTCCGGGAAGCGGGTGCCGTGCCGGAAGCCGATGTGGTTGGTGGTGAGGTTTTCGATAGGCGGATGGTTGCGGCGATAGGAGAGATCGCCCACGAGGTAGGTGTCGGCGGGTTTGCTGACATGCGCGCGGCGCGCGGTCGCCACGAAGTCGCCGGCGGTGACGGGCAGGCCGTTGACGAAGTTGAGCGAGGTGTGCTGGTTCAT
>CAMCFN010000067.1 GCA_945874145.1 Akkermansia muciniphila
CCCTCTCCCAGCGGGAGAGGGCAGGGGTGAGGGAGAAAGCGTTCGGAGTCATGGTGGCTTTCCTATTCGCCGCTGCCTCCGCCTTCGCCGCCGACTCCCTCCCGCCCGGCAAGATCAGCTACCAAGGCTTCATCACCGATCTGACCGGCGTGCCCATCGGGGTCGGCGCCCCCGTCACCACGCCCGTCAGCTTCCGCATCTACCGCACCGCCGGTGGCACCACGGCGGCGGACGTGGTCTGGGCCGAGACGCAGAACGTGACCATTGACCGCGGCCACTACAGCGTGACGCTGGGCAGCGGCGGTCCCACCGGCGTGACCATTGACGCCGGCAAGTTCACGAACAACCTCACGAGCGTGTTCCTCGGCCCCGATGTCTCGGAGCGCTACCTCGGCGTGACGGTGCAAGGCTCACGGGAGCTTTCCCCCCGCGTGCAGTTCATGGCGTCGCCCTTCGTGCATGCCAGCCGCGCGGCGGCGGGCGTGATGGGGCCGGACGGCAATCTGCTCCTGCGTGTCGGACCGGCGGGCTTGGGCGTGAACCTTACGAACAACCCGACGGCGACGGTGGACGTGGGCGGCACGGTGCGCGCGACGGCCTTCCAAGGCAGCGGCGCGGGCCTCTCGAACGTGACGACGACGGTGGCGAGCCTCGTGGGCACGCTCTCCGGCGCGCAGATCGCGGACGGGGCAATCACCGTGGCCAAGCTCGTGCCCGGCACGGTGCCCGGCAGCGCGCTGGCGAATGGCTCGCTGGAGACCAACAAGCTGACTGGCGACGCGATCAACCTGATTTTGAGCCAAGCCGGCGGCGTGGGCGCGGGCGGCGGCGTGTTCTCGCTGAGTCCGACCAACGCGTCCCTGACGGGGTTGGGCTTCGTGAACGTGGGCAGCCGGCGCATCGGCGGGGACGTGTGGCGAGTGAAGGCCACAGAGGTCACGCCAAACGCGCCGACGAGCCGGAATTTCAACAAGGGCAGCAGCGATATTCGCGCCCAGAACACCTGCTGGACCGGGACGAAGTGGATCCTTTGGGGCGGGGTTAATGGAGAGGAAACTTCGCGTCGGGCCGATGGCGCAATCTTTGACGCGGCGCTGAACACTTGGGCACCCATGTCCACGCAGAACTCACCCGGCGACCGCGACGAGTTTCAGTGCATCTGGCTGGGAGACAAGATGTGGTTCTACGGCGGGCTTAAGAATAATGGCCAGTATCTCACCGACGGCTTCTACTACAATCCGACCACGGACCAATGGAGCAATTTTAGCACCACCAACGGCCCTGGCCCCCGTGCCCGCTACAGCGCCTGCTGGACCGGAACGGAGATCATTGTATTTGGTGGTTACAACGGCGGTGCGTGGGTCAACACCGGCGCGCGCTACAACCCGGCGACGGACACGTGGCGCAGCATGGCTGCCAATCCCCAGCGCAGCGGCTTCGGCGACCAATGCTTCGCCTGGACGGGGACGGAGATGATCATCGCCGGCGGCAATAACACGGCTTCCATCACGACGGGCATCAACAAGGCCGCGCGCTACAATCCGGTGCTGGACAACTGGACCCCGATGCCGGACATCCCGTTCACCTTCGCCCAGTCGAGTTCCGCATGGACCGGCACGGAGTATCTCTACGGCTTTGGCCATGGCAGCTCCGACATGCGCTATGCGCGCTACAATCCGGTGTCCAACACTTGGAGCGCCATCCAGACCGCCAAGCCCGCCCTGCCCAACGATGGCACCGGCAAGGTTTTTCATCAGGCCGCTTGGACCGGCACGGAGTGGATCATCGCCGGGGGCTACGACGGGGGTTCGCACCGGAAAGAGGGTGCCCGCTTCAATCCCACCACGGGCCGATGGGTTCGGATGCCCGAACTGCCGCTGGTCTCCACGGCCCACGCGCCCTTTGTCTGGACCGGCAAGGAACTGCTCATCTTCGCCGACTGGTCCAACAACAGCGACCAGACGGTGATCGGCTACCAGCCGCCCATCGAAGCCTACCAATACGTGAAGCAATGACGCGCGGGAACGAACAACTGAACCCGGGTAGCACAGGCCACCGGCCTGTGCCGAGGGGCTACCAGCCGCTCGGAATGGCGGAGACGCGCGAATTTATTCGGGCATCAGTGGTTGAGGGTGAACATCTAGTCGTTCCGTCCGGCCAGTGGCCGGACGGCACAGGCCGGTGGCCTGTGCTACACGCTCCAGGGCCGGCGTGCTTGGCCATTCTCGCATGCCTCCTCGCCTTCGCCTCCCCCGTCTTCGCCGCGTCCGTCGGCGAGTTGGTGGACGACCGCCTTGCCGTCGAGCGGGTTTATTACGCGAAGCAAACCGGCCAGAAGCCACCCTTCGAAGTGGCGGTGACGCGGTCCGTCATCGAGCGCCGCGTGCAGCAGGAGCTGCTCAAGGAGCGCGTGCTCAAGAATGTTTATCGGCTGGAGATCACCCCGAAGCTCGTGGCCGAGGAAGTCGCGCGCATCGAGCGCTCCACCATGGCTGGCGACATGCTCGCACAGATCAAGCTCTCGCTGGGCAACAACGCGGAGCGCTTCGCGCGCTCGGTGGCCAAGCCGCTCGTCGTGGACCGTGTGCTGCGCTCGCGCTTCGAGGCAGACGCGGCCCAGCAGGCCGGCCAGCGGCAGGCCGCAGAGTCGCTGCGGGGGCAGTTGCTCGCCGCGAAGGCGGAGGACCGCGCGGCCTTGCTCAAGAGCCGCACCGACGTGCGCGAGGTAAAGTGGCAGCTCGGCGCGAAGCCGAAGACAGCCGAGCTGGCCTCCGCGCGCCCGGCGCTCGGAACCGGTTTGCCCCAGCAGTATTTCAGCGATCTGCACGCGGACATGCAGAAGGTGCTCGACGCGCAGCTCCGCCAGCCCGGCGACGTGAGCGCGGTCTTCGGCTCGGACCAGAGCTTCACCCTTTACGTAGCCACCAGCCGCACCGCCGAGGGGTTGACCGCGCAGGCGGTGGAGATTGGGCGCCTGAGTTTTGAAGACTGGCTGACCGCGCAGGCGCGCACGAACCCGTGACCCTGATGAAGATTTTTAACGCCAAGACGCAAGGACGCGAAGACGCGGAGGGGCGCGGCCTTCAGGCCGCAGAAGCGTCCGTCGGTCTCCGGGCGTTCGCATGTGCTGCTTCCGCCGGAAGTTTCTGCGGCATGAATGCCGCGCTCCAGTTCTCTGCGCCTCCACGCCTTGCCGTCCTGACGTTTAACACTCCCCTTTCCCAACCGTTATGAAAAACTTGAACCGCCTTCTTTCTGGCGTGATCGCCCTGCTGGCCGGCCTGGTGGCAGCGCCGGGACAGACGCTCGAAAACGTCCAGTCCGCGCTGCTCCATGTCACCACGAACGACTTCCAGCGCGGCGCGAACCTGCAATCGGAGCGCGGCGTGCCGCTCTCCGGCAACGTGGGCACGCCCACGGGCTCGGACGGGCGCATCCCGCTCGGCCAGCCGACCGCAACGCCCGGCCAGTTCCAAGGCATCGTGAGCTACGGCGCGGTGTCGCTGGCGGCGGCCCCGGCGGCGCTGGGCGCGGGCAGCTTTGCGGCGAACGCGGAGGCGATTGACTTCCCGCGCTCCAAGGACGGCGCGGCGGTGCGCCTCATCCTGCGCGCGCAGGCCGGGGCTTACTGGATCAATCAAGAGTCGAGCTTGCTCTTCGGCGCGGTGATTCCGGTGCCGGACACGGACATCGACGGGTCGGCTTTGAGTGGTGCGGCGCTGACGAACTACTGGGTGGCCGAGCCGTTCAGCACCAACAACCACGCGGGCGCCGCCTACTACTACAGTCCGCACGCGAAGAAGGTTTTCGCGATTCAAGCGGGCGACGTGAGCCTCTCCTGGCGACGCAGCGAGGCGCTGGCCGGTCAGCCGGTGGACTTCGCGGGGAACGAGAACGTGAAGTATGCGTTCATCGGGGGGCTTTATTACCAGTTGCTGCCCACGTCGCAGGTGGCCTCGGAAGGGGCCGTGAAGCTGACGCGCAAGCTGTATTGGACCGAGGGGCCGTTCACCACGACGGGTAAGAAGATCACAGTGCCGTCGGAGACGGTGAAGGACATCCAATTCGGCTACAACAGACTGTTCCCGCAATACGTGCCGACCAATGAGGTCTTCGTCGCTGCCGGCGCTTCCAGCGCGCTCGGGGCGAATCTGAACCTGGTGGACACCCGGACGGTCTGGACGGAGAACGGGTTCATCTCGGCGTTCAACAAGGAGGGGCGAATCTTCGTGGAGCTGCTGGGGAACACTGCGGGCGGTAGCGCGCGGCAGCATCTGGGCTTCGAGGTCGTGGACGTGACGCGCGAGGCGCTGCCCGAGGAAGTGACCGTGGAGCTGGGCGAGCGGTTGACGGCCTACGCGAACAACACTCCCTCGGATGCGGCGCTGAGAGCGGAGGGCTTTGATTCCCTCAGCGGTGTGAAATACTTCTACGAACACACTCCGGGCACGGGGGGGGCCTTCTCAGCGGACGCGAAGCGAGACTATTTTGCAACCCGCGTCACGCCGGAGCTGAACTCGTCCCAACTCCGGTGGCTGGAGCAGGGTGTCGCCGGGATTTGGTGGCCCAACCGCCTCGTGCGTTACAAACAGGTCTGGCCGTCGGACGTGACGAAATACAGCCACTACGTGCGGCCGGCAGTGGCTTCTGCCACGGAGGCGGCCCAGACGGCGGTGCAGCTCTCGGCGGAAAACGTGCCCACGCTCGAGTCTGAGGATGCGACTGACCGGGCGCGCTCGATTCTATCCCCGGATTCCAAGTTCTACACGTTCCTCGATGCGAACGTGCCGGCACTGCGAACATTGCTGCGCTTCAATGCTGGCGGGCAGATTCGGTTCGAGCGGGTCTTCTCGTGGCTGGATGCGAATCTGCGGACGACCAACTTCGCCGGCTCCGTCGCCACCGAGTTGTCGGCGTGGAACCCGGGGACCAGCACGCTGAACTTCGGCTCGGAGCTGCGCATTCCGCGCGTGGTGAACCAGAACGTGTGGGTGGGGCAGCGGCTGCAGGCTCCGGCGGGCGAGAGCAATTCCATCAGCGGCATCAGTTACACGGGAGTGGGGAACGCCGTGACCAGCCTCAGCCATATCGCAGGCTTCATCCGGCAGACGGAGGGCGCGGGGTTCAGCGTGACGGCTTACAAAGATCCATTTGTGGTTGGGTTCGAGGAAGCCGTCGCCAGCTCGATCATCCCGGTGAATGCGCGGAACAACGACGCGCGGATCGAGGTGTGGTGGTTCCGGCCCAATGCGGTGAACACGGCCTTGGGATTCAAGACGATCTTTTGGCCGGCGGCGATCGGCCGCTATGCGGTGGCATGGCCGACAAATTCACCAGAGGCTCGCGACCTCATCCTGGCCAGCAACGCCGGCAGCGGCGGACTCGGCAGTCTCGAAGCGAAGGGTGGGCTTTACTTCCAGAACGATCCCGCGCTTCCCGGCTACAACCCGAACGAGGAGCATGCTTTGATGCAGGGCGGGCAGGTCTATGCGCTGCGTGACGATCTGAACATCACCAGCGGCGCGGGCTACTCCTCGCATCCGTATGTGCTGCTACAATACACCGCCGCCGACGGTCGGCCGAGCATGACGGCGTTCCAAGTCTCGCGCGAAAAGGGCCCCGTGAAGTTTGACTACACGCTAACCGCCGGCACGGTGCTGCAGGCTCCCATGCCCTTGCCGCTGATGGACAAGCCGCTGGGGACGAAAGAAGTCGGCGAACCGCCGCGCAGCTTGAACATCGAAGTGCGCGACCGGATGGTGGGCAGCGCCACGCTGACGGAAGCCGGTGGCTTTTCCCACCTCACGCTCGCGACGTCGGATCGGCACTTCTTCCTGTCTTACGAGAGTCTCGCGCTTCAGGACGTTCCGGCCTCGGGGCCAGTGACGAGCCGTTGGTTCTACAGCACCAACAGCGATCCAGTGAACAATCAGATCGCGGGTGTAACGACCACAATTACACCGCAGCCGCTCGGTATTTGGACTGCGAGCGCGCAGCCGGTGGACTTGTCCAAGTATCGCTACAAGGTGAGTTCATTGACTGGTTTGCAGCCAGGCCGACCAGTGCTCGTCGGTAACGCTGCTTTGCAAACCAATTGGGTGGCCAGCATCGCGGACACGAATAGCATCTCCGGTGCGGCGTTCGTGGAGATCCAGTTCGCGGGCAACACGCCGGCAGCAGCCCAGTCCGGCACTGTGCTGGCCGTGCCGGACAGTGGAGTGGTGGGCACCGCGTTCAACGGCTGGCGGCTTGGCTACGAGCCGGTGCCCGCGTCCATCAGTGACCCGGTCATTCGCGAGCGGTTCGCCAGCTTCACGTTTCAGGATCGCAAGGGGGACACGTGGCTTTACCGCGGTCCGCATCAGGAGGGCGGCACGGCGAAGATGGTGATGCAGTTCTACTACAAAACGCTCCCGGGGTTTAATTTCCCGTCGCTCGCGCCCAATAGCCAACCCCGTGTGGGCACGCTCACGCCGTATTTGCGCCCGCTCAATCCCGACGGCAGTTACGGGGGCGACCCGATTTTTGGGGATGCCGATGCCGACAACACCGGCGATGGCAACCCACTCGGCATCATCTACCGCTCGGTGTGGCCGGAGAGCACGCCGGTGCTGACGATGGCGGAGACGTTGGCGCTGCCCAAGCGCGGCCTGCCTGCGATGCGCGGGCAGTCCAGCCTGCAAGTGCTCTATCAGCAACCGCAGTTTGAAGGTGGCCTTTCGGCGCGCGCCGCCGTGCTGCATGACCCCACGCGCGAGAAGCAGTTCCTGCTCGGGCCGGTGGATGGCTCTGCGGTCTTGGGCAAGATTCCCGACTCGGTGCGCAGCAGCCCGTATCGGGGCAAGACCCATTTCCCGAACCTGCCGCCGCACTTGGTGGACCGTTTCTACCTCGACCCGACACGGGGTCAGAATGGCGGGCTAGTGTTGGCGGGCGAGTTCCATCAGGAAATTGTCGGTGACAGTTTCTTCCTCCTGAATGTTCTTGGGGCACAGGACTCGGCGGCATTGCGCGGGCTGTGCCTGGCGGATGATCCAAACAAGGCGCTCTGGGACGCGGCGATTAATAGCGGACTCCAGACCAAGATGGAGCTGTTCGTGGAGGACGCGGGCCGACCGGGGACGTTTACGCCGGGCACCACCGAGACGATCGGTCCGGGTGATTCGGCCGAGGTCAAGGACCAGAACGTCGCCGTGGATTCTTACGCCCTGACGGCGGTGGGACCGGGGACGGGTTACATCAGCCTCATCGCGGCGAACGGCACGGCGTTCACTCCCGTGGGCGATCCCGTGAGCGTATATGTCGTCAAGGTGGTGGACACGTTGTATCGCGGCGAGCTGAAGATCGTGAAGCCGTCGAATCCGTTGAGCGAGATGCTCACGCTCCAGCAGGTGGTGGATCTGGCGGGCAAGGTGGATGACTACGATTTCGAGTGGCTCATCACCGCGCCGGTGGACGGTGGGCCGCCGCCGGTCTATCAGAACACGCGCCAGTTGCTGATGGGCAACGGAACGTGGAGCCACGTGCGGTTCCCGCTGGCGATTGACCAGCCGGCCACGGTGCATCACGCCGCCACCGCGCGCGTGATCCCTGAGATCACCACCGCAGTCACTCCGGTCAGCATGCTCTCGTTCGCCACCGTGACAGACAGCGACGGCGGCCTGAGTTTCGTGTTGCTACCGGGGCAAACCTATCCCCTCGCGATTGGCAATCAGTTGGTCGTGCGGGACGGGGCGGGGGTTGAGACCTTTGCCACGGTGAAGAGTATTTCCACTGGAACGCACTTGGGCCAGCCCGCGACGAATGTGGTGGTCTCCCTCGATCCCGGCCAAGCCAGCGCGCCCACGAGCCAGACCGTCATCCAACTCTATGAGCGGGCGACTGCTGGCAGCCCCGTAAGCGTGGCCTTCCGCGAGTTCACGCTGAGCCAGTCCGCGATCTATTCGCAGTTCTACCTGAGCCTCGATCTCGCCGCGTCGCTCTCCGCCCGGGTGTATCTCGATGGCCAGCTCGTCGCGGTCGTGGGCTTCGGGGCGGACGACACGGCGACGGTGTCCGCCCCGGGTGGATTCTCGCCCTTGAGCCGGGCGTATCGGTTGGGCCCGGACCAGTTCTCGGCCGGCCAGCGCAGCGGGGCCAATGTCACGCATGCGCTGGCAGTGGAGTTTTTCACCAATGCGTTGCCCGGTGCGCAACTGGGCTTCAACGCCCGGCTTGAAGCGTATGAGTCGGTGGATCAGACCAGCCTGCCCGGCTCGCCGTGGCTCGCGCTGGATTCTGCCAAGTTCCGCGACAAGGTGCGCGCCGTGCTCGGCGGCTCGGCGGACATCCGTTCGCTGACGGACAACTACCTCATCTCCCGCTACCGCGCGACGAACGCAACGCACGCCTCGTTCAGCCGCGGCTGGGCGCAATGGACCGAACCGCAGCTCGCGGAGGGCTGGATCAAGCGCGTGCTGGCGGGGATCAACCCGTTTAACCAGCGCGTGACCGACCTCTTCAACAACCAAGTCAACACGGACGCGAGCATACTCACTCAGGCCGGCAAGCGGTGGGAAGGCGACGTGGCCCTGAACCTCGACAGCATCAACAACGCCGGCTTGATTGAGATTTACGAGACCGTGTTGCGCCGCGGCAAGATGTTGAGCCTCGAAGCCGGCATCAACTATGGCCCGGCCAACGACGCCTTGCTGCTTGCCGCAGGTTACCTCAACGACCTCTACATGATGCTCGGCAACGAGGCTTACGCAGACGCTTCCAACCCGACGATCGGCATCGGGACCAAGGACAAGAACTACGGCGACATCGCGACGGCGCTGTTCGCCTTCAAGGGACAGACAGCGTCTCTGTTGGAGGAGGAGTTGTCATTGCTGCGCGGGCGCGATGACTTCATCCAGCCGGGCGTGCAAGCCCAGCCCGTCTACAACCGCCTCTTCTGGAACTACACGCGTGGCATTGACGCTGGTGAGGTGATCTATGCGCTGAATTACAACATTCAACCCAACGGCGGGACCAACGCTGCCATCGGCGCAGCGGACGCTGCCCATATGTTCCCGCAAGGACACGGGGATGGTTACGGACACTATCTCACCACGGTGAAGAATTACTACTCGCTGCTGTTAGATCCCAATTTCGACTGGGTGCCCAAGTCCGAGGCCGTGACCGTGTTGGGCCGGGCGGTGCAGGTGAACTACCAGAACGAGCGGAAGTTCGCCTCCGCCGCTGCTGCGGTGGCTCGCACCGGAAGTCAGGTGCTGGATCTCACATGGCGGCGCGACTATGTCCCCGGTGATGACATCGGTTGGGAATCGCTGGGCCAGACGCGGACAAACACCAGCCGGAGCGTGCCTACGACACGGAATTGGGGCGTGGACCACTGGGCCTCGCGGACGGTGCAGGGCGCTTACCTGAACTGGGCGATGGGTAACGCTATCCTGCCCGCCACCGACCCCGACCCGTCTCACGAGGGCATCCAGAAAGTAGATCGCACCACGGTGCCAGAGCTGGCGGAACTCCCCGCCACGGCGATCCAAGTCCAGCTCTCGCTGGACAATGCTGAAGGCCACTTCACCCCGCTGGGCCTGCCCGGCTCGAGTCTCGCGTTCGACATCAACCCGAACCAGATCACCGGCGCAAATGCCAAGCCGCATTTCGAGCAGATTTTCGATCGTGCCAAGGGCGCGCTGAACAACGCGCTGGCGGCCTTCGACGATGCGAAAGATGTGACCCGGCTGATGCGATCGGACACCGACTCGCTCACGGACTTCCAAGCCAACGTGGCGAGGCAGGAGTTGGCCTATACGCACTCGCTCATCGAGTTGTATGGCACGGCTTACTCCGACGACATCGGACCGGGCAAGACTTGGCGGCAGGGTTATACCGGGCCGGACCTCATCCACTTTTCCTACGTTGACCTTCCGGAGCTAGCGATTCCCGCGCCTTGGGATTACGCCTCTGCCAACGCGGAGAGCGCCGAGTTCCGAATTGATGTGCAGGACTTCCCCGCGGATTGGCTGAGCAATCTTGGCCTGACGGACTTGAACCTCGTGCCGTCTTCGTCCGATGGCTACACGTCCGGCACACACTACATTCCGTTTAATCTCGGACCACATGGGTTCGGGGGAAAACCAGCTTCCTGGACTGGTTCCAGAAGTTCGCCGGGCAAGCTCCAGCAAGCCATCTCGAGGGTGATAATGGCCCACGCGCGTTTGCGCCAAACGCTCTCGGATCAGGTCGGGGGGAAGGAGGACTTGGATCGGGCCGTCGCGATGTTCCGCGCCACGCTGGCGACACACGATTCGGTGGTGGGGTATCAGAGGAGCCTCGCGAAGGCGGACCAGGCATTGGAAATCGTGCAAGCCTACTCCGAGGTGTATGATCAGATCATGGAGGACATCGAGGATGAGGCGCAGACCACGGCCGACGCTTTGGCTGAATTCTTCCCGAGAATCATTGTTGCAGGCCTCGCCGTGGGCACCGATCCCGGCGGGCCGCCAGCCGGCACCATGAAGAAGATCGGCGCGGTCCTGGCCAAAATCGCCAAGGTCGCCCGCGTGGTGAACAGTTACGCCGCCAAGGCGCTTGAACTTTCCACCAGTGCGGCAAATCGCTGGGTCGAGTTTGACACCATCGCGCCGCTTGAATGGGGTGAAGAAGTTCGCGCTGGAATCGCTGATGTGGGCGGGCAGTTGGGGGAACTGCAGGACGGACTCGCGACCATCAATGCCCGAATCCGGGAACGCGATGATGCGATGAAGGCGTATCAAGCTTTGGTCGGCCAAGGCGAACGGATCCAGGAGGAACGCCTCGTCTTCCGCCAGCGTGCGGCTGCCGTCATCCAAGGCTATCGCACGCGCGACGCTGCGTTCCGCATCTTCCGCAACGAGAAGCTGGAGCGCTACAAGACGTTATTCGATCTCAGCGCGCGCTATACCTTCATGGCGGCGAATGCCTATGACTACGAGACCGGCCTGCTCAACACCGCCAAGGGCAAGCAGTTCATCAGCCGCATTGTGAATTCCCGCGCCCTCGGTGTGGTGAAGTCCGGCGAGCCGCAATACGCCGGCAGCAACACGGGCGATCCCGGCCTCTCCAGCGTGCTCGCAGAGATGAAGGCCGACTGGGATGTGCTCAAGGGTCGGCTCGGTTTCAACAACCCGACGGCTTACGGCACGACGGTTTCCTACCGCATGGAGAACTCCCGCATCGTTCCTGGCGCGGAAGGCGACACGACGTGGAAGGACATCCTCAACCGTGCCCGCCGCAGCAACTTGCTGGAGGACGAGGATGTGAAGCGTCATTGCATGCAGATCGCGCCGGGCAACAGCCTGACGGTGCCGGGACTCGTGATCGAGTTCAGCACGACCATTGCGGACGGGCGGAACTTCTTCGGACGCGAGTTGGCGGGTGGGGACCACTATTTCGATCCGAGCTACTTCGCGACCAAGATTTTCTCCGTTGGCGTGGCGTTCGAGGGTTACAAGGGCATGGATAACCCGGCAGCCAACAGCGGGGTGGTCGGCTCCGCCGGGGCCGCCTCGCCCGCTGACCCGACGGCTTCCTTCTTGGACCCGCAGGCTTTGGCGGCCACGCCGGGTATCTACCTGATCCCGGTTGGGGTGGACTCCATGCGCAGTCCGCCGCTTGGGGATTCGAGTGCTGTTCGCAGTTGGACGGTCAATGACGTGACCATTCCGTTGCCGTTCAACATCGGGGCGTCGGATTTCTCCACCAAGCTGCTCTACCAATCGAGCGACTCCTTGACCGAGTCGCTCTTCAACCTGCGGAAGCATCCGACCTTCCGGCCGGTTTCGACGACCGCCGCGTTTACCAGCAGCATTTACGGTGGCGGCGGGGCTTTGCAGCAGTCGCAGTTCACGAACACCCGGCTCGTGGGCCGGTCCGTCTGGAACAGCAAGTGGAAGCTGGTCATCCCGGGCCACAAGCTCTTGAGCGACCCCAACGATGGCCTCGACCGCTTTATCAACACCGTCAAGGACGTGAAGATCCACCTCGTGACCTATTCCTACGCAGGCAACTAACCCACCACCCCCTTCGTCATGAACACGACTTCACAAACGCGGAACGCGGAGCACGGAACGCGGAACAGCCGACGCGCCTGGCTCGCCACCGCGCTCTTCGCCTTCATCCTTCCTCATTCAACCTTCATCCTTTCCGCGTTCCCCCCCGCCCTCCCGCACACGATCTACGGGATGGCGCGGGACGAATACGGCAATCCACTCGCCAACAACGCCACCATCACCCTGACTACCACGTCTGGCGTTTCGATCGCGTGCAAGGTGGGTCCCGGGCTCGAGCCGGGGGTTAACTACCGGCTCGTCATCCCGATGGATGCGGCGGTTCGCAGTGACTTCTACAAGCCCGTTGCTTTGCAGGCGACGGTCCCTTTTCGGCTGCGCGTCACCATCAACAGTGCGACGTTCCTGCCCTTGGAAATGTCCGGCGACGCCTCCTTGCTGGGCCAGCCCGGCAAGCAGACGCGCATGGACTTGACTCTGGGCGAAGACAGCAATAGCAACGGCTTGCCGGATGCTTGGGAGCGCGCGATGATCGCCGCCCGCGGCTGGAAGGTGAACCTGACTGACCTGAATCCCAACACTTCCATGGGGGCAAACGGGGCGACGCTGTTGCAGGAATACGTCGCGGGGACCTATGGCTTTGAGGACGGCACTGGCTTGAACCTGGCCATTGCGAGGGTTCAAGCGGGGATCCCCGTGTTGGAATTCTTCGCCGTGCGCGGGCGCAGCTACACCATTGTCGGCTCCACCAACTTGAAGACTTGGACCGCGCTCCCGTTCCGCCCGCTGCTGCCGGATGCGGACTCTGAGCCGATCAACACCTACCTCTCGCCTGACGTGCGGCTGCTGCAAGTGGTGGTGCCTGCTCCGGCCTCGGGGGCGGTGCCACTTTTCTACAAACTTCAGATTCAATAGGCCGCCATGCATGAGGCACCGGGGAAAATCCTTGCGGGCTTGCTGGGGCTTTGGGTTGTTGGCCTCACTGGCTGCACGCGCCCTGAGCTGCCGGCCCTTCCGGAGGTTCCCCGCACCTCGCTGGTGTTGAAGGAGGGTCGGTTGTATCGCCCCGCACAGTCCGCGCCGTTCACCGGAACCGTGGTCGAGTATTACGCGGCGCGGCAGTTGCAATCGCGCTCCGTGGTCTCCAATGGCCTGTTGCACGGTCTTTCCGAAGGCTGGCACACCAATGGCGTGCGGCAGGTCGCGGAGCAGTTTGTCAGCGGCGTCTCCGAGGGCGTGCGGGTCAAATGGTCGCCCACGGGCGTGAAACTCTCCGAGGCCACCATCGTGGGCGGCAAGTTGAACGGACTGTTCCGCCGCTGGCATGAGAACGGAGTGCTCGCCGAGCACATTGAACTTCAGGACGACCAACCGCACGGCGAGTCACTTGCGTATTATCCCAGCGGCTGCCTCCGGGTGCGGGTGCGTCTGCAGCGCGGCCAGCCGGTCGCATCGGAGTCTTTCAAAGACGGCGAGGTGCCACCGCTTCCCATCCACACGGCGGCGGCAAAATGAGGCTGATCCACGTGAACCGCTTCTTTCCCATCTGGCTGCTCTGCTTGGCGGCGCTGGTCGGCTCTGGAAGGGCGCAGTCGATCGAGCTTACGCGCACGCGCATTCCGGGGGGGGGGGGCAGCAGCGCCGGCGGCCAGTTCAGCCTGTTCAGCACGGTGGGGCAGGCCGAAGCGGGGTCACGGCTGGCTGGCGGAGTGTATGAGGTGAACACCGGCTTTTTGAGCGCGGCGATGGCCAGCTCGGTGCCCGAGGTGGTGTTTGCGCAGTTGGTGGTGACGGTGAACGAAGATGCGGGGGCGCAGAGCCGGGCGACGTTTGCCACCTATTTGCCCGGACCGGCGGCAGAGCCGGCGCAGCCCCCCGCTTATCGGGTTTCAAGCAGCGCCCCCGCGCTGTTCAGCACGGGACCGAGCATTGGCACCGATCGCACGCTCGGGTTCACCCCGGCGGCGGATGCCCATGGCAGCAGCACGGTGACGGTGGTGGTGCTTGCGGACGGAGTGGACGTGGCCACGAACACATTCACCATCGTGGTGACTCCCGTGAACGACGCGCCGGGCGTGGCCTTTGCCCCAAACCCCGTGACGGTGCTGGAGGACGCGGGGGCGCAGAGCATCGCGGGCTTTGCCACGTTCAACCCGGGCGCGGTGAACGAGGCGGCGCAGACGGGGGCTTATTTGGTGAGCGTGGACAATCCGCCGCTGTTCAGCGTCGCGCCGGCGATCAGCGCCGCCGGGGTGCTGACATTCACCCCGGCGGCGAATGCCAATGGCACCGCGACAACGACGGTCATCGTGCAGGATAATGGCGGGACGGCGAACGGCGGCGTGGATCGCAGCACGAACACCTTCACCATCGCCGTAACGGCAGTGAATGACATGCCCGGTGTGACTTTGGCCCGGGCCACGGTGACGGTGCTGGAGGATGCGGGTGGGCAGTCGCTGGCGGGTTTCGCGGCGTTTACCTCCGGCCCGGTCGATGAGTCGGGACAAACGGCCAGCTACGCGGTCTCGGCCGACAACGCGGCGCTCTTCAGCGTGGCGCCTGCGATTAGCAGCGCGGGCATGCTGACCTTCACCTCGGCGGCGAATGCCAATGGCACGGCGATGGTGACGGTGATCGCGCAGGATAGCGGCGGCAGTGCCAACGGCGGGCGGGACAAGACCACCAACACTTTTGCCATTGTCGTAACTGCGGTGAACGACGCGCCGAGCGTGGCGTTCGCGCAAGGCACCGTCACCGTGCTCGAAGACGCCGGAAGCCAAAGTTTCGCGAGTTTTGCGACGTTCACGGCTGGACCGACTGACGAGGCGGGGCAGGCCGGGAGCTTTGCCGTATCCACCGACAACGCGGGGCTCTTCAGCGTGGCTCCCGCGATCAGCGGGGCAGGGGGGCTGACATTCACGGCGGCGACCAACGCGAACGGGAGTGCGACGGTGACGGTGGTGGCGCAGGACAATGGCGGGACGGCGAACGGCGGGGTGGACAAGGCGACGAACACGTTCGTCATCGCGGTCACGCCGGTGAATGACCCCCCCAGCCTGAGCTTTGCGCAAAGCACGGTGACGGTGTTGGAGGACGCGGGGGCGCAGACCTTGGCGGGCTTTTCCACATTCACGGCCGGACCGGCGGATGAAGCCGGGCAGACTGCGACTTACGCGGTGACGGTGGATAATGCGGGGTTGTTCGGCACGGCTCCTAGCCTGAGTTCCGCCGGGGTCCTCTCGTTCAAGCCCGCCACCAATGCCAACGGCACGGCCACCGTGACCGTTGTCGTGCAGGACAGTGGCGGGGCGGCCAACGGTGGCGTGGACAAGCGCACGAACACGTTCGCGATCGTGGTGACGCCGGTGAATGACGTGCCCGGGGTGGCCTTCGCCCTGAGCCGGGTGGTCGCGGTGCAAGGCGCAGGGCCGCAAACCTTCGCCAATTTTGCGAGTTTCACCGCTGGTCCGGCGGACGAGGCGGCGCAAACCGCAGTGTATACCCTGGCTGCTGATAACACCGGTTTGTTCACGGTCCCACCGGCCTTGTCCCCGGACGGACGGCTGACTTTCACTCCGGCGGCTTTGGTTGAAGGGGAGACCACGGTCACGGTGGTATTGCGGGACAGTGGCGGCACCAGCAACGGCGGCCATGATCAGTCCACGAACACGTTCACCCTTGCCGTGGTGGCGTTCAGCACGATGGCGGACAACTATGCTGTGAGTGAGGACGGCTCTCTGGTGGTGGCCGCCAACAGCGGCGTGCTGGCCAACGATGTGGGCGCGGGACTGGGCGCGCGACTGGCCACGGCCGCTGCCCATGGCGTGGTAACCCTTCGAGGGGACGGTTCGTTCAACTACGCGCCGACGAGCCATTTCAACGGCACCGACATTTTCGCTTATCAGGCTACCAACAGCGCTCTGACATCGGCCGTGACGACGGTGACGATCACGGTGACGCCGGTGAACGACGCGCCTTCGGTCGCCTATCTGACGAACGCTGTGGTGGTGCTGGAGGATGCCGGGGCGCAGAGCTTCCCGAGTTTCGCCACCTTCAATCCGGGGCCGACGAATGAGGTGGCGCAGGGCTTGGTGGGCTACACGGTGGGCAACAGCAGCAATGCGCTGTTCAGCGTGCAACCGGCGATTGGCAACGATGGCACGCTGACGTTCACGGCGGCGACGAATGCGAACGGGAGCGCGACGGTGACGGTGGTGGTGCAGGACAGCGGCGGGACGGCGAATGGCGGGGTGGACCGGAGCACGAACACGTTCGTCATCGCGGTGACGCCGGTGAACGACGCGCCGAGCGTGGTGCTGGCGCAGGGCACAGTGACGGTGCTGGAAGATGCGGGAGCGCAAAGCATGGGCAGCTTCACGAGCTTCACGGCTGGGCCGACGGATGAAGCGGGCCAAGCGCCAAGTTACATGCTCACGGTGGACAACGCGGCGCTGTTCAGCGTGGCCCCGGCGATCAGCGGGGCGGGGGTGCTGACGTTCACGCCGGCGACGAACGTGAACGGGAGCGCGACAGTGACGGTGGTGGTGCAGGACAGTGGCGGGACGGCGAATGGCGGGGTGGACAAGCGCACGAACACGTTCGCCATCATGATAACCCCAGTGAACGACGCACCGGGGGTGACGTTTGCCCAAAACCCATTGACGGTGCTGGAGGATAGCGGGGCGAATACGATAGCCAGCTTTGCCGCATTCTCGGCGGGACCGGCCAACGAGTCGGCACAGGCGTTGGCTGGCTACACCATCACGGTGAACAATCTGGCGTTGTTCAGCGCTGCACCGGCCATCAACAGCGCAGGCGTGCTGACATTCACTCCCGCACCGAATGCAAACGGCAACGCGACCGTGACGGTCGTCGTGCAGGACAACGCCGGCGTTGCCGACGGTGGCGTGGACAAGAGCACCAACACATTCGCGATCATGGTGACGGCCGTGAATGACATGCCGAGCGTGGTGCTGGCGCAGGGCACGGTGACGGTGCTGGAAGATGCGGGGGCGCAAAGCATGGCCAGTTTCACGAGCTTCACGGCTGGGCCAAGCGATGAAACCGGGCAGATCGCCAGCTACACGCTTACGTCCGATAACGCGGCGCTGTTCAGCGTGGCTCCGGCGATTAGCGGAGCGGGAGTGTTGACCTTCACGCCGGCGACGAATGCGAACGGGAGCGCGACGGTGACGGTGGTGGTGCAGGACAGCGGCGGGACGGCGAATGGCGGGGCGGACAAGCGCACGAACACGTTTGCCATCGTGGTGACGGCGGTGAATGACGCGCCGAGCGTGGCTTTTTCCACGAATCAGGTGGTGGTGGTGCAGGACACGGGGCGGCATTTCATCACCAACTTCGCCGTGTTCACTGCGGGTCCAGCGAATGAGTCTGGGCAGGTGGGAAGCTATTCCTTGGCCGTGGACAACGCCGCTTTGTTCGCCGAGCCACCCGCGTTGACCAGCGACGGCACGCTGGCTTTTGAGCTGGCTGCTGGGGTGAACGGTTCGGCCGCAGTGACGGTTATAGCGCAGGACGACGGCGGCACGAGCAATGGCGGCAAAGATCGGACGACCAATTCCTTCACCCTCACCTTGGTGGCGTTCAGCACTGCGGCGGACAGCTATTCGATGTCGGAAGATGGTCTCCTGAGTGTCGCCGCCAGCGTCGGGGTATTGGCAAACGACATCGGCATGGGCCTCGGGGCGAGGTTGGCCGCAGCGGCCAGCCACGGCACGGTCACCCTCGGGGCTGATGGTTCCTTTGTCTATCTGCCTGATGGCCAGTTTTTCGGTTCCGACACGTTCTCCTATCAGGTCACGAACAGCACCGTCACCTCGGGGGTGACGGTGGTGACGATCAGCGTGCTGCCGGTGAATGATGCGCCGAGTATGGCCTTGGCGCAGGGCACGATGACGGTGTTGGAAGATGCGGGGGGCCAGACGGTGGCTGGTTTTGCGGCGTTCACTCCCGGCCCGGCCAACGAGGCCGCGCAGACGGCGGCTTACGTCCTCACCGTGGACAACGCGGCGCTGTTCAGCGTGGCCCCGGCGATCAGTGGGGCCGGGGTGCTGACGTTCACGGCGGCGGCGAATGCGAACGGGAGCGCGGTGGTGACGGTGGTGGTGCAGGACAGTGGCGGAACCGCGAATGGTGGGGTGGACAAGCGCACGAACACGTTCGCCATCACGGTGATGCCGGTGAATGACGCGCCCGCCGTAACGCTCGCGGGCCACGTGACCGTCCTGGAGGATGCCGGTCCGCAGATGCGCGGTGGGTTCGTGACCAGCTTCGTTCCCGGTCCGGCGGATGAGGTGGGGCAGGTGCCGGCCCATCAAGTCGCCCATGACAACCCCTTGTTGTTCAGCGTCCCACCCGTCATCGCGCCAGATGGCACCCTCACCTTCACCCCGGCGACCAACGTCATCGGCGCGGCCACGGTAACGGTGATAACATCGGACGGTGGTGGCACAGCCAACAGTGGCCGCGACCGCACGACGAACACGTTTCTGGTCACGGTGACGCCGGTGAACGACGCGCCGGGGGTGACGTTCGCGCAGGGCACGGTGACAGTGCTGGAAGATGCGGGCGCGCAAAGCGTCAGCGGCTTCGCGACCTTCTCGCCCGGTCCCGCCAATGAATTCTCGCAAGCGCTGGTGGGCTACACGGTTACGGTGGATAACCCGGCGCTGTTCAGCGCGGTCCCGGCGATTGCGAGTGACGGCTCGCTCGCTTTCACGTCGGCGACGAATGCGAACGGCTCGGCCACCGTGACGGTGGTGGTGCAGGACAGCGGCGGGACGGCGAATGGCGGAGTGGATAAGGCGACGAACACGTTTGCCATCCTGATGGCGGCGATTAATGACGCGCCGATGGCCAACCACGACAGTTATACGGTGAACCAAGGGGACGAACTCGTCGTCATCGAGCCCGGCCTGCTCATCAACGATACGGATGTGGAGAGCCACTCCTTGACGGCGATCAAACTGACAAGCCCGGCACACGGCACGATCGTGTTCAACGCGAATGGCGGCTTCACCTACAGGCCGGACGTCAGTTTCCATGGCGTGGACACGTTCACCTACCGGGCTGCGGATGCCTCCTCAAATTCCTCGCCCACTACGGTCAGTCTCAGCGTTTCAGCCCGTCCGATGATCACCGCCCCGCCCGGCAGGCAGCGGGTGTTTTCCAGCGCTGCATTGCGTTTCTCCGCCACGAACGCGCCGGACATCAACGCCATCCGCGTGACTGATCCAGACAGCTCGGAACTGACGCTCACGCTCACCGTGACCAATGGCACGCTGGCCGTCACCGTGACCAACGGCCTGACGTTCGCCAACGGCTTTGCCAGCACCAACGCGCTGGTGCTCGCCGGTCCCATTGTGAGCCTCAACGCCGCGCTGGAAAGCCTCGCCTACCTTTCGACCACGAACTACTTCGGCGACGACACGCTGGTCATCGTGGCGCAGGACGAGGGCGGGCGCACCAACCGGGGCAACGGCGCGCTGTCCATCCTCGTCGAGATTCCCGCGCGCGGGGCGGCGCTCCAAGTGCCCTTGGCGGGGCTCAACAACCCCGGCACGGGGCGGATGATCACCAACGCCACGGCGGTTGCCTTGGACACCAACGTGGTTGAAGGCATCAGCTATGATCCGACAAACAACGTGGTGAACGTGCTGCCGGTGGCCGGTCAGGACGGCTCGACCAATCGCTCCAGTGTCACCGTGCTGGCCTATTTCAGCGATGGCTCGACGCAGTTGGTCACCGTGCCGGTGATTGTCTACCAGCCGCTGCTCACCGCCACGACCAATCTCGGCACTTACGACAGCACCTTTGGCGTGCCGATCTTTAATCCGCAGACCAGCCTCTACGAGCAGAAGGTGAGCGTGGTGAACAAAACGCCCTTCAGCTTCACGGCCCTGCGCCTCACGGCCACCAACCTGCCTCCGACGGTGATGCTCCAAAATGCGACCATCACCAATGGCGGCCGGGCTTACATTGATTACAATCTCACCATCCGGTCGGGGAGCAATGTGACCTTGAAGGTGGAATACTTCAGCAGCGACCTGCAGCCCTTCACCCCTGGACTGAAACTGGAGCTGCTCAACCAGCAGCGCACGAACACCGCGCCCGCCGCCGCCGCCATGTCGGCCGTGTTCGCCCAGCGAAATGGCTACAACGCCGACCGGGTGGCAAAAAATTCCCTGCGGATTCCCACGCTGTCAGGGCGGCTTTATTACGTGCAGTATCAGGACGCGATCGTTGGACCATGGAAGACCTCACCGGTGGTCGTCACCGGCACCGGGCAGACTTACAACTGGATCGACGATGGGCCGCCCAATACCGAGACCGCGCCGGGACCGGTCCGATTCTATCGCGTCGTTACGGAACCATGATGGCACACCTCCTCAGACCACTCGCGCACCGGGCCTGCCTGGCCGGGGCGCTGCTCGCCGGCCTCCACGCCAGCGCCCAGGCGCCCAAAAATCAGGAGCCGACCGTGGACGAGCAGTTGGCCCAGCGCCATCGCTTTGGCTTGAGCCTGCCGACCGTGATTCGTGCGCAAGCCCGGTTCATGGCCGCGCGGGCGACCAATCCCGGTCCCGCTCCCGGGCTGCCGGTCACCCTGGCGGATGGGCGGGTGGACCGCCTTTACGACGATGGCTACAACCGCGTGAATTCGCTGGGCAATCCTGTGCTGCTGGGCGCGCCAGCCACCACTTTCTTCGGCTACGCCAATGACGCTCAAGTCAACAATGTGGTCGGCGCGGGCACCTTGGATTTGCACAGCGTGCGGCTGAATGGCGGCGACTACACGCGCAAGCTGGACAACCAGCCGTTTCCCGGGGTCGAGCTGTTTTATCACTTTGATTGGAAAGCCCGGCAGCACTGGCGCTTGGGCTTCGAGTTGGGGGTGGCCTACCACTACTTCAAATGGGAGCAGAATGGGGCGCCAAACTCGCAGGTCAACCTGCTGACCGATGGGTTTGCCCTGAACGGGGTGCCCCTGGGCATCCTGCCCCCGGCGACACAATTTGATGGCGTGTTCACTCCGGTGCCGGGTAGTTCGGTCGTCGGGAGCACCCCGACGCGCACCGAGGCCACCGTGCCGGCGGCGGTGACCGGGGTGCGCAAGCTGGAGCTGCACGCGCTGCAATTCCGTCTGGGACCGGCGCTCGATTGGGTGCCCAACGACCGCTGGTTGGTGGGCGTGCAGGGTGGGTTGGCCTGCGGTGTGGGGGTTTCGCAACTGGGCTTTGCCGAACGGATCACGGTGACCGCCCCGAACATCGCGCCGGTCAACCAGAGCGGGCAATCCGCCGACACCCACGCCTGGGCGGGCTGGTTCAGCGCCTTGCGGATCAACCGGCGGCTGGGCGAGCGCTGGGACGCGCACGTGGAAGTGCGCCACACTTGGATGCAGGCCCTGCAACACACCGCGCCCTCCCGGGCCGGCGAGATCAATCTCACCGACGGCATCGGATTGGGGGGCGGCGTTAGCTATCGGTTTTAGCCTGCGCTTCACCGTGTCGGCGACTGGCAGTCGCCCTGCCGAAGAATCGGTGGGCCGCTCTTTTCGGGTGTAGGTGACCTGCGGTTTGAGAACCTGGGAGGAGGTGGCAAATTTTGTGAGCACCGAATCTGCCTTCGAATCTATTGATGTCCAAGCGGCTAGAGCGCTTTCTAACCCAGTGCCCGCCGCACAACTTTGAACCGCAACGACTTGCCACGCCACCCTTCGCATTCTACCTGCTCAACTGCGGGAGATAGGCTCAATGTCCAATCTCCAACGCTCAGTTGGCGCGCGTGTGTTTCTCTGGGCGTTGAAAGTTGCAAGTTGAGCCTTGGAAGTTTTCTTCCTTTGCGCTCCGTGGGTCTTTTAGCGGCGAGAACTCTCCGGCTCAGCTCCGCTTTGCCATCACCGCGCGGGCTTGCTCCAGAATCTTCCGCTCACGGTCGGTCAGGCTGTGGATGCCGTGGGCGGAAATCTTGTCGAGGATGGGGTCCACTTCCTTGCTGATGAAATCCTCGGAGAGCGGTTCTTCCTCTTTGGCGGCCCGGCGCAGTTCAAAGCCCGCCACATTGGCCGCCTGCTTGACCTTGCCCGGCTTGCGCACGAACCATTTCTCCCACGGCAGCGGCACGTAGTCGCGATGCCAGCCGAGGCGGGCGAAGGCGAGTCCGGCGAGGATGCCGCCGAGGTGCGCGGCGTGCGCCACTCCTTGGTTGGCCGGCACCAGCGTGAAGAACAGTGAAATGCCCGCTTCCAGCCAGAGCAGGTGCTTTGCTCGGATGGGAATGGCGAAGTTCCAGCGCATCTCTGATTCCGCCTCCAACACCGCAAAGAGCGCCAGCATGCCAGTGGTGCCGGCGGATGCGCCATAGAGCGCGCTGCCGTAGTGTCCGGGAAAAAGCAGCATCAGCGAGCCCTGTAGCAGCCCGCCGCCCACCCCGCACAGCGCGAAGAAGATCAGGTAGCGTTTGGGGCCCAGCACCCGCTCCACCCAACTGCCGAGAAACCACAGGCCGAGCAGGTTCATCAGCAGATGAAACAGACCGCCGTGGAGGAACTGAAAGGTGAAGAGCTGCCAGACGAATCCGTTTTTCAGCCCAGCCGTGGTGAGAGCGAGATAGACTTCCGCCGGCGTCTTGAAATAGACCTCGTTGATGCACTGAAGCGCGAAAACCCCGCCCAGGATAATCATCAGCTTCTGCGTCACGGTGAACGCGGTGCGGTAGCTGGATTGGCGCATGTAGTCCCGGTCGTCGAGCACAGTGCGCAAACTAACGGCGGGGGTAGCACATATCAACGGAGGATTTGCGGGGCCGGAATTGCCCGGATGTCGGCAAGGAAAAGCCAGCCCTTGCCAAGGCCAGTGTAGTCCAGAACGAGGTTGGGCTTAGGCTGGCACCATGAAAATCAAACCTACCAGCGATGGAGTGGTGATGCAGATTTCCGCCAAGGAAGCTGGCCTGCCGGAGCGGGGCGCGGTTTCGCCTTTCAGCATCCAGAAGATCCTTGTCCCGGTGGATTTTTCCGAGTGCTCGCGCAAGGCGTTGCGCTACGCAATTCCCTTCGCGAAGCAGTTCGGGGCCAGTCTCACGCTGCTCTTCGTCACACAGATCAACTATGCGGTCGGCGAGTTCGGCATGATCGACTCGCCGCTCATGGAAGTGCAGGTGCGGGAGGCGGCAGAGAAGGCGATGGCGAAGCTCATGCACGAGGAGGTTGCCGACACCGTCCCCACCTCGGTGCAGACCCGGATCGGTCGGCCCGCCTCGGAAATCGCGGCGGCCGCCAAGGAGCTGGATGCTGACCTAATCATCATCTCCACGCACGGCCACACCGGCCTGAAGCATGTGTTGCTGGGGAGTGTGACTGAAAACGTCGCGCGCCTCGCTCCCTGTCCGGTGCTCGTCGTCCGGGAGGAGGAGCACGAGTTTCTCCGCGGTTAAGTTTCAGCCCACGTCCTATGGCCACCATTGTTGACGAGCCTGTTTGTGCGCCGCTCGCACCGCGACGAGCCGTTCGCGGGGTTGGGGCCGCCTTTGGTGCGCCGCGCAATTTTTTGGGAAACCGCTTTGTGTATGTGGTGCTTTCGCCACGGGTGCGCGGGCTGGCCGTGGGGGTGAACTTGAACCCGGATCGGGAGTGCAACTTTGATTGCCTCTACTGTGAGGTGGATCGCCGGGCGGCGGCTCCCACTGCGGTGCTGGATGTGGACGTGATGGCGGACGAGTTGGCGCGGACGCTGGCCTTGGTGCGCTCCGGCGAGCTGTCTGGCGTGCCGGCCTTTCGCGGGGTGCCCGAGGATTTGTTGAGGCTGCAGCAGGTCAACCTCAGCGGCGATGGCGAGCCGACGCTGGCCCCCGCTTTCCTCGATGCGGTTCATGCCGTGTTGCATGTGCGTGCGCGGTGCAGTCCGCCGTTCTTCAAGCTCGCGTTGATCACGAACGCCACCGGCCTAGCCCAACCCTCGGTGGCCGAGGGCATCCGCTGCTTCACCAGCCATGACGAGGTTTGGGCCAAGCTCGATGGTGGCACGCAGGCTTACATCGACCGTGTGAACCGTGCGCAGGTGTCGCTGGCAGAAGTAATGAAGAACATCTTGGCATTGAGTCAGAAACGCCCGGTGATTATTCAGAGCCTTTTTCCGCTCATCAACGGAGTGGGGCCCTCAGAGGAGGAGATTCGTGAATACGCCGGCCGACTGAAGGAGCTGAAGGCAGCGGGGGCGAATATCCCCTTGGTGCAGATTTATTCCGCCACCCGGCCCGCGCCGGCTTCTGTGTGCAGCCACCTTCCGCTCCGTCGACTGTCCCAGATCGCACAGGTGGTGCGAGACACGACTGGCCTGCGGACAGAGGTGTTTTAGCGGCTGAAGAACTTGGTTGAAGCCGGGGACCAGTTCGCCCTTCCGCAGCCTTTGTTTAGCCGCCGGGAAACGGGCCGGGAAACGGGCGCTTGATTTCCGTGCGCTGGTCGCCGAAGACTTGGCCAAATGAACCACTTGCCTGCCTCGCGGCGGAACTTCCTTGCCCTCGGTGGCGCGAGCGCCGCCGGATTCGCCATGCTGGAGGATGCCATCAGCGCCGAGCGCATTCCCGGCAATACCGTGGCGGATCGCACTTCCTCCATCCGCATCACCGGCTACAAGGCATGGTGGGTGAATCCGGTGCTTTATGTCCGTATCGATACCAATCATGGTGTCAGTGGCTGGGGCGAGATCAAGGGCACGGATATCCGCGTGGCCATCACATTGCTGGCCTCGCTGGCGGAGCTGTTCACCGGCGAGAATCCCACCCGCATCGAGCACATCTGGCAGAAACTCTATCGCGCGCACCGCGACATCCGCGGCGGGCCGTTCATGGTGCATGTCATCGCGGGCATCGACATCGC
>CAMCFN010000068.1 GCA_945874145.1 Akkermansia muciniphila
GGCATCAAGGTGCGGGCCGGCGGCATGGGTGAGAACGGCGACAGGGATGGGCATGGCGATGGTGGTTAGGTTTACTTCACCGCCCGCTCCACCTGCGCCGCGAGCTTGTCCAAATCAATCTGTTCGCCCGCCGCCGGGAACTTGTGCGGCAGCAGATACCAATCTTCCGTGAAGCTCACGCTCGCGCCGGGCGCGATGGTCTTGCGTGGGCCATGCGGCTCCAACTCGCACGCGGGGACTTGCGTGGCCTGCGGATACCAGAAGCACAGCGTCAGCCCGGCGATTTCGGGATACACGCCGTCCTTGGGCGAGGGGTAGCGCTTCACGAAGGCTTGGTCGTGCGGCATCACGTAGGCGAACCAGCCGGCGTTCGAGTCGAAACCGAGCTTGGGCTGCTTCGTGGGGCCGAGGACTTCGAGAAAGTTGCCGCGCAGCCGCACGTTCGGGTCGGTGGGCTTGAGGATGATGTTGTGCTCCGCGCCTTGGTTATACATCACGAAGCCGGTCGGGAAGCGCCGGGTGTCCGGCGTCTGCGGGATGACGCCGATGCCGCCATGCACCGCAAACGTGCGGCTCCAGTGCGTCCAGAACTTCGGCTCCTTGGAAACATTCTTGATGACCTGCTCGCAGGCGAGATGCGTGCCGGTGGCCGCGAGGCGGAAGTTGCGAATGAGCTGCACGCCGGTGGCTTCGTCGGGCTGGCTGGTGAGGCGAACGGCGCGCGGGCCGGTGGCTTCCGCCTGCCATTCGCCCGCCCAAAGCTTGTCGCGCTTGGGGATGAGATACTCCGGCCCGATGTCGAAGCGGCCCGCGCTGGACGGCGCTTTCGGTCCGCCGGGCGTGCCCCACTTCTCCTCGCGCGGGTCGAGGTAGAGGGCGTTCTTGCCTTGGTGCGAGTATTCCAGCACGCGCCCGCCGACTTGGTGGCCGAGCGTGACCTTGGTGTCGGCGTTGGAGAGTTCGAAGCAGTCGGGATAGTTCAGCACCTTCACCCGGCGCACGCCCTCGGGCAGCGCGGCAGCGGAGGTGGAGACGAGGAAACCCAGCAAGGCGGCAGCGGCGAAACAGGTGGAGCGCATGGCGGATGGTGAGCGGAGGCACGGGGGCAAATGCAACGCTGAATTGTGCCCGCGAAACACGCGAATGAACGCGAAATGGGAAAGACAGACCCCGGTTTCGTCGCTCGTCGTTTTTCGCGTCTATTCGGGTGTTTCGCGGGCAACTCGCTTCGTCTCGCCCTTTACGACGCTCTCGACTTCCCCCTGCTGCACGCGCGTGCGGAGGGTTTGGCCGGGCTTCGCCTGCTCGGCGCGGCGGATGACCTGGCCGGTCGCCGCATCCGTGGTGATGGAGTAGCCGCGGGCGAGGACGTTTTCGGGCGAGAGCAAGCGCAGGCGGCTGGTGAGCGCAGCGAGTTGGGCGTGGTGCAAAGCCAGTTTGGCTGCGGGCTTGAGGCGTTGGAGGTGCGACACGGCTTGCTGGACGCGATGCTGCCGCTCGCGCACACGAGTTTTCACCTCGCGACCGAGCGCGACCGTGGCGTCGTCAAGCCGCTGGGCGAACTCCTGCAAGCGTCGGCGCGGGTGCGCGAGCGCGAGGCGGTGGTGGACTTGGGCGAAGCTTTCTTCCGCCGCTTCCAGGTGCTGGCGTGCGAGTTGGCGCAGCCGGGCAGTTGCCTCCGCGACAAACTCCCGGCTGGCGAACGCGCCTTCCGTAATTAACTCCGCCGCCGCGCTGGGCGTGGCCGCGCGCAAGTCCGCGACGAAATCCGCGATGGTAAAATCAATCTCGTGCCCGACCGCCGAGACGACCGGCACCGCCGACTCGAAGATGGCGCGGGCGACGGCTTCTTCGTTGAAGGCCCAGAGGTCTTCAAGCGAGCCGCCGCCGCGTGTCACTAAGATGAGGTCGAGTTTGGGCAGGTGAGAAAGTGAGAAAGCGGGAAAGTGAGAGGGGGCCTCGGACGCCTCGCTCACTTTCTCACTCTCCCGCTTTCTCACCGGCTCCGCCGCCTGCCCGGCATCGCCCGCGGAATACGCATTCAACAGCCGAACCGCTCTCGCGACCTCCCCCGCCGCGCCGGCCCCCTGCACGCGGCACGGGACGAAGATGATTTCCAAGCCCGGCTGGCGGCGCTGGATGACGTGCAGCACGTCGCGGATGGCTGCGCCGGTGGGTGACGTCACAAGGCCGATGCGTTGCGGGTAACGCGGGAGCTTGCGCTTGCGCTCGAGCTTGAAGAGGCCTTCCGCCGCGAGTTTTTCCTTGAGCCGCTCGAAGGCCGCCTGCAACGCGCCCACGCCCTGCAACTCCGCGCTGCTGACGATGAGCTGATACTGCCCGCGCGCCTCATAGACCGTCACGTCGCCGGTGAGCAGGACCTTCTGGCCGTCCTGAAGGAGCGAGCGGTGCGGCACGGCCGTGTTGCGGAAGAGCACGCAAGCTAGCTGTGCGCCCGCGTCCTTGAGCGTGAAGTAGACGTGCCCCGACGCCTGCGCGCGGAGGTTTGTGATTTCGCCGGAGACCGCGACCTGCCCGACCTGCTTCTCCAGCAGCCGCTTGATGTTCCCGGTCAGCTCCGAGACGGACAACACCTTGCGCACCGCCTCCGTCGGGAAGAGTTCGCCGAAGTCCCATTGGGATTTGGAAGGTTTTGCCATCAGTCGAGCATCACGAACAGATGTTCCTGCCCAATGTCCACATCCGGGTCAAAGCCCTGCTCTCTGGCCTGCTTGCTGGACCACCTGAAAATGCGCTTCCTGGGTTCTGGCTCGCTTGGAAGAACGATGACCAGCTTGCCGGAATTCTCGCCTCGTTCGTTCTTCCCAATCTCGATGGCGAGCACTTTGACCGCACCAATCGAGTAGAGCTTTCGCGCCAGCTTCAGCGACTCCTTGTTCGTCGCAAGCTCTCCAAGTGTGTTCTGTCCCTTAGGCTCGCCGGACAGCCACTCGACGACCTCGCGGGGATTCCCTTCGGCAAGCCGCTTCTGGCAAAACTCTTCGTGCTCTTTCCTCGATTCGGTGTTGTCCACTTTAAGTAGTGCTTGCGCCTGTTTCTGCTGCACTTGGCGCTCCAGCTTCAAATCTGCGGCAGTGATGAAACTGTATTCCTTTGCGTCATCGAAGCGGGGCATCTCAGGGTTCTTGTCGCACAGCTTGTGGTATTGCTTCTTCGACAAGATTTTGCACCGATGCCAAAACTTCTCCATCAGGAGTGTGCCATCGCTATCGTAGGACTTAAGCCAACCGACTTGTTCTCCGTTTTGCATCCAACCTTCAGCTACGAGTGTTCCGTCTTCCACATAGCAGCGATAAACGCCGGTGCCGTTCGCGGGTCCGGCCCAGCACAGTTTTCCCGCTGGGCTGTAAACCTTCTTCACGTTGTCGGCTCCTTCGCTCATCAGTCTGGACTGTTCTGATTTATTTTCCCGACGTTGGGACAGGAAGCGCTTCCGACACCCGCTGAATCGCCGTCGCCTTCCCCGTCTTGTCGTCTAGTTCGATGATCACGCCTTGCAGGAGCACGCGGTCGCGGGCGACGGAGAAGCGGCGGGGCTGGCTGGTGATGAAGCGTTCGATGATGGGCTGGATGTCGCGGCCCAGGCAGCTCTCGTGCGGGCCAGTGAAGCCCGCGTCGCACAGGAAGGCCGTGCCACCGGGGAAGATTTGCTCGTCCGCCGTCTGGACGTGCGTGTGCGTGCCCACCACCGCGCTGACCTGCCCATCGAGCATGCGTGCGATGGCAATTTTCTCCGAGGTCGCCTCGGCGTGCATGTCCACGAAGATGAAGGGCGTGTGCTGGCGGAGCTGGGCCACCTCGGGGCGGACGCGGATGAACGGGTTGTCCATCGGCGGCATGAAGGTGCGGCCCTGCAAGTTGATGACGGCCAGCAGGCGTCCGTCCGGCAGGCGATGCGTGGCGCTGCCCTGGCCGGGCGAGCCGGGCGGGTAGTTCAGCGGACGCACAAAACGCGGCTCGCCGGTGAGCAGCACGGAGACTTCTTTCTGGTCCCAGAGATGGTCGCCGCTGGTGATGATGTCCACGCCCGCAGCGAAGAGGTCCGCCGCCGTCTCGGGCGTGATGCCGGAGCCGCCGGCGGAGTTCTCGCCGTTGGCGATGACGACGTCGAGGCGGTGGCGCGCGCGGAGCACGGGCACCAGCTCGGTCACGGCCTTGCGTCCAGGCGAGCCGACCACATCGCCGATGAAGAGGATTTTCACGCGCGCGAGACTAGACGGCGCGGACAGGCAGGCAAGCCCGCGCGCCGCCAAGTAGGTCAGGCTTCCAGCGCGACTGGCTTCTGATAGCTTCGCGGCGTGCGTATCAAAGCTTGGTTCCCAACGTTCATCTACTGCGCGCCGCTGCTCCGCACGGGCGCGGCGCGGTTCAACGCGGAGTTGATCAAGGAGGCTTACCAGCTCCGCGACTTCGACCGCGACGGGCAGCGGTGGTCTAAGAAGAATTACCCCGGCGGCTTCACGACCTACGGTTCGCTGGACAAGCTGCACCAGTTCTCGTCCACGTTCACCGAGTTGCAGCGGCGCATTGACCGGCATGTGAAAGCCTTCGCGCGCAAGCTGGATTTCGACCTCACGAACCGCCGTCTGGAGATGACCGATTGCTGGGTGAACATCATGCCGCGCCAGACCGCGCACGGCCTGCACCTGCACCCGACCTCGACCCTCAGCGGCACCTATTACGTGAAAACGCCTAAAGGCTGCGCCGCGATCAAATTCGAGGACCCGCGCCTGGACCGCTTCATGGCCGCGCCGCCGCGCAAAGCGGGCGCGAGCCGAGAGAATCAGGCGTTCGTCCACTACCCGGCGGAGGCGGGGAACGTCATTCTCTTCGAGAGCTGGCTGCGCCACGAAGTCCCGGCGAATCCGGTCGAGGCGGAGCGCGTGAGCATCAGCTTCAACTACAACTGGTTTTGAACCACGGATGAACACGGCCGGAATGATGTGCCGCGAAAAGGCGCAGAGATCGCAAAGAATTCCTGTGCTTGGCCTCTCCTTGCGTGCTCTGCGCCCTTTCGCGGCAAATCCTCCGCTTCATCCGTGTCCATCCGTGTCCATCCGCGGTTAGCCTCTCATGTCCGATTCACCCGAAGTCTCCCGCACCGAAATCCTCCGCTGGCGCAGCGGGGCGGAGCCGCGCCGGGAGATGGACGCGCTGGCCCGCGAGGAGCCGCTGGAGATTCGCGTGCGCGGGCAGAGCGTGGCGGTGACGATGCGCACGCCGGGCCACGACGAGGAGTTGGCCGCAGGCTTCTTGCTGACGGAGGGTTTGGTCACGCGCCGCGCGGACATCATCGAGATCGCGCATTGCCAGCAGGGCGAGGCCGCGCAACTCGGCAACACGCTCAACGTCTTCCTCGCCCCGTCGGTGGTCGTGGACTTCGAGCAGCTCACGCGGCACGTCTTTGCGTCGTCGAGCTGCGGGCTGTGTGGCAAGGCGACGATTGAGTCCGTCCACCAGCACTTTCCACCCGTCAGTTCCTCCGTCCGCATCGCGCCTGAAACCATGCTTCAGCTCCCGGCGAAGCTCGCCGCGCAGCAAGCCACCTTCGACCAGACCGGCGGTCTGCACGCTGCTGCGCTCTTCACCGCGACCGGTGAACTGCTCGTGCTGCGCGAGGACGTGGGCCGCCACAACGCCGTGGACAAGGTGCTAGGCTGGGCCTTCCTCAACGGCCCGTTCCCGCCCGCCGAGCACATCCTGCTCGTGAGCGGTCGCGCGTCGTTTGAGATTTTGCAGAAGGCCCTGGCGGCGCGCGTGCCGGTGGTGGCTGCGGTCTCCGCGCCGTCGAGTTTGGCAGTCGAGTTCGCGCAACGGAGCGGGCAAACGCTCGTCGGTTTTCTGCGGGGGAAGGGGATGAACATTTACGCGGGTGGGGAACGCGTGGGCTTGGCAGGCAACTGAAGTCTGGGCAGGCTCTTCGCCACCATGAATGAGCCTCAGCACCTCTCCACTAGCGCGCTCGCCAAGGCATTGAACTGAGATGCCAAGGACTTGACCCGTCGGTTCCGCGACCTCGGCTGGACGGCTTGGAATGAGAAAGAACAGGTGCTGGAGTTGACCGACGCTGGCATGAAGAAGGGCGGCATTTACATCAACAGCCAATGGTTCGGGCGCTACATCGCCTGGCCGCAGGAGTTCAAGACCGCTTCGGCTTTGCTGAGTCTCGTTCCCGCGCCAGCGGTCACGGCCGCTCCGACCAAGCCGGCTCCTGTCTCGGCTCCCATCCCCGCCCCGGCTCCGGCTGCTCCGATTCAATACCTGTCCGCCACCGACTTGGGTGAGCGCTTTGGCCTCCCTTCGACGCGCGTAAATTCCATCCTCTCCGAGTTGGGTTGGATCAAGCGGGGCATCAAGGGCTGGGTCACAACCGACCAAGGGCTCGCCATCGGCGCGAAGCAATTGGAGAACTACAAGACCGGCGTGCCCTACGTCACCTGGCCCGCCGGCATCGCGCAGAACCCGCGCTTCGTGGACACCATCAACGAGTCCAAGGGGGCCGCCGCTCCGCCCAGCGAGAGCAAACCGGCGACCCCGTCGGAGTCGGTTGGTTTCCGGGAGAAGTTCGAGGCCCGTCATCGCACGACCGACGGCCACTACGTTCGCTCGAAGGCCGAGATGCTCGTGGACAACTGGCTTTACATGGCCGAGCTGGTCCACGCCTACGAGCGCAAGCTGCCGGTCGAGGAAGACCTCTACTGCGATTTCTACATCCCGACGGGGAAGGTTTACATTGAGTATTGGGGCATGGAGAACGACCCGCAGTATCGCGAGCGGAAGGCCAAGAAAATCGACATCTACAAGAAATACGGCTTCAAGCTCATCGAGCTGAACGATACCGATGTGGCGAACCTCGACGACGTGCTGCCCAGGAAGCTGCTCCAGTTCGGAGTTCAGTCCTACTGAGAGGTGAACAGGGCTTTCCCGGCCCTCGTCTGAACGCCGTTGCTCCACTGATGCGCTCTCAAATTCTTTGCCCGCTTGCCCTTCTCGTCGCCAGCCTCTGGCTTGTGCCCCAGGGGGATGCTGCCCTTGCCAAGCCCGTCCCGACGCGGCAGTTCAACTTCGAGAACGATATCAGCCCGCTGCTCACGCGGCACGGGTGCAACGCTTCGCAGTGCCACGGCAAGGCCGAGGGGCAGAACGGCTTCAAGCTCTCCGTCTTCGGCTACGATGCCCTGGCGGATTGGCGGGCGTTCACGGCTGAGAGCAAGGGGCGGCGAACCTCGTCGGCAGCCCCTGAGCAGAGCCTCTTCCTCGCCAAGGCCAGCGGCATGGTGCCGCACCAAGGTGGCGCGCGCATCCCGGCCAGCACGGCGGACTACGAAACCATCCGCGCGTGGCTGGCGGCCGGCGCACCGTTCGGTTCGACCAACGACGCCCGCGTCGTGCGGGTCGAGTTGGAGCCGCGCGAGCGCAGCCTCACTCCGGGCGCGAAACTCCAACTCCGCGTCAACGCCACTTACAGCGATGGGCGCAAGGCCGACGTGACGCGCTTCTGCGTCTTCCAGTCGAACAACGACGGGCTCGCGAAGGTGGACGAGCACGGCGCGGTGGTCATCGGATCGCTGCCGGGACAAACCTCGGTGATGGCGCGCTATCTTGGCGAAGTGACCTCCTTCATGGCCATCGTGCCGCGCCCGGGCAAGCCGGTGGGCAACGCGGGCTTCGCGGAGTTCAACTTCATCGACCGACACGTCAACGCGCACTTGAAGAAGCTGAACCTGCGCCCAAGCGAAGTTTGCGACGACGCCACGTTCCTCCGCCGCGCGCACCTCGACATCATCGGCACGCTGCCCACGGCGGCGGAAGTGCGGCGCTTCCTCGCGGATGAGTCATCGGACAAGCGTGCGCAACTCGTGGACTCGCTGCTGAAGCGGCCCGAATTCGCGGACTTCTGGGCGCTCAAGTGGGCCGACCTGCTGCGCGTGGACCGGCAGAAGCTCGGCCAGCGCGATGCCTACGCCTACTACCGCTGGATTCGCGAGCAGTTTGCCGCCAACCGTCCGATGGACCAGTTCGCCCGCTCGCTGCTCACCGCCGAGGGTCCGCTGGACGACGCGCCCGCCGGTCATTTCTACAAAGTTGTCACCCGCCCCGGCGACATGGCGAACGCAGTGTCGCAGGTCTTCCTCGGCATCCGCATCGCGTGCGCGGAGTGCCACCACCATCCCTTCGACCGCTGGAGCCAGACGGATTACTACGGCATGTCCGGCTTGTTCGCGCAGGTGAGCGTGCGCAAGGGCGCGTTGGGCGAGACGCTGCTGGCCGAGGGCAATCCCGCCACGAAGCACCCGCGCACCGGAGAGACCGTCCCGCCCCGTGCGCTGGACGCCACCCCGGTCAGCGACACTGCCAAAGGCGACCGCCGCCGCGTGCTGGCCGAGTGGTTCACCGCCCCGGAAAACCCGTGGTTCGCGCGCAATCTCGCCAACCGCCTCGCGGCGCATTTCCTCGGGCGCGGCGTGATCGAACCGGTGGACGACGTGCGCGCCACCAACCCGGCGGGCAACCCCGCCTTGCTTGATGCGCTGGCCAAATCGCTCGTGGACGCGCGCTTCGACCTTAAACAGTTCATCCGCACCTTCACGGCCTCGCGCACCTACCAGCTCTCCGCGACGCCGAACGAGACGAACGCGCAAGACGAGCAAAACTACTCCCGCGCCCTCTTCAAGCGCCTGCCCGCCGAGGTGCTGCTGGACGCCGTGAGCCAGGTGACGGGTGTGCCCGAGAAGTTCGACGGCGTGCCGGCCGGAGTGCGCGCCATCCAGCTCTGGGACAGCCAGACGCAGCACTACTTCCTGAAGCTCTTTGGCCGGCCCGTGCGCGCAACGGCCTGCGAGTGCGAGCGCAACAGCGAGGCGAGCATCGCGCAGGTTCTGCACCTGATGAACTCGCCCGGCCTGCAGGCCAAGCTCGCGCATGCCGACGGCCGGATGGCCCGGCTGGCGGCCGCGCAACCCGACCCGGAGCGATTGGCGGAGGAGCTTTACCTGACCTTCTTCAACCGGCTCCCGACCGACGCCGAACGGCAGCTTGCCCGCCGTCACTTCGCCGCGCATCCGAACCGGCAGCAAGCGGTGGAAGACCTCGCGTGGAGCCTGATGAACACGATGGAGTTCGTCTTCAATCACTGAGGCTTGTGCGACCAAAAAACCCGTTGGTCACGCCTCCCCTGCCCCACTATTGTTCGTTGACCGTGCGCACGATTTGTCCCGCGATATGCTCCCTGATGGCCGCCGTTTTGGCGGTCGGCTGCAACCCGCCCGAGGCCCCGAAGGGCAAGAAGGACGGCAAGGCTTCCGTGGTGCTGCCGTCACGGGCCGTCCGCATCGCCACCATCGAATCCCGCCCCATGGAACGCGTGGTGTCCGTCACCGGTTCGCTGGCTGCGTTGGACCAAGCCACCTTGAGCGTGAAGGTGCCCGGCCGGCTGCAAACCCTCACCGTGGACCTCGGCACGCGGGTGCGTAAGGGCGAGCTGGTCGCCCAAGTGGAAGCCGTGGACTACGATCTGAAAGTGCGCTCCGCAGAAGCGCTGCTGGCCCAGGCCCGCGCCCGGCTCGGTCTCCCGTTGACCAGAACGGACGACACCGTGAACCCTGAGGAAACCAGCACCGTCCGCCAGGCCAAAGCCACCGTGCAGGAGGCGTTCAAACAGCGCGAACGGCTTCGTGAACTGACCAAGCGCGGCATCAGCCCGCAGTCAGAGCTCGAAGTCGCCGAGGCCAGTTACGAGATCGCCTTCAACCGCCATCTCGAAGCGCTGGAGGACATCCGCCAGCGTCAGGGTGTGCTCCAGCAGCGGCGCGTCGAGGTGGAGATCGCCCGCCAGCAACTGGCGGACACGCGGCTTCATGCGCCCTTCGACGGCGTGGTGCAGGAGCGCAAGGCGAGCCCGGGCGAGTTTTTGAACCTCGCCGCGCCGGTGGTCACCCTCGTGCGCGTGGACCCGCTGCGGCTGCGGCTGGAAGTGCCCGAGCGCAACGCCCCGAACGTGCGCGCCGGCCAGACCGTGCGCCTGATGGTGGAAGGCGACACCAACCACTACTCCGGCCAGATCAGCCGGCTGAGCGCCGCCATCACCGAGCAGAGCCGGATGTTCACAGTCGAGGCCGACGTGCCCAACAACGGCTCCCTGCGCCCGGGCACCTTTGTGCGCGCGGAGATTGTGGTGACCGAGCAGGAGCCCACGCTGGCCGTGCCGACGGCCGCGCTGCTGACCTTCGCGGGCATTGAGAAAATCTTCCTCGTGAAGGACGGCAAGGCGGTGGAGAAAAACATCAGCACCGGCCGGCGTGCCAGCGGGTTCATCGAGATCGCTGTCGGCTTGAAGCCCGGGGACAACGTGGTGCTGAACCCCGGCAGCCTGCAAAACGGCCAGCCCGTGACCATCGATCCGTCCGCCGCCAGCGGCCAGCGGCCAGCCGTGGGAGGCAAAGCCGCCGGCCCGGCGGCGGCGAAGCAGTCCGACTCCGCCGACAAACCAAAACCCAGCGGGCCATGACGATTTCCGCCCGCCCTCGCAGCGCCGCCCAATCGTCTGACCGTTGATGGCTTGCCGCCCTGATGCAAAAGCTCGCTGAAATCTCCATTCGCCGCCCGGTGTTTGGCACGATGATCGTGCTGGCGCTGGTGGTGGTGGGCATCGCGGGCTACCTCAAGCTCGGCGTGGATCGTTCGCCGCCAGTGGACATCCCCACCATCTACGTTTCCACCCGCCTGCCGGGCGCTTCGCCGACGGAGGTGGAGTCGCTCATTTCGCAGCCCATTGAGGAGCAGGTGAACACCGTCGAAGGCATCACCGAATTGCGCTCCATCTCAGGCGTGGGCAGCTCCTTTGTCATCCTCCAGTTCGACCTCAGCCGAAAAGTCGGTGATGCGCTGGAAGATGTCCGCAACCGCATCGCTTCACTCGGCAACGAGCTGCCCCGCGACGCCGAACCGCCGCAGGTCACGAAGTTCGACACCGAGCGCAGCGGCGTCATCACCGTCTCGCTCTCCGGGGATCGCTCGCGCCGCGAACTCACCGAGCTGGCCGACAAGGTCGTGAAGGTGCAGCTCGAACGCGCCCTCGGGGTCGGCGAGGTGGAGATCAGCGGCGGACTCCAGCGCGCGATCAACATCTGGGTGGACCCCGACCGCCTGGCCGCCTACCAGATTCCAATTACCGCAGTGCGTGCCGCCGTTGTCCGGCAGAACGCGAACATTCCCGGCGGCAACGTCATCGCCAGCGTCCGCGAGCACACGCTGCGCACCGTCGGCCGCCTGACCCAGCCCGGCGAGTTCAACGACCTCGTGGTCGCCACCGTCAACGGGTCGCCCGTGCGTATTCGCGACCTTGGCTGGGCCGAGGACGGGACCAAAGAGCAGCGCACCATCTCACGCCTCAACGGCCGCCCCTCCGTCACGTTGATGGTCAAGCGGCAGGCTGACGCCAACACGGTGGAAGTGATCGAGGCCATCAAGAAAAAGCTCCCCGGCATCCAGGCGCAGCTTCCGGCCGACGTGCGGTTCGAGGTCATCGAAGATCAGTCGCGCTACATCTACGAGGCGCTGCACGAAATTAATGTTCACCTCGTGCTCGGGAGCATCCTGGCGAGCCTCGTCGTATTCGCCTTCATGCGGAGTTGGCGTTCCACGTTCATCGCAGCGGTGGCGATTCCCTGCTCGGTGATCTCGACGTTCGGCATGATGTGGGCGCTCAAGTTCACCATGAACAGCGTAACCATGCTCGCACTGGTGCTGATGGTGGGCATCGTGATTGATGACGCCATCGTGGTCTTGGAGAACATCTTCCGGTTCATCGAGGAGAAGAAGATGCACCCCTTCGACGCGGCGAGAGAGGCCACCCGGGAAATCGGGACCGCCGTGCTGGCCACCACGTTGAGCCTCGTCGTGATCTTCGTGCCGGTTTCCTTCATGTCGAGCATCGCGGGGCGGTTCCTCTACCAGTTCGGCATCACCTCGGCCGTGGCGGTGATGGTCAGCCTGCTCGTCTCGTTCACGCTGACGCCCCTGATGTGTGCGCGGCTCTTCAGCTTTGGCAGCGGTCACCAGGCTAAGCCCGACGACGCCCAGTCCCGCGGCGGTTTTTACGGCTGGATGGAGCGGCTTTACCTCGTCGTGCTGGCGTTTTGCATGCGCTGGCGGCTCGCGGTGCTCCTGCTCTCGATCGGGGTGATGGCCTCGTCGGTGCCGCTATACCGGGCGCTGCAACAGGAGTTCACACCCGGCAACACAGACGAAGGTGAATTTGAGGTCGGGTTGACGGCGAAGGAGGGCACCAGCCTGACGCAGATGGAGGAAGTCGCCCTCGCCGCGGAGCGCGAGCTGCTCGCCATGCCCCAAGTGCGCCTCGTGCAGGGTGGCGTGGGCTCCAGCCGGATTGGCGGCGCGAACTCTGCCCGCTTTTACGTGCGGATCGCCCCCCACAAGGAACGGGTCTTCATGTGGTCACGCCTGCTCTCCCGCGATCCGATGGCGGCCTTCAAAGGCAATTACACCCAGCGCGACGTGGTGCAGGAAGTTCGCGCCCGACTGCGTAAAATCCCCGGCGTCCGCGCCTCCGTCCGCGCCGGTTCTGGCTCCATCAGCCTCGGCGGGCCCAACTACGAAATTGATTTCTCCATCCTCGGGCCGGACCTCGAATCGCTCTCACAATACGCCGAGCAAATCCGTGCCCGCGCCGGTGAGCTTGGCCTGGCCGACGCCGACACCACGCTGAAGCTCGACAAGCCGGAATACCGCGTCCAAATCAACCGCGAGCGCGCCGCCAACCTCGGCGTGGACGTGGAGGACATCGCCACCGCCCTGCGCATCATGGTGGGCGGCGACGACCGCGTCTCCCGCTTCCGGGACACCAGCGTGGGCGATGATTACGATGTGCAGATCCGCCTGGCGGACGGCATGCGCAATGACCGCGACGCCATCACCCGGCTCCACGTGCCCCGGGCCGGCGGCGGCCTCGTGCGGCTCGACAACGTCGTGGACGTGGTTGAGGGCCAGACCGCCTCGCGCATTGACCGGCTCGACCGACAACGGCAGGTAAGCATCCGCGGCAGCATCGCGCCCGGCTACGCGCTGAAGGATCGGTTGGAAGCACTGGAAGACGCCTTCAAGGAAATGAACCTCCCAGCCACCTACAGCACCAAGATTTCCGGCCGTGGCCGCGAGCTGGAGCGCACCTTCACGGAATTTCTCTGGGCGTTCCTGCTCTCGGTGATCTTCATGTATATGATTCTCGCGTCGCAATACGAGAGCCTCGTCCATCCTTTCACGATCCTGCTCTCGCTGCCGCTGTCGCTGCCCTTCGCGCTCTTCTCGCTATGGTTGACCAACAACACCCTCAACCTCTACTCCGCCCTAGGCCTGCTCGTGCTCTTCGGCGTCGTGAAAAAGAACGCCATTCTCCAAATCGACCACATGAACACCTTGCGCGCCCATGGCCTGGAGCGCCTGCAAGCCATCATGGACGGCAACCGCGACCGGCTCCGCCCCATCCTCATGACCACGCTCACGCTGGTCGCCGGCATGATCCCGCTCGCCTTGGGCACCGGCCCCGGGGCCGAGGAGCGCCGGGCGGTGGCCGTGGTCGTCATCGGTGGCCAGTCCCTGTGCCTGCTGCTCACGCTGCTGGTGACCCCGGTGGTTTACTCCTACTTCGACGACTTCGCGCAGCTCTTCCACAGGAAACCCGCTACGGACCTCGCGCCCGCGCCGTCCGTCGAAACCATCGTGGCGAAGTAGCCTGCGGCGGACTTCGTGGTCTTCGCGCGAGCCATTCCAGCCACGCTGCTAAAGAATACGCTGCCCACCTGCCGCGCAGCTTGATCCTGGCGGGAGACTCGGCGTATCAATCCGCCGTGCCCTCGCTGCTGCAATCCACCACGCTCATCACCTGCCGCCTTGTCATGGCGAACTTGTTCGTGATGGCGGCACTGACAGCGACTGGAGCGCCGGCTCCGGTGGACTTTGTCCGCGAGGTCCGCCCGCTGCTGGTGAAGCGCTGCCTCGCCTGCCATGACGCAGAGCACTCGAAGGGCGGGCTGCGGCTCGACTCCCGCCAAGCTGCGCTCAAGGGCGGAAAGTCGAAACAGCCTGGCATCACGCCGGGCACCCCCGCCCGGAGCGAGTTGCTCAAGCGCGTCCTAACGCACGCCCCGGATGAAGTCATGCCCCCCAAAGGCGGCGCACTCACCTCGGCGCAAACCGAACTGCTCACGCGCTGGATTGCCGAGGGCGCGAGCTGGCCTGCTGATGCGGCGAAGCACTGGGCCTTCGTGCCGCCGGTTCGTCCCGCCCTCCCCGCCGTGAAGAACAACGCGTGGCCGCGCAACCCGATTGACCAGTTCATCCTCGCCAAACTGGAGGAGCGCGGCTGGCAGCCAACGCCCGCAGCAGAGAAGCGCGTGTTGCTCCGCCGCGTGTTCCTCGACTTGACCGGGCTGCCGCCAACGCTTGCCGAACAGGACAAGTTTCTCGCGGACAACTCTCCCAATGCTTTCACGAAGCTCGTGGATGACTTGCTCTCTCGCACCAGCTACGGCGAACGCTGGGGCCGCCACTGGCTCGATCTCGCACGCTACGCCGAATCCAACGGCTACGAGCGCGACGCCGCCAAGCCCAGCGTCTGGCGCTACCGCGACTACGTCATCGCCGCCTTCAACTCCGACAAGCCCTACGACCGTTTCATCCGCGAGCAGATAGCCGGGGACGAGCTGCCCGACGCGAACGCCGAAACGCTCATCGCCACCGGCTTCCATCGCCTCGGGCCGTGGGATGACGAACCCGCCGACCACTTGCAGGACCGCGCGGACCAAGTGGATGACATGATCCGCACCACGTCGCAGGCCTTCCTCGGCGTCACGCTCGGGTGCGCGCGCTGCCACGACCACAAGTTTGATCCGCTCACCGCGCGCGATTACTACAGCCTCGCCGCCGTCTTCGCGCCGCTGAAGCGCACGCAGTCCGGCCGCAGCGACCTCGACGCGCCCGCCGGCACGCGCGCGGAACTCAAGGCCATCGCCGAGCGCGACCAGCGCATCGCCGCGCTTGCAAATGAGGTGACAGCCACGCGCCAGGCGTTTCGCGCAGTATTCCTAGAGAGTGGTAAATCCACCATGCCACCCGACGCCGTCGTTGCCCTCCGAACCGCCGCGATTCAGCAAACACCCGCGCAAAAGGATTTGGCCAAGAAGTTTGCTCCACAGTTGGACGCGGAGACAGCGAAGGCCCTGCCCGCAGCCGCACGGGAATCAATCGCCGAAGCCGAAGCCGCCATCGCCGAGCTGCGTCGCGCAACGCCCGACCTGTCGCGCGGCTACTTCCCGAGCGAGCCTTCGCCCTCCGCGCCGAAGAGCTTCGTCCTGCTGCGCGGCAGCGCGCACAGCCCCGGGCCGGAAGTTTTCCCCGCCGTGCCCGTGGCGCTCACGGCGAAACAGCCGGCCTTCCCCACGCCCGACGAGTTCACCACGCGCCGCCGGCTCACCGTCGCGAATTGGATTGCCAGCGCGGACAATCCGCTCACGGCGCGCGTCCTCGTGAACCGCGTCTGGCAGCACCACTTCGGCGAGGGCCTCGTGCGCACCGCGAGCGACTTCGGCCTCATCGGCACCGCGCCGACGCACCCCGAGCTGCTGGACTGGCTGGCGGACTGGTTCGTGAAGGAAGGCGGGTGGTCGGTGAAGAAGCTGCACCGGCTGATACTTGCGAGCGCGACGTGGCAGCAGGCTTCGGGAAGTAATCAGTATTCAGTGTTCAGTGTTCAGTCGGAGTCCGGTGCAGGCGCGGCGAAGTCAAAACTGAACACTGAACACTCCTCCGCGACGACCGACCCGGAAAACCTGCTCCTCTCCCGCTTCCCCTACCGCCGCCTCGAAGTCGAGGCCATCCGCGACTCGATGCTGGCGGTGAGCGGGCGGCTCAACCCGCGCGTGGGCGGGCCGAGCATGTATCCCGAGGTGCCGAAGGAAGCGCTCGCCGGTAGCAGTGACCCGAACAGCATCTGGAAGCCCTTCGACGAGGCCGATGCCTCGCGCCGCACCGTGTATGCCTTCCTCAAACGCTCGTTCATGGTGCCGATGCTCGAAGTGCTGGACGTGTGCGACACCACGCAGAGCAGCGACAAGCGCGCCGTCACGAGCGTCGCCCCGCAGGCGCTCACGCTCTTCAACGGCGAGTTCGTGAACCGCCAGGCCCGCCACTTCGCCGACCGCCTGCGCCGCGAAGCCGGACCACTTCCCGCCGACAAAATCCAGCTTGCGTGGCGGCTTGCGCTGGCCCGCTTACCGAAGCCCGAGGAGCTCGCCGCGATGCAACGCTTCCTCGCCGAGGAAACCGCCAACCAACTGCGCGAAGCCACCGCTGCCGGCAAGAACATCTCCGTGGACGAAGCCACCCGCGCCGCGCTCAGCCAGATGTGCCGCGTGGTGCTAAACTTGAATGAGTTTGTTTACCCGGACTGAGCCAGAACACATGAGCACGCCGCCTCTCATTAGCACCCGGCTGAAGCCGGGTGCTAATGAGAGAGCTCGTCAATGATGCGCCTCACCATGAATCCCCACTACACCTTCCGCCCGAACCCCACGCCCCCCTGCGGACGCACCCGCCGCGAGTTCCTGTGGCAGGCGGGCGCGGGCTTCGCAGGGCTGGGCTTGCTGGACATCCTCCAGCGGGACGGTTTCTTCGCCTCCGCCCAGGCTGCGTCGCCGGTTGCGCAGTCGCCGCTGGCACCGCGTGCGCCGCATTTTCCGACCAAGGCCAAGCACGTCATCTTCCTCTTCATGAACGGCGCGCCCAGCCAGGTGGACACGTTCGACCCCAAGCCCGAACTGGCGAAGCATCACGGCAAGCCTTACGCCGGCAAGGTCAAGGCCGTCGGCTCGAACGGCCGGCCCGTCGGCTACCTGATGCAGACACCCTTCGAGTTCAAGGCGCATGGGCGCAGCGGCCTGCCCGTCAGCAGCCTCTTTCCGCACACGTCCAAGTTCGCCGACGACCTCTGCGTGCTGCGCTCGCTCTACACCGACACGGCGGCCCACGCGTCCGGCTGCCTTCAGATGAACACGGGCAGCATCTTCATCGGGCGGCCCAGCCTCGGCGCGTGGTTGAGCTACGGCCTGGGCACGATGAACGCCGCGCTGCCGAGCTTCGTGGTGATGACCGACCCGCGCGGCGGGCCGATTGGCAGCGCGTCGAACTGGACCGCCGGCTACATGCCCGCCGCGTATCAGGGCACGCTCTTCCGCAGCAAGGGCAATCCGCTGCTCGACCTCGCCACGCCCGAGGGCGTCAGCCCGCGCGCGCAACGCCGCTCGCTCGACCTGCTCGCCGAATTGAACGAGCAGCATCGCCGCGAACGCCCGCAGGAGTCCGAGCTGGCCGCGCGCATTCTCTCCTACGAACTCGCCTACCAGATGCAGACCAGCGCAGCCGGCGTAGTGGACTTGAAGGACGAACCCGCCGCGACGCGCGAACTCTACGGCCTCGACCACCCGCTCACCGCCGACTTCGGGTCGAAGTGCCTCGTCGCGCGCCGGCTCATCGAGAAGGGCGTGCGCTTCGTGCAGCTCTACTCCGGCGGCGGCCACCTCGAAGACACCTGGGACGGCCACAGCGATTGCATCAAGAACCACACTCTCCACGCCGGCGAGACGGACAAGCCCATCGCCGCGCTCATCGCCGACCTCAAGCGCACGGGCCTGTGGGACGAAACCCTACTCGTCTGGGGCGGTGAGTTTGGCCGCACGCCCACGAGCGAAGGCGTCGGCAAGCCGGGCCGCGACCACAACTGGCACGGCTTCTCCATGTGGCTCGCGGGCGCGGGAGTGAAGGGCGGCCAGTTCATCGGCGCGACGGACGAGCTGGGCTTCGAGGCCGTCGAGGAGCGCCACCATGTCTCCAATTTGCACGCGACCATCTTGCACCTCATGGGACTGGACCATGAGAAGCTCACGTATTTCTACCAAGGCTTGGAGCAGCGCATCACCGGCGTGCGCGGGGAAGTCATCAAGAAGGCGCTGGCGTAGCGTCGCCGCGGAACGCCGGTCTTCCACCCGGCGCGAACATGCTCGTCAGCGATTTGCCGCCGGCTCGGAGAGCGGCGCTCCGAATTTCAGATTGAACCCCCGCTCGCGTGGGGGGAAGCTGCCGTCATGAGCACCCAAGCGTCCATCACTGGCGACGGAGACCGCCTTAAGACGCTCGTCGTGGTCTTCCTGCGCGGTGGCGCGGACGGGCTGAACATGGTTGCGCCGCTGCACGACGACGGCTACTACCGCGCCCGCCCCCGCATCGCCATCAAGGCCGAAGACGCCGTGAAGCTGGACGGCAGCTTCGGCTTGAACCCGTTGCTCAAGGATTTGGAGCGGCCTTATCGCGACGGGGCCATGGCAATCTTCCACGCGGTGGGCTCAGAGGATTCAACACGGTCCCATTTCGAGGCGCAGGATTTGATGGAGCGCGCAGGCGACGTGGCTGGCGGCTGGCTGGGGCGCTACCTGCGCTTCCGGGGAGCGACGACGACCGGCGCGCTCTCGGCCATCGCGGTGAGCCGGGCATTGCCGGAAAGCCTGCGAGGAGCACCGGCCGCCACGGTGATGCGCACGCTCGATGACTTCACCTTGGGGAAGGGCGGTGCCGCGTTGCAGACGAGTCTGGAAAAGCTTTACGCACTACAGGCCGATGCTTTGGGCGCGGCGGGCCGCGACACGCTAGAAGCGCTGCGCCGCATTGAAAAGGTGCGCACCACCACCTACCTGCCCGCGCACGGTGCGAGCTACGACCGCGATGAGTTTGGCCAAGGCTTGCAGCAGGTCGCCCGGCTCATCAAGGCGCGCGTCGGCCTCGAAGCCGTTTCGATTGATCTCGGCGGCTGGGATTCACACATCACGCAAAGCGCCATCATGGACCCGCAGATGCGCCGGCTGAACGCGGGACTCAGCGCCTTCTACCGTGACCTCGGCAAGACGATGGAGCAGGTCACCGTCGTCGTGCTGACCGAGTTTGGCCGGCGGCTGGGGGAGAATTCCGCGTTCGGCACGGACCACGGGAGAGGGAGCGTGATGTTCGTCATGGGCGGCGGGGTGAAGGGCGGCCGCGTGCTGGCCCAATGGCCCGGCCTGACAAACGATGTGCTCGAAGGCCCCGGCGACCTGCCCGTGACCATCAACTACCGCGATGTGCTTGCGCCCGTGCTGCAACGACACCACCCCAAGGTGGATCTGGCGAAGGTGTTTCCGGCTTACGCGATCACGCCGCAGGCCATCTACAGCTAAGACCTCTCATGTCGCTCGCCAGCATGCTCGTCGTCGTCGTGGTTGCCGTGGGCGCACTCGGCATTCTTGTGTGGCTGGTCGTGGCAGCGATGCGCGCGAGCGGCACCGGTTCTGCGGGCAGCTCTACCCAACCAACGGACATCGGCGACGGGATCAGCCACGCGCACGACAGCTCTGACTCGGGCGGCAGCGACGGGGGCGGCAGCGACGGGGGCGGCGGTGACGGCGGCGGTGGAGACGGTGGCGGCGGCGATTGAACCAACTCCCGGTCAACCCAATGCAGGGCGAGTCATCTCCACGAGCTGGAGCGCCGAGCATTGCCAGTGCGAATGGCCTGACGGATGCTTTCTCCCACTTGAGATGCTGACTTACGAAGAAGCCCTCGCGCGCGTGCTCGGAGCCTTGCCGCCCGCCCTATCGGAAAAGGTGTCCGTCGCGGATGCGGCCGGCCGGTGCCTGCTGGAAACCGTCACCTCGCCGCTCGATCTGCCGCCCTTCGACAACTCGGCCATGGACGGCTACGCGGTGCGTGCGGCGGATGTGGCAAAGGCCAGTGCGGAGCATCCCATCTTCCTGCGCATCCTAGGGCAAATCGGTGCCGGGGAGGTTTTTCAGGGCCATGTGGGCGTGCAGACCTGCGTGCGGCTGTTCACCGGCACGCCGCTGCCCACCGGTGCGGACGCAGTGGTCATGCAGGAGGACACGCGAACGAACGCGGCCCGCCCGGAGCAGGTGCAAATTCTGGATGCAGTCCGTCCATGGGAGAATGTCCGGCTGCGGGGCGAGGATGTGAAGGCCGGCACATTGCTGCTTCCGGCAGGCACCCGTCTTGGAGCGGGACATTTGAACCTGCTTGCCGCCGTGGGCTTGAAAAACCTTCCAGTGGCCCGGCGTCCGCAGGTGGGTGTGGTGTCCACCGGCAGCGAGCTGCGGCTGGCCGGCAAACCGCTTGCGCCCGGGCAGATTTACGAGAGCAACCGGCCGATGCTGTCCGCCCTGCTGGCGGACTGCGGCACCAAGGTGCAGAGCTACCCGCTCGTGCCCGACTCGCTCACCCGCACGCGCACCGCGTTGCAGCGCGCCTTTGCCGAGTGCGACGCGGTGATCACGACCGGCGGGGCGTCGGTGGGGCAACTGGATTTTGTTAAGATGGCGTTCGCGGAACTCGGCGGCAGTCAGGAATTTTGGCAGGTGGCCATCAAGCCCGGCAAGCCGTTCGTGTTCGGCACGCTGGCCGGCAAATTTCTGTTTGGACTGCCGGGCAATCCCGTCTCGGCCTTCGTAACGTTTCTGCTGCTGGTGCGGCCGGCGCTGCTGCGCTGGCAGGGAGTGCAAGACGTGGCGCTGCCCAGTCATCCCGGGACGCTGGTCGAGGCGTTGGTGAACCGGGGCGACCGCCGGCACTTTGTCCGCGTGCGGGTGGATGTGGAGGGCCGGGTCCACTCGGCGGGCACCCAGGCGTCGCACATGCTGCACTCGCTCGCCGCGGCCAACGCCCTCGTGGAGGTGCCGCCGGAGAGCACGCTGCCAGCCGGCAGCCCCGTGCGGGTGCTGCGGTGGTCGGGGACTTGAAGCGCCTTGACTGGCGGAAAGGCGCATCCGCCCGCAGTTGGTTCAACTGCGGGGGACTTTGCCTTCCAGCGCGGCGAAGGCGTTTTCCAGGCTCTGGAGCGCGCCGTCTTTCTTGGGCGCGGGATTCAACACCTGACGCAGGTAAAGCACGCCGTCTTCCAGCGTCTGCACCGAGCGAGGCAAGGTGGCTCCCGATGCGTTCGCGTGGCCGCCGCCCTGAAACTGCTGCGCGGCCTTGAGCGCCTCGCCATTCTGGCTGCGGAAGCTGGCGATGACTGTTCGGTTCGACTTCACGAAGAGCGTGACCAGCACCTGATACGGCGTGGCCTGCTCCCGCAGCAGGCGATGCACGATGCTGTTCACGTTGCCGACCACCGTGTCCACGAAGCCGACAGTCGGGCTGATGTCCACGACGTTCTTGCGGCTCCAGTCGAAGCCCAACGGGTCCTCGACCCGGCGCTTCACGGCCATCACTTCGAGCAAGGGGTGGTTCAGGAGCCGCTCCGGGTTGCCCTCGATCAAGGCGTGCAGGCTCCAGAAACCATAGGTCTTCACCAGATTGCCATAATCACAGGCCAGCTCGAAGTCCGGGTCTTCGACAAGGTAGAGGTCCACCACGTTGCTGAGATGCACGAGCCGGTCGAGCTCGGGCTTGGCGAGCCCGTTGGCCACGCACAACTCATAGCAAAGGAGGCTCGCGGACTTGGCCAGATCATGGATGAGCCAAGCCTGCTTGGCCGGCGTCTCGGTGGTGTGGTGGTCCAGAATCAGCCAGTCCGGCCGGTCCATGCGCGGCTCGAAGGAGAAGTCGCTGACCCACGCGGCACGTTCGCGGAGCTGACGCTGCTTCCACGAGTTGTAATGGTGCGCCTCGAGCCGGACGTCGGTCTCGAAGAGCTTGCGGGCCAGCCGCCGCAACAGCAGGCCCGAGAGCAACCCGTCCAGGTCGCTTTCGTGCGTCAGAATGATTTCGGGTCGGGGCAATGAAGCCATGGTGAAAGACTGCGGTTTAAGGAAACCCAAGGCGAGCCGGGAATTGGTCTGGGGTGATAAGCGCCAAGGCCGGGCCCCCTGTGGCGGAATGGGAACCGCCGATCACTAGGAAGCCACGAAGTTGCCCCCTGCCTGTGTTTACGCTTTATTCCGCATCACTGAATTGTAGCAGGAGGTAGATGAATTCGGGCTGCTTGGGGTCCAAGCTGGTGGGGGTGGCCACGATAACCAGCTCGGCGGGCTTCACGGAGCGCTGCCCGCTCAGGGCGATTTCCCGGTCCTCGGCGGAAAGGAAGGAGATGTCCGGCACGGTTTCCTTGACGGGAGCGGGCTTCTTCCGGCCAAAGAGCGCCCGGAGATTTATACCAGCGCGATCATCTTCATCCTCGTCCTCGCTTTGGTAGTAAAAGAGGCCGGGGCGAATCAACTGGGCGACCCGCATGCCGAAGACAAGATACTTGTCGCCAGCCCACGCATTGAGCAGATCGGAAGACCAACTGAAGCGGCCCTGCCAATCCAGCTCCGTGGTGCCGTCCACCAAAGGCCGGGCCTTGAACTGGAGGCGGAGGCCAAACTCGCGGTTGGTGAGGCTGTGGTTGAGATTGGTGTGCGTGGAGAAGGCGGGGCGACGCTCGACGGAATCAAACCTCGCGGTGTTGTTTGTTCCGCCCGGGGTGAGACGATCCCCGGAGTAAAGGAGGTTGACCTGTCCTTGTTTGGCGAGGATGGCGATCACCGAGGCGATGGTGGCGGCGGGGGGAAACTCCGGCGACGGCTTGCCTGCCTTTGATGGCAGAAACCGAACGACCGCCACAAGCAGGGTCAGCGGCGGCGCATTCGTGGCCGCCGCCGTAAGGTTTGTGGAAACGGCGGGGGGAATGTCGTCAGCGTTGATGAAAATGACCTGCGCCCGGCCCGAAGCTGACAGCAGGAGCAGCGCTAGCAGGGACCATGCCCATCGTCTGGCTGAGGATGACTGGCTCACGGATGCAAGGTCGGCAGCAGCAGCAGCAGCAGCGTTTGCGCTTCCTTGCTGCCCATCTCGGCGGTGGTGGCGTTGATGATTAGATCGGTGTTCTTGCAATTCCTGCTCCCAGAGAGGGAGATGGTCTTGTTGACCGGCAGTTCATAGATCTCGTTCTCCATCGGCTTGCCCTTGGGGTTGAACAGTTGCGCCAGACTCAAGCCAATGTCTGCGTTCTTGGAGTCATCGCCCTTGAGGACTCCGGCGGTCTTCAACGCGCTGGCCGCAGCGCCAGCAAAATTAAGGAACTTCTCCCCCTGCCAGCGCGTCAACATCTCCGGCGACCAGGTGATGGAGCCTTCCCACGCCAAGCCAAACCGGTCCCCGTCCGCCGGCCGCGCAGAGATCTTGAGGGTCACTCCTAGTTGGGTTGCCGGCGGCAGTGGCACCCCGGGCTTGCCGATGATCACCACCGGGCGGATCTCCAAGGCGTCGAACTTCGCCTCCGCCTTGTCTTCCAAGCGAAGATCCCGGGTGGCGTTGTAGAGGATGCTCACTTCGCCGTCATTTTTGAGCGCCTCGACCACGGACTTGACGTCTCCACCAAGCCCCTTGAAGCCTTGAACGATCCGCTCGGCTTTCAGCGGCTTAAAGCGGAGGACGGACACCTCCAGCGCGATGGAACGCACAGGCGCGGCGGGAGGTGTGGCCGCCGTTTGCCCGGAGGCGGAGATCATGAGAAAGTTCAGCGCCAAAAGGCCGACAGCGAGCAGTCTATAGGGGAGATTTGATTGCATGGTTCGGGGAAAGAAAGGCGTTGACCAGCTAAACTGAGGCGAAGATAAGGCGGCGCAATTTCTTTTCTGTAAAAGCAGCGATCATCAGGTTGCGGGTTGGGTCACTGGTTCCATGTTGAGGTAGATTTTTCCGGTTTCCCAGTCGTCGCTGGTCTCGGCCAGGAGGGCGGCGATTAAGCGCAGGAGGGATTTTTCA
>CAMCFN010000069.1 GCA_945874145.1 Akkermansia muciniphila
GGTGACTTCCTCCCGCGTGGCGACCACTGCCGCGACCTCGTCGCCGCGTGCGGCGTCCTCGCTGGGCAGGCCGAGCACGAGGCACTCGCGCACGGCGGGGTGCGCCAGCAGCGCCTGCTCGATGGTCTCCGGCGCGACCTTGCGGCCCGCGACGTTGATGAGGTCGCTGGCGCGTCCGCGCAGGAACACGCCGCCGTCGTGCAGCTCCACGAGGTCGCTCGTGCGGAAGATGCCGCCGCCCAGCCGCGCGTCCGGGTCCGGCCAGTAGGTTTCCCCCACGCTCGCGCCGCTCACGACGAGGCAGCCGTCTTCGCCGCGCGACAGCTCGACGTTCCGCATCGCCGTGCCGGCGAAGGAAGCATCCGTTCGCGGTGTGTCGCTCGCGTCGTAGGCGATGCCGCCGCATTCGGTGGAGCCGAGGAAATTGTGCAGCTTGAAACCGCTGCGCTCGAACACGGCTTGTTCCAACGGCAACGGCAGCGGTGCGCCGGCGGAAATGGCGAGGCGGACGTTTGCCGGAATCGCGCCGGCCTCATGCCACGCGCGCCAGAGCGCGGGCACGGCGGGGAGCGTCCAGTTGCCGCCGGTCGCGGCGGCCTGGCGCAATGCCTCCGGCAGCGCGCCCGGCGCGAGCACGAGCGGAATGCCGTGCAGCAGCAGCGGCAGCACGAGGTTCGAGAAGCCGTAGGAGTGCGCGAGCGAGATTACTGCGAGGTTCGGCGAGTCGCGCCGCAGGCCCATGGTGGCGACGATGTTCTCCGGGTCGGCGGCGAGTTGCGCCTCGTTGAACGCGACCTGCCGCGCCGCGCCGGTCGTGGCGGAGGTGGTCTTGAGCAGACAGATGCCCTGCGCGGGCGGCAGGGTGATGAGGGGCGAGGCACCCGCTTCGAGCGGGCACACGACCTGTCCGAAGCGCCACGCGCGCAGGATGGTGAAGATGAACTCCGGCGTGTTTCCAGTCGGGCACGCGAAGTGTCCGTAGCGCTTGGGCACGCGGGCGGATTCCGTTCCGGCAGCGAGTTGGGCGAAGGTCCACTTCCGTCCGGTGGCGAGGTCGCGCAGGGCAATTTCCCCGGCGCACTCGTTTGCCACCTCCCGCCAGCGTTCGTAAAGCATTGCCTGCTTGCTAGCCGCCTCCTAGCGTCGGGGCAAGCTTTGCACGCGTGAATCCAAATGCCCCAGCCAGCCGGTGGGCTGCCAACCGAAGGCAACCCCACGCGTCTTCTCCCCTTCTCCGATGAAGGGAGAGGGAGCCAGAGTGCGGAGCGGCGGGCCGGCCTTCGACTTCCACCGCGATACCTTCGCCTTCGCGAATGAGACAAAGTGGAGTTATTCCGTGGACCCGGTGACGGGCCGGCAGGTGTCCACGCCGCGTGTGCCGGAGCCGGACTACACGCTGCATTGCTTCGCGATGGTGCGGGCAACCCGGCAGTTCTGGTTGCACGCGCTTTTCGAGCCGTCGCGACCCGCACCGGATGAAGCGACGGGCCGGCGGCTGATTCGTGAGGTGGTTTCGCGCAGCATGCCGGCGATTTGCAGTCGCCGTCCTGACCAGTCGAATGCCACGGCCGGCGATTGCAAATTGCCGACACGGGTTGTGATTCCCGGCTACGCTGGCTTGCGTGAGTTCAGCACGACCTGGGAAACGCTGCTCAAGGCCGAGTGTGGCGGCGCGTGGCGGAGCTACTTCCAGCGCGGCAACTGGCGGATGGTGCTCCCCTTCACACGCGGACATCAGCAGGCCGAGGCGGCCCGGCTGGCCTCTCAACTTCAGCTAGGGGCGCTGCCTATCGTCCATGTGGTGCGCTTCCCACAACTGACCATCAACCACACGCTTCTGGCGGTCGGCGCGACAGGGACGCCGGACGCAATCGAGTTCCACACCTGCGATCCGAACGTGACCGAGCACCCGGTCACGCTGAGCTATGATCGGGCGACGCGGACGTTCACGCTGCCGCCGCTGCACTACTTCGCCGGCGGACGGGTGGATGTTTACGAGATTTATCGGGGCTGGATTTACTGAGGCGGCGGTGCCGGCTTTTCCTTGGGCTTCAAAAACATCAGGCCGAAGAAGAGCGCGCCGCAGCCGTTAACGCCCATCGTGTAGCCGAGCTTGTAGGTCACGCCGGTATTGTGCGGCGCGTAGATGGCCACGTCCTTGCCGGTCAGCAGCGTGGGCATGGTCGCGGGCATGAGCGCGCCGTGCGCGAAACCCCACCAGAAGCCCGCCTGCAAGTCGGGCCGGGTGCGCCGGGCGCTCCAGTCCATCGCCGCACCCATGAGGAAGGCCAGGCAGACGAAAGTCGCGATGCGGGCGAGCACGCCGGCGACCTTGCGGGCGGTTGATGCGGCGTTGGCTGGAGTGGGGGATTCCATTGCGGCGAAGAATGTTTTTGCTGCGTCGTCCGGAGCAAGCGGAATCCTCTGGGACAGGCTCGCGCGGGCCTTTGCAAGGTCGCCGCGGGCGCTCCACAGCCACGCCAGCCAGCGGAGGGTGTCGCGGACCGGTCGTATCTTACTTTGCTCCGACTGGTAGCGGCTGCACACGGGCATGAACTCAACGCGCCGTCCCGCAGCGAGGCAGGCGACCAACATCTCGGACTCCACTTCGAAGCCCGTGCAGCGCAGCGGCAGCGTTTCCCACGCGGATAGCCGCACGAGCCGGAAGCCGCATTGCGTATCGGGCAGGGCGGTTCCGGTCAGCGCCGACAGCGCGGCGCTCATGAGGCGGTTGATGACTAGGCGCAGGAGCGGCATCGCACCCGGCGCGGCCATGCGATTGCCGATAACGAGGTCGGCGTGGCCGGCTCGCGATGCGGCGAGGAAGGCGGGAATGTCTTCCGTCGCGTGCTGGCCGTCGCCGTCGAGCAGCAGCGCCCAGGCAAAGCCAAGTTCGTGGGCGCGGTTGAGTCCGGTGCGCAGCGCGGCTCCCTTTCCTCGGTTCGCGGCAGCCGAGAGAACTTCAGCGCCCGCACTTCGCGCCGCCTCCGCTGTTCCGTCCGTCGAGCCATCATCCACCACGAGAACACGCGGTAGATGCGCGCGCACCGCCCTGACCAGTGGGCCAATGTTGGCCGCCTCGTTGCAGCAGGGGATGACGGCGACACAAGCCACACGCACAGCGTAGGCGGGCGCGCGGGCGGCTGACAATTGGTTTGCCGACACCTCAACGACTGGTTGAGCAGAGGGGGAAACACCCCATACCGGAGGCGCCGTTACACAGCGCATTCTTGACGTCGTTTGCTGAAATAGTTTGTAGTTCCGATGCTGTTTCGTAGCGCGCAATCCAATAAAGGTCCGAAGCGGGTCACCCTCACTGGCTGCGGCCTGAGGGGGCGGTTCGGATTTGGCGGGGCCTCAACCCCAAGGGCCGCCGCTCCGGGCAGACGGCGTAAACTTTGGGTCTAATGGACTTACTCTCAAACACGGAGGCCCACACGCTGGTGGCCCGCGGGCCGGCACAGTTGGCATTGCACGCCCGCGCGGCGGCAGTAACCCGCGAACGATTTGGGCCGCACGTGTTCGTGCGCGGGGTCGTTGAGGTTTCCAATCACTGCCGGGAGAACTGCCACTACTGCGGGATGCGCCGCGAAAATCGTGGGCTCGACCGTTTCCGCGCGAAACACGACCAACTGGCGGAGTTGCTCATCCACCATCGGCCCGCGAGCATGACCGACGTGAACATTCAGACCGGGGAGGACCCTGTCGCAGTGCGCGAAGTGGTCGTGCCGCTCGTGCGAACCCTGCGGCGCGAGACGCCGCTGGGCGTGAGCGTGTGCCTCGGCACGTTGAACGAACCGCTTTACGACGAACTTCAGGCGGCCGGGGCCGCGCTCTATATCATCAAGTTCGAGCTGGCGACGGCCGCGCGCTATGAACAGGTGGAAGCCCCGGGCACGCTGGCCGAGCGCGTGCGGCACATTCGGCTGCTGGCGGCGCGCGGTTGGCGCGTAAGCTCGGGCTTCATCGCCGGCCTGCCGGGCCAGACTGCCGAGGAACTGCTGGCGAACCTGCGGTTGGCGCAGGAGCTGCCGCTGGACGGTTGCAGCGTCAGCCCGTTCATCCCCGGCGAGGCCACGCCGCTGGCCTGCGCTGCGGGGGGCGATCTGGACACGACGTTGAACTGCATGGCCACCCTCCGGCTCATGCGTCCGGACTTGGTCATCCCCGCCGTGAGCGCGTTGAACCTCACCGGCGCGGACGACGGCTATCGGCGCGGCCTGCGCGCGGGCGCGAACCTCTGCACCATCAACCTCACGCCTGCCGAGCTGCGCGACGACTACCTCCTCTACAAGCGCGAGCGCTTCATCATGAACGAGGAGCGCGTGCTGAACGCCATCGCGGCAGAAGGCTTGGAAGTTTCCCCCACCGGCATGACCGAACACTGGCCCACGAAGCCCGCGCTGGCGGAAGCCATGGCCGGTTGAGCCGCCGCTTGTTCCGATGCTCTTTCCTCGTGCTCAATCCACCACCGGCCCGAGGCGGGTCATGGTCACGGGCTGCGGCATGGTGACGCCGTTCGGCTTAGGCGTGGCGGCGAACACGGAGGGCTTTCGCACCGGACAAACTGCGTTCCGCCCGGTCACGTCGTTCGATGTCTCGCGGCAGCGCGTGCGGATGGCGGCGCAGGTTGACTTGTCGGACGCGCTCCCAGTGACCGCGCTCGCGCCTCGGCAGGCGCGCCGCCTCGACCGGGCGGGCCGGATGTTGCTTTGGGCCGCGCATGAGGCGACGCAACAAGCACGGTGGGACAAGCAGATGCCCGTGGCCTTTGTCGTCGGCACTACGGGCGGCGGCATGAGCTTGGGCGAAATTTACTTCCGCACGGCGCTCCATGAGCCGCTGGCGTGCTGCCAGCAACCGACGCGAACGATCGGCTACCAAGCTTATCGCCAGACCGCGCTGGTCGCGCAGGCGTGCGGCATCCGCGGTCCGGTGAACGTGATTGCCAACGCGTGTGCTTCCGGCGCAAACGCCATCGGCCACGCGTGGGAACTCGTCCGCACCGGTCGTGCCGAGCGCGTCCTCGCCGCCGGCTACGACGCCATCAGCCAGTTGATTTTCGCCGGCTTCGATTCGTTGCAAGCACTCTCGCTGACGCAGTGCCGCCCCTTCGACGCCCACCGCGACGGGTTGGCGCTCGGCGAAGGCGCGGCGGCGCTCACGCTTGAGCCCCTTGAAGCTGCCCAGGCACGTGGCGCAACCATCCTTGCTGAACTTGTCGGCTATGGCGCGGCGACGGACTTGCATCATCTCACGCAACCGCATCCGACCGGCGACGCAGCGTTCGTCACGATGACCGAGGCGTGCCATCAAGCCGGGCTGGAGCCGCGCGATATTGATTACGTGAATGCGCACGGCACCGGCACACCGCTCAACGATAGCGCAGAGGCCGCCGCCATCACGCGCTGGGCGGGAGCGGACGCAGCGAAAGTCGCCGTGAGTTCCACCAAAGCCGGCATCGGCCACTTGCTCGGCGCGGCGGGCGCGGTGGAATCGGCGGTGTGCGTGCTCGCGCTGCGCGGGCAATGGCTGCCGCCAATGCTGGCGACGCAAACGCCCGACCCCGCGTGCGGATTTCGGCTCATCACGCAGCCCGAGTCCGCGCGGCTCACGAACGTGATGACGAACTCGTTCGGCTTCGGCGGCGCGAATGCCACGCTCATCCTGCGGAGGTGGACATGAGCGGAGTATTTCTCTCGGGCAGCGGCGCAGTTTCGCCGGCGGGCTGGGGACAGGAGAAGTTGCTCGTCGCGCTCCGCGGCGGCGTATTGCCGACCTCGCAAACCATCGAGCGCCCCGGCTGGACGCGTGCCCTCACCGTGCGGCGCGTGCCCGCGCCGAATCCGCGTCCCGCTTGGGCCGCACACGCACGGATGCGGCGCGCGGCGGCCATCAGCCAGTTCGCGATGGGCGCCAGCGAGGAGGCGCTGGGCGCCAGCACCGGCGGCCCGCTCGGCATCGTTTACTGCACGACGTGCGGCTGCGTGAACTACTCGCGGCGCTTTTACGACGAGGTGCTGCGGGACCCGACGGTGGCGAGTCCGCTGCTCTTTCCCGAAACGGTCTTCAACGCGCCGGCCAGCCACCTCTCCGCCGTGCTGGGCACGGCGGCGGTCAACTACACGCTGGTCGGCGACACCGGCGTGTTCCTGCACGGCTTGGCGCTCGCGGCAGGCTGGCTGGAGGCGGGACGCGTTCATCGCTGCCTCGTGGTCGCGGCGGAGGAAGTGGACTGGATAATCGCGGACGCGCTGCGCCATTTCCGCAAGTCCGCCATGCTCACCGAGGGCGCCGGCGCGGTGCTGCTCACGCGAGAGCGGACGGGGAGCACATTCGCCGAATTGGAATGCGTGACGGACCCGGTGCTGTTTGCCAAGAGCGACCGGCGAAGCCAGCGGGCAGATGCGCTCCGGCGCGTCGCGAGCACGTTGCCAGCGGGACTTGCTGGGACTGCGGACGCGTCCTGTATGGGTGAAGGCTTTTCCGCCAGCACCGTCTGGCAGGTGCTCGCGGCGATTGACGATGCGCGACAACACCGGCTTCCCCGCGCCACGGTTTGCGTTCCCGGCGCGTATCAGGAAGCCATTGGCGCGAGCTTCGCGATTCAGCCTGCTGCAATTCCATGAACTCCCGAGTCATCCTCATCACCGGCGCGAACGGCGGCCTGGGCCAGGCCATCGCGCGCGCGTTTCTCGCCGAGTCGGCGGATAACTTCGTCTGGCTCGGGGTGCGTCAGCGGCGGGAATTGGCGGAGCAACTGGTCGCCGAGATTCCGGAGCGTTGCGAACTCGCCGACCTCGACGTGACGCAGCCGGAAGCGTGGCGCGCCTTGGTCGAACGCATCGTCGCGCGGCAGCAGCGACTTAATGTCCTCGTCAACAACGCGGGTTTTCATGCCGATTCTTTGCTCGCCCAGATGCCACCGGAGGCGTGGAGCGGCGTGCTGGCCACCAATCTCGACGGCACGTTCCACGGCTGCCAGGCGGTGTTGCCCACAATGATTTCTCAGCGGCACGGGCGCATCGTGAACATCGCCTCGCTTAGCGCGCTGGCTGCGCCGGCGGGTCAGACGAATTACGCCGCCGCGAAAGCCGGAGTCGTCGCGCTCACGCAGTCGCTGGCGAAGGAGGTCGCGCGCATCGGCATCACGGTGAACGCGGTCTGCCCCGGCTTCATCGAGACCGAGAGTCTTCCGCCGCTCGACTCCGAGGCGCGCAAGGCCATGGTGATGCGGATTCCCATGCGCCGCGTGGGCCGCCCCGAAGAGGTCGCGGCGGCAGTGAAGTTTCTCGCCTCCGCCGACGCGGACTATATCACCGGCTCGACCTTGAAAGTGGATGGAGGAATTCTTTGAACCAGATGCGTCCCCACGAATCCATCGCCGGTCGTTACGAAGACGACGAGGGCAAGCGCAAGTTCGTCCGCGACCTCTTCAATCGCGGCGCGCCGCACTACGACCGGATCGGGCGCGTCGGCTTCTTCGGCACCGGCCATCTCCATCGTCGTCGGGCCTTGGAACGCGCGGGCCTGCGTCCGGGCATGGACGCCCTCGACGTGGCCTGCGGCACCGGGGCCGTAACGCGCGCGATGCTGGAGGTGTTGGGCGGCAAAGGCCGGGTCTGCGGCGTGGACCCGAGCGAGGGGATGTTGGGGGAGGCGCGCAAGTCGCTGTCGGCGGAGTTTCATCTTGGCCAAGCGGAGGCATTGCCCTTTCCCGACGCGAGCTTCGACTTCCTCGCGATGGGATACGCGCTGCGCCATGTCGCGGACTTGAAGCGGGCGTTCGCCGAGTATCACCGCGTCCTGCGTCCGGGCGGACGGCTGTTGATTCTTGAGATCAGCCGCCCGCAAACGCGGTTCGGGCTGGTGCTCTCGCGCCTCTACTTCCGTGACCTCCTGCCGGGCATCTCCTGGCTCATCACCGGCAGCGCGGACGCCCGGCTGATGATGTCCTACTACTGGGAGACCATTGACGCCTGCGTGCCACCGGCCGCCATTTTGGAGGCGGTTCAAGGCACGGGCTTTCAAAATGTCCAACGCCACATCGAACTCGGCATCTTCAGCGCCTACACGGGGCTCGCCAATCTGCCCTAAACTCCCCAAGATTCGTTACAACAGTCATGTCCAACCCAGTCGAACTGAAGCAGCGCATCAAGGTGATGATCGTGGACAACCTGATGCTCCAAATCAGCGCCGCCGACCTCGCGGACAACACGCGCCTGTTCGGCCCCGAGGGGCTGGGCTTGGACTCGGTGGACGCCCTGCAACTGGTCGTGGCCTTGGACAAAAACTTCGGCCTTAAGATCGCCGACACCGGCGAAGCGAAGGCGATTTTGCAGTCGGTGGACAGCATCGCCGCCGCCGTGTCGCGGTTGGAGCGCCCGAGTTGAGGGAAGGCAGGCGGACCGGGACTGCGGAGGCAGCTCCGGGTTGAAAAGGGGACTACTTTCCGAGATACTTTGAGGGATTTCGGATCCGATCCAGCCGCTCGGCTTCAAGTTCATTCCGAACGGTCCTCTGCGACCAATACCTGAGGGAAGCGGGGATGGATTTCAGCACCAGCCATACCTGTTCAAACAGATGCATGATGGTCAGGCGGATGAGCTTCAGCGTGGGCAGGAGCGAGCGGCGCACTTATGTTCATGGTCGGCGGACGTTGGGTCGGTCTTTGGCCCGCCGGTAAACCGGCTTCACAAATGAGTCAGCCCGGAATCCCGTCGGCCCCTCCCACAGCTCAAAACCTTGATGCCCGTCGGGGACAAAATCCCCACGACACACGACTTCATTCCATTGCAGAAGGCGGAGGTGGCCGGGGGCGCCGGCTGGTGCGGACGCCTCAGGCTGGCGGAGTGGTTGCGCTTGACGAGGCACGTCATGCACCAGCGCCGCACGAGCTTTGTTAGCGGCTTCCATATGTGAGGTTAAACCTCCGGATAAGCCCGCTCCGCGCCTCAAGCCCGCTTGGGGTTTACCAGGAGCAGCACGATGCCACCGACAAGTGCCAGCGCCCCGACGGCGGGCGGGATGAAGTGGCTGTCAGTGGTCTCAATGCGCAGGCCGAGGAACTCGACCGGCTTGCCCGGGGTTTTGAAGCTGAGGCCCGAGTAGGCGAGCACTACGACGCCGAGCGCGATCAGCGCAACTGCAACGATGGATTTTGTGTTCATAGGAATAGGTTGTTTGGGTTTTCTGTTGATTAGCCGTTCCTGGCCGGGCTTAAAGCGGCCGGCGGCGGCCGGAGATGAAATTGACGAGCACCATCACCACCGCAACCACCAGGAGGAGGTGAATGAACCCGCCCCAATGGTGTAGCTGCTCACCAGGCCCAGCGCCCAGAGAACGAGCAGGATTACCGCAATTGTGTATAGCATGAGATCTTCCCTTTCAATGGATGGTGGTCACTGCGGGCTGGCGCGCTTTCGCACCCGCCCGCAGCGATCGGGCTGTTCACTTGGCAATGAGCAAGGCGATGGTCATGAGGTTGATCACGCTGTTCACCCCGTGGATGTCGTTGACGAGCTTGGTGACGAGGCTCTTTTCGGCGGCGTTCTTGGCGATGCCGCTGACCGTGACCACGCCGTCCTTCGTCTCAACCTTCGTCTTCAGGGCGCTGGTCGAGCGGTGGGACAGGAGCGACATTTTCACCTGGGCAGTGATGGAGGCGTCGTCGATCTTCTCACCCAGCGTATCGACCGGCTTGACGGTGGTCGTGGCGGTCGTCATTTCGTTTTTGACCGCTTTGACGCCTTCGACATCTTGGGCGTATTCGGTGGTCAGCTCCCGTTGCGCCAAGCTGTTGGCGGATCCGCGCAGGGTGACGATTCCATCTTTCACCAGCACTTCGGTGTCACTGGCGCTGACGTTGCGGTGGAACAAAAGCGCAGTTTTTACCTGCACGCCGAGCCAGGTGTCCGAGTGTTTGGCAGGGCTTTCGCCTTTTATTTTCAAGCGATTATCCACGCTCTTTACCCCGGGCAGGCCGGCCACGGTGTTTTCAGCCAGGGACTTGTGGGACTCAGCGGCGACAGTGCCAGTCAACTTGACGACGCCGTTTTTGGACTCGGTGTCGATCGAGTCGTCCTTGAGGTAGGTTTTGAACACGTAGGACTTGTTGGCGGAGGACTCAATGCGGTCGTCCGTATCGGAACCGCGCAGCGGAGCGCTGGTCACGAGCAATGCGCCCGTGGCCACTAGGAGCGCGAGCGAATAGGTTGATTTGGTTTTCATGAGGTTTTCGATTTCGTTGGTTGCGTTGCTGACGTTTGACACGAGCCGCACGCTACGTGGTGGGCTGCCTGTTCACCATGGGGTGTAACCCTATCCCGCATGGCGGGAGGTTTTCCTCGAGGCCATTCGGCAGCTTTGCCCAACGGAGGGGGGAGCCGTTCATTGCCCTTTGGCGGACCGGTGGCGGACTGCCGCAGGAGTCCGCCGCGCGGCCAATGGCAGTTCCGGTGCGGGCGATGGGGTGAACACCCCATTGGAAGTTGGACCTGCCAGCCTAGACTCTTGTGCTATGAATCCAACCCGCGTTCCTTCTTCCCCACGCCCCGCAGCCACCAGACAGCATGGTCCTATCGGTTTGGTGCTTTGCTGTGCCGTGGCGTTCTACTTTGTGCAGACGCCTCGAAGCTGCGCGCAGGAGGATGGCAGCCCGGAGGTCATCGCTGCGGACGTGCTCATCGTGCGACCGGTCTGCCTGGCAGCGACGATTGTTGGATCGGCGCTATTTTTGTTGTCGCTCCCGATTGCAATCGCCTCCAAGAGCACGAGCGAAACTGCCCGGAAGCTGGTCGGCTTGCCGGCGCGGGCGACCTTCACCCGTCCGCTGGGTGAAATGAGCAGTCTAACGGACCGTTGAACCGAAAGCTCCGGACCGCCCCGCTCAGGCCTCGTCAACTCTGAGGGAGTGGTGCTTGGCCACCCGTTCGTCCGGCGTTTCGACCAGCAGCAGCAAGGCTTGGACGACATCCATGAAGCCCAGAAATTTGTGGTGCTCACGTTGCAGCTCAGTGAACGCCTGCTGGTATTCCTGCTCGTAGGAGATCGCCTCCACCCCCGCCGTAAAGGTGCGCTTGGGCAGTCTGCCCAAGATGTCTTGGACGACCCGGTCCACCTCCCCTTTGGAATGCTCCTTCAGCAGTTCCAGCTTGATCCGCAACGCTTGGCCACAGGCGTGGATGATCTCCAGATGGGGCTCCAACGTGTGCGCCAGAAGGTTCCAATCCCTTCGGACGGCCGCACTGAAATTCTTCGCCTGCGTCCGGATGGCGTTGAGTCCCGCCACCAGCTTGGCGTCCTCAGCTTGAAAGGCAGCCCATGCCGCCAGAGCTTTTTGGAAGCGGTCGGGCTCGTTGCTTTCGACGCAGCCGCGCAGCTCATGCACCTGCGCCCTGATGCGGTGCAGAATGCCTTCGACGTTGTCCCATTGCTGTTGCCAGCTCGTGTTCCAAGCATCGGGCGAACCCTGTTCCCTGCCGAATTGCCGGGCACGCTGTAGCGCCTTGGTCAGCTCCTGCTCCAGTTCGATGAGGCGCGCCGCATCCGTGCGGAATCCAATTTCCAGCCGCGCCAAGATGTGGGTTGTTCGTTTGTTGGACATAATTTTGGGTTGATCAGGTAGGGGTTGAAAAACGACCTCGGTTTACTGGCGCGTGAACTTGGCTGGCTGGGTTCCTATTCATGACTGCCATCCAGCGCAGGAGTCGCGGTGGCAGCCTGACATGCAAATCTGGCCAGTCCCTCCGACTCAACCTGCCCCGCCTTGGCGGTGGTCCGACTGCGCCATGTTTCCAAGAACGCCGTGGTGATCGTGAGGACCACCGGACCAAGAATGAGGCCGGCTGAACCGAAGAGCATCAGCCCGCCGACCACCGAAATGAAGGCGACGATGGTGTGCAGCTTCAGCCGATCCCCCAGCAGCATGGGGCGCAGCAGGTTGTCGATCCCGCCGACCACCACCGCACCCCACGCGGTGAGAATCAGAGCCTTTTCCCAACTGCCTGCCAATGCCAGGAAGAGCGCCGCAGGAATCCAAACGACAAATGCGCCCAGCACCGGCAGCACGGCCAGCAACGCCATGACCACGCCCCAGAGCAAGGGCACCGGCAGTCCCAGCCACCAAAACATCAGTCCGCCCAACAATCCCTGCACCGCAGAGACGGCCAGCGTCCCGTAAACCGTGGCGAAGATGGTGTCCCCGACCCGGCCAAACAGCCGGTCCATTTCCGCCGCCGAGAGGGGCGACCAGGACCGGAGCGACTGGAGCGCCGCACTTCGGTCGCGCAGGAAATAGAAGAGGAGATAGAACGTCAGGCAGAATTCGATCGCCTGCACCACGGAGCCCCAGACGATGGATCCGGCGGTCGAGGTCAGCCAGGCGGCGAGGTCTTTGACTGCTCCAGGCAGATCAACCTTCCGTTCGATCCAGTCAGCGAGCGGTGCCAGGCGCGGCTGTGCTTCGACGGCCCGTCGCCACTCGCCGGACTCGACCTTCGTCTTGATGATTTCCGCGCCCTTGGCCGCCTCCTCAAGGAGCCGTTCCCCGACGAAGGTCGCGGGCAGGGCCACAACCAAGGCCACCACCATGATGGAAATCGCGGCAGCCAGACTGCGGTGCTTTTGCTTCGTCTCCAGCCACCGTTGCAAGGGGGTGAACAAGACGGCCAGCGCCAGCGCCCAGACAAGCGGTGCCAAGAAGGGCCAGGCCAAGCGGAAGCAAATATAGCTGCCGAGCGCGGTCGCCACGATCCTGACAAAGACGCGGACGCGGGCGCTTGGGGAACCCCAGTCATCCGGGCCAGGCCCCATGGGCGGGCCGATTTCGCGTTCGTTCAAGGTCATGCTCGTCGCCGTTGGGCACCCAGCGGCGGAGCGGCGTGGCGGAGCGGGAGAATTTCCCTCCACGACCCTCCAGCACAAGCGACTGGATCCACCGCTTGCGGGCGAGGGCACCATTTCCGTCCTGCTGCATGCCCGTTACGCCGTTGGCTCCGGCTAGTTCTTGGTGGCCGGGTGCGGTTTCACTTCCAGCAGGTTGCTCACATTTTCCGGTCGCCCAGCCCTGGCCGCGATCCTGCCGATGGTCTGCTTGCCCGCCTCGGTGTTGACGTGGCCGCGCAGGGTGGTTTGCCCGTTGAGGGTGCCGACTTCCACGTTCTGGGCATGCTCTGACAGGCTGGGATCCGCCCGCATGTCGGCATAGATCCGATGAGTCTTGTCCACGTCGCGAAAGCTGGTGCCCTGCGCGAGCGGGGTGTAGGTGCTGGCCTTGCCTTCTTGGACATTCTGCTTGGTGTTGACCCCTTCGTTGTCCGCCACGGCCGTGTTCGCGTATTTTTCCTGGTTGAAATCTCCCTTGTTGGCACCAGACCACTTGAAGCGAGGCTCGTCCTTGAAGGCCTGGGCGGAGACATCGAGGATCAGGCTGTTGCGCGCCGCATTGAACCGCAGCGCCCTGGCCTGAATGACGCTCTTGTCGGTTGAAAAGCCGGCGCCCAAAACGATCACATGGGAGAGGAACCCTTTCTCCAGTTCAAAGATTAGCGCGTCCACCTGGCCGAGCCGCTCCTGCTGCCGATTCTTGACCGCGAGGCCAATCAGTTTGCTGCTGCGCTGCACAAAGCCCAGGGGCTCGGTCGCGGTGTTGCCGGAGGGGCTGCCCTCGCCGTCGGCGGCGAAGTAGGGGGCCTGGCCGAAATAGCGGTAGTTCGCCGCCACATGCCGGCTCTCGGTGTGCTGGGCCCAGTTCGACATGGTGATTTTGGGCGCGGCCTTGAACCGCTCCTTGTCCATGTCGAGGCGAGCCACATCATTAACGGTGTCAAAGTGCAGGGCACCAGGCGGCACGGCGACCGTCCTGACCACCAAACCGAGAAACCCGCTGTTGGACGTCACGATTGCTTCCACGATCCGTCCATTCTCCAAGTCCACGGCGAGGTCTTTGATCCTTCCCAAGAGTTCGCCCTGGGGGTTGATGACCTGCTTGCCAATGAGGGCATAAGAACTTTGCGCCCGGCGAAAGTTTGGTTCCCGAGGTTCTTCCTCCTCCGCCGATGACAGTGCCAGCGTGCTGAGGGCGATCATCCATCCGATGCCGCAGAAGGCTTTGCCCATGCGGTCAGGTGTGGTCTTCATAGTTTGCCTTCGCGTTGTGGGGTTGATGGGGCTTGGCTATGCGCTTAGGGCGCGATCTTGTCGCTCACCCACTGCCGGGCGTTTTGAAAGCTTGCCTTCAGATCGTTGACGCCCTTGTGGAAGCCCGCCTTGACTTCGCCCCAGGTGGACTCCGTGGCGTTCTTCACTTCGTCGAGCTGCTTGTTGAGCTGCGCCGTCTGGTCACGCAACGCCTGCAGCTTGGGTTTGGCCTCCGCCTTGGCGGCGTCGTTGGACTTCTCGATCTTGGCGGCGAGCTGATCCAGCTCCTGGTTGATCTCGGCCAGTTGGAGCCCCATCTGTTTGGTGAACTCAGCCCTTTGCGCGAAGGTGTAGTCCTTCATCTCCTGCGCGGCTTCGGCCGCCTTGGCCTGCACCTTGTCGAGTTGCTGTGAGGGGGTCTCGGCCTTCTTGCAGCTGATGGTGAGAGCGGCGGCGGAGAGAAGGGTGAGAAGTAATTTTGTGTGTTTCATGATGGCTGGTCCTTGTTTGGTTTCCGGTTGATCGCACGCACAGGCTACTTCACGGGTTGGTGGCATTCCATGGGGTGTAACCCTACCACCGAACCTTGATAACGGATGCGGTCGGACTGGCTTGGCCTGCTTTCCTCTCCCTGCTGCCGGCCATTCCGGAGGGACACCCAGCCCCCCGCGCGCCAGAAAATGAAAAACGCCGGCGGACCAACCGCCGGCGCGTTGAGGAAGGCAGCGTTCAGAAGGCGAAGCGCATGCCGACCCGGCCGAGGCCGTAATACTTGGTTTCGCTCGGCACGACCGCACGGAGGTCGGTGAAAACGCCCACATGCGGGGTGAAGCGATATTCCAGGCCGGCCCCGACCTGAGCAAACCAGGTTTTGACCGAGTCAAAATGGCGGCCGCCGCCACCCAGCAGATAGGGCGCAAAGCCACCTTGGCCCAGCGGGAGTCGGTAGATGAAGTTGACCGAGGCGCTGTCGATCACTGAACCGTGCGTGTCTTCAGCATAGACATCGGCTCCGAGGCCCATGTTCTGGCTGAAGAAGTAATTGACCCCACCACCGATCCCCAGCCGGGTGTTTTGCTGCACCCTCGCCCGGGAAACATGGTCGATGGTGTAGCGCGAGAGCGAACCGCTGCCGAACGCATCCAAGGACCACTCATGAGCCCGGTAAAGGGCGTTTTCATCTCCCAGCGCTGGGCTTGCGGCCAGCAGCAGGAGAGACCCACCAAGCATCAGTATTCCGTTTTTCATGTGTTTTTTCATGTGCCTCAGCCTACTGCGTGCGGTGGCACCAGCAATGGGGTGTAACCCTAACGGGATTCATGGCCCGCCCCCTCACGGGCCCAACCCGCGCCTTGAGACCATAAACCTGGGCCACAAACGGCACCAGCCGCGCAGGGTCACTGAGCGGCTGGTTTAACAGTTGGAGGCCGGTTAGGAGCAGCAGGTGGATTTGGAATCCTTGATCGCATCTTCAATCGCTTCGCGGGTGGCCCCGGTGCGCTTTTGGATCCGGCCGTAAACTTCTTCCAGCTTGCCCTCGGCGCATTGGAGGTCGTCGTCCGTGAGCGCGCCCCACTTCTGCTTCAGCTTGCCCTTGATGATATTCCAGTCGCCCTTGATTTCGAGTTTGTTCATGAGTTTGGTCTTGGTTCGGTTGTTGGTTTCATTCGCCGCCGATGGGCGGCAAAGGGGTGGGGGCCTACTGGGTCGGGGTGGCGGTGGAAAGGGCGACGCCTAAGCTCCTGAAATCCGTGGACAGGCCGATCAGCGACTCGCGCAACGGCAGCACCTTTTCATTCGCCCTAGTCGAGAGGCCTTTGATGGAGGTGAGGCCGCCAGCGGTGAGATCCGTGGCCAGGGCCGTGCGGATGTCTTTCAGATCGGACATGAAGGGAGTGAATTCGGTGGTGGTGCGCGCGTAACTGACCCGGACGCGCTCGAACTGGGCGGCCACCGTGTTCTTGCGGTCCAGACTGCGGCTGTGGATGTCCTCGTTCTGAATCTTGGCGAGCTCCAGATCCCAGTTCTTGAAGTAGGCGGCACCTTGGGCCCGCATCCCGGTGGCATGGTCGCGCACATCGTCCGCCAGCGACTCCAGCTTGTTCACGGCCGTGCTGTATTTCTTGAACTGCGGGGTGATGTCCGGCTGCGGGTTGTTCACGAGATCGGAGAGCGCGGCGACTACGTTGTCGAGCGGCACCAGCGCATGGTCGATGCCGTGCGCGGTGGCTTGCAGCGAGGTGGAGGTCTTGCCGGCCTTTTGATAGCCGGAGGAAGCGCACCCTGCAAAGAGCGGGAGGCTGGCGGCGAGAACTGCGAGGGGGAGGAACGGTTTCATGGCTGTGTGTTTGGGGTTGTTAAGGGAGCCCTTGAGCGCGTCGCGTCGTGATTTGATTCAACACAGCTCGGAGGGTGAATTCCCACGACGCCAAGTTATCGTCTATGGCCGGTGCCGCCTATGGGGTCTAACCCGCCCACTGCCCCGCTTGCTGGAGTCAGGCTTGGGCAGCAAGCACCACAAGGCAATCATCCGGGGCGCGGGGCGGTGGACTGGCGCATTCGTTGCGGCACGGTTGGGCATCACTGCTTGGATTGGACCTGGTTGCCCGCCGGTTCCTTGGGGAGCGGCACATCAATGCCCAGCGCTGCCGCCAGGTCTATCTCGTGCTCCTGCTCCTGCACGATGATCACGCGCAGAGTCTCGCTCAACGCATACTCGCCCATCGCCTCGGCCTGCCGGATGCGCTCGCGATAACGTCCCACCGTGGCGCGCTCGTTCTCCAGATCCTCGCGCAGCATGGCGACCGGGTCGCTGGAAGTTTTCACCGGCTTGGGCAGCACGCATGGCATGCCGCCCAGATAGTCAATCTGCCGGGCGATCTTGATGGCGTGCTGCAATTCATGGTTAGCGAAGATCTGTGTGGCTGACCGGTTCCGGGCAACGGCCCTGCAGCTCATTGGGAGGATGCTCAATGTCACACCACAGTGCTATGGGGTGTTACCCCCTAAGGTGATGAGTCTAACTCTCTTACTAAATTTCTAATAGGGTAACACCTGATAGAGAAATTAAATCAGTCCTAATATTATAGAATCGAAATAGGACATCGCAGATGTGAAATGGTCCTCATTTTTGACAGCTGAGTCTCACGTCGTATTTAAGCGAGAATAACACTATGGATGCTCAAATACTCGTCGCGATGCTAGTGTGCACGGAGCTGGCAGCCTCTTTCTTCCTCGGGAGGCATTTCAAACAACACGCCGATCGACACCGACATTCACTCGGGCACATGTATAAGCCAACCTCCCAGGGAAAGATGACAAACGAGAGGGCCAAGACTGATTTTTGCCGTACTGAGCATCTGGTAATCCCGTTGGCTAAGTCTTAAACGAGCGGCCCGATTCCTGCCTTAGTCGTTACACACAAGTGATTTGAAAACAAGACGCGGCAAGGGTAGGTGCGACAGCTAAACAAAAAGCATAACAGGTTATCACCCTATTGTCGGAGAGCACATTCCATTCAAGTCTCAGCCATGAAACAAAAAAAAGTATGAAACACACACATCAGATTATATTTATCCTGCTGGCGTTGCTCTGTAGCAACCTCCTCGCTTCTGCCCTGCCGGGCCGGGCTGAGGTGCGGAAGATCGCCGGCACGGCATCCCGCATCAACCCAGCAGGGGCTTCCTCCTCGCTGGCTGTGGGCGCGGTGCTTGGCTCGGGCGACACCATCTCCACCGGCCCCGGCTCCACGGTGGACTTGTGGCTCGGACTCAATGGGGACTGGCTGCGCCTCGACCCCGACAGCATCCTGAAGTTCGATGTCCTAGACATCGCCAACATCAGCGAGCGGCGTGTCACCACTACCTTGCACCTAACCCGCGGCGGTGTAACGAGCAACGTGGTCAATAAGCTGACGGCGGATTCCAAATATTCGATCCGGACGGCGGCTGGCATCGCCGAGATCCGTGGCACCACCTACGCCTTTAAGAGCGACGGCACGCTGATCGTTGCCACGGGTATTGTGAATTTCACCTACATTTTGAATGGTGTTTCCAAAACCGTCACTGTCACGGCACGCCAACAGTTCAAGCCGGGCGATGCCGCGCCGGAGGCTGCCAAGCGGAATGACCTAGACAAAATCGTCGTCGCGGTAGCTACGCTTAAGGATGGCGATGGCACAGTCACTTTCAAAGGCCTCACGGTGACAGTGACGACGGTTGAAAACCCAGCTGACGTCTCCACCTCGGGGAGGTGATTGTGCGCCCGAAGTTCCACCAACCCCGCCGTAGTCGGCGGGGCTAATTTTGTTCATGAGCAGAACGCAAAAGTGAGCAATGAGGTAATCTTCAAACGTAAGTTTATCAGTGAGGTGGTCAATGCGATGACCAAAGCGTTCTGGGCCATCCCTCCGGTGGAAAATGAAGCGAAAACGGAGCAGTCCACTCTGATTGCGGTTCCGTTTGACGGAAAACCGGCGGTCAAAGTTAGGAAATCTCCGTAACCTCCTGATATTGAATGGTGCGCCGGGCAGGACTTGAACCTGCAACCTTCTGATCCGAAGTTGTATCTATGGGTGTTGTCTCAAGTAGTGCCAAGTAGTCAATAATCGCCTTGTTTTATGGGGTTTATGGCCTATAATGCACGAAACGGACACACGTCCATGCAACTCGAAACAACTCTTCAAAACAGTAAAAGTGGCCAAGAAGTGGCCAAGAATTCCAGCCCCCCCGAGCGGTCGCGGCGGCGGAACTCCGCCCGGCGACAGTTGTCCAAAACGCACAAAGACTACTGGAAGGTCCGTTTGGAAAAGAGGTGCTACACCAGTGCGGGCGAGTTGGCGGAAGTCAACGAATGGAGCGTGCGCATCCAGCATCTGGGCAAGCGCCGGAGTTTCGCGTTGGGAACCAGCAACGCCGAGGCGGCCGCCGTCAAGGCGCGGGACTGCTATCTTGCCATCTACGCCGGAGGTTGGGAGGCCGCCGAGGCCAGGTTCAATCCCGAGATGATCGTGCAGCGAGACGATCCCACGGTTGGGGATTTTCTCCGCGAGGTTGAGGCCAAGGCGGGCCTGAAGCCCAAAACCTTCCGCAACTACTCCAGCTACTTTCGCCGCATCGTCGCCGACAGCTTCGGCATGGGGGACACCGATGACAAATTCGCCCACCGGAACGGCGGGCACACGGCTTGGTTGGAGCGGGTGGACAAGGTGCGCCTGGCGGCGGTGACACCCGCCCGCATCGAGGAGTGGCGCAAGAGCTACATCCGGGCGGCGCAAGACAATCCGCTCCGGCAGGGCAGCGCGACGCGCTCCAGCAATTCTTACTTGCGGTGCGCTCGCTCACTCTTCTCCAAGAAATGGTTGAAGAAGCTGAAGGTCCGCCTGCCCGAAGTGCTGCCTTTCCACGAAGTCGTGATCAAGAAATCCCGGCCTCCGAAATACCAAAGCAGCATCAACCCGGCGAAGCTGCTCCAAGCCGCCCGTCAGCATTTGGCGGCGGAGAATCCGGAGGCCTACAAGGTGTTCCTCCTGGCCTTCGGCGCCGGCTTGCGCAAGGGCGAGATTGACGCGCTGGAGTGCGGGCATTTCGATTTTGAGAAGGGGATCGTGGTGGTGGAGCCGACCGAGTTTCACGACTTGAAGACCGAGGAGAGCGAGGCGGCGGTGGAAGTTGATCAGGCGCTGGCCCAAGAGCTCAAGCGACTCATGCCGGTGGCATCGAGGTTTTACGTCGTGGTTGACGCTCCGCCTCGCCCGGGTTTGAACCGTCAATACTACCGCGCTGAGTCGGTGTTTCAGAGTCTCTACAAGTGGCTCTCCGAGCAAGGCGTCAAAGCGCCCCGGCCGTTGCACACGTTGCGGAAGGAGTTTGGCTCGATGATCAACAGCCGTTTCGGGTTGTTCGCAGCGATGACCGCCTTGCGTCACAGCAATATCACCACAACCAGCGAATACTACGTGGACAACAAGCGGCGCATTGCCTTCCCCATTGCCGAGTTGTTCGAGGCCGAGCAGAAGCAGCAATGATTTTCGGCGGGCACGGCAGCCTCCGAGCCGTCGCCGAGAGCTTGAAGGTGAGCAGCGCGTTGGCAGGGCAGGGGAGTCCACCACCTAGTCCTCGCTCCGCTCGTGTGTTGCTGACCTTGTTGCCTGAGTCCCCCGCCCACCTGCCCCGCAACAGCCCCCATCCCCGGGGCTATAAACCCATGAGGGTCAGCCTAGCTGCTCCTTCCCCGTCCCGGCCGTGATCTCCTGCCGCTGGCGGGAGCGGCTTCACGCGGGTCCACGTTGGTTGACCCACAGGAGATTATGAGTTCCCACGCCGATACTGTCCTCATCGATGAAATTGGTCCCCGCCTCCGCCACATGATCCCGCACCAGGTTTCCTTCGTTGGCGCAGAGGACGCCGAGGAGCTATTGCAGGATGCCACGTTGATGGCCGCCCGGTTGCTCGCCCGCGCCCGGGCTAACGGCAAGCAAGTCACGCCGGGCAACATCGCCTACTACACGATGCTGCACCTCCGCTGCGGCCGGCGCAGCCACAGTGCGGGTCGCAGCGACGTCATGGGCACACGCACCCAGATCGTGGGCAACAGCCGCGTCACGTCACTCGCCGCGCCCATCCCGGCCGAGGAGCAATCCTTGGATGATCCGATGACGCTCGGCGACGTGCTGGCCAGTGACGCCGAGGACCCGTCGGAGACCGCAGCTCGCAACCTCGACTGGCAGGCGTTGGTTGCCACGCTGGACGAAAAGGCGCTGGCAGTCCTGCACTGCATGGCCGACGACGTCCGTTTGCAGGAACTGGCGACGCGCCATGGCGTTTGCCGCAGCACCGTCCAGACTTGGCGCAACCAGCTCACGGAGCTCGTGCGGACGTTCATGGGCGCCGACGTGCTTCGATTGATTCAGCGCACGCCGCGCTGGCGCGAAAACCTGTTCGCCCTGCGGGAGCAGATGGCGTGTCGGTTGGATCGCCGCACGGCGTAAGCACCGCGAAACGAGCCGTCCCGCGAGGGGCGGCTCCTTTTTAGGTGCCGGGTCCCAGCCCGAAGTTAACCACCTGCGCGACGGTCTGACGTCCTGCGGCGCTGCCAGCGGTTCAAGATTGCTGCCTGATGACCAGGGTTGGACACTGGTGCCATGATCGCTGCCATTGATCCCGCCTCCGCGAAAACCGCCGCGCCAGTGTATCAACTCAAGGTGGTCCTAGTGGGCACGCGGCGGCCCATCTGGCGGCGGGTGCAGGTGCCGGGCAACGCGAACCTCGGCTGGTTGCACGCGGTGCTGCAGATCGTGATGGGCTGGACGAACAGCCACCTGCACCAGTTCAACCTGGGCACGGCCCTCTACTCTGATACCCGCGCCAACTGCGCGGAGTTCGTCGGCGACCCGGAGATATTGGAGGAACGAAAGGCAGTGCTCCAAGATGTGCTGTCCGACTCGCAGACAGTCTTCGGCTATGAATACGACTTCGGGGACTCATGGGAACATGAAGTCGTCGTGGAGAAAATCCTGCCACCGGATGCCACGGTGAGTGCCGTTGCCCTCTGCCTCGAAGGTGCGCGGGCGTGTCCTCCGGACGACTGTGGCGGTGTCGGTGGCTACGAGGACTTGCTGAAAATACTCAAGAACCGGAAGCATCCTGAGCACAAGAGCATGAAGGAATGGCTGGGCCGCCCGTTCGATGCCGAGGCATTTTCTGTTGAGGCAACCAACGGCTGGCTGGGCCGACTCAAGTGGCCGAAGGTGACGGAGGCACAGCTGGGAAAGGTGCTGCTGGCTCGGGACGGCTGCCGGGAGTAAGGCATCGGCCAGATTGTCGCCGCGTGGCGTGAGCACCGCGAAACGAGCCGTCCCGCGAAGGGTGGCTCCTTTTTACCTGCTCGGTGACACGCACACGAGGGAACCAACGAGCACAAGTGTCCGCGGCGAGCTCACGGCTTCGGCTTGATGAACATGACCTCTGCGCGGTCAATCCAGCCCTTGCGCAAATCGAGGCGGAACCAGCCGTCGCTGTTCTTCCGGTGGATGCGGCAGCCCGACCGGGGGCCGAATTCCCGGAGATCG
>CAMCFN010000070.1 GCA_945874145.1 Akkermansia muciniphila
CCGAAGGTGCGGAGCACGCGGTCGCCGGAGGAGGACGATATGTTGAGCATGGGCGCGCAAGCAATTTACGTGGAGCACCCGAACGACCCGAGCAATCGGCTGAAGCCGCCGCCGGAGATTCCCGTGCAACGCCTCGGGCCATATCTGGAAAAGCTCTTCATCAAAACGTTCGTCGTCGGCCTGCACGCGCCACACCTGCGCGCGAGTGCGAGCGAGTGGGAGAAGGGTTTGCAGAAGACGCTCGACCTGGTTCACCCCAGCCCCGACGGGCACAACTGGTTTATCGTCGCGCAGGGGTTGCCGCTCGAATGCCCGTTCAGCAAGCGCAAGCTCGCCGCGCCCGTGCCCGTGGCGACGTTCCTCCGCCACATCAAGCGCCCCGGCAGCGACACGCTGGACTTCAAGGACGACGAGCATGTGCTCACCATCTGGAACGGCCAATACCTCTACCCCTGGCACGCGCGCTCCAACGTCTCGCCGCTCGACGCCAAGCGCGACACCGTGGGCTACTTCACCTTCCATCAGGACAAATGGTATCTCGTGAACCAGAGCAACGCCGACATGTTGCTCGTGGATCAGCCGGACTACCTGCGCAACGGCCACGCGGTGGAGCTGACCCCCGGCCTGCGCGTGCTGCTGTCGCTGGAGGACGGCGGCAGGTTGGCGGTGTTTGATTTCCTTGCCGCTTGAGCGGACCGGACTTCGCCGACCCGGTCAGGGCCCCGCCACAGAGATCACGTTGGGCGCCGAATACACCGGGCTTCCTTGCGGGGGCGTGAACCGGGCCAGCACCGTCACCCGGCTTTGCCTCGGAGCGGCACCTTCCCAGCCTAGGACGAACTGATATCCAACTCCCAGCGCGCTGACGGACGCCTGTGCGCCCAGCGCAGCCGCAGGAAAATTCCAGATGCGGGCAGGTTTGGCGGTGCTCGGATCGACGCCGCCGAGCGGACCGTCGAACATGAGGATGGCCAAAGAACCATTCCGGATGGTCACGCCTTTCGCCCGCTGCCGTTCACTGGCAAACACGCGCACGGCAAAACCGTCCGGAACTCCCGCACGGCCCATTTTTAAAGCCATCGGCACGCCCAACAGGTGCAACTCCTCAATGCGCTCGCCGCCGCTGCCGCCGCCCCACGAACCGCCGCCCGGGGTTGAGGCGCACCCAGCCAGCCACGTCATGGCCAGCAACTGGACCACGCCCAAGCGCAGGCCACACAACCACCTGCTGGAACACGGGGGCTTCAATGTGCACCCTTCACGGGCGGTAGCGGACGCGGTGCTTTGCACTTCAGAACTCGGATTCATGACGCACTCAAGAGCCGGTGATCTTCCGACCAGGCGGCGTGGTCGGTGGCGTGGCGGGCGATGGGAAGATGGGGTCCAGCAGTGGCTTATTAAACTCATTGCGCTTGAGTTCCTCATTAAGCCGCGAGCGCTCCAGTTGCAAGCGGGTCGGTTCGTGCGGGTCGGTCAGCGGCACCACCGCCTGGCTGCTGGCCATGATGGTAGGGGTGAGGAAAATGAGCAGTTCCCGCTTCTCCTTCGTGATCTTCGTGCTGCGGAAGGCTGCGCCAAGATACGGAATGTCACCGAGGAACGGCAGCTTCTTCACGCGTTTGTCCTCCTGCGTGCCGATGAGGCCGCCGATGATGATGGTCTGGCCGTTCTGCACGCTGACGGTGGTGTTCGCCCGGCGCTGGTTGATAATCGGCACGGTGGCGGACTTGTTAATCTCCACGGACGAGCTGCTCACGGCGGAGTTGGTCGTGCCCAGCTCCAGCTTCACAAACCCGTCGGCGCTGATCTTCGGCGTCACGGTCAGGTTCACGCCGATGTCCTCGTAGCGGAACGAATTGATGGTGTCGCCTTGGACGGTCACGCGGCTGTCGGTAATGAGCGGCACGCGCTGGCCGACATTGATCGTCGCAGGCTTGTTGTCCGCCGTCACAATCTGCGGCCGACTGAGCACCTCCACTTTGCCGTCGTCATTGAGCGCCCGCAGCAGGAAGTTGAAATCACCGCCCGTGACCGCCGCCGAGTAGCCGCCAAAACTCTTGAGCGCGTTGGCCATGCCGAGGTCACCGCCGACCGAGTAGGGCGTGCCGTTGTTGAAGTTACCCTTTTGCGACCACTCCAGCCCCAGCTCGTGTCCGGCCGTCAGGGAAACTTCCGCGAGCAGCACCTGAATCATCACCTGCGGCTGGGACTTGTCCAATTCGGTGATGAGCTGCTGGATTTGCACGAAGTAGCGCGGGCTGGCGGAGAGCAGCAGCGTGTTGCTGTTGGTTTCGCCGACCACGGCCACCTCGCGCTCCAGCATCTGCTGCGCGGCCCCGACGGCGTCCGCGCCCAGCGACTGCGTCACCCGGAGACGCTCCTGATCGAGAAAACTGCGGACGGCAAGGGCCACATCCCCCGCCTGCGTGTTCTTGAGCCGAACGATTTCCGTGCGCCGGTCGTTTGCCGTGCTGGAATCGAGCGACTCGATGATCTGCTCGACCATCGTCACGTAGTGATCCGTGCCACCCACGAGCAGGCTGTTCGTGCGCGGGTCCACGGTGACGGTGAGCGCAGACTGCTCCGCCGTGCCCAGCGTGGCGCTGGCGGCGTCGTTCGTGCCACCGGGACGGACGAGCGTGTATTGTATGGTTCGCTGGCTCGTGGTGGTCGCGGTCGCCGTCATGCGGAACATCGAAGTGAGAATGTCAGCCATCTGGCGGGCGGAGGCGTTCTTGAGTGCAAAGACCTTGATCTTCGCCTCCTGCGGCGAGCTGGCGTCGAGGCGCGTGATGATCTGCTCCAGCAGGCCCATGTAATCCACCGGGCCGCTGACAATGAGCGAGTTCATGCGCGGGTCGGGCGTGATCAGCACGGACTCCTTCAAGGCTGCCGTGATCAGGTCGCGGCCAGCCTCGGTGCGCGTGATGAACTGGAGCACCGACTGCGCGTTGGGGTTCTGCTGGTCGGTGAGCGGCGCAGGTTTGGTGTTCAACGCAGCGTTCAGGATGGTCGAAAGCGTCTCGGCCCGCGCGTTCTTCAGCGGGAAGACCTTGATTTCGGCGACCCGCGCGACCTGCTCCGTATCAAGGCGCTTCACCAGTTCGGCGATGCGCTTGGCGTCCACCTCGCCGCAGGAGACGATGAGCGCGTTGATGCGTTCGTCAGCGGTGACCTGCACCGGCGTCTGCTGTCCCGGCTGGCCGGGCGGTCCGTCGCGGAACAAGCCCTGCACCGTGAGCGCCACCTTGCGCACATCGGCCTTCGCGAGCGGGAAGACGTGAATGGCCAGCCCGTTCTCAGCCGGCTCGGCGTCGAGCTGCTTGATAAGCCCCTCGACCGTGCCCAAGTCCTCGACGTTCGCGCCCACGAGCAGGGCGTTTACCCACGCGTCTGCGATGATGGTGATGGGGTCGTTCGGCTCGCCCCGCACGCGCGGCGGGCGGTTGGCGAAGATGGGTTGCAACGTGGTCTGAAGCTTCGCCGCCGTGGCCTTTTTCAGGGCGAAGACGCGGAAGTTCAATTTGCTGAACGTCCCTTCGCCATCGAGTTGCGGGAGGATGCGCTCAACGAAGTCGAAGGCCTCCTTGCCACCGGTGACAAGAATGGTGTTCACGCGGTCGTCCGCGATGACCGTCGCGGGCACGCGGCGCACGTTAGCATTGGCAGTCAGGTTGTCGGCCGCCTGCTTCGCGGTGAAGAACTGCGTCAGCGTCGTGGCCAGCGAGCTGGCGCGCGCGTGCTTGAGCTGGAAGAGTCGCACGTCGCCAGCCGGTCCTTGCTCCTGCGTGTCCACTCGTTTGATGACCTCGCGCACCACGGCCATGGTCTCGGGACTGGCGCTGACGAAGAGCGAGTTGCTGCGCGGGTCCACCGTCACGGCCAGCTTGTCAGCGGTGGCCGCGGCCGGCGCTCCGCGCAGCTGGCCGGGCCGGTAAAGCCCCTGCTGCACGAGCGAACTCAGCATCGCGCCAACGCGCGCGGCGTCGGCGAACTGCAACGGAAAGACCTCCAGCACGCCGCCGGCGATGACCGGCGGGGCATCCAGTCGCTTTAGCAGGTCCTGAATCAGCTCAAGGTTTTCCTTGCTAGCTGAGACGATGAGCGAGTTGTTGAGCGCGTCCGGCTCCAGCTTGATTTGCGTGCTGGGCAACGGCGGCTGGCCCGGGAGCGACTGCGCGGTTCGGCGGGCGGCGAAGATGCTTTCAATCATCGCCCCGACCCGCGCGGCGTCGTTGTGCTTGAGCGGCAGCACGGTGAGCTGGAGCGACGGGTTGTCCATGCGCGTGTCGAGCTTCTGGAGCAGCTCGTCAATCGTGCGGTTGTCCTCCTGATTCGCCGTGATGAGCAGGCTGTTGCTGCGCGGGTCAGGCAGAATCACCGGCTTGTTGCGCTGGATGTCGGTCGTGCGCGCAGCGGCGTAGCGCTGCTCAAAGAGCGTCGTCAGCGTCGCCCCCACGAGGCGCGCGTCAGCGAACTGGAGCGGAATCAGCCGGATGCGCCCGCTCAAGGCCGTGCCCGCCGTGTCGAGTTGCTTCGCGAGCGCTTCGACCATCTCGAAGCTGTCGCGGCCGCCACCGACCAGCAGCGCGTTGCTGCGCGAGTCGGCCAGGATGATAACCTTGAGCGCGTCGGACTGCCCCTTGTTCAAGGTCACGCGCTGGGTGAGCCGCGCGTCCATGAGCTTCTGCAACGTGCCGGCCACGACACTCGCGTCCGCGTGCTCCAGCGGGAGGATGCGGATGTCGCGGAGGTCAAACGGCAGCTTCTGGTCGAGCTGCTTCAGCAGGCCCTCGACGATGGCGAAGCTCTTCGCGTTGCCCGCGACGATGAGCGCGCCGGTGCGCTCGTCGAGCGTTATGACGGGCTTGTCCTCGTTGCGGACGTTGCCCGCGCGCTGGCCGGCGTAGAGGTCGGCCAAGACTTTCTGAATTGCCGCCGGCTCGGCATGCACGAGCGGGAAGATGCGGACAGTGTCGAGGCCGGACGCGGACGGGATGTCGAGCTGGTCAATCACGTCGCTGATGAGCGGCAACACGTCGCTGCGGGCGGCGATGATGAGGATGTTCGAGAGGTCGTCAGCTTGAATGGTCAACGCCGCGCGAGCCTTCGCGTTCTCACTGGTGCGCGGCGCGGCCGCCGCATCCTTCAGCGTGCGAAGGCGCGTGACTTGCGTCTTGAGGCCCTCGGTGCCGGGCACGGGCGCGCCCTCGGCGAAGACGGATTGCAGCATCGCCACGAGCCGCGTGGCGGAAGCGTGTTTGAGGCGGAACAACTTCACCTCCGTCACGGGATGGTCGAGCTGCTTGTCCAAATCCTCGATGAGCTTCGAGGCCAGCTCGATGGACTCCGTCTGCCCGCTGAGGATGAGCGTGTTCGAGCGCGCGTCCACGCCGATGCCGACGGGGTTGACGAGCGCCTTGCCGGTCAAGCCCTCGGGCTGCGCGCCGGGACCGCCGGGGCCGGCAGCGAGCGTGCGGCCCTGAGTGAAGATGGTCTGCAACGTAGTCAGCACCGAAGCGGCGTCCGCGTGCTGAAGCTTGATGATGCGGACGTTGACGCCTTCGACGAGCTGCGGCGTATCCATCAGCTCGACCACGGCAGCGAGCGCCTTCAAGTTGTCAGGCGTCGAAGTGAGCAGCAGGCGGTTGCCGCCGCCCACGCCGTCAGCGGCAATCTTTATGGGCTTGGTCAGATCCAGCGTGACGGCCTCGCCGTTGTCACCAAGCACGCGGAGACGACGAATTTGCTCCTGCAATTCCCGGGCCTCGGGCGACTGCGTGCCCTGCGCGCCGGGGCGAATCATGTTCTGCAACACGAGCGCGAGCGCGGCGGCGTTCGCCTTCTTCAGCGCAAAAACCATGACCTCGGCCTCGACGTAGGGCGCGGGCTTGTCGAGCGATTGAATCATCTTCTCCACCTGGAGGATGACCGCCTCGCGCGCGACGATCAGCAAGCCGCGCGAACGCGGGTCCACGGCGACGGTGAGCGGCTCGCCGGGACGGATGAGGTTGAGCTGCGTGACCATCTGCTGCACGAGCGGCAGGACTTTCTCCGGTGGCGCGTTGGTCAACGGCACGACGCGGAATTCGAGCTGGGCTGTCTGCCCCGAGCCGTCGAGCTGCTTGATAAGCGACTCCATCAACGCGAAGTCCGTCGGGCGAGCGCGGACCACGACGCTGCGCGTGCGCTGCTCAGCGACCACCGTGATGCGCGGCGGCTGCTCGACCGTTCGCACCGGCTCACCAGGCCGCTGCGGCGCCACGGTCACGGGGGGCATGCGAAGCAGCTCATTGAGCGTGCGCGCGACCACAACGGGGTCGGCGTCCTTGAGCGGGAAGAGGCGGAACTCGGCCTCGTTGCTGTAAAAGTTCAGCGACAGGTCGCTGATGATACGCTCGATGTTGTCGAGTTCGGAGGCCGGGCCGGAGAGGAGCAGCGAGTTCGCGTTCTTGTCCACGGCGATGACGACTTCGGGAATAGCGTTCGTGTCGGCGACCGTGGCTTGCGCCTGCGCGGCGGGAGGGTTGGCCGGGGCGTTGGTGGCCGGACTGGCGGCGGGCGCGTTGGTTGTGGCGGGCTTGAGCGGGTCCAGCTTCTCGACGACGCGCACGGTGCCGCGCGCCATTTGCGGGTAGATGCTTTGCAGCATCTTCGCCATCTGCTCGGCGACGACCCGGTCCAGCGGACGCAGGCGGACTTGGATGCTGTTGTCCTTGCTCTGCTCATCGAGGCGGTTGACGAGGTCCTGGATTTGCGCAAGGTCGCCGCGCTTGGCGATGACCGTGAGGGAGTTGTTCATCACGTCCGGCTCGATGAGCGGCTGCTCGCCCTTGGGCCGCTCGGTGAAGAGCAAATCCAGCTTGCTCGCCACATCGAACGCCTTCGCCTTCTTGAGCCAGACGAACTGCACATCGCGGTCGGCGCGCTCGGGGGCCTTGTCGAGCGTGGGCAGAATCTTCTCGATGACTTTGAAGTGCGTGGGCGTGCCGGAGATGATGAGCATATTGGCCCGGGCATCCACGGTCACGCTGGCGGCGGCGCGGGGACGGCTGCCGCGACCGACGCCCTGCAGCAACTGCTCGATGATGGCGGAGACTTCCTTGGCCGTGCCGTTTTCCAGCTTGTAAATGCGAACCTCGATTTCATCGCCCTTCATCTCCACATCAAGGGATTGGATAATCTTCAACACGTCCTCGACCTCGCCGGTCGGGCCGTTGATGAGCAATGTGTTCGCGCCGGTAACGGGCGTGACGGTGGTGCGCGGGAGCTTGCCTCGGCCCAGCTTCGCAGTGAACGAGGTTGTGACGGCGGTGGCGACTTCCTCGGCCTTGCCTTTCGTAAGATGCACGGCGTGGAAGGTCGTCTTGTCCCCCGCGGGCGCGGCGTCCATCACCCGCAGAAGCTGCTCGATTTGTTCCAGTTGCGTGCGCGTCGCGTCCACGATAAGCGTGTTGTCGTCGCCGCCCGCGCTGATGAGCATCCGGTCTTCCCGGTCGGCCGTGCCGGTCTGGCGGGGGAAGAGGCGGTTAAGCATCACCACCACGGCGGCGGCGGAATTGCGTTCCAGCGGGAACACGCGCACCTCGCGGCCCAGCGTCGTCCCCGCCTTGTCCATCACGTCGGCGGTCTCCTGCATCAACGCGAGCTGCGCCTCAGTGCCGACGAGGATGAGCTGGTTGCCAGGAATGTCCTCGATGACCAGCGCACCGATGGAACCCACGTCGGGCAGGCTGCGCGCGCGTTCCTCGAAGACCTGCCGAATCTTCGGCGCGGTCTCCGTGGCGCGACGGCCTTTGAGCGCGAAGACCCGCATCGCGCGAACTGTGTTGGTGCCCGTGGCCACGTCCAGCTGCTCGACTACCTGCGCGGCGGCGTGCAAATCCTTCGCCTCGCCGGTCACGATGAGGCTGCGGTTTTTAGCATCCACCACCACGCTGATGCGCTTGGTCGGGCGACCAATGCGATCCATGGTCACGAACGCGTTGGTGAGAATCTCCGTTACCTGCGCGGGGTCGGCGGACTTGAGCTTGAAAATGCGCGCGTTAGCGCTCTGCGGGCTGGCCTTGTCCAGCTCGCGGACAAGGTGCTCGACCACGGCCAGCTCGTTGGTGGTGCCGGTCACGACGAGGCGGTTAGAATTCGTCTCGGCGATAATCAACGTGTCGCGGGCCGGCGCACCGGGGCGCAGGCGGGCCTGCTCCAGATAAAGCGGACGCAACGTGGAGGCGAGGTTGCCGGCGTCGCTGCTGGTCAGGTCGAAGAAGCGCGTCGCGCGCGGCTCCATCGCCGCCGCGCCGCGAATCTGCACCAGGATGGACTCAATCTCGACGAGGTGGTTCGTGCGCGCGGTGACAATCATGCGACCATTGCGGGTGTCGGGCAGGAACGTCGCATCCGCCGGATCCGAGAGCGGGCGGGTGCGCCACTTCTCCTCGTAGAGCGAGCGCACGAGCGGCACGAGGCGCGTGACTTCGTCGGCGGGGCCGAGGTCGAACATCCTCGTCGCACGCTCGCTGGGCGCGGGCTGGAGCTTCTGCAAATCAGTCAGAATCTGGCTGAACAGCTTCAACTGCGCGTCGTTACCCGCGAGGATGAGCTGGCTGCCGCTCGCGTCGTCCATCACCAGCAGCTCGCTCACCGCCAGCTCAGGCTGGTTTTTGATTTGGTCATCGTAAAGCTTGCGCGCCTGCGAAAGCAGCGTGTTCGGCGTCGCGGAGTTGAGTTGCTCGATTTGGATTTTGCGTGCGGGCTGCTCGCCGAGCGACTGGTCGAGCTGCTCGATGATGGCGGGCACGGCGGCGAGCTCCTTCGCATCGCCGGTCACGATGAGCGTGCGGGTCTTCGGGTCCACGGAAACGGTCACGCGCTTCTGCGCGCGACCGGCGGCATCGAAGCGCACCAGCGCCGTGGTCAGCACCTCGGCAACCTTCGCTGGGTCGGCGGATTTGATTTTGAAGACGCGCGCGGTCGCGCTCTGCCCGGCGGTGGTGTCCAACTTCTTCACCAGCTCGGCAACCGCCTCCAACTCCGCCGTGTCGCCGATGGCAATGAGCCGGTTCGCGCTCGTGTCGGGCATGATGAGCGTGTCCGGCGTCAACCCGCCAAATCGCGCCCTGGCCGACTCCGCATAAAGCAGCTTCAACGTCACAGCCAGCTCGGTCGCACTTGCGGTGGTGAGGTCGAAGAGCCGCGTCTCGCGCGCCTGCGGCTTGGCCTTGGCCGTGCCGAGTTTCTGCAAGATGCTTTCAATCTCCTTCACGTGGTCGGGCCGGCCCGTGACGATGACGCGCCCACCCTGCGGGTCAGCAACGATTTGCGCGTCCGCCGGGTCGGTCTCTGGCTTGTCCTTCCACTGCTCGGTGTAAAGCTTCTGCACGATGGGCAGAAGCCGCGCCACGTCGTTCGCGGAGCCGACTTCAATCATTCGCGTCTCACGCACGGTGGCGGCCGCAGCCGGCTGGAGGCGCGTGAAGATGTCTTCAATGGCCTTCATCTGGTCCGCGCGCGCGCTAACAATGATGCGGCCCGAGACGCCGTCGCTGACCATCTGCGCGTCCGCTGCACCGAGCTGCGGGTTGGCGGCGAACTGGTCCTTGTAGAGCTGGAGCGCGAGCGCCATGACGCGCTTTGCCTCGGCGAGCTTGCCGAGGTCAATGACCTTCGTCTCGCGCGCGGCGGGCTGAGTGCCGGCCAGCGTCTCGACAATCTGCTGAATCGCCTCCGCCTGCTGCTTCGTGCCAAAAACGTTCAAACGCGTGCCGCTCGTGTCGGCGTAAATGCTCGCGGGCTTCTGCGTTTTGCCGGTGGATTGTTCGCTGTAAATCGCCGTGACTTTGGCCAGCAGCTCGGGGGCGGCCGCGTTCTTCAGCACGATGGGATGAAGCTCACGTTGGAGCTCGTCCGGCTTGCTGTCGAGCGAGGCGACGAGCGACTCAATTTGCACCAGCATCGGCTCCGGGGCCAAGACGATAAGGCGTTTCCCGTTGGGCGTGATGCTGACGAGGTTTGTCACCGCCCGCCCGCCGCTCTGCGCCACGAAGACCTTCGTCGCCAGCGCGGCCAGCGCGTCGGCGTCGCCGCGCACCTCGATGAGCTTCATGCCCTTGGGTTTGTCCAAATTCGACGGGTCAACGCCTTCGTTGTCGAGGCGTTGGATAATATTCTCCGCGTCCTTCAAGTCCGCCCGCGTGCCGGCCACGACAATGCTGTTCGATTCGCGGTCGGCGGACACGGTGACGCGGCGGATGGGCTGGTTGCGCGCGTCGAACTTCACCATCGCGTTCGAGACGACGCCGACAATCTTCATCGCGTCGGCGGAGTTCAGCTTGAAGACCTTCGCGCCGCCCGCGCCCTCAGGAGCCTGGTCGAGCTGCTCGACAATGGTGTTCACGGCGAGCAGTTCGTTGCGCGGACCGCTGATGATGAGCCTGTTCGCGGCCGCATCGGCGACTATCTTGACCGTCGGCGAATACTCCGGCCCGCGCTGGCTCTTGAGCAGTTCGGTGACGAGCGGCGTGGCCAACGAGGCGATGGCCGAGGCGTCGCCTTGCTTCAACTCCATCACGCGCATTTCGCGGGGCTGCGCCTCGCCCGTCGTGTCGAGCTGCTGGATGACCTTCGACGCAGCCTCGACGGCGTCGGGCTCGCCGCTGAGGACCAAGCTGTTGCTGCGCGCGTCCACGAGCACTTTCACCGTCTGGGCCTGCGCGTTGAGGCTCTTCTCGACGAGGCCGGAAATCTCCGCGGCGAGCGCGGCCTTGAGGCGGATGACGCGGGTTTCATCGCGCGCGGGCTTTTTGCCGACGGGGTCGAGCTGCCGGATGATGGCCTCGACGCGGGTGATTTCCGCATCCGCGCCGCTGACCATGATGCGGTTGTTCTTCGGGTCGGCAATCACCGTGGCCGCGCCACCGGGCGGCTCGCTCTGCCCTCGGAGCTGCTCAGTGTAAAGCTGTGTGACGAGCGTCGTCAGATCGGTAGCGGTCCGCGCGTTCAACTCCACGGTGCGGAATTGGCGGGCAAGATTCTGAGTCGTAGCCGTGTCGAGCTGCATCACCAGCTCGCGCACGCGGGTCAAATCCTTCGCCGTCGCCAGCACGATGATTTGCTTGCCCGACGCGTCGGGGATGAGCTTTGGCTCCATCTGCGGGTCAGTGCCGGGGCCGCCCATCTGCGCAAGAAGCTGCGTGGCGAGCGTGATGATTTCGGTCGGTGTCTTGGCACGCACGGGGAGGACAACCATCTCGCGGCGCTGCGTCGTGGGCGCGAGGTCCACGACCTGCACGAGTTGTTCAATCTCCGTGAGCTGCTCCGGCGTGGCGGTGACGAGCATCCGGTTGTTCGCGTTGTCGGCGACAACAGACGGCTTGGGCTGGCCCTCGAAGCGCCGGTCGGCCATCCGGTCGGTGAGCAACTTCTCGAAGCTGGGGAACACGGTTTCCATTCGCGTGTTCTTGAGCGCGATGATTTGGAGCTGGCGGTTCAACACGACTCCGTTCTTGCCGCGCAGTTGTTTCACCAGCTCCTCAATGCGCAGCAGGTGCGGCTCGCTCGCGGTGACGACGAGCCGGCCATTGTCATCGCTCATCAGCTTGGCGTGCGCGCCGGTGTCGAGCCCGCCCGCGCCGCTCATCTGGTTGCGGTAAAGCTCCTCGACCAAGGGCAGCAGGCGCTTCGCATCCGCCGCCGTGCCGACCTCAATGAAGCGCGTCTGGAGCGGCTGCGGCTGCGAGGTGCCGGTCTCCAACTGCGTGAGAATCTCCGACGCCGTCTGCAGGTCGCCGGGCGAGCCGGTGATGACGACGCTCTTGCTGGCTGCGTCGAACGTCACGCTCGCAGTCGTGCTGCCCGTGCGTGCGCCGGGCTCGCGGCGGGTGAGCGCCTGCGTGATGATTTGGGCGAAGTCCTTCGGCTCGGTCGCGCGCGGGCGGAAGACCTTCGTCAGCATCACGGTCTGTGTGCGCAGCGCGATGTTGTTCGTGCCGCCAAACTGGCCGGTCGTGCCCTTGTCCACGCGGTTGATGAGCAAATCGATCTGCTCCAACTGCGCCGCGACGGGCGAGGCGACGATGAGGCGGTTCTGCTGCGCGTCGGCGATGACACGGGCCTTCGTAGCGGCAGCGGAACCGGTTTCCTTCGGCTCGGCAACGCCTGGGATGGCCTGGCGGATAATCACGGCGAGCTCCTCGGCCTTGGTGCTCTGAAGTTGGTAGATGCGCACATCGCCCGCCGGACCTTCGCGCTGCTCGAACTTCGCAATCAGCTCCTCCGCCAGCGCGATTCGTTCGCGCGGACCGAAGAGCACCATTGTGCGCGAAGCGTCGTCATAGACGGCGGTGATGTATTCGTTCGGGTCGGGCGGCAGGAGCTGCATCGTCTTGGTCGTAGGATTGAACTCCTGACGTTTGGGCGCGGTGGCGAGGCCGAAGGTGCGGTTGAGCAGGTCGGCGACAATCGCACCTGAGGTATTTTGCATGGCGAAAGTTTTCATCTGCCGCTCGGCGGGGGCCTCGATGTCAATCGTCGCGAGCAGGGTCTTAATGCGCTGAATGTTCGCCAACCGGTCGGTGATGATGATGCCGCGACCGCGCGGCAGGACGGCCATTGAGCCCGCGCTGGAGAGCATCGAGGTGAGCGACTCGGTGATTTCCTTCGAGTCCACGTTCTTCGCATCAAGCACGGCGGTGACGACCTCGCCAGGGCGGACATCGCCCGGCGCGCCGCCCCCGCGCAGGAGTTTCAGCGGCGTGGAAGGCAGCTCCTTGAACGGCACGAGCTGGAGGTAGTTCGCGTTCTCGACGAGCATGACGCCCTTCATCGCGAGGATAACGTTCAGCGTGTCGAGCGCCTCGGTGTAAGTGTAGGTGTTGGCGTCGTTGTAAGTGAGTGTGCCCTCGGGCTTGGTGGCGGCGAGCAGCGGCTTGTTCGCCATCTGCGCGAAACGCTCAATGACATCGGCGTAGGGAATGCCGTCGAACTGGAAGCGGATGTTGCGCGCGGACGCGGCGGGGCCGGCGGGCACGGCGGGCACAGTCGTGGCGGTGGGCGATGTGATGGTGACGGACTTCGCGGGGGCGTTCGTGGCAGGAGTGGCCTTCGGCGCGTCCTGTGCCGCGAGGGTGAACGCGCCGCTGGCGAGGGCCAAGGCAAGGAACAGGGAGTGCGTGCAGTTCATAAAAGAGAAAGGGCTTACGGTGTGGTGCGCAGGGCTTCAACGACCGGCTTCACCAGTTCGGGCGGAAGTTGGGCGAGTTCCAGTTTCCGCAGGTCCGCCAGCGTCTGGCCACGCTCGACGGCGAAGAAATCATCCTTCACCCGCACGATGACGCGGCTGAAGGATTGCAGGCCGCTACCGCCGGGCAGCGGCATCGCGCGGTAGTCCACCAACGCGATGGTGCCGCCCGCGAGTGCGTCGCCGGGCTTGTAACGGATGGTCTTCTGATTGGTCAGGTCGCGCACATGAATCTCCGGCTGCCCCTGCCACTCGGAGAGCGACACGATGCGGAACGTCTCCGGTCCTGGCGGCGCGGCAGGCGTGGCGGGTGTGCTCGTCGGGGAACCCGGCGTGTTCCGGGTCGGCGGCACGGGCGGAGGCGGCGGGCGCTTGATGTAAGGCCGGAGGATGTCGCGCACGGGAATCGTGTCGAACGCGCGACGCTCAGGGGAATCCAGCTCCACCTTCGCCAGTAGCGGTTCGCGCTTCACGTCGGGGGCCGGGTCCAGCACGAGGGTCAGGCAGCGGAACTGCACGCGCACCACGCCGGGCGCGTCACCGCCGGAGACCACGAGGTTTTCCAGGCGCAGCAGGTGGGGCGCGTGCTCCAGTTGGAACAGCAGGTTCACGACGCCCGCCAGCGGACCTTCGCCCTGCACGTTCCAACCGATTTCACTCGCGCCCCGCATCTTGCGCGGGCCGACGGGCAGACGGGTGAAGTTCACTTCCTTCAAACCAGCGCGAAGGATTTTCTTGGTCAGCATCTCGCCGGACGTCGCGCTGGCTTCGTCCACGGTGTCGGCGAAAGTCAGCTTGCCGAGAGCTTTCAAGCGGTCCTCGGCGGCGAAGTAGTTCCGCCGGTCGGTCTGAATTTTCGTGAGCCGCTCGCGCGCGGCGACAATGCGTTTGTCGAGGTCCGTGAGCGGCTTGGTGATGAAGGTGCGCAAGCCCAAAGCCCCGCCGAAGAGCGCAGCGCTGCCGAGCACGACCACGGCCAGGGTTTTCTCACGCTGGTTCATCCGCCACCTCGCTTGCGGGCGGGCGGTTCGAGCGACGCGTCATCCGCCGGGCGCTCCGGCGGCGTCACTTTCGAGAGGTCAATCTTGAGCTTCGCGGGCACGACCAGCTCGACGGTCGAGAGGAATTCGTAGCCCGTCTTGTCGGAGCCGGGCGTGATGGCCAGCGGCTTCACCTCGTAGCCGGCGGCACGGAGTTGCTTCTCAATCTTCGCCAAGACCGCGCCGCTCTTCGCGCGCACGGCAAGGCGGATGATGCCTTGGCCGCTAACCGACAGCGACGTGAGGAAAACCTCTTCGCTGCGCGGCAACACCGCAGTGAGGTAGGCGTAGTGCAGCAGCCAGTCGCGCTCACCCTTCACCCACTCGTTCACCACGCCCGCTTGCCCAATCATCTGCCGGTAGATGGGCCGCTGCTTCTCGGCAAGAACGGCTTCGGCGGTGACCGCATCCAGCACCGCCTGCCGTTTGCCGACCAGCCAGCTCCGCACGCCCCCGACGATGATGAAGAGCGCGGCAGCGGCGGCGACGCCGGCAAGAATCTTAATCTTCCGCAAGTCGCGCTGCACGGCCGGGCGCTTGGGATTGAGAAAATCGAAGGGCAGGCTGTCCGCGTCCGCGTAGCCGAGCGCTAGGCCGATGCCAGCGACCGCGCCGGCCGCGTGCGCCCGAGAGTCTTCGGGCACTTCCAACGCCGCCGTATCGAGCAACGCGACCGGGGCGGCTGTGCGCGAGGCAAGCGCGGCGACGACGGCGGCTTCATGCCCCGTCGCACCCGCCACCAACACCCGCGCCACGGGAGCCGCCACGCCTTGCCCGCTGTAGCTGTGCAGACTACGAACCACTTCAATTGTGGCGGCGTTGACGAAGGCCTCGGGCGTGACCGCCTCGCTCGTCGCGCTGGCTGCGGCCACCGGCTTGACCGTGGTGCCCCGACTGAACGGCGCGGCCTGGTCAGCCACGATGTCAATGCTCACCTCGTCGTGCCGCAATGAAACCAGCGCGAAGGTCGCCGCGCGGTCGGTGACGCGGCAGGCCTCGACACAGCGGATGCTCGCGGGCGGCAGTAGACCCAGCGCGACGAGCTTCAAACCCGCCGACTCGGCAGCACGCTGGTAAAACTCCACCACCTCGCGTTTCGCGACCGCGACAAGGACTTCGAGCTTCGGCGGTGGTGCGGCTGGCGCAGCTTCGGCCGGGCTCGGCAACTTGGCGTTCGCGTCTGGCTTGGACGCGGGCGGGATGATCTGCCGATGGATCTTGAAATCCACGACGGCCGCAGTGAGGCGGAACGGCAGGTCCTTCCCGACTTGCAGGTGGACGATGGAGGCCACTTCGCTCACGTCGGCGATGACGGGGAGCAGCAGCGTCTTGAGCACGACTTGCGCGCGGGGAATGCCCAGCACAACGGGACCGGGCTTGAGCTTGAGCTGATCGAGGGCCTTCGCGATGGCGGTGCCGAGCACGGCGGGGTCAGTGCGGTCAGCGTCCGCCGGCAGGTTGAGCGGCGCAACGGCGATTCGGCTGACGGCGGGCTGACCAGCGCGCGTGGTCGTCTGCACCACGCGCAGCCAACGGCCATCCACATCGAGCGCCGTGGCTTGCGCGGGCAACTTCGAACGCTGTTCCCGCGAACGCGCGAACTGCTTCAGCGAAAAGGCGGGCAGGGCATCGCGGTCAGCCACGGGAAGCCTTTCCTTCGGTCGGGAGTTTGAGGAGCGCAGCCGCCTTCGTGCGCGCAGGCTCGCGCTTCTGAGCGCTGGCAGCCCCGCCCGTCTCGCCGCCAAGCGAGAAGGGCAGGCCGCGCCGGGTCACGTCGCGGAGGTAGGTGATGCGTTGTAGCCCGAAAGCGACATCAACGCCCGCTTCGAGCACGCGGTAGCGACCGGAGGGCAGGCCGTAGCCGATCACTTGAAAGGTGAACTGGAAGCTGCGCGCGGTGAGCAGCGGGGCTAACTCCTTGAACTTCGCGGCATCCATCACACCTTCCTGAAACAGCCACGCGATGGTCGTGCGGCGCTCGGGGCTGATGCTGCGCCGCGCGGAGACGATGGATTCCGCGAGCGCCTCGTCCACGCCGGGCAGCGTGGCGAGCACGCCGATGCCGGCGGTGTTCACGTTGATGAGGCCGGCGGTCTGCGACTCATCGGTCGCCGTGAAAAGGTCGAGCACAGTCGCCAGTTCGGCCTTGCCGATGCCGGAGAGGATTGGCACCTCCAGCCCCTTGCCGTCCTTCACGGGCAGCGTGGCGTCGAGCAGGTCGGCGGCATGGGTGAGCGCGAAGCCATTGGTGTGAAGCGCAGCGAGGAAGTTCGTCAGCGCCGGGGGCAGCTCGAGCTCGGGCAACTCGGCGTCGGCGCTGTTGAGGTTCACGCGGTAGGTGCCGTCGTTGGCCGTGTCAGGATCGTAGGAGGCGACGGTGAGAAGCTGGCTCAAGCCCCGCGCCGTGCGCTGTTGCTCGGCGTCGTCACCAGTGGCGGTGGCGCGCGAGGCGGGGTAGCCGTGCAGCAGCGCCGGCGTGAACCCGCGCACGAGCAGCAGTTCGTCGAGCGACGCCAGCGGGCCGTTGCGAATCGTGTAAGGGCGCGGGAGGCTGTTGTAATAGTCCTGCTCCGCGCCTTCGGACAGCGGAGTGCTATCCTCGTCCGTGAAGTCGCGCAGCGCGGCGGCGAGGGCCGGGGTGAAGCGTGGAAGCTTCTCGATGTTGGCGTCGCCGAGGGCGTTCACGTTGAGCTTCCCTCCTTCATCGGTGAGACCGAAACGGAATTCACCCAGCGCTTCTTCCTCAGCCGGCGAGAAAACCGTGAAGAACCAGCGGTCCACGCCATCCTCGAACACGAGGCGGTCCCGGAAGGCCCCGGGATTTTGCTGCCAGTCGGTTGCGCCGGGCAGGGCGTCCGAAGCGACGCGCAAGGCTTCTTCGACACCGCTCATCGCCGCGGCCCAAGCCTGCTCGGTGCCTACGCTCGCGCTGGCCGCAGTATCTTCGGCCTTGAAGCGGAAGAGCAGGCTGAGGACAAGCATGGAGAGCAGCATCACCAGCACCAGCATGCCCACGAGGATGAAGGCGCGGGGAGCGCGGGCGCCAGCCCGGTTCAGCGTCCGAACGATTGCGGTGCTCCCATCCAGCTCGGTTGAACTACGGCGAAGCGGCCTGAAGGCCACGCTCCGGGGCGCATGGTGTTTGCGTGAATCAGTTGTTGGGTTGAGCTTCACGGTGAGTTCGCGTTGGCAACCAGATTGGTTTCCGATGGCTTGGGCTGACCGGCAGGCAGGAAGATGACACGCCGAAAAACTTCGCCGGGATACTGGTCGAGCGGCAGATCCAGCGGCAGCGGTTCAAAGCCCAGCGTTACCTCCACTCCCATTGGCGGGGCAACACCGCTCCAGCTCTCGCTCCAAGCCGCGCCGTCCCAGAAGCGGAAACTCAGGTAACGCACCGCCTCGGTGAGCGGCTCGGTGGCGGGCGAAGCCGGGGCTGCAGCTGCGGCCGGGACGCTGGGATCGGCCGAGGCGGTGGCATTCGTATCACTGCTCGTGGTGGCCAGCGCGGGCGAACTTGAGGAAGCCAGGAAATCCACCGCCGGCTCCTCAGTGCGCACAAGCCCGCTGACAGCGAGGTTGGTCCCTTCGCCTGCAAAAGTGGCGCGATACGTGACCCGCTTGAGGTCGGATTGCATCCCGCCCAGGGCGAGCGGCAAAGCGGTGCTGACAAAGCGCAGGGAATTGGATTCACCCGTGAAACCCACGCGATCATGCGCCGGGGCGACACGCAGATCAGCGGCCAGCCGGTCCATCACCTGACGCACGACCGCCAGCCGCTCGGACTCATCCAAGAGTTGCGCGCGGAGCGTGGTGGCCTGCTGGTAGAAGGTCATGGCCACCAAGAGCAGCCCGATGGCGATGCTGATGGCGAGGACGACTTCAAGGAGGGTGAAGGCGGCCGGTCCCGCAGGAGACGAAGTGAGGGGTTCCACTTCGCTGCGCTGAGAAGTTAGCGACTCTCCACGTCGTCTCCTACCAACTTGGTGGCGAAGCAGGCGCATGGTCAGAAGGCGGCGGTGCGCGTAAGGCGGACGCTCTTGTCCGCCGCAGGTGGTTGCTTTGAACTGCGGGCAAGCGTGCCCGCACCGCGCGGCACGCGGATGACCTGCGCGAACCGGCGGACGAGCGTGGATTCCTGATGGCGGATGACGACCTCAATGCGGAGCAAGCCGCTGGCCGCACCGGTTTCTGTCTCGGTCGGGGACACGACAAGTTCGGCGGTCCACTTTTCGAAGGGCGCGAGCAAGGGCTGCTCGCCTGCCTCAGCGGGGGAGCGGATGCCGAGTTGAATTTCCGCGAGCACGGTGGCAGCGAGGTTGCCGGCGTGGGTGTTGAGCCGCTGTCGTTCCAAACTGTCCGCCGAAGCGTTCATCCCGCTGGTGACGATGGCGGCAGCGGTGACGAAGAGGGCAAGGGCAAGAATGACTTCAAGCAGAACAGAGCCGGTGGTGGCCGATGGCCTCCCCGGCCGCCACGAGTTGAGCACGCAACCGAACCTCACTTGCCAGCCTCCGCGGCGGCCTCCGTGGCCGGGGCGGGAGGCTCGGTTTCAGTAGCATTGACCTCGGCAGCGACCTGTCGGCGGATGTTGCCAGTCAACCCCGTCAAGCGGACCGTGAAACGCCGGACATCTTCTTCATCCCGCGAAGCCAGGACAACTTCCACCGAATCGCCGGTGCCATCAGGATAGAAGGTCACGACCGAGAACGGGCTGCGTGGGGCTTCCGAAACCGAGCCTTCAGGCGCATCCGAACCGGGAGCGACCATGGCGGAATCACCAACCCCCTCTGCAACTTGGCCCTCAGGTTGCACGGTCTGAACGCTCACGAGGTCGCTGATGCTGCGCACGTAGGTCGCCGCCTCCGACAAATCCTCGAACACCCCCGGTGCACCGACGGGATCTGCCTCCCACGTCACCCGCACCGTCGCGCCAGGAGCCTCGGCCGCCAGCATCTCGGCGCTGTCACCGCTCTCCGCCTCGGGGAACAGGATGCGCACCTGCTTGCCCGTGCTCTCGGCATGGGCGCGGGCGAAACGGAACAATGCCTCGACCTGCCCGGCGCCCTCGTTCAATCGCGCCCCGTTGCCGGCCGAGGAGAAATTGTAAACCACGGCCCCGAGCAACATCAGCACCAGCGAAACCGTCAGCAACAGCTCAATGAGCGTGAAGCCGGAGGTGCGCAGGTGAAGTGGGCGACGCATGGATCGGGTTTAGTTGCCGGTGTTTTCCGCTGAGGCGGCGTTCGCCCCGTGCTTGATGTCGTCGTCCGTGTCCGGCTGGCCGTCGGGACCGACGGAGAAGAGCTTATAGGGCAGTGCCGAAGCGTTGGCAGCGTCACCGTCCCCGCCGGCGGCAACCAATTCGTAGCGCAGCTTGTTGCCCCACGGATCGTCGAGCGCGGTGCCGGGCTTAAGATAAGGCCCCTGCCACTTCTCGCCCATGCGCTCATTTTCAAACGTCGGCTTCTTGCTCAGCGCATCAAGTCCGCCCTCTTGCTCGTTCGGGTAGTGGCCGAGGTTGAGCCGATAGGTGTCCAGCGCCGTGGCGACCTGCGCCAGCATGAGCTTCGTGGTGTTCTTCTCCGCGCCCTTTTGCTGCGGCAGGACGAACACAACCATCGCTCCCGCCAGCATCAAGATGACGACGATGACGAGGAGGATTTCAATAAGGGTGAATCCCGCCGCGCGATGCGGCGACCGACGAACTAGCAGTGCGTTTTTGAACTTCATGTCTCCCAAGTGCGACGGGATGTTTGAGGTAAGATTCAACGGAATTCCGGGAAAGACGAAAATTCTTTGTGACGAACGTCACTTCGATCCCAGCGCGCTGGCCATCGTGAAAATGGGCAGGAGCAAACCGAGGGCAAGGAAGCCTATCCCCGCTGCGACCATGCACAGGATGAGCGGCTCGATGAGGCGCACGGACTGGTCCACCGAACGGTTGGTGCGCCGCTCCACGGTGTCCGAAATCTGCACCAGCACCTTGTCGAGTTTGTTGGATTCCTCGGCCACAGCAATCATCGCCAAGATCTGGTCCGGGAAGAACCCGCCCTTGGCCAAGGGCTCGGAGAGTCGTTTGCCGTCGCGCACGGACTCGGTGCACTCGGCGATCCGCTCGGCCAGGATGGTTGAGCCGGTGGCGTTCTGGGCGATCTTCAACGCGGTGAGCAGCGGCACGCCGTTGGCGAGCATGGTGCCAAGGATGCGGCAGAACCGCGTGATGGCCAGCAGCCGCAACGCCTCGCCCACCACGGGGATTTTCAACTGCCACTCCTCCAGCTTGCGCCGCGCGGCCTCGGTCTGGAGGTTCAGCCAGAGAAAGAAGCCCGCGCCCGCGCCCCCCAGCAACAGCAGCCACCAGTAGCCGCGCACCAACTTGCTCGCACCGAAGAGAATCTCCGTCGGCAGCGGCTTCTTCGCGGCGGCCAGCAGCGGCTCGAAGCGCGGCACGAAGAACACCAGCGCGCCCACCATCACCAGCGACCCGAGCGCCGTGAGCAACGCCGGGTAAATCAGCGCGCCCATCACCTTGCTGCGCAG
>CAMCFN010000071.1 GCA_945874145.1 Akkermansia muciniphila
CCGAGGGAGTCCATCAGCTTGATGAGCGGCATGAACATCGCGATGACGATGCTGCCGACGACGACAGCGAGGAAGACGATCATGATCGGCTCCAGCAACGAGGTCATGGCGGAGACGGCGTTGTCCACCTCTTCCTCGTAGTTGTCGGCCACCTTCATCAACATTTCGGGCAGCGCGCCGGTCTGCTCACCGACGTCCACCATGGAGACGACCATGGGGGGAAAGACCTTGGAAGCCTCCAGCGGGCCGACAATGGTTTCACCTTCCTTGACGCTGTCATGAATCAGCTGAACCGCTTCGGAGAACATGATGTTGCTGGAGGTCTCCCGAACGATGTTGAGCGACTGGAGAATCGGGACGCCGGAGCTAATAAGCGTGCCCAAGGTGCGGGTGAACCGCGAGATGGCCACCTTGCTGATCACCGGACCAAAAACCGGGACGATGAGCTGGAAGCGATCAAAGACCCGGGCTCCGAATTTCGTCCGGACGAACAATTTGAACGCAATCACGATACCGGCAACGATGCCGGCCGTGGCGATAAAGTTGTTTTGGATGAAGCGGCTGATATTGAGCACCAGCATGGTGAATTCAGGCAGACCCTCATCGCCCAACATGTCCTTGAAGATGGCCTCGAACTTGGGCACGACGACGACCATCAGCAAGCCTACGATGCCGACGGCGACCGTGAGGACGGCCATGGGGTAGAAGAGCGCGGCCTTGACCTTGCCTTTGATCTTCTCCGCCTTTTCCGCGAACTCAGCCAGACGGGTGAGGGTGACTTCGAGCACACCGCCCAGCTCGCCGGCCTTCACCATGTTCACGAAGAGCTTGTTGAACACTTTGGGATGCTGCGCCAAACCCTCGGAGAAGGTGCTGCCACCTTCAATCGAGAGCGCCAGCTTGCCCAGAATCTCCTTGAGGGTTGGGTTGCGCTCCTGCTTTTGCAGCACGAGCAGGCCACGGAGCAAGGGCAGACCGGCATCCACCAGCGTGGCCAACTGCCGGGTGAAGGTGCAGAGGGTCTTGGTGTCAACCTTGCCGCCCAGGCCGGGAATCTTGATGTTAAACTGGAGGGCTCCGCCCTTGGCCTTGCCCTTGCCCCCCTTGCCGCCAGCTCCAGCCCCGCCTTTAGCCGCATCCTTGCCGTCCTTCTTATCCTTTTCCTTGCTGTCCTTGCCTTTGCCCTTGTCAGCCTCGACCACCTTGGTCGGAAAGAACCCCATCTCCTTGAGGCGGCTGAGCGCCTCGTTCTGATTGGCGACGTCTGGCAAGGTGCCCTTGACGGGCTTGCCCTTGGCATCCATCGCTTCATAAGTGAAGACAGGCATAAGTATCCTCCAGTTTTGGGTGGTTTACGTGTAACGGACTACCTCTTCAACTGTGGTCCGGCCGTCAAAGATCAGCCGCAAACCATCATCGCGGATCGTGGCCATGCCCAGCTCAATGGCCTTTTGCCGCATGACCACTGCGGGGGCTCGCTCGTTGATCATGGCGCGGATGGGATCGGTGATGGCCAGCAATTCGTAAATGCCAGAGCGCCCCTTGTAGCCGGTGTCATTGCAGGTGTCACACCCGCGCCCGTAAAAGAACGTCTTGTCACCCATGTCGAAGGTGGAGAGGTTCAGTTGGCTGAGTTGATTTTCCGTGGGCTCGAAGGGCGAACGGCACTTGGGACAGACGGTGCGGACCAACCGCTGCGCAAGCACGCCCATGAGGGTCGAGGAGATGAGGAACGGCTCAACTCCCATGTCCACGAAGCGGGTCACTGCGCCAGGCGCATCGTTCGTGTGCAGAGTGCTCAGCACGAAGTGGCCGGTGAGCGACGCCTGCACTGCGATCTGGGCGGTTTCGAGATCGCGCATTTCCCCGACCATGATGATGTCAGGGTCTTGGCGCAGAAAGGCGCGCAGGGCTTTGGCGAAAGTCATTCCAGTCGTGTCATTGATGGGCACCTGCATGATGCCTTCAATGTCGTATTCGACCGGGTCCTCAGCCGTGAGGAGCTTGGTGTCCAACGCGTTCACCCGGCGAAGGCAGGCGTAGAGCGTCGTCGTCTTGCCGCAGCCCGTCGGGCCAGTGACGACAAAGATGCCGTTCGGGTTCTGAATGATCTCACCGACCGCATCAAACACCGATTTGACCATGCCCAAATTTTCAAGATCCAAGCTGACGGAGGAGCGATCCAGCACGCGCAGCACGACCGATTCGCCGAACTTGGTAGGCAGGGTGGAAACGCGCAGGTCGATGCGTTTGCCCGCCAGGCTCATGGAAATGCGCCCGTCCTGTGGCAGCCGGCGCTCCGAGATGTTGAGGTTCGCGAGCACTTTCAGGCGCGAAATCACGGGCGTGGCCAGATAACGCGGCGGCGGGGCCATCTCGTAGAGCGCACCGTCCACCCGGTAGCGGATCTTGAATTCATCCTCGAACGGTTCGAAATGAATGTCGCTCGCCCGGTCCTGCACCGCCTGATAGAGGATCAGGTTCACGAAACGGATGATGGGGGTTTCGTTGGCCATGTTGGCCAGAGCGTCCGCTGAATCCTCCTGATTGGCCGTGGCCGCGATTTCCTTCACCGCTTCCTCAGCCCCGGCCATGTCGTGCAGGATGTCCGCAAAGGACTCGGCCTTCTCTTCGTAAAACTTGGCGATGGCTGCGACAACAGCGGCAGGATCGCCTACCACCACTTGCAATTCCTTGCGAATGATGAAACCCAACTCGTCCACGATGGCCGGGTTTAGCGGATCCGCCAGCACCACGCGCAGGGAGTCACCAAAGACTTCCAAGGGGAGGCACTGATACATTCGGGCCGTCGCCGAGGGAATGGCGGCGATGACTTCCGGGGCCAGATTAAGGTCCTTGAGACCGGTCACGACCTCCGTGCCCAGATGCTCGGCGATGATCGTCAACTGGGTGTCAAGGTCAACAATCCGCGAGTCGGCCAGGATTTGCCCGATGGCCTTGCCGCTTTTGTTGTTCTCCTGCATGACCTCCTCGAGTTGGAGATCATCAATTAACCCGCGCTCACGCACGAGTGCCAGCAGAGGATCGCTGATGTTGGCGGCCATGGTTATTGTTGCGCTTCCGCTTTTGCGTCATCCGCTTCCTGCAACTTGCCGATGATGGCTTGCGAATCAATGCACCGGTTGACGACCGTGTCGCGGGCAATGCGGCCCTTGAGATACCAGTTAATCAACCCTTGGTCCAAGGTCGTCATGCCGTATTTTGCCCCGGTCTGCTGGTCCGACGGGATGCGGAAGGTCTTGTTGTCACGGATGAGCGCGGAGATCGAATTGGTCATCACCATGATGTCGTGGATCGCCAGCCGCCCGGGCTTGTCGCTGGTGGGCACGAGGATTTGGGCGATGACGGAGACCAGCGCGGTGGAGAGCTGGATGCGCACCGTCTCCTGCGCATTGATCGGGAAGGCGTTGACGATACGATCAATGGTTTTCGCCGCCGAGTTGGTATGCAGTGTGCCAAAGACGACGTGGCCGGTTTCGGCAGCGGTAAGCGCGGCATCAATCGTTTCCAAGTCGCGCAATTCGCCGACCAAGATGATTTCCGGGTCCTGCCGCAGCGCCCGGCGCAACGCCTCGGCAAAGCTCGGCACGTCAATGTGGACCTCGCGTTGAGTGACCACCGCCTTCTTGTGCTTGTGGTAGAACTCAATCGGATCTTCCACGGTGATGATGTGCGCGTGGTCCGAGGTTTCGTTGATGATGTTGATCATCGAAGCCAAGGTGGTGGACTTGCCGGAACCGGTGGGCCCCGTGACTAGAATCATGCCGCGCGGCTTGTGAATCAGCTCTTCAACTAAGGTGGGCGACAGCCCAATCTGATCGATGGTGAGCAGCTTGGTTGGAATTTGCCGGAGCACCAGCGCGAAGCTGCCCTTCTCCTTGAACGCGCTGACGCGAAAGCGCGCCAGCTCACCGAACGCAAAGCCAAAGTCCGCCCCACCCTTGGTGCGAACGGCTTGGATGTTGTCCTCCGAGGTGATGCTGGTCATCAGTTCCTCGGTGTCTTCCGGGGTGCAGGGCGGGCCTTGGACGCGCTCCAGCACCCCGTGCGCTCGAATACAGGGAGGGATGCCCACGCGCACATGCAAGTCGGCAGCGCCCTCAGACACCATCAACTGCAACAGGTCGGACATCGAGTAAGTTCCCATAGTAATCCTAAATCAGCCCACGTAGCTCTTATCGTTCAGTCACTTCGTTACCATTGCCGCCACGCCATCAAACCTCATCAGCGACGGTGGCCTTGATGACCTCGTCCGCCGTCGTCATGCCCGCCACCACCTTGCGGGCTCCATCTTCGCGGAGACTCCGCATCCCCATCTCCCGCGCCCGTGCGCGGAGGGCGACGCCGGACACCTTGTCGAAGATCAGCTTGCGAACGCTGTCATCGATCAGGAAAACCTCAAACACCCCGAACCGGCCGCGGTGTCCCGTCTTGTTGCAGTTTTCACAGCCCACGCCTCTCGAGTAATTCGTCCCCGGCAGATTGGGATCGAGCCGCAGCGCCTTCAACTCAGCCTCCACCGGCATGTAGGGGGCGATGCACTTCTTGCAGATGCGGCGCACGAGCCGTTGCGCCAGAAAGGCGCGGCTGGCGGAGGCCACGAGGAAGGGCTTGATACCAATGTCCACGAGACGCTGCACGGCGCCGGGCGCATCGTTCGTATGCAAGGTGGAGAACACCAAATGTCCGGTGAGCGCGGCATTGATGGCGATCGTGGCCGTCTCCATGTCACGAATTTCCCCCAGCATGACCACGTTGGGCGCTTGGCGAAGCATCGCGCGCAGGGCAGCCGCAAACGTCAACCCGATCACCTCACTGACCTGCACCTGGTTGATGCCGGCCAGCACGTATTCGACGGGGTCCTCGACGGTGATGATCTTGCGGTCGGGACGATTGATGTAGTTGAGACAGGAATAGAGCGTGGTGGTCTTGCCCGAGCCGGTAGGGCCAGTGACCAGCAGAATCCCGTCCGGGAGGCCGATCAACCGCTCGAACGTCTGCTGGTCGTCCGTAAGAAAGCCCAACTCCGTCAAGCCCAGCTTGAGGCCTGACTTGTCCAGAATACGCATGACGATGCTTTCCCCGTGGACGGTGGGCAGGGAATTCACGCGCAGGTCGATCGGCTTGCCGGAGATCTCCAACTGAATGCGGCCGTCCTGCGGGATGCGCTTCTCAGCAATCGACATCGCCGCCTGAATCTTCAAGCGGCTGATGATGGCGTTCTGGAGCTTCTTGGGCGGGCTGTTGACCTCCTGCAAGCAGCCGTCAATCCGGTAGCGGACGCGCAACCGCTTCTCGAGCGGCTCGATGTGAATGTCCGAGGCCCGGGTCTTGTAGGCTTCGGCAATAATGGTGTTGACCAGCTTGATGAGCGGCGCGTCCGTCTCAACCTCTTCCTCCTCCGCTCCCGGCCCGCCAGGCGTGGCAAATCCAAGATCAATTTCCCCCTCGGTCAAATCCTGAAGCATCCCCGCCACGGACTCCTCCGCCGTGCCGTAAAACTTGTTGATGAGCTGATCCACCTGCTCCTCAGTCGCCACCCGGAACTCCACGTCATCCACCTTCAACACATGGCGCAGACTGTCCATCGTGTCCAAGTCCGACGGGTCGGTGATGGCGACGATCAGCTTGCCCTCACCGTAGAAAACCGGCACCGCCTTGTATTTCTTGGCGATATGCCGGGGCAGCACCTGAATCGCCTCGTCCTCCACTTTGATCCCCGAGAGATCGACCGTCTCCATGCCGAACTGGATCGCCTTGGCTTGGGTGATGTGCGCCCCGGTTATGATTTGGGTCGCGATCATCCGGTCGATCACCCCCTGATCGGGAAACTCCCCGGATTCAACCTCGGCGCGGGCCTGGGCGACATCCTCGTTGGTCACCAACCCCATGTCCGCCAACGTATCTACCAAGTAATCATCTTTGACTGGCACAGTTTTTAGCGATGCTAATTGGTTGAACGGCGTCTTGCGGCATCCTAACGACGGACTGTTTGATGTCAAACCCGGCGTATCTGGAACGAGGCTAGACTAGGCGGCGATCCACCGCGACGCCACTACGGAAAAACCACGAAACCAATGTCTAACGCACCAGCCAATCCCCCCCTGCCGCCAGCAGGGCCGCGTCACCACCCACGACACCAGCACCCCCAGCACGGGCTTCCACTGCACCTGCCGCGTCGCGACGCCGACTCCCAGCAGCACGCCAACGCTTACGAGCGTCGTGCTCACCGGCAAACCGTGCCAGCGCTTCCACCGCAAAGACCCCGCCAGGCCGCGCCACCGGCAGCAGGAACCCCGGCTGCGCTGTCAACGTGTCTGGCACCAGCCGCTTGCCTGGGAACGTCTTCAGCAGTTCGGTCGCCAGGAAGAACGCGGCGAGACTACCCGCCGCCGTCGTGACCGTCGCCACGCCAGCTCTGCCGGCTTGGGCCGTAGTGCGGCGATCCAGGAACCGGGATTGTCCTTGACCCTCATTTACGCTCCCCGTAAAGCATCGCGGCCATCAAATGAACCGCAAGGACGTCAACCGCGAGTTTTTTCTCGCCCTCTGGAAGATTCATATCCTCCACCACGCCGCCGAGGGCGAGGTGGTGGGGAACTGGATGCTAGAGGAGCTGCGGCATCACGGCTACGAGGTCAGCCCCGGCACGTTGTATCCCATGCTGGCGCGGATGGAGCGCTTCGGCTGGCTGCGGAGCGACCGCCCGGAGGCCAGCGGCTCGCGGGAGCGGCGCAGTTACAGGATTACGCCCGAGGGACGCAAGGTGCTCGCGCTGGTGCAGCGGCAGCTCGGTGAGCTGCGCGGCGAGATGAAGGTGAAAGGAAACAAGGAATGAATCTGGTCCGCCTCGCCCTGCGCCGCCCGCTCACGATTGTCGTCGGCATCATCGCGGTCGCGCTGGGCGCGTGGATTGCCCTCCAGCGCATGACGCGCGACGTCTTTCCGCCGCTCGGCATCCCGACCATTTACGTCGCCCAGCCCTTCGGCGGCATGGACCCGGCGCAGATGGAGGGCTACATCACCTACTTCTACGAATACCACTTCCTCTACATCACCGGCATCGAGCATGTGGAGTCGAAGTCCATCCAAGGCGCTTCCATCATGAAGCTCCAGTTCCACCCCGGCACGGACATGGCGTCTGCGTTATCCGAGGTGGTCGCCTACGTGAACCGCTCGCGCGCCTTCATGCCGCCGGGCACGCCGGGGCCATTCATCACGCGCTTCGACGCCGGCAGCGTGCCGGTCGGCTACCTCGTATTCTCCACGACCAACGCCAACCGCACGGTCGGCGAGATGCAGAACGCCGCTCTCAACCAAGTGCGCCCGCTCTTCGCGCCGTTGCCGGGCGTGTCCGCTCCTCCGCCCTTCGGTGGCAGTGCGCGGACGATTCTCGTCAACCTCAAGCCCGACCGCCTGCGCAGCTACGGCATCTCCGCCGACGAAGTCGTCACCGCGATGGCTGCCGCGAACACGCTCAGTCCCTCCGGCAATCTCCCGCTCGGCGAAAAGTATCCCTTTGTCCCCATCAACGCGGTGGTGAAGAACATTCAAGACCTCGCTGCGGTGCCCATCCGCACGGGCACGGGTGCAGGTGGCGGCGCGGTCTTCGTGCGCGACCTCGGTGACGTGGCCGACGGTGCGGACCTCATCACTAGCTACGCGCTCGCGAACGGCAAGCGCACCGTTTACATGCCCGTCACCAAGCGCTCGGACGCGAGCACGCTCTCGGTGGTCGAGCTGGTGAAGAAGAACATCCCCGAGTTCAAGAAGGTGCTGCCCGACGACATCGAGGTGACCTACGAGTTCGACCAGTCGCCCTACGTCGTGCGCGCCATCCGCGACCTCGTGAAGGAAGGCGCGCTCGGCGCGGTGCTGACGGGCCTGATGGTGCTGCTGTTTCTGCGCGACTGGCACAGCGCGTTCATCGTGGTCATCAACATCCCCATCGCGCTGCTGGCCGGAACGTTCGCGCTGTGGGTCAGCGGACAGAACGTCAACCTGATGACGCTCGGCGGGCTCGCGCTGGCCGTCGGCATCCTCGTGGACGAGGCGACGGTGGCGATTGAGAACATCCATGTGCATCTCGCACGCGGTCGTCCGCTCGCCCGCGCCGTTCTCGACGCCACTGTCGAAACCACCGGCCCGCGCTTCCTCGCGATGCTCTGCGTGCTGGCAGTGTTCATCCCCGCGTTCTTCATGCAAGGCGCGGCCAAGGCGCTCTTCACGCCGCTCGCGCTGGCCGTGGGCTTCTCGATGGTCGCGAGTTTCGTGCTGTCGACCACGCTGGTGCCGGTGTTGAGCGTGTGGCTGCTGCGGGGACACGAGCCAGGTGTGAAGGAAGTGAAAGGCTCGCCAGCCTACGCGTCATTGCTCCGCCCACTGCTCTCCGCCCGCTGGCTCGTGCTGCTGGTTTATCTCGGCCTCACTGCCGGTGCGCTCTGGCTCGTCACCCCGCGCCTTGGCACGGAGATTTTCCCGAAGGTGGACGCCGGCCAAATCCAGCTCCGCCTCCGCGCCACGCCCGGCACGCAGCTCGAAAAGACCGAGGCCATCGCCCTGCGCGTCCTCGACCTCATCAAGCGCGAGGCCGGCCCGGACAACGTCCAGATGAGCATCGGCCTCGTCGGCGTCCATGCGGCGAACTACCCCGTCAACCTCATCCACCAATGGAACGCCGGCCCCGAGGAAGGCGTCCTGCAAATCCAGTTCAAGCCCGGCTCCATCCGCACCGAACCACTCAAGGAAAAGCTCCGCGCCGCCTTTAAGTCGGAGCTGCCCGACGTGCTCGTCTCGTTCGAGCCGAGCGACATCGTCGAACGCGTGATGAGCTTCGGCGCGCCGACGCCCATCGAGATTGCCGTGCAAGGGCAGAGCCTTCCGGCGAGCAAGGAGTTCGCCGACAAAATCCGCGAGCGACTGGCCAAGATTCCCGCGCTCCGCGACTTGCAGTTCGCCCAAGTCCTCGACTACCCGACGCTCGACGTGAACATCAACCGCGAGCGCGCCGGCTTGCTCGGTGTGCGGATGAGCGACGCAACGAAGTCGCTCGTGGCCAGCACGGCGAGCAGCCGCTTCACCGTGCCAAACTACTGGGCCGACCCCGGCAGCGGCATCGCCTTCAGCGTGCAGGTGCAGGTGCCGCAGGGCCGCGTGACCACGATCGAAGAGTTCAAGAACACGCCCGTCACCACCGCCGGCGGCAAGGCCACGCTGCTCCGTAACATCGCCAGCGTCAGCGAGGGCACCGCACCGCAAACCTACGAGCGCTACAACCTCGTGCGCGTCGTCTCGCTCACCGCCAACATCCACGGCTCCGACCTCGGCAGCGTGGCGAAGCAGATTCATCAGGCAATCAAGGAAGCCGGCGCGCCACCTGCGCGGACGAGCGTCGCCGTGCGCGGCCAGATTCCGCCGATGGAAGAAATGTTCGCCGGACTCCGCAAGGGGCTTGTGCTGGCCGTGGTCGTCATCTTCCTGCTGCTGGCAGCGAACTTTCAGTCGCTGCGCCTCTCAGTCGTGGTCATCTCCACCGTGCCCGCCGTTATCGCGGGCGTCGCGCTGACGCTCTGGCTCACGCACACGACGTTAAACATCCAGAGCTTCATGGGCACCATCATGGCCGTGGGCGTGGCCGTGGCGAATGCCATCCTGCTCGTGACGTTCGCGGAGCGGGCACGCGTGTCCGGCAGCGCGGACGCCAATGCCGCCTCGCTCGAAGGGGCCACGTCCCGGCTCCGACCCATCCTGATGACCAGCTTCGCCATGATGGCCGGCATGTTGCCCATGGCCCTCGGCCTGGGAGAAGGCAGCGAGCAGACCGCCCCGCTGGGCCGCGCGGTCATCGGAGGCCTCGCCGCCGCGACGCTCGCCACGCTTTTCATTCTCCCGTCCGTCTTCGCCGTGGTGATGGCCGGCAAGCACACCCGCTCCGCCAGCCTCGACCCCGACGACGAGCAAAGCCCGCAGTTCACCGCCGCCAAATCCTGAGTTCCATGAGACCCATTCACCTCCTGACGCTGCTGACGGTTGCCGCAGCGCTGCCGTGCGCCCGCGCCCAATACGGACCCGCCGGAGCCGGCGCACCCGCCGCGCCCGCGCTCAAGGTCGCCACGCCCACGCGCGGTAATGTCCACCGCTTCGTCACGCAGCCCGGCACCGTTCGCCCGCTCCAGCAGGCCACGCTCTACGCGCGCTTGCCCGGCTACGTGAAGAGCATCGCGGTGGACAAGGGCGATGCAGTCAAAGCCGGCGCGGTGCTGGCCGAACTGGATGCGCCGGAGCTGATTCTTGACCTCGCCCGCGCACGCGGCGAACTAGCGAAGGCCAAGGCCGACGTCGCCCGTGCCGGAGCAGAGCTGGCGAAATCCCAGGCCGACATCGCCCGCACGCAGGCGGAAATCGCGCTCGCCAAAGCACAAGCGCACAAGGCCGAGGCCGAGTTGCACGCAGCGAAGGCCGTAGCCGCTCGAGCACAAGCTGAACTGCCCAAGGCGCAGGCGGAGTTGAACGTCGCCAAGCTGGACTTCGACCGCATGACCGAGGGTCGTCGCAAAGCGCCCGACCTCGTCGTGCCCGCGCAGGTGGACGCGGCGAAAGCCCGGCTCGAAACCGCGAGCGCCCACATCGGCGTGCTGAAGGCTGCCGCCGAGGCCGCTGCTGCCGAGGCCGAGGCCGCCAACGCGCGTCGCGCCGGCACCGAAGCCAGCATCAAAGCGGCGCAGGCACAGGCCGAGGCAGCAAAGGCCAGTCAGGAGGCGGCCCGCGCCGTTGTCGGCGCGTTCGAGGCCGCCGTGGAAGTGGCGCAGGCGGCGATGCAGCGCACCGAAACTCTCGCCCAATTCACGCGGCTCACGGCCCCGTTCAGTGGCATCATCACCGCGCGCTTCGTGGATGTCGGCGCGTTCATTCCCGCCGCCACGAGTGGCAACGCCGCGCAAAACGCCGCGCTCGTCACGCTCATGGACTTCGACACCGTCCGCGTGCAGGTGCCGATGACCGAGCTGGAAGCCGCGCTCGTCGCGAAGGGCCAGCCGGTGAAGGTCGCGCTCGACGGCCTGCCCGGCAAAACCTTCGAGGGCACGGTCACGCGGTTCTCTGGCGCGCTGGACGAGACGACGCGCACCATGCTCGTCGAGGCCGAACTTCCCAACCCCGGCCACCCCCTGCGCCCCGGCATGTATGCCACCGTGCGCGTGGGCGTGGAGCAGCACACGAACGTGCTGCTCGTGCCGAGCGAGGCGTTGGTGATGGAAAAGACCGCCGCGTTCCTCTTCCTCGCCGACGGCGGCAAGGCGAAGAAGACGCCGGTGAAGATTGGCTTCAACGACGGCGCGAAGGTAGAAATCGTCTCGGGCCTTGCCACGACGGCGAAGGTAATTCTCGTGGGCAAAACGGCGCTGGCCGACGGGCAGGCCGTCAACGTGCAGGAGGGCAAGTGAAGCTTTCAGTTTTCAGTTTTCAGTTTTCAGTCGCAGCACTTGTCGGTTGCGTCCTCGTTGCGAACGCGGAGACCAACCAGCCCATCGACCTGCCCACCGCGCTCAAGCTGGCCGGCGCGCAGAACCTCGACGTGCAAATCGCCCGCGAGCGCCTGCGCGAGGCCCAGGCCCAGCACGACGCCGCGCTCTATAACTTCTTCCCATGGGTTACTCCCGGGGTCGCCTACCGCCGAAACGATGGCCGCATCCAGGACGTGGGCGGCACGGTGTTCGACGCCAGCAAGCAGCACTACACCTTGGGCGCGAACTTGGAGGCGCGGCTGGAATTGGGCGAGGCCTGGTTCAAGGCGTTGACCGCCAAGCAAATCGCCAAGGCTGCGGATCACGCTCTCGAAACACAACGACAGGAGAGCGTCTTCAACGCCGCCATCGGCTACTTCGACCTCGTGAAAACCCGCGCGACAGCATCCGTCGCACAAGATGCGGCCCGCGTGGCAGGCGATTACGCCGACCAGCTTCAGCGCGGTGTGGAGCTGGGCCTCATCTTCAAAGGCGATGCCCTCCGCGCGCGCGGCCAGGCGGAGCGCAACCAGCTCGCCGTCCAGCAAGCCCGAGAGCAGCAGCGGATCGCCGCAGCGCGACTTGCCCAATTGCTCCGCCTCGATCCGTCCGTGGATCTGGTTCCCGTCGACAACGAACTGCTGCCGCTCACGCTGACGACCACGAACACCGCGCTCGACTCGCTGGTGGCGCAGGCCTTGGCCACCCGCCCGGAGTTGAAGCAGGGCGAAGCCCTAACCTCCGCCGCGAAGCAGTCCTATGCTGCAACAACCGTCGGTCCGCTGATACCCAGCCTCGGCGCGCAGGCGTTCCTAGGCGGGCTGGGCGGCGGACGGAACAACAACGCGGGCGACTTTGGCGGAACGGAGAACATGGCGCTGACGCTCGGCTGGCGGCTCGGTCCCGGCGGGCTGTGGGACACGCCCCGCCGCCAGACAGCGGGAGCGCGGCTCGCTGCGACCACGCTCACCGCCGACAAGATCAAGGACAACATCATCCAACAAGTGGTGGAGGCCCACACCCGCACGCATTCCCTGATCGCGCAACTCGCCACCCTGAAGCGTGCCCTGGCTACGGCGGAGGAAGCCTTCCGCCTCACCCGTGAGCGCAAAGAGCGCGGCTTTGGCGTGGTGCTGGAGAACATCTTCGCGGAACAAGAACTCACCCGCGCGCGCAGCGATTACGTGGCCGCCATTGCGGAGTTCAACAAGGCGCAATACACGCTGCAACTGGCCAGCGGTGGGCTTGGCTCAGGCCGTTGAGGGAGTTTGGCCCTGAAGCTCCCCCCGCCCTGCCCCCTAGATGGAACGGATTTCGCGGACGATAGCGGGTGCCATTTTACGGTTGTTAATGGAGCTGTTTGCCCCCATTGTGAATCGTGTCTCTGGCGCTCACGGCTACCAGTGGTTGCCTTCAATAGCAATCATCGCCGCGCACCAAACAGCGGCACCAGAAAGTCTATAGCAAAATGAAAACTACAACCAAAAAGCGCCAGCCAGGTTTCACGCTCGTGGAGATCATGATCGTAGTGGCCATCATCGGCTTGCTCGCCGCCATCGCCATTCCGAACTTCGTGAAGGCGCGGGCCACCGCCCAGAAAAACGGCTGCATCGCCAACCTTAAGTCGATCGACGGCGCGATGAACCTCTGGGCGGTAGAGAACAAGAAGTCAGCGACTGATACTTACTCACTCTCGGACGCCACCCTGCTTGGTTTCCTCAAAGGTTCATTGCTGCCGGCCTGCCCCGGCGGCGGAACCTACAGCGCGGGAGCCTCGATCTCGGCCTCTCCACGCTGCAGCTTGTCCGCCACGGGCCACACGCTTTGAGGTTTTGTCGGGCTTTGGAGGATTTGACTGCAAGGGGGCAAAGTGGCCCCACCCAGCCACCGATTTACCAGTCAAAGCCCCGGCTCAACGGTCGTTTGGGCTATCACTGGCAAGTGACTGCTGGAGGTTTCACGTCTCAGGTTAGCCTTCGCACCGGCCGCAACGCGCTTGCAACTAACCAAAGGGTGACTAGTCTCCCGCCAATGAAATCAGCCGACATCACACAGTATCTCACCCTGCGCAACGCCCTCCTCGCCGAACGGGCGAGCATTCAGGCCCGATTGCAGGAAATCGCAACCGCCCTTGATGAGCGTGGCCCGGCCACAGCGGCCACGGCCACGGCCGGTGGCAAGCGCACTTTCAGCGCGGCGACCAAGGCAAAGATGGCCGCCGCCCAACGGGCGCGCTGGGCCTCCAAGCGGGCGGGGAAGGCTCCGGCTCCCGTAGCCGCTCCCAAGGCGAAGCGCAAGATGAGTGCGGAGGGGCGGGCGCGGATCATCGCTGCCACCAAGGCTCGCTGGGCCAAAATCCGCGCCGCGAAAGCCAAGGCACCTGCCGGTGGAAAGTAAAGCTGCGGTCGCGCCGCGCCTTATCGGGTAATGTTGATCCCGGTTCGCTTATGAAGTCACTGCTCCCAGTGCTCGGGCTGTTGGCCTTGGCCGCCGCGAGTTTGACCGCGCAGGAATGGACGCGCTTTCGCGGGCCAAACGGCACCGGCATCAGCAACGTCAAGTCGGTGCCGGTGAAGGTTTCCGATACTGACCTCAACTGGAAGGTGGCCTTGCCGGGGGTGGGCCACTCCTCGCCGGTGCTGTGGGGGGAGAAGCTTTTCGTGACCACCTGTGACCCGGCGGGCGGGGTGCGCGTGCTCTGCCACAACGCCCTTACCGGGAAGCAGTTGTGGCGGCGCGATTTTGCGCAAGTTCCTTTCACACCCCACAAGTTCAACAACTTCGCCGCTTCCACTCCGACCGTGGATGCCGATCGGGTTTATGTGCTTTGGAACGAGACCGAGCACTTCCGGCTGGCCGCGTTGGACCACCAAGGGAAGGTGGTGTGGGAACGCGACTTCGGCCCGTTCATCAGCCAGCACGGCTGTGGCATCTCCCCGATCCTCCACCAAGGCATGGTCATCATCGGCAATGAGCAGGATGGCCCGGAAGCGGTGAAGGGCAGCACGCGCAGTGGGGAAAGCTCCATCATCGCCGTGGACGCGAAGTCCGGCTCAACGGTTTGGCAAACTCCGCGCAAGAGCGCCGTGGTCGCCTACTCCACGCCCTGTCTTTATGAGCCCAAAGGCGGGCCGCACGCGCTCATCTTCAACAGCCGTGGGCACGGCATTTACGCCGTCGCTCCTGACACGGGCAAGGTGCTCTGGGAATTTCCCCGGGCGTTCTCCATGCGCAGTTGCAGCTCTCCGATCATCGCGGGTGATCTCATCTACGGCTCCTGTGGGAGCGGTGGCGGCGGCAACTACGTCACCGCCATCCGGGCAGGCGATGTCGCCAAAGGTCGCCCGCCCGAACTGGCCTACGAGATGAAGAAGTCCGCGCCCTACGTGCCGACCGGGCTCGCCTTGGGCGATTTGGTTTGGCTCTGGAGTGACAGCGGGGTGTTGACCTGCATGCATGTGCCGACGGGAGAAACCCGGTTCCAGGAACGCGTCGGTGGAAATTTCTTTGGCTCACCGCTTTGGGTGGATGGACGGCTCTACTGCGTATCGACTGCGGGCGAGTTGGTGGTGGCGGCGGCGAGCGACAAGTTTAACGTGCTCCACCGCTACGCGCTGAAAGAGCTTTGCCATTCCACCCCGGCCATCGCCCTCGGCCGCATGTTCATCCACACGGAAAACCATCTCGTTAGTCTAGGAGGCGCACAGTCCAAACAGGGCAAATAGAGCCGCCGCGCACGAAGGGGGCTGCCCTACGCGAAGCCACGCTTGACACGTCATCCGCCCGGCCTAGTGTCGCCACCATGCCCGGAACGGAACTACCTGCTGTGCCTCCCGCGAGTGGTCCGCATTTCGCGTCCCACGGCGGACTTAGGCCGCGCCGAAACTTCCTCCAAACTGGAGCGCTCGGCCTGCTGGGGCTGAACCAGTTCGGCCGCCTGAATTCCCTCGCCGCTCCCCTGCCCCGCACCGGCCCGGGCAAGGCCAAGTCCATCATCCTGATATTTAACGGTGGCGCGCCCAGCCATCTGGATCTCTGGGATCCCAAACCCGATGCGCCACAGGAAGTGCGCGGTCCATTTTCTACCATCAAGACCAATGTCCCCGGCATCCACGTCTCTGAACTGCTGCCGCAACTGGCGAAGCGCATGGACAAGCTGGCACTCCTCCGCTCCGTCCACCACGAGCACAGCAGCCACAACGGAGGCATGCATTGGGCCACGGTGGGACGCCCTTACGCGGTGGACAGCACGCTCATCACCCCCGGCCGATCGGACTTGCCCGGCGTCGGCACGCTCGTGGGCTGGCTCGCCCAGCGGGATGGCTTCAGCCGCGGAGTGCCGCCTTACGTCATCACGCCCTTTCCCCACTGCGACAGCAAGGTTTACCTCACGCCCGGTCAGTTCGGCGGCTGTCTGGGCGTGCGCCACGACCCCTTCGTGCTGGATGACGATCCGAATGCGGCCACGTTCAAGGTGCGCAACCTCGGCTTGGATGATTGTTTGACCACGGAACGGTTCCAACAACGCCTCGGACTGGCACAACATTTCCCGGCCCCATCGCCAGGCATTGCTACCGCTTTGTCAGCCGAGATTGAAGTGTTCAACCAACAAGCCGCCACGTTGCTTCAGTCCGGCAAGGCGGCAGCAGCCTTTGACTTGACGAAGGAACCCAACTCGGTCCGCGAACGCTATGGCCGGCATAGTTGGGGCCAGTCCCACCTGCTCGCGCGGCGGCTGGTCGAAGCGGGCACCCGGTTCATCACCACTGTCAACGGCCCCAGTATCACCTGGGACACGCACAAGGATAATTTCAACACCCTCAAGAACCGTCTGGTCCCACCGATGGAGCAGGCTTACGCCGCTCTAATCGATGACTTGGAGGAACGCGGCCTGCTGGACACCACGCTGGTCGTGTGGATGGGCGAGTTCGGCCGCACGCCCAAGATAAACGCCGATGTCGGCCGGGATCATTGGCCCGGCTGCTACAGTGTGCTCCTCGCGGGTGGCGGCATTCGTGGCGGGCAGGTGGTGGGCGCGTCCGACAGCATTGGCGCGTATCCCAAGGACCGCCCCATCCGCCCGGCGGACATCCACGCCACCATGTTCGCGGCGCTCGGTTACGACGCGCAACACCTCACCTACCAAGGCCCCGACGGTCGCCCCATGCCATTGAGCGAGGGCGCGATCATTAACGAACTGCTCTGACGCGGCTGTTCAGCCCTTGATCTCGAAGATCGCCTCCACCTCGACGGCGGCTCCGGTGGGAAGCTGGACAAAACCCAGCGCACTGCGGGCATGATAGCCGTCGCCGTCTTTGCCAAAAATCTGGTGCAGCAAGTCGGAGCAGCCATTGATGACAAGGTGCTGCTCGGTAAAATCGAGCGTCGAGTTCACGCAGCCAAGCACCTTGAGCACCCGCAAGCCGTCAAGAGTGCCGTGCGTGTTCCAGACTGAACGCAGCACCTTCTCCGCACAATTCTTCGCGGCCGCGTAACCCGCCTCGGTATTCAAATCTGCCCCCAGTTTGCCCTTCAAATCACTCACGTGACCGGAGGTGAGGAGTTGGTTGCCGCTGCGGATGCACAGGTTGAGATAGCCCGGCATCTGTTTTTCGAACTTGAGGCCGAGGCTTTCGGCGCGCTGTTGTGGAGTCATGGCTTGGATTGAGTTTGTGTCAGGCGCGGACTCTGGCACCAACGCCACGTCCCATGCAAGCCGGCTGGCGGGGGCGATTTCAAACGCTGCATGTGCTTGGATTCAGAGTCGGCAAGCAGGAATAAACAGTTGCTTTGGCAGGGCGGAAAGCTAGTTTCAGGCTCCGTCGTCCAAACGGGCACCCAACAAAAACCGGTAACTGACTACATGAGCAAACGCTTCATCTTCTCCTCTGAATCCGTCGGCGAAGGCCATCCTGACAAGGTTGCGGACACAATCTCTGATGCCGTGCTGGACGCCTGCCTGTCCCAAGACAAGACCAGCCGCGTCGCCTGCGAAACCTACGTGAAGTCCAACATCGCCATCGTCGGCGGTGAAATCACCACCAAGGCCAAGCTCGACTTCGTCAAGCTCGCCCGCGAAGCCATCCGGGGCATCGGCTACGTGAACGATGATGACGTGTTCCACGCCGACAAGGTGTTTGTGAACGTCATCATCACCCAGCAATCCCCCGACATCTCCCAAGGCGTGGACGCCAAGGCAGCCAAGGGCAAGAAGAAGGCTGAACAGGGTGCCGGCGACCAAGGCTTGATGTTCGGTTACGCCTGCGACGAGACCAAGGAATTGATGCCGTCGCCGATCATGTTTGCCCACCGCATGGGCCGGGAGCTGACGCGCATCCGCAAGGCTGGCAAGCTCGCTCCGTGGCTCCGCCCGGACGCGAAGTCGCAAGTCTCCGTCGAATACGTGGACGACGTGCCGGTCCGCATCACCAACGCCGTCATCTCCACCCAGCATGCCGCCGGGGTTGAGCATTCGCTCATCGAAGAGTTCTGCATCGAGGAAGTCATCAAGAAGGTTCTGCCCAAGGAACTCCTCAAGGACACCCAATATCTCATCAACCCCACCGGCAACTTCGTCGTCGGTGGCCCTCAAGGCGACACCGGCCTGACCGGCCGCAAGATCATCGTGGACAGCTACGGCGGCTGGGGCCGTCACGGCGGCGGTGCCTTCTCCGGCAAGGATCCGAGCAAGGTGGACCGCAGTGCGGCCTACATGGGTCGTTATGTGGCGAAGAACATCGTCGCGGCCGGCTTGGCCAGGCGCGCCGAAGTGCAATTCGCCTACGCCATCGGCTACCCCGACCCCGTCAGTGTCTATGTGAACACCTTCGGCACCGCACAAGGCGGCCTGACCGACGAAGTCATCACTGAAGCCGCTTGCGAAGTCTTCAGTTTCAAGCCAGCCGACATCGTCAAGCAGCTCAACCTGCTCCGCCCGATTTACGGCAAAACCACCAACTACGGCCACTTCGGCAAGGTCGGCGACAAGGATCTCACGTGGGAAACTACTGACAAGGTCAAGGCCCTGCAAAAGGCTGTGAAGTAACTGCTGTCGTTGAAGCGTTGAAGGGAACCGGGGCGCAGCCTCTCCTCTTCAACGCTTCAGCATTTTAACCGTCCAACCATTTACCAAATAAAACTATGGCCAAGAAAACCGCTGCCAAATCCGATTACAAAGTCAAAGACATCACGCTCGCCGAATGGGGCCGCAAGGAACTTGACATCGCCGAGCACGAAATGCCCGGCCTGATGGCGATTCGTGAGAAGCACGCGAAGGACAAGCCCCTCAAGGGCGTTCGCATCACCGGCTCGCTGCACATGACCATCCAGACCGGCGTGCTGGTCGAAACCCTGCAAGCCCTGGGTGCCGACGTGCGCTGGGCCAGCTGCAACATTTATTCCACCCAAGACCATGCCGCTGCGGCGCTGGTGGTTAAAGGCACGCCAGTGTTCGCCTACAAGGGCGAAAACCTGGACGACTACTGGGACTACACCCACCGCATTTTCGAATTCCGCGGCGCCAAAGGCACGCCCGAAGAAGGCCCGAACATGATCCTGGACGACGGCGGCGACGCTACGCTCTTGATGCACCTGGGCACCAAGGCTGAGAAAGACATCTCTGTGTTGGCTAATCCCGGCAGCGAAGAAGAAATCTGCCTGTTCAATGCGATCAAGAAGCAACTCGCTAATGACGGCACCTGGTACAGCCGCCGCCTGAAAAACATCATCGGCGTGACCGAAGAAACCACCACCGGCGTGCTGCGCCTCAATGAAATGTCGGTCAAGGGCACCCTGGCCCTGCGCGCCATCAACGTCAACGACTCGGTCACCAAGAGCAAGTTCGACAACCTGTACGGTTGCCGCGAATCCCTGGTGGACGCCATCAAACGCGCCACCGACGTGATGATCGCCGGCAAGGTCGCTGTGGTTGCCGGTTACGGTGACGTCGGCAAGGGCTCTGCCCAGGCCCTGCGCGCCTTGTCCGCCCAAGTCTGGGTCACCGAAATCGACCCGATCAACGCGCTGCAAGCCGCGATGGAAGGCTACAAAGTCGTGACCATGGAATACGCGGCCGACAAGGCAGACATTTTTGTGTCCGCTACCGGCAACAAGAACGTCATCACCTACAAGCACATGGCGGCCATGAAAGACCAGGCCATCGTTTGCAACATCGGCCACTTCGACAACGAAATCGACGTTGTCTCGCTCGAAAAATGCACCTGGGAAGAGATCAAGCCGCAAGTCGATCACGTGATCTTCCCGGACGGCAAGCGCATCATCCTGCTGGCCAAGGGCCGCCTGGTCAACCTCGGTTGCGGCACCGGTCACCCCAGCTTCGTCATGTCGTCCAGCTTCGCCAACCAGACGATCGCGCAGATCGAGCTGTTCACCAAGCAGGCGGATTACGAAGTCGGCAAGGTCTACGTGCTGCCTAAGCACCTCGACGAAAAAGTGGCCCGTTTGCACCTCAAGAAAGTCGGTGCCATGCTGACCGAGCTGAGCGACGAGCAGGCTTCCTACATCGGCGTGTCCAAAGCCGGTCCTTACAAAGCCAACAGCTACCGCTATTGAGAATTAAAGGGGTCAGTTAAATGGGTTCCTACCCTATTTGCTGACCCCATTTAATTTCAACGATGCGCGCTGATCTTTTTCTGGTTGACCGTGGCCTGGCCACGACCCGATCGCAGGCGCAGCGCCTGATTGCTTCGGGCGTGCAGTGGCGCGCCGATGTCGATTCGGCCTGGCGCAAGGTGGCCAAGAACGGCGACGAAATTCCGGAGGGTGCCGAGCTGGTGGTGCCTGATACGACCGAGGCCAAGTACATCTCGCGCGGCGGGCTCAAGCTCGAAGGTGCCCTCCAAAGCACGGGTCTGAAAGTGGCCGGTTGGAGTTGCCTCGATGTGGGGCAGTCCACCGGCGGCTTCACGGACTGCTTGCTGCAGCAGGGCGCAATACAGGTGGTGGGTGTGGATGTCGGTCATGGCCAGTTGCATCCGAGCTTGCGCGCTGAC
>CAMCFN010000072.1 GCA_945874145.1 Akkermansia muciniphila
AAGCCGACCTCGCCCGGCACGGTTTGCCCAAGCTCATCGGGATCATTGACCTCGTGCGGGCCGGCGGTCGCATCGTGGACTTCAAAACGGTCGGCCAGACCCCCAACGAGGAGAAGGCGGTCCACACCAATGAAGTCCAGCTCACCGGCTACTCGCTCCTCTACCGCGCCAACACCGGCAAGGTTGAGGGTGGCCGCGACCTGCATCAACTGGTCAAGACCAAGACCCCGAAACTCATCGTCACCCAGCAGGGGCCGATGACGCAGCCGCAGGAGAGCCGTTTATTCCGGCAGCTGGAAAGCTACTTGGCCGGCCTGGACCGGCAGGACTTCGTCCCCTCCCCGGGCATGCAGTGTTCGATGTGCAGTTACCTGGCCGAATGCAAAACCTGGCCCTGACCACCCCACCCCCGGAGCCGGGCATCTTCACCGGTGCCCGGCTTCCGCCCCGCTCCAAACATGTCCCTTGCGGAGCGCCAACGTGTGCTATCTTCCGGTGTGGCTGACGTGGGCGTGAGTGTTAGTTGACAGTGTCGGTTGCAAGTCGGTCAGTTGAGTCAGTTCAGTTGACGGTGCAGAAGGCAGTTAGTCGGTTAGTAGATACGCCCACGCCAGCCCGTTCGTTTCCCCCCGTTCGCGCAGAGACCTCCCCGCCCTGACCCGCACTGGGTCATCGCCGCATCACGAGTAAGCGCAGCTTGGTAGATTCTCAACCCCAACCACCAAACCCAGAGACGGGCCGGAGTGTTCACACGCTCCGGCCCGTTTCATTTCAACCCACAGAAAGGAACCCCATGACATCCACTTATGTGGAGCTCCACATAACTCGATGACATCGGTGGTCTGGACCAGCTCAAGGAATGGCTGCTCCAGCGCCGGCATGCCTTCGGGCGCCGAGCGCGGGAGTATGGCCTGCCGGTGCCCAAGGGCGTGCTCATCGTCGGGCTCCCCGGCACGGGCAAGAGCCTCACCGCCAAGGCCACCGCGCAGTCCTTGGGTGTTCCGCTGCTCAAGCTGGACGCCGGGCGCATCTTCGCCGGGCTGGTCGGGCAGAGCGAAGCCAACCTGCGCTCCGTCATCCAGACCGCCGAGGCCATCGCGCCGTGCGTGCTCTGGATCGAGGAATTGGAAAAAGCGTTCAGCGGAACGAAGTCCTCGGGCAGCACGGACGGTGGCACGACCTCCCGAGTGTTCGCCGGGTTCCTAACCTGGCTCCAGGAAAAGACGCAGCCGGTGTTCGTGGTCGCCACGGCGAACGACGTGACGCAGTTGCCGCCGGAGCTGCTCCGCAAGGGGCGCTTCGACGAGCTGTGGTTCGTGGACCTGCCGAACGAGCGGGAACGCGAGTCCATCTGGAAACTCGTCATCCAGCGGCACGGCCGGGACGCAGAGCAGTTCGACGTGGCACAGCTCGCAAGGATCACCGACGGGTTCACCGGGAGTGAGATCGAGGCCGCGTTCACCGAGGCGCTGTTCCTGGGTTTCGAGCGGGACCGGGAGCCGACAAACCTGGACATCGCCGGGGTGCTCAACGAGTTCGTGCCGCTGTCCAAGCAGATGGCGGAACAGATCACCGCCCTGCGCCAGTGGGCCAAGGGCCGGGCGCGATTGGCAACGTCACCTGCTGCGCCGGAGCGAAGGCTCAGGAAGCTGGGGTGTGAGGAGAGGGAGTCCGCCGCAGGTGGGTCCCCTTTCTATCTCGCCGTTCCCAATCGGCGAGGAACGTCGAGACTTCGGAAAGCGTATCGCAGCACCAGAAACTTACGCCGCTGCGAACCGTGCGGGGTGGTGATTTCCGTGATGGATTCAGTGGGGCTCACAGCTTTGGAAACGATTGCCGGTGGCTCCTGCGTATCGCTTCCCGCCATTCATCAGCGACTCCGGCTGCCGCCGCGAACTCCGCCCAGCGCATCACCGCAGTCTGCACCTCTTCTAGGATCGCTGCGGCGCGACCGCGTTTCATCAGCGCGGATTTCGCGCACGCCTCGAAGTCCTCCCTCGTGAAGCCGTCCCGCTTCCCGTTCATCGTCATTTGATGGGTCGCCGTCCACATCCCCGACGGATTGCAACTGTAGATCACGTCGAAAGCGGGGGCCAGAGACCACTGGCCCTGCTGGTCCATGAGGAAGGCGATGTTCTTCACATGGTCATCTTGATTCCGCGCCACGACGTTGAAGACCATCCGCCGGAACTGCTCCTCCACCGCCGCCATCGGCAGATTGAGTTGGCGAATCGTCATCAAGGCCTGCTCGTAGGAGTGGGCACCGGCCTGGTTGAAATCGAGATGGGCCAGCGCGCCCAACGACTGCATGTGCAGCTTGGCACCACCTGCCAGCCGGTCGAAGCGCCGGGTCATGAAGTGCCGCCGGCCGTTCTCCTCCAGCAGCCGGCACTCACTCATCGTGATGCCTGCCGCCTTCGCCATGAGGTGATACGCATACTCGATGGCTCCGTAGCCCTTGGGGTCTTCGAGTTCCTTGTCCTTGTTGCCTGTCACCCCGTCGAACTTCAGCAGCCAGTAGTCGAACCCATCGCCCGCCGTGACTTGCCCGGAACGCACCTCGTTCGTCTCAGGGTTCCACGCGAACACTGCCTTCGCTCGTGCGCCGCCAGCGGAGGTCCCCACCCGGAGAATCTCTTGCAACGCCCGCGCCTTGCCGGCGTCATGAAAATGTCCGCGCAAATCGCCCCGGTGCGCCAGCACCTCGGACGCGAGCCGCACCAGGGCATCAATCTCCACCTTCGCCGCCTTGCGCGGACGCGGCCCCAGCACCGGCGCGAACTCCAGCGCGCCCATCCCACGTGTGCCCGTGTAGCAGAGGCGCTCCACGGCGCTGAAGCTCTCCGGCGTCCGGCCCTGCGTGGCCAGCCACGCATTGATGAGCGCGTTGCCAAACTTGTCTGGAAGTGAGTCCGCAAGCAGTCCGGGCAGCCCGTGAAACGTGGCGCGCGGCAACGCCGGAAACTCATAAACCCGTTCGCTCAAGGGCATCGTCAGCGGTGCCAGTTCAATTCCGCTTTTGGCAAATGCCGGATCGTATTGGAAGGCGGCGTAATCGCGCCCGGCATCCATCGAGACTGCACCGATGGTCCGCCCCCACATCTGAACCTTGGCGATCATGTCGCCTTACCCCAAGTCCATGGCTTTGACTCCAGCGCTGCCGGCTGCCGGTTCGTGGCCCGCTGTCGTCGCCGCCCTTGAAGCTTCAACTCCGTGATGGGGCTGGCTGTCACTTCTGGGATAAACGCATCGAACCGTTCCAGCAAGCCGAGCACCCGGCAGACGCGGACAAAGCCCGACAACTGCGTTGCCGCTGCGCCCAACTCCAGCCGCTGCACTGTCCGTAGCCCAAGCCCCGCCTGTTCCGCCAGCTTTTGCTGCGTCATATTCTTCGCCAGCCGAAGCGCTGCCAGACGTTCACCCACCAGCTTCAACAGCCCCTCGTCGCCCATCTTCAATTCACGCTTCATACGCGTCTAAAATGGCGCATTACAGCCACAAGTCAACTCTACGAGCCTCTTATGGCGTGTTAATTTAGAAAAATGTCCGGCTTGTCGACAGCCCACGGGCCTGCTTAACAAGTCTCCGTGCTTTGCACCACCGCTGCTTCGCGACGGAAGCGCAGCAGAGACCAGTTGAGCTAAAAGCGGTAGCTCACGCCCATGCCCAAGCCCAAGCCGTCGCTCAGGTTGATTTCGCCTGAGCGCGTCGGGCCGTTGTGGCGGAGGGTTTCCTGCCAGAGGTGGCGCACCTCGACGTGGGCGTCCCACCGCTCGTTGAGCCTGCGGTCGATGCGCAGTGCACTGAACCAGCCGGCCCACGCATGGACATCATCGGTGCGGCCGCTCTGGTTGATGGGCGCGATGTTGGCGGCGGTCACGGTGATCTGCTCAGCGAATGCGAGCTGTGACCAGCCCACGCCGAGCGCCAGCCCGCCCTGCACGCCCACCGTCCACTTGTCGTTAGGCACCCAATCCAGCGTTGGCCCGACGCGGAATTGCAACGCGTGCAGTTCCAGCTTCCGCACGCCCGTCACCGCCGCCGGGGCGGTGCCCTCGGTGCGCACTGGGGTGCTGCCGATGACCGGACTGCCGGGCAACGCGGTGAAGGGTCCGTTGTAAGGGGCGGCCCCGGGGAACAGTGTCACGCCACTGAGCGCGAACACATCGGCCAGCAGGTTCACGGTCGAGCCAGGCGCGCCGTTCTGCTCCCAGTTGAAATAGTTGTAGGCCGCGCCCAGCTCCCAGTTCACGCGCCACTTCTCTCCGGCCTGCCAGTCGTAGCGGTAGAAAAAGTCCACGCCCGGGAATTGCGGCTTGTTGCTGAGATTGCGGGTGTAGTCGCCGCCGTTGAGTTGAACGGCGTGCAGACTCAAGGTGCCGGCCCCGACGGCGTTGACCACTTGCAGGTCGTTGGCATACCCGAAGAACGAGGTGCTGGGCGGGCCACCCAGCACGGCGGGCGTGTTGCCGGTTGAGTCCACGCGGTTGTAGCCATCGTCGTAAACACGCGCAGCGGTGCCGCCGGCGGCCGGGCCGGGATTGGTGGCGCGGGTGGTGGTGAACTTGGCCTTGGCGTTCAGCCACACGGGCAGGCTCACGCCGAAGTGGTGGCGCGACACCACCGGGTCGGCGAGGTTTTGAGCAGCGGCGAACACCGGGAGCGCACAGGCTCCGGCCAGTAACAGGGAGGCATTCTTCATGGAATGGGATAAATAAGTTTGCGCGGCTTACTGGCCGGTGACGATGCGGTAGAAGCGCGTCGCAGTGGGCGTTGAGTCCGTGTTGGGCGCGCCGTCGTCGAGCCAGTTGAGGCGGTTGCCGGTGCCGGGGATGACGACCGGCGAGGTCTTCCACGGGTCGCCGATGGCATCCTTGTATTGCACGTAATAGGTCAGGCCCGCGATGGTCGGAAACTCGATGTAGAAACGGATGCGGCCATCGGGCGCGTAGCCGCGCAGGCCGGTGACGGCGGTCATGACTGGGTTGGTGGGTGGCGCGACTACACGTGTCGAGTTGAGCAACTCCAGCTTGAGGCCGGGGGTGACGCCGCCGGCGCGGTTGGAATTGAAGTATTCGAGAGTCAGCGTGACGTTGCTGCCGGAACGCACGGTGAGGTTGTATTCGATGTAGGCGAAGCCGCCGTTGGTGACACTGGCGTTGCGCAGGGTCACGCCCGCCGGAAGGTTCGTCGCGGTGATGCGTAGTGCGGTGAAGTCAAACGGCGTGTTGTTCATCACGCTGACCTTCTGCTCGTAGAGGCTGGTCTGCGGGTTGAAAATGGGCGTGCCAAAGGTCGAGTTGTAGGTCGCGTCGCTGGTCACGCTCGTGAGCAGCGGTTGATAGATGATCACCGGCACCACGACATCCTGCACGGTCCCGTCGTTGAACCGGACCCGCACCGTGATGGTGGAGCGGTTCGTAGAACCGTCCTGGCCACCGACGGGGAGCACGTTTACCACGCTGTTGACTGAGTCGTAGCTGATGCCCTGCACAAGGTTGGTGTCCATCACCAAGCCCGTCACGTTGGTAATCATGCGCCCGGTCATCGCGTCGTTCAGGCCTTCCAGCGAGACCTTGGGCACGCCGCCCAGAGTCGGGATCTCGACCAGAATCGCCACCGTGCCGCCACCGCGATTGGTGCGCCCGCCCTCGTCAGTCGTGACGACGGCAAGCGTGTCATCGCCGAAGTAATTGGTCTTGGAAGTGTAGGCTAGGCTTTCCAATGCGGCGTTCACCTCGGCGGTCAGTCCGACGAAGGTCAGGTTGGCTCCGTTGGTCTGCCCGTTCGTAAAGAGCAGGCTGCCCAGATTGCTGACCACGAGCGTGCCGTTGGTCACGGTCAGGGACACGGTCAGCGTGCTGCTGTCCGGGTCACCCACGCGCAGGGCGTTGGCCGTCGGGAGATTGGTCTCGGAGAAGCGCAGGAGGGCACCGGAGAAAACCTTCTGAGTGAACTGAGCGGAAGGCACCGCATTGGTGGGACGCGCAATCACGGAGATGGTCGCCGTCACCGTCGCCGAGGACTCAGCGCCGTCGGTCGCACGGTAGGTGAAGGCGTCCGCGCCGAAGAAGCTGCTGGCTGGCGTGTAGGTGAAGCCAGCGTTCGGGTTGAGCCGCAGCGAGCCTTGCGCGGTCGTCGCGATGAGCGTCGCGGTAAGTGCGTCCTGGTCCGGGTCGGTGTCGTTGGCGAGCACGCCGCCGGTGGCGGACACGGTGAGCGTGTCGCCCTGGTTCACTGTGTAGCTGTTATTCGCCGCGACCGGGGCCTCGTTCACGTCGAGCACGGTGATGGTGAAGGTCTGTTCCACGAACAGGCCACCCGCGTCCGTCACGCGCACGCGGATGAAGTAAGTTCCCTTCGCCTCGAAGTTGAAGCTGGCCGCCGTCCGCAGTTCGTTACCAACGATGGTGACCGAGGCGTTGTCCAGGCCGCCCGCGCCGCTGACGAGCGTGAAGGTGTGCGTGTCGCCCGCGTTCGGGTCGGTGGCGGTGAACGCACCGACGGCCGTGCCCGCCGGGAGGTTTTCGAGAACGGACGAGCCGAGCAGGCTCAACGCGGTCGGAGCCGAGTTCGGGGGCGGGTTCACCGTGAAGGTCTGCTCCACGACGGACGCGGCGGAGTAAGTCACGTTGCCCGCCTGACTCGCGCGCAGCACGGCCACGCCGGGCGCGGTGATGGAAACTTCATTTCCGCTCACCGTGGCCGGGCCGCTGACGACGGTGAATGTGACCGGCAGGCCGCTACTGGCCGTGGCCGTGAGCAGTAGCAGCGGGTCGCCGAACGTGCGGTCAGCAATCGGGCCGAACGTGATGGTCTGCGGCACCTGGCTGATGACCAGCTTGCCCGCGACGTAGGTGAAGCTGTAGTTGTCGTCCACCCCAGCGGAGGCCGTCAGCGCGTATTCGGCGGCAGGCGAGGCGCTGGTCGCGGCACTCGTGACCTTGGGCGGCGTGTCGAGGCCAAGCTCGTTATCGCCCGTGACGAAGCCCGTGTAAGTGATGGTGAAGGTCGGGTCGGTCGCGCCGACCTGACGCGCGGCGTCCGCGACCGTCGCGGTGAGGCCCTTCTTCGCTACGGTCAGCGTGCGTGTGACCGACGAGGCGGCGCTGTAGTTGTCATCGCCCGCGACAATTACAAGCAGCCCCCTTTGTCACCAAGTCCAGCATCTATTCGGAGCCATTTTCAACTCGTGCGTCTACCGGGCCGTTGTCTTTATAGACGCTACTGGCACGGGGATGAACGACTTGAGTAGCTTTGTCGTAGTTGTTTCAAACACTTGCACTTCGCCAGTTTTGCTGCCGATCAATAGGCGCGAACCGTCTTGATTCAGCGCGATGGCGAGAACGGGCGCAGGGGCTTTCACGACAGATGATTTGCGCTGGCGGTTGTCGGTTTGATAGATGCGCACCTCGGCGGCGCGGGTGGCGACGGCGAGGAGCTTGCGGTCGCCGCTGATGGCGAGGGCCATCACAGCGTCGGGTTGGGCTTCGTAGGCGCGGAGGTATTGGTCGCGATTGTTCACGGGGCGCGCGCCGTTGCCAGAGCCGGTGACTTCCGCGCCGGCAAGCGCGAGCTTGAAGTCGAAGCCGTTCAGCGTGCGCGCGTTGCCGGCGGAGATGGCGTTGGTTCTATCGGTGGCCACGGCGTTGATGATGTCAGCGGACTGGTCAATCGAGCGGAGCAGCTTGAGGCTCTCGACGCTGCTGACCTTCGTGGTCTTGTCGCGGCTGCCGCTGACGAGCTGCTTGCCGTCCGGCGTGTAGGCCACAGCCATCACCCAGTCGCTGTGCAGCTCAATGGCTTTCGCCTCGGCCTTCGTGTCGACCGGGATGAGATGGATCGCGCCGCCTGAGCCGCCGAGGGCGATGGTCTGGCCGTCGGGCGAGAAGTTGCCTTTGAACAACGTGTCGTTGCCCACGCGGCGCGACGACTGGCGTTTCCCGTCGGTGGGGTCGAAGAAAATCACACCGCCGAACTGCTGCGGCGAACCACCGGCGGCGGCGAGACGCTTGCCGTCCGGGCTGAACTCGACGTGCGTGATGAGGTCGAAGTCCGTCGCAAGTCGGCGGGGCGGCGCATCGTCGTCCACGTTGAAAAGCACCACTTCGCTGCGGACGGCGACGGCGGCGAGCTTGCCATCTGGGCTGAGACTCACGCTCGTGACCGCCGGTGCGAACGCGTAGGTCGCTGGGATGACCACGGGCGGACGCACGACCTTGGGTGCGGCGTCAATCTTCGCGCCCTGGCCAATCCAGTCGCGCAGGATTTTCACCTTCTCGGCGGTGAGGGGCGGCTCGTTCTCGGGCATCTCGGGCGGGTCGCCGGTGACCTGCTGCATCAACAGGCTCTTGTCCGGCTTGCCTGCGATGAAGAGAGCGCCGTGCTTGCCGCCCTTTTTGAGCGCGGCGATGTCATCGAGCCGCAAGCCGCCCTTGGCCTTCCCGTCCGTGTGGCAGCCGAGGCAGTGGCGCTTGAAGATGGGCCACACATCCCGCTGGTAGCTCACATCTGCGGCGGGCGCGGGCAGGGCGCAGAGGAGGAAGAGGAAGACGGCATTTAGCCACGGATTGAACACGGATAAAACACGGATTGAAGATGGGGACAGCCAGGGGAGAACCCTTCTGTAGCCGGGACCTTGAGGGTCGCTTCCACGACTCCAAGCAGCCTGTTTCTTCTCCGTGTTTAATCCGTGTTTCATCCGTGGCTGAAAAAGTGTCAGTGCAGCAGCGTGAAGTCGCGGCTGTTGAGTAGACCCCACATGAAGTCCTGCGCGGCCTCGGCGCGCTTGTCGCCGTAGGCGGCCATGAATTTCTTCGCCAGCGCCACTTCCTTCGCCGCCGGCTTGCGTGCGAGCGACCAGAGGTAGAGCTGCTCGATGAGCTTGTCGTCGTCGAGCTTCTGCTGGATGAGCAGCGCCGGACGGCCAGTGCCGCTCGTGACGCGGTCGAGGATGGACTTGCCGTTGATGAAGTGCAGCGCCTGCAACATGTTCGCGCCGAGGTCGCGCTCGCACTCGCACGCCTCCATGCGCTGCGGCTTGCCGAAGAGCGTGAGGAAGTCGCTCTGCACATTCCCGTCCGGCAACTGCGCCGCGTTGAAACCCGCCGGTGCGCCGCCGAAGTTTTCCTTCACTCCGGTCGCCTGCACGAGCGAGTCGAGCATCGCCTCGGCCGGCAGGCGGCGCGGGATGGCGTGGGAGAAGTTCGCGTCGTCGTGGCCGTTGGTGTCGTTCGGCGTCGAGCTGCGCTGGTAGGCGCGCGAAGTGAGGATGACGCGCATCAGGTGACGGAGGTCGAACTTGTGCTCCACGAAATCCTTCGTGAGCGCGTCGAGCAGCGGCGCGTTGATGGGCGGGCTGGTCGAGCGCAAGTCGTCCACCGGGTCCATGATGCCGCGATGGAAGAAGTAGCTCCAGACGCGGTTCACGAGGCTGCGGGCGAAGTGCGGGTTGTCCGGCGAGGTCAGCCAGCGCGCGTAATCCTCGCGCTTGTCCACGCCCGCTTCGAGTTTCGGCTCGCTGCCGCCGAGATAGCGCGGGGGCTGGGGCTTGTTGGTGCGCGGGTTGGTGGAGGAGCCGGTGGTGAGGTTGACCAGCACCGTCTTTGCATTTTGCACGCCGGTCAGGCGCGGGTCGGGCTTCGTGGCGACCTGGTTGAAGAAGCTGTGGACGCCGTAGTAATCCGCCTGCGTCCACTGCTCGAACGGGTGCGGATGGCACTTCGCGCAGAGCATCCGCACACCAGCGAAAACCTGCGTGGAGCGCTGTAAGGTGTCGTCGGTGTCCTTGCTCACGGCGAAGTAGGCGGCGGCCGGATGGTCATTGAAACTGCCGCGCGCGGTCAGCAACTCGCGGGCGAACTCGTCCATCGGCAGGTTGCGCGCGACGGCGGCGCGAATCCACTCGCGGAAGGCATAGACCGCCGGGTCGCTGAGAGTGTTGCGCGAGTTCTGCAGTAGGTCGCCCCACTTGAGCGACCACCAGTCCACGAACTCATTCCGCTTCATCAGCGCGGCGATGGCTTTCTCTCGCTTGTCCGTGCTCGTGTCCGCGACGAAGGCCAGCACTTCCTCCGGCTTGGGCTGCACGCCGATGAGGTCCACCGACGCGCGGCGCAGGAAGCGCTCATCGTCCGCCAGTTCCGACGGGCGGATGCGGAGGTCGTTGAGCTTCGTGATGATGTGGCGGTCCACGAGGTTGTCCGTGGGGACGGGCGTGGGCTGGAAGCCTTTGTTTGGCGGCAGCACGATGAAGTTGGCCACGGCGAAGATGCCTTCGTAGCGGGCGACAATGGCGGTCTCGCCCAGGTCCGTCGCGGCCACTAGCCCGGCCTCGTCCACGCGGGCGACGCGCTCGGTGTTCACGGTGAAGATGCCGGTGCGGGACACGTCGCGCAGCAAGCCGTCGCTGTATTTGGCGACGAGTTGGAACTGCTGCCGCGCGCGCGGTATGGCGACGACCTTCTCGGGGTAAATCGTGACGGACACGAGCGTGGGCAGCGTCGGCGCGTCATCCTGCGCGCCCTCGGCAATCCAGCGGCGCACGGTCTCGTGGAGCAGTCCGCCGTGGTCGAAGCGCACGCCGCCCTCGTGCGGCAAATCGCCGAGCGCCTTGAGGAGCACAAGGCTGGCGGCGGGATTGTGGCGGTTGATGCGGCGCTCCATGAACTCATCGGTGAGCGCGGGATAATCCTTGTCCGCGTCCGCGCCGCGCAAGGTGAGCTTGAAGCCGTTCTTGCCGAGCGAATAGCCGTGGCATGCGCCCGCATTGCAGCCGCCCTTGGAGAGCACGGGCATCACGTCTTGGCGGAAGCTGGCGAGCGTCGGCTCGGCGGGGAGCTGGACGTTCACCGTGACCTTCGCAGACTTGCCAGACGCCTGCACGGTAAGGGTAGCGGTGCCGTTCGCAACGGGCTGCACCCAGCCAGCCGGGCTGACCCGCGCGACCTTCTCATTGCTACTGCGGAAGGTGGCCGTGCCTGTGAAATCCACGTCGTAACCACCCTTGCTCCGCGCCATGACGACGAGGGAGTGGGGACGCTGCGCATGGACGAGGGTGAGGGAGACGGGCGTGACGGTGAGGTCGCCGATGATGGGGTCGGGCGCGGGCGCGGCTGAGAGGCGGAGGGCGGCCATCACCAAGGCGGACAGGAGAAGAAAGTGTTTCATGGTCAGTGACGCCTGCTGGCGGGGAGAAATACTAGGAGAACGAACACGGCTATCAAGGCGAGGGCGGCAATGCCGCACGCACGGCTCGCCCCATCCTCGCGGCGATAGGATGAAAGACCGAAAATGAGCGCGAAGAAAACGGGCAGGATTGTCGCGGCCCATGTGAACACGAGGCCGAGTTGCAACCACGCAAGCGCAAGCAGCGGAACGCAAGCAAGCGCGGCATAACCCTCCCACTGAATTTTCTGTGGCTCGCTCATATGTGGTCTGCCGGCGAGCTGGGGCTGGGTGGAATGAGAGTGAGCGGGTTCATCTCACTTCTTCGCCTCGGCTTGCTTCACCGACTCCGGCTCGGGCGGCAGCACCTTCACGGCGAACTCCAAGTCGCGGCTTTTCACGGTGGCAGCGTTGAAGGGCTTGCCGCTGGCGGAGAGTTTCAGGCCGGTGAAATCACCTGCCTTGAAACCCATGGGGAATTTCAGCGCGAACTTGAACTCGGTCGCGCCGTCCTTGACCACGGCGGTCGCGGGGGCGGTCACGCCGGCGGGGAGGCCGGTAAGGGTCACGGTCACGTCGCCCTTCGCGCCGTTGAGGCGTTCGACTTGGCCGACCACGTCCAGCGTCGCGCCGGTCTTGGCGTCGAGCTTCACGGGGGCCAGCGCGGCGAGCTTCAGGGCGAGCGGGTTCAGCACTGGGAACTCGCGCACGGGCGTGTAGGCCACGGCGGTCACGGTGCGGCGGTCGCGCTTGAGCAACTCGGCCTTAAAGGCGAGCTGGTGCGGCAAGTCCGCCAGTTCGCCCGGCACGATGAGCGCCAACGTGGCGCTGTTCGTCGCTTTCTGCGATGTGTCGAGTGCGGTCTGCTTCGCGGTGGCGAGCGCGGTTTCGGCGGCTTGGACTTTCTTGGCAGCGGCGGCTTTGGCTGCGTCGTCTTTGGCGGCAACCAGTTCCTTTTGCGCGGCGGCGAGGACGTTGGTAGCGGGGGCGATCGCATCAAAGGCGGCCTGGACTTTCTTGTCTTCCTCGATGAGCACGGCTTTCTCCTCGCGCAGGACGCGGGCGGGGTCCACGGCGTTGTTCAGGAAGAGGCGCGCCTGGCTAGTGAGCAGCGTGAGGCGCACCGGGCCGTCGTGGCCGAGGGGGCGGGCGCAGGTGACGGGCAAGGACAGCTTGCCGCCGAGCGGAATGGTGTTGGTGGCGGCGTCCTTGCCCCACGCGACGGAGAACTCGATTTCGGACTTCGCCGAGCCGGCCAGCGCGAGATCGTTTTCCAACCACGGCTGGAACTTGCCGAGACTCGCGCTCTCGCTGCGCGCCAGCACATCACGGTCCTTCGTCTTGCCGTGCAACGCGGTGATGAGCGGGGGCAGCGGCTGGTCACCGGACAGGAGGGTGAGGAGCGTGGCGGTGGCCTTCGCGGGGATGGTCTGCCCGGAGATTTTTACGCCGGCGGGCAAGGCGTCGAAGGTTAGTTCGATGGGGCCATCGTAGCCCTCGCGCCGGGCCTCGACTTTGAAGACGGCGGTGCGGCTGGCGGGCAGCGTGAGGTTGTCCTCAAGCGCGAGGAGGGTGAAACCGGCGGTGTTCGTGGACTTGAGCGTGGCCTGCAAGCGGTAGAGACAGCGCGGGCCGCCGTTGGCGTTAACATCGCGGACGACGGCGACGATGTTCGTGATGTCCTTCGGCACCTTGTAGGTGAGGCGCGGGTCGGGACGGTTGGTGAAGTCGTCGTTGAGCGCGAGGCGCGCGCCTTTGAGGTCGCGCAGTTCCAGTTCGGCGTCAATCGGCGAGCCGAGGGAATCGGCGAAGACTGCGACGTCCACTTCGGACTCGGGGGTGACGGTGAGGGTGTAGGCGTCCGCCTCGCCGGGCTGGGTGAGACGACCGTTCACGGCAACGGGCAGCGCGGGCAAGACTTGTGGCGCGGAGCCGGTGCGGTTCTCGACCAGCTCGGGCAAGTCGCTCAACCACACGACAGCCTGCGGGCCACTGGCGGACTTGGCGTCGGCCCACGGCGCGGGGACGGCGGCGGCGCTGCCGAGCGCGGGCAGGCTCACGGTGCGCGATTCGCCGGCACGCCCGACCAACTGCACCTCGGCGGACGCGCCGCGCTGGACGGTGGCGGGGAACGCGAGGTCGGCGTAGGTCCACTGACCGAGCTTGAGGCGGAAGTGATTCGAGACGCCGGGCGCGGCGAACTGAAGGTCGTGGAGTTGCAGGCGATACTCGCCGTCGGCGGGGAGCTTGATTTCGAGGCGGGTGTCGCCGCGCAGGGCGAGCAGCGGCTGGCTCCATTTCAATAGCGTGTTGCCAGGGCCGTGGAGCTTGAGGACGGGGCGGAGCTTGCCGTCGAGGCGCTGGGCTTCGACCTCGCACATGAGTTCCTGGCCGGCCTTGCCGGGGAAGGTGACTTCGCGCACCTGGCTGCCGGAGATGACGCCGTGCAGGGCGACGGGGAGTGAATCCACTTTGTCAGCGAAAGGTTTTTGCGGGAGGTGGTCGGTGGCGAGCACGCCCTTGGCGGAGACGCCGTGGTCGGTGACGAGCCACCAGTTGTGCAGGCCGGGCGAGGTGCCGGGGGCGAGCTCGATGTCGAGGGTGATGCGGTCGGGTTTCGCGCCGTCCTTGAGCGACTGCTTGGCGATACGGGCGGTGGTGAGCAGGCGCGGGTTGGGCAGGAGGTCGGTGCCGGTGAGGGTGAAGGCGGTGGGGTGGCCGATTTGCAGGCCGCGCACTTCGACGGTGGTGACAGAAGGTGGGGCGGCAGTGGTGGAGAGGAGAGATAATAGAAAGACGGAGAGGAAAGAAAGGAGACGTGCGTCTCGTTCGCGACGCTTCGGCCTCAGCCTCCAGTTTCCGGCGCTGTTCTTTTGAAAGCTAATTCTCATGCCACTTAGGTGGACAAGCGGAAGAGGTTCGAAAGGCACATTCCAGAGTAGCAAATCGTGGACAGTCAGAGAAGTCGCCATCCTCGGCGTCGCTCTGCCCGACTAGAAACCAAGGCTGGGTCGGTCCGTGAGGAGAGAGGCAAAACGCAATGACCAAGTCGCGTTGTCGGAACTCAAAGGCGGTCCAACACTCGTAAGTGCGTCCTGCGCGTTCAAAATCCTCGAAACGTCCCCAGCAAGAAACGGGTGTGACCATATGCCGGCGGAGATGGCGCACGACTGCTCGGTCTGGAATGCACAGCAGTTGCGATTCGGCATACTCGGAAACCTGCTGCGCAGTTAGTTGGCGACGCATATTGCCTGTCACAAGCACACTGAACCGCGCCAAGAGTTGGGGCAACGTCGTCCACGCAGTTGCTTTCTCCGACTCACGAGAACAGTTCCCTAATCGGCTCTGCCTCGATGAACCGAATCGGCCTTCCGCCCGGTCCCGGCAGCATCGTGGTTTCCAAATCAATGCCCATGGCCTGGTAGATGGAGGCGACGACTTGTGGGGGGGTGACGGGGCGGTCGTGCGGGGCGGCGCCAATCTTGTCTGAGGAGCCGATGACGCGGCCGCCGCGGATGGGGCCGCCGGCGAGGAAGTTCGTCCAGACCGAGGGATAGTGGTCGCGGCCACCGCGCGGGTTTAGCTTGGGCGTGCGGCCAAATTCGCTGATGACGGCGATGACGGTTTCCTCAAGCAGGCCGCGCTGCTGGAGGTCTTCGAGGAGCGCGGTGAAGGCGAGGTCGAACTGCGGGCAGAGGACGTGTTCGTAGTCGGCGTAGGTGTTGTTGAGGCTGCTGCCGTCGGCGTGCATGTCCCAGCAGGAGATGCCGAACACGGTGTCGAACTGGTTCACGGTCACGAAGCGCGAGCCGCGCTCGATGAGGCGGCGGGCCATTAGGCAGCTCTGGCCGAAGGTGTTCCGGCCGTAGCGGTCGCGGAGCTTGGCCGGCTCTTCGTTGAGGTCGAAGGCTTTCTTCGTGGTCGGGTTGGTGAGGAGGTTGAAGGCGCGGGCGTAGGCGGTGTCGCGTTCCAGCGTGCTGCTGGTCTCGACCTGGCGCTGCACCTCGTCAATTTCCGTGAGCAGCTTGCGGCGGGCCTCGACGCGGAACTCGGTCTGGCCCTTGGGCGGTTCGAGGTCGGCGACCTTGAAGTCCGCGCGCGCGGGGTCGCTGCCGAGGAAGAAGGGCGCGTGGGCGCTGCCGAGGAACGCGCTCTCCTGGCCGTGCGGCGTAGAGGTGCCGGTGTTGCCGATGCCCACGGGCAGGACGATGGAGGCGGGAAGGTCGCCCTTCGGTCCGAAGACGCGCGAGATGACGGAGCCCATGTGGGGCTGCTTGTTCGCTGCGTTGAAGTCGTGGCCGGTCATCATCCAGCGCTGGCCGTTCTCGTGCGAGGAACCGGTGTTGTAGTTGAGGCTGCGGATGAGCGCGACGCGGTCCATGACCTTGGCCATGCGCGGGAAGTGCTCGCAGATTTGCACGCCGGGGACGCTGGTGGAGATGGGCCGGAACTTGCCGCGCACGTCCTCGGGGGCGTCGGGCTTCATGTCCCAGGTGTCGTGCTGGCCGGGCGAGCCGACGAGGAAGAGGGTGATGCAGTTGCGAATTTTCGCCTTCTTCTCGTCCACCGCGCCGGCGGCCTGGAGCTTGTAGAAGTTCGCCAGCGTCATGCCGGTCATGGCGGCGGCGCCGAGCTGGAGGAAGCTGCGGCGGTTGGTGCCGGAGCAGAGAGGGATGTATTCGTTGCCGATGTGCAGCATGGCGGGATGGGGTTAAACCGTGTAGATGACCGGCCCCGAGATGTCTACGTATTTGCTGGTGGTGAACTTGCCGTCCTTGTCCTTTGCGTAGCCCACGTAGTGGAACTGCTGGAGGACAATTTCATACTTGCCCGGCGCGGTGTCTGCGTGCTCGAAGACCGGCTCCACCCCGGCGGTGACGGTGGCGATTTCCTTGCCGTCGCGGCTGACCTTCCACTGGAGGCGCGTGCCCCAGTGGTTGGTGATTTCGCTGCGCGTGACCTTGCGGCCAGCGAGCTGGAGGGAAGCCTTCGGAGTGCCTTCAAGTTTCTGATCCATAAATGTATCAAAATTCCGACGGCCACTCGCACCCACATCTTCGATGTGGCTAAAGACGATTCGAAACCAACGATGTGACTTCTCGTTTCGGGCGGCGGGAGACGCGTGCCGGGTCGTAGGGGCGAAACGAAATGTGCGTTTGGCCGTGCGGGCAAGTTGCGCCGGCGACTGGTCGCGGTTTCGGCCAGCGTGGGGCAGGGGAGTGTGCGCAGCTCAATTTGGGGCGCTTGGTGAAACGCTGTGTGAGGTGGACCCCGAATCACCGTCTCAAACTTCCTCATAGCCTGGTCACATCCGTGTGGGTCGAAACGCCCCACGCGTCCGACTTTCACGTAGGGCACGACCCGGCGACGCATGAGATTCGTCACCGTCCTAAGGCTGATTGAGTAGTGATGCGCGAGATCCGCTTTGGTAAGCCAGCGGTTTGGCGTTGCATCTTCGGGCATTGATTTTGCCGGTTAATGTTGGCCTTGCGCTTCATGATTATCGCAGCGGTTTCTTTCAGCCGGCCTTCACAGTGAGGGCCGACACTGGATTATCGAAATCCAGGCGGAGTTTCTTACAGGGAAGTTTGGCCGCTGCGGATGGCGTGCAAAGGCAACGGGCAGGAATGATGGACGAAGGGAACGAACAGCTGCGTCCGCTCCTCGTGTGGACGCCTATCCGGTGTTTCCGGTTTGAAGCTCCCACACCATGCGCCAGATGCGGTCCGTTTCTCCGCGCTCCATCACCTGCAAGGGCGTCGAGCCGTCGAAGGCCGGATTCGGACGTTTCAACCACTCCCCGAGAGCTTTTGCCTCAACCAAGTCGGACAACACATCGAAGAGGCGCGTCAACTCAGTCAGACGCTTTTGTGCCGAACCGCTTGGCGTCCGCCCGCTGGCCCAGTGGGCGACGGCGCGAGGCGAGAAGCCGGTCAATCGCGTGAAGGCGTCCTGCGTCACCCCGAACGAGTCGCAAAACGTCCGCACTGAAAACTCATCCTTGGGGCGATGCGTTGCGAACGCCGACCCCTTCAACCTGTCGCGGGGTATGCTGCTGGCCTTCAAGCCCGCGCTTCTCTTTCCAACAATCGTCTTCATATCCTGAACCTTAGCCAGTTCCAGCTTATGTGCAAGCACTGTTACCTGCACTTGTGCATACTCCACTGCTACCGCAGCCAAGTCTTCAATTCCTCTTCCGCCAGCACTTGCTGCCGGCTTCCTGACTGAAGGTTGCTGGGCAAGACCACCAGATTCATCGCATTCGGCACGCGCGCGGAAGGCACCAGGAAACCCTCGGCTCGTTCGTCCCACAGCGCTCGCCCCAGCGCCTGCCCCTGCGTTTCACGACCTTGGGCGTTGATCTTCTGCCACTCCTCCGCCATCAACTCGTCGAGGTCAACGCCCTGAATTCCACGGACCAGCACGGATAAATCCGTCACCGCGTGGAGCCGGTAACGGAACGGATGCCCACAATCAGGCGCGGCTTCACCACGGTTCGGTTCAACCCCGCCACTTCAAAGAGCCGCATGCTCTCTTCCGCTGCCGTGCCGGGACGCAGGCTGCAATACAGTGCCCGGATGCTGCCTGGTGGATTCCATCGCGCGCCGGACTTCATTGCTCCTTCGCCATCAACAATCTGCTCTGGCTTGGCAAACTCCAGCGGCACTGACCGGAACACTACGCCACTCCACGGCTTCAGCGAAACCGCTTGCCCGCGCAGAGCCAGCCGGGCACGACGGTAGAGTGGATTGAGCAGCAGTCGCATTGCGACCATGGTGCCAGACCTGTCAAATTGCTGCCGGTTTCGCCGCTTTCTGTTCTTCGTCCAGTCGGGTATCTGCTCATCAGCGGGATTCCAACTTTGATCGCACACAGAATTCCAACTTTGTTTGCTACACGACACCATCAGTGGACGGAGTGGCCAGGAGGGCCTACTTCAGTTATGAGAAACAAGGTTCGCAACACGGGCAGGATGTGGAGCATTGGTTGGCGGCGGAGAGCGAATTGTCCACGGAACGCAACCTCACATAAGCTCCCGGCAAAATTTTTTAGCGGCGCAATCGGCGCTTCACTATCGTGCGTCAGGCAACAGTTTCGTCGATCAAGGCAGATATTCTGCGACGGTGGAAATAGCTAGTTGATGCACACCGTTCTGACCATCAACAGCGGTTCGTCGAGCCTTCGATTCGCGCTCTTTAGGGCGGGTGAATCGCTTCCACAGCTTCTAACTGGAAAGTTTGATCGAATCGGCTTGTCCGATGCCCGGCTGTCATTTACGGATGTCCTCGCGAACCAGAGCGACGAGCGCACGGTTGAAGTGCCCAACCACGTTGCCTGCGTTCCGTCGCTGGTTGAATTGTTGGAGAAGCGATCTGGCGTCAATGCCGTCACCGCCATCGGCCATCGCGTCGTGCATGGCGGATCGCGTTATCGCGATCCTCAGCCCGTTGATGATGCCATGATTGAGGAATTGCGGCGCATCAGTTCGTTTGACCCGAACCATCTTCCGTCGGCCATCGCGCTTATGGAAGGCTTCGCGGCCAAGTTTACCCAGGTGCCGCAGATTGCCTGTTTTGACACGTCGTTTCATCACACCATGCCACGCGTGGCAAAGTTGCTGCCCATCCCCCGTCGCTACGAGGCGAAGGGAGTTCAACGCTACGGGTTCCACGGTTTGTCCTACGCTTATCTGATGGAAGAACTCTCGCGCCTCGGCGATCCGGCAGCGACGACTGGCCGCGTCATCCTCGCGCATCTCGGCAACGGTGCTAGCATGGCTGCCGTGCGCGCTGGCCAAAGCATGGATCCCAGCATGGGCTTCACGCCGGCGGCGGGGCTGATGATGAGCACCCGTTCTGGTGATGTGGATCCGGGACTGGTTGCATTTCTGGGGCGCAGCGAGCAGATGACCGAGACGCAATTCGACCGGATGATACACCACGAGTCCGGGCTGCTCGGCGTCTCGGAGATCAGTTCCGACATGCGCGATTTGCTCGCAAGGGAAGCAACCGACGTTCGCGCGGCGGAGGCCGTGGCGCTGTTTTGTTATCAAGCGAAAAAGTGGATCGGCTCCTTTACCGCAGCACTCGGCGGATTGGACACGCTCGTCTTCGCCGGAGGCATCGGCGAAAAAGCGCCACTCGTCCGCACACGCATCTGCGAAGGACTCGGCTTCCTTGGCATTGAATTGAACAAGGCGCGCAACGCGGAAGGTGCGGCGGTAATTTCCAAGGACGCCAGCCGGGTCGCGGTTCGCGTCATTTGCACGGACGAAGAACTGATGATTGCGCGCTCCGTGTGCCGCGTGCTGGGACTCGGCGTGGCTCGTTGAAATCGGGAAGCCCGAACTTGCGAAGAGGTAACTCAAAAAGGCCGTTTATGCCCATTTGCTCCCACTTGCTCCCATTGCATTGAACCATTGATTCCATTGTATTTTATCCACTTTCGACGGTTTCCCACTTTGTCCCAATTGTGCCCACTTTTTGTCACCGGGTGACAAGACGGGTGACAATAAATTGCCGGTAGAGATCGCCGGAAACTCGGTCCGGATTTTGCAGCCGAGGGCCGTTCACAAGCGCCTCGTCATCGTCTCGCTAGAACGCTGGCATCTCGGCTTCGTGCTTCCGTAAATCGTCGGTGTGCTGCCGCACTCCCCTGCCCCGCAACAGCCCCCATCCCCGGGGCTATAAACCCATGAGGGTCAGCCTAGCAGCTCCTTCCCCGTCCCGGCCGTGATCTCCTGCCGCTGGCGGGAGTGGCTTTCCACGGGTCCACGTTGGTCACCCAGGAGATCCACAATGAGTTCCCTCGCCGATACTGTCCTCATCGATGAAATTGTCCCCCGCCTCCACCACATGATCCCACACCACGTGTCCTTCGTTGGCGCGGAGGACGCCGAGGAGTTGCTTCAGGACGGCACGTTGATCGCCGCCCGCCTGCTCGCCAGCGCACGGGCCAATGGCAAGACCGTCACGCCGGGCAACATCGCCTACTACACGATGCTGCACCTCCGCTGCGGCCGGCGCAGTCACAGTGCGAGCCGCAGCGACGCCATGGGCACGCGCACGCAGATTGTCGGCAACAGTCGCGTCACCTCGCTCGCCGCACCCATCCCGGCTGAGGAGCAATCGCTGGATGATCCGATGACGCTCGGCGACGTGCTTGCCAGTGACTGTGAAGACCCGTCCGAGACCGCCGCCCGCAACCTCGACTGGCAGGCCTTGATCGCCACGCTGGACGAAAAGGCGCTGGCAGTCCTGCACTGCATGGC
>CAMCFN010000073.1 GCA_945874145.1 Akkermansia muciniphila
GTCATCATTACTTGCCACCCGCTTGATGACTCGATCCAGCCGACTGCCTCACTTCCCCACCCGGTTCAGCGTGTAATACGCCGAGGTGTGCAGCGGGGCGGTGCCGTCGGCGGCGCGGAGGTTGGCGTGGTGGAGTTCGTAGATTCTTCCCGTGCGCAGTTCCGGCAGCTTCAGGCGCACGGTGCGGCCGTCGGCGGAGACGCTCGCGGACGCGACTTTCACCGGCGTGATGTCCTGCTGCGGGGAGCCGTAGGCGGCGCGGTAGAGGTAGTGGTAGTGCGAGAGGGACCAGTTCGCAGGGGTGGCGGCGGCGCTCTTGTCCACGGGGCGCGTGAAGCGCACGTCGAAGCCGTCGGCGGCGAGCTTCATCGTCTCAATCTCGAAGGGCACTTCGCCGCTCCACGCGAGGCGTTGCAGGCCGAAGGATTTGCCGCCGGTGCTGCCCCAGCCGCGGTCGGTCTGGCCCACGTAGAGGCTGCCGTCGGGCGCGAAGGCGGCGCGATTGTTGCCGCCTTGGAAGCCGCTGCGGAAGGGCAGGCACGCGCCCTGCCATTCACCGTCCACCTTCTCCAGCGCCACGCGCACGACAATGCACTTGCTCTCGTCGCGCACGAACATCTGCCCGGCGAAGGGGCCGAACTTCCCGCCGGTCGTGTCCACCACCGGCTCGGCGAGGGACTGGCCCATGGTGCCGTAGGGGAACTGGATGGCGGGGAGCTTGCGAATCTTCCCAAGGTCTTCGGCGCTGCCGGCGTTGCCCTTGAAGTTCGCGTCCCACTTGAGCGCTTGCGGGTGGCCGTGGAAGGCGTCTTTGCTCACATGATGCAACGGCGAGGTGCCCATCCATTCGCCTTGGTTGTCGGTGATGAAGAGGTCGCCGTCGGGAGTCATGCAGAGGCCGTTGGGGGAGCGAAGGCCCTTGCTCCACGGGATGAACTCGCCCTTGGGCGTGACCTTGAAACTCCAGCCGAAATACTTGCCCGCCCCGCTCACGCCGATGCCGGAGATGGCGCCCCAGAGGTTGCCCTCCTTGTCGCGCACGGGGCCGAAGATGTAGGCGTGCTGGCTGGCGGAGACGCCGCAGTTCTGGTCGAGGGTCTCGAAGAGGTCGGCCTTCCCATCGCCGTCGGTGTCCGCGATACGCGTCAGCTCGGAGCGCTGCACGACGAAGACTTCGCCGAGCTTGCCCGCGACCAAGCCGAGCGGCTCGTGCAGGCCGGTGGCGAAGAGTTCCCAGCGGTCGCCGAAGCTGGTAGGGCCGACCTGTGGTCGGCCTTCATTGGAGGACGAGGACGTGCGCAGCGCGTCCCTACCGGCTTGCTGGAGCATCGCCGCGCGGTTCAGGCCGGGCTTGGCGCACTCGGCTTGGAGCGCGGCGTTGACGTAGCGCCAGATTTCCCCGCGCCGCGTGCAGACCATGAGCGAACCGTCGGTGTTGAACGCCATGCCACCGACCTCCAGCGCAATGCCGCTCGGCACGGCGACGGTCTCGAGTTTGTAGTAGCGCGCCTCGCCCGTGGGCGGGAAGTCGGCCGTGAGCCGGGCGTTGAGCTGCTCGCGCAGGTCGCGGCCCAGCGGGTCCAGCTCGAAGTAGAATGGCGCGGCCTCGGTGAAGGTCAGGGAAAGAAAGTTGTCGCCCGCGCGCAGCTTCACGTGAAACGGCACCGGGTCCGCGATGTTGCCAATCTGCCCGGCGAGCCAACCGGGCGGGCCAAGGTCGGAGGGCATCGGACCGTTGTTGAACTTAGTCTGCACCGGGCGCTTGCAGCCAATGCGCAGCGTCACCGCGCGCTCGCCCTCAGCCCGGAGCGTGATGAGGAGGGACTTGGACGTGGCGTCGAGCGTGGTCCACTGCGCGGGCGGAAGTTGCAGCAGCTTCGCCTCCGCGACCTCGGCGGAGCCGTCAGCCTTGAGCTTGGGAGCCGCCGCCAGCGCGTGGATGGCGGCAATCCCCGCGCGCGGCAGACCTTGCAAGGAGTTGGTGGTGGCGGCCTGCTCGGTCAGCTCACGCGTGGCAAGCTTGCGATAGTGAAGCGCGGGCGCAGGTGCAGGTGCGGCTGAAACCCAGACTGCGCCTTGCAGCACAAGGAGGATCCAGAGCGCGGTCCGCAGTGATCCGCCCAACCTAGCTGGAAGGAGCAATGCTGACATGCGCATGGTGAAAGTTGGCGACGACTACTTGATGCCGTGATTCAAGCGCGGGCCGATGGTGTGCCCGCCGTCCACAACCATCGTGTGGCCGGTGACGAGGTCGGTGGAGATGAGCGCGAGGATGGCGTCGGCGATGTCCTCGGGCTGGCAGACCTTGCCCAGCACGGCGTGTTTGGCCTTGGCTTCCTTGGCCGACTCGAAGTCTTCGCCCAGCCCTTTGCGCAGCCACTCGCCATCAATGAAGCCGGGCGCGACCGCGTTGACGCGGATGCTCGGGCCGAGCGTGCGGGCCAGCGCGAGGGTGAGGTTGATGACCGCCGCCTTGGACGCGCAGTAGGGAATGCTGCTGCCCGCGCCGACGATGCCCGCGACGCTGCCGACATTGATGATGACGCCGTCACCGTGGCGCTCCAGATGCGGACGCGCCGCGCGAGCGCACTGAAACGGGCCTTTCAAATTCACGCCCAAGATGCGATTCCAATCGTCATCGGTGACGGCTTCGAGGTCGGGAAAGTTGATGAAGCGCGTGGTGCCGGCGTTGTTCACCAGCACGTCGAGGCGGCCGAACTCGCGCACCACCGCGTCCATCATCGCCCGGCAGACGGCGTCGTCCGCTACGCTGCCGGCGAAGCAGACGGCCTTGCCGCCCAGCGCGCGGACCTCGGCGGCAGTGCGCTCCGCCTCGTCGCGGGACGTGCTGTAGTTGATGAGCACGGCACAGCCGCGACGGGCAAGCGCGAGCGCGGTGGCGCGGCCCACGCCGCGGGAGGAGCCGGTGACAACGGCGGCTTTGCCGGAGAGATTCATGCGGGAAGCGTCGCGGAGCGACGGCGAGTTGGAAAGTCTGAATCGGCTTCGTGCAAAGGCCGCGAGGCAGGCGGGATTTCCATCCTCGAACCGGCTCGACTTCGCCATGTTTGCGGCGCTCGGGCGCCCCGCTATTCGAGACCGGAGAAGGGTTGAAATTTTCCGCCGTGTGTCCATTCTGCCGCGCATGGATGACTCAAACCAACTCGACGAATTGATGGCGTGCCGCCTTGATGATGGGCGCAAGGCAGTGACGCCCTGCACCATCGTCATCTTCGGTGCGAGCGGCGATCTCACCATCCGCAAGCTCATCCCCGCGCTCTACCACCTCGCCGTGGAGAAGGCACTGCCCAACCCGGTGCGCATCGTCGGCTTCGCGCGCCGCGAGAAGGACGACGCGGCGTGGCGCGAAGAGCTGAAGGCGGGCGTGGCGCAGTTCAGCCGCTCGAAATCGGTGGACGAGGTGGTTTGGGCCGAGTTCTCCGCAAACGTGTCCTACTGCCAGGGCGACCTGACCGACCCGGCGGCTTATCAGCGATTGGCCGAGAAGCTCGCGTCGTTTGGCGTGCCGGAGTTGAAGAAGAACCTTTTGTTCTACCTCGCGATTTCACCCAGCCAGTTCGGTGCGGTGGTGGAGCAGCTTTGCGGCGCGAACCTGCTCAAGCGCGACGAGACTCCGGGCGAATGGCAACGCGTCGTGGTGGAAAAACCCTTCGGCACGGACTTGGCCTCCGCGCTGCGGCTCAACAACGAACTCACGCGGTTCGCGCACGAGAAACAGATTTTTCGCATCGACCACTACCTCGGCAAGGAGACGGTGCAGAACATTTTGATGTTCCGTTTCTCGAACGCCATCTTCGAGCAGCTCTGGAACCGCACCTCCGTGGACCATGTGCAAATCACCGTCTCCGAGAAGGTCGGCGTGGGCGGACGCGGCGGCTATTACGAAGAGTCCGGCGCGATGCGCGACATGGTGCAGAACCATCTGCTGCAAGTGCTCTCGCTCATCGCGATGGAGCCGCCGGTGTCGCTGGACGCCGAGGCGGTGCGTGATGAGAAGGTGAAGCTGCTCAAGTCCATCCGCCCCGTGCGTGACGTGAGCAAGCAGGTCGTGCGCGGGCAATACTTCGCCGGCATGGTGGACGGCAAGCTGCGCAATGGCTACCGGCAGGAGGAAAAGGTGAAGACCGATTCCAACGTCGAGACCTACCTCGCGCTGAAGCTCTTCATTGACAACTGGCGCTGGAGCGGCGTGCCATTCTTCCTCCGCACCGGCAAGTCGCTGCCGCATTCCGCGAGCGAGGTGCGCATCCAGTTCCGCCCCACGCCCAACGTGCTCTTCGCGGCGAAGTGCGGGCTGAAGCTCGACCCCAACGCCATCACGCTGCGCCTTCAGCCGAACGAGGGCATCACGCTGCGCTTCAATGGCAAGGTGCCCGGCGCGAGCCTGCAAGTGCGCCCGGTGCGGATGCACTTCAGCTACGACTCGGAGTTCGGGGCCTACACGCCAGAGGCTTACGAACGGCTGCTGCTGGAAGCCATCGCCGGCGACGCCACGCTCTTCATCCGTCGCGACGAGGTGGAGACGGCGTGGGGCATCGTGGACCCGATCCGCGCGGGCTGGGACAACAAGCCGCTGACGAACCGCGAGTTCTACTCCGCCGGCACATGGGGTCCGGTGGCTGCCGAGGATCTGCTCGCACCGACCGGTCATGTTTGGCGCGACCCGCAGCCGACGAAGTGAACTGCGGACACTTCACGGCACATGGCCCAACTGATTCCCTTCTCCAACGCAAGTGAACTGGCCACCGGTTGTGCGACCGCCTTCCTTGCAGCAGCCCCAAGCAACCACACGGTGGCCCTGTCCGGCGGGCGCATCGCGAAGGATTTCTTCAACTCCGTCGCGCAACTAGCCCACGCACGCGGGCCAGCTTTAGCCCATCTCCACTTCTTCTGGGCGGATGAGCGCTGCGTGCCGCCGACCGATGCGGAAAGCAACTACCGAAGCGCAGCGGAACTGCTGCTGACCCCACTGGGAATCGCGCCCGCGAACATTCACCGAATCTGCGGAGAAGCGGAGCCAGACCGCGCCGCTGAGGCGGCCGCGCAAGCCCTGCGGCACTGCACCGCCACCGACGCGGCCGGTCAACCGGTCCTCGACCTCGTGCTGCTCGGCATGGGGGAAGATGGCCACATCGCCTCGCTGTTTCCCGGCGAGCCGGCCAACGTGGTTGGCTCACCCGCCGCGTATCGTGCAGTAACCGCGACCAAGCCCCCGCCCAAGCGCATCACGCTCGGCTACGGAGCCATCACCGCCGCACGGGAGATTTGGATTCTGGCGTCAGGAGCGGGGAAGGAAGCCGCCTTGCGGGAATCGTTGGCTCCAGATGGTCAGACGCCTTTGGCCCGCGTGCTCCGGGCGCGTCCGGATGCGAGGATCTTCACCGATCTTCCCTTTTGATTCACCCGCCTCGGGCTTTGAATTCGGCAGGCAACAGGCTCGGACGCAACCCCTTGCTCGCAGCGATGAACCCAAGCGTCAAGGCGATGGGCTCGGCGTCCTTGATGAGGAACACCACCACTCGCTCCAAGCTCAGTCCAGCTCTTGGTTCCGAACAGATCCGCACCATTTCCTCCAGCGTTTGGAACGGGACAGCAACTTCGCCGTAATCCAAGCAGCCGGTGCGGATGAAAAGGGCCTGACCAAGCGCGTGGGCGGGGAGGTCCATTTGGGTTTGCGCATCTTGCGGCGGAAGCCGATTAAAGCCGTCGGAGGGGCTAAAGCTCAGGGCAGCAGCACGATGCGATAGAAGCGGCGCACCTGACTGCCAGCACCACTGTCGGTGAAAGTGGCTGCCCCACCGGAGATGGTATTGGTCACGACCGGATTCCAGTTCACCAGATTGGTGGAAGATTCTAACCGATAGGACCGGCCGTTGTCGCCGGAGGCAACGATTTGGACCAAGCCTCCAGGCTGGAATGAAGTCGTCCCCAAATTGAACGGATTGAACACGGTAAGGCGGGCGTCAGCACTGGCGAGGCTCCCAACCGGGGTGGAAATAACACAGGCGTAGATCCCAGAATTGGTGAGCTGCAAATTGGTAAAACTTAGGTTCGTCGCAGTTGCCCCCAGCAAACTCGTGCCATTAAGGGTCCATTGATAGGTGAATGGGCCAGTGAATGAACCGATTCCCACCGCACCGACTGTCAGTGTGGCGCTGCCGCCCACGACAACGGCTTGACCCTGCGGTTGCGGGATGATGGTGAAAGGCGGGGTGATAGTGAGGCTCGCGTTAGAGCTGAACACCGATGCGAGGGCGTTGGCCACCAAGACGTCGTAAGTGGCTGCGTTCGTCAACACGACGTTGGTGATGCTGTAAGTCGCCGTGGTCGCGCCGGAAATCGGCGCACCATTGCGGCGCCATTGGTAGGTAAACGGCCCGCTACCACTGGCCAGAACGGTGAAAGTCACGTTTGATCCCAAGACGACGGACTGGCTTTGAGGATGCGTGAGCACGACGGGCGGGGCATTCACGAAGAGACCTGCATCCGCGCTGAAATTGGTGCCGAAGGGATTGCGGACGCGCACGGAATACAAACCCGTGGCCGAGGCGTTCACATTCGTCAGGATGAGGAGGGGCTCGACGGCCCCCGGAATGTCCACGCCGTTGAAACGCCATTGATAGTCGATCGGCGGAGTGGAGTTCGTTGCCAGCCCGACCCCGAAGTTGAGGGTGGAACCTTGGGTAACCGTGCGGCTGCGCGGCTGGCTGATGATGACGGGAGGGTTGGTCGCGACCACGTTGAGGTTGGTGAAGGTGCCCAGGAGTTCCAAGCTGAGCGTGTTCAAGATGCCGAGGCTGCTCGGATTGCGGTCGTTGATGCGCACCACCCAGTTGCCTTCGCCCACTTCACCCCAGTTGTGAACCGTCATGAAGGTGTATCCAGGATAGTCTGGGTTGACGTCACCATGAGGCCGGGCGAGCTGGCTCGTAATGCCCGAGGGCGAAGTCAGGCTGATCTCCAGATCCCCGCGGCGGAAATGCTGGATGTCCACCAATAGGCGGACGTGCTCGAGCCGGATGTTCGAGTTGATGACCGGAATGGTGACGACCACCCCGTTAGTAGTGTTGTCCGGAATGGCGATGCTAAGGTTGGTTTGCTGCGCGACGAACCGCGACTGCGGTCCGAGGTTGAACCAGTTGGTGGCCAACGCGACGGCTCCACCGGCGTTGATCAGGCCCGCTCCGAACTCATGGTTAAAATGGAAGCCCGCACTATTCGTCACCCAGCCGGGATCAGTGGGCTGGTTGACGGTAGCCGAACGAATGAGGATTTCCTGCACGTCGCGCCAGCCGAGGTTCGGGTTTGACTGAAGCAACAGCGCCACCACCCCGCTGACCACGGGCGAGGCGGAAGAGGTGCCGTTGAACGCGGAGGTGTAGTCGCCATCCGTATATTCAAGGGGATTGGTGCTGGTTCCATCGTTGTAACCGTCGGTGCCCACAAGGTCAGTTGTGGAGGTGCCCTGCGGCCGAGTGGCGTCGTTTCCGGCGGGCGCGCTAATCAACAGGGCCGCTCCCGGGTTGCCATAACTGGCCCGCGCATACTGGTCGTTGAGCGCTCCGACGCCGATGGTGTAGATCGAGTTGACTAGCTCGCTGTAATTGGCGTCATCACCCTGGGCGCCGGAGTTGCCGGCAGCGAACACAAAGATGCTGCCCCGCCCACCACGCCCGGTGGTGATGCCGCTCACGATGGCGTTCGACATCACGAGCGGAACCCGGCCCAAACCCTGACCTCCGGCCGCGAAGCCCCAACTGTTGTTGTAAACGCTGATTACCTGGTTGGAGTGCGTCAGACACTGGGCGATCTGGGCAGAAGTCGCGGGACCGCCGAGGAAGCGGATGCCCGCCAGCGTGGCTTCATAGGCCACTCCCGCCACACCGAGGAGGTTGTCCCCACGGGCGGCAGCCACACCGGCCACTGCGGTGCCGTGAAAATCCACCGTGACGTCCGGGCTGGGATCGAAGTCACCGTCGTTCACATCTAGGCCAAGCGAGAAATTGTAGTTGTTGGTCAGGTCGGGGTGCGCTCCTTGCAGACCATCATCCACAATGGCAATGGTGATGCCAGCACCACGGAATCGATCCCACACATTGGTCACATTGATGTCCACTCCGGGCCGCGCCCCGTTTTGTCCGGTATTCAGCAAATGCCATTGGTTGGTGAAAAGCGGGTCATTGGGGACGGCCAGTTTGGCCCACTGCCGGGCAAGCAAGGGCTCAGCCGAATGCACCCCGGGCTGGCCCCGCATCGCGGCCGCCGTCGCCACGGCACCGCCCACCGTCGGCACCTCAAAGACAAAGAAGCCGGGGGAAAAAGAGAGCTCCCCCTTGGAAACCACGCCATGAGCGGCGGCCAAAAGCTGTGGATTCATCCCCGGAGCCAGATGCGCCAACACCTGCCGCGTGAGGATGCGCCGGGTGAACTGCTGGCGTGGTTGCCCCGCTTCGTAGAGGACCAGTTCCACCTCGTTTCCAGAGGTCTTGCCGAGCAGTTCGGCATGGAGTCGAATTGCTTCCGCGGAGGCGAGGCTCGGCACCCCCGCTACCCGTGAAGCCGTGTTCGGAGGGCGCACGCTGATCTCATCCAAAGCCACTTGAAAGGCTTTCGTCTGGCCGCCTTCCGGCAAGAGCAGCGTGGCCGGCAAATCGGCCGCCGTCAGCGGCGAAGCTGATGCCAGTAGATTTAGAATCGTCATCGCGCCCAAGGCGAGCCAAGCGGGCAGGCGGGAGGCTTTGTCAAAAGCAAGTCCGTGCATTCGGTCGTGATGTTAAGACACCAAGATGCCGCATTGCAAGCGAGGGAAAGACCCTAGCCCATTTTCCGGGCTTGGCTGGGCTCAGACCCTTTGCCGGGGGGACGCTCGACCACCGGGGCACGGACAGAAACTCACAGTCCCGAGGCCCCCAGCGGCAAGCTGGAAAGTGTCAGCGCCGAATTGGATTGGGCGAAATAGTTCGCGGACCACTCGTTGGGGAAGAGGATCACGGCATTGTTGCCCAAGTCATAGGCCAGCTTCGCCCCGGTCGGCAGCGCGAGGGCGTCCAATTGGTCCTCCGTTGTCCCTGGAGCCAACCATCGGACCACCGACCACGGCCCCGGCTCCAATCGCGAAGTCGCACCGTATTCGCTCTCCAGCCGGAACTGCACGACCTCGAACTGGAGCGGCCCAACCGCCGCCAGTAGCGGAACCTTGGTGCCCGAGTGGCGCAGAGACAGCGCCTGAATGACGCCCTCTTGCAAAAGCTGGTCCAAGCCTTGGCGGAACTGTTTGAACTTGGCCGTGTTGGGGTTGTGCAGGTAGGCAAAAGCCTCCGGGGTGAAGCGGGGAATTTCGCGATACAAGATGCTCGGATCGGTGGTCAGCGTATCGCCAATGCCAAAGCCATCATGCCCCACCAGCCCGATGACGTCGCCGGGATAAGCCTCGTCCACCGTTTCGCGCTCATTGCCCAGCAGCTTGTGCGAACTGGAAAGCCGCACCTTCTTGCCCGTCCGCGAGTGGCTCACCGTCATGTCCCGCTCGAACTTGCCCGAGCACACCCGCAGAAATGCGATGCGGTCGCGGTGCCGTGGATCCATGTTCGCCTGAATCTTGAAGATGAAGCCGGAAAACGCCGGGTGCTCGGGCGCGATGACCGTGCCCGCCATGGCGCGGGACTTCGGCGGCGGCGCGTGCTTGAGGAACCCATCAAGCAACAGTTGCACGCCGAAGTTGTTCACGCCGCTGCCAAAAAACACCGGCGTGGTCTGCCCGGCCAGCACCTCAGCCTCGTCAAATCCCTCTCCCGCCAGCTCCAACATCTCCAATTCCTCGACCGTCTTTAGATAGGTGTCATCATCCATTCGAGCACGGATGGCGGGGTCGTCCATCCCGCCCACCTCCACTGGGGCTCGAAATTTGCCCCCCACCGTCCGCTCGAATAAATGAAACTGTTTGGCCCGCCGGTCGTAAACGCCTTTGAATTCAAAGCCCCGGCCGATGGGCCAGTTCACGGGAAAGGCCCCGATGCCCAGCACGCGCTCCAACTCATCCAGCAGTTCGAGCGGCTCCTTCATGGGCCGGTCGCACTTGTTCATGAAAGTGAAGATGGGCACGCCCCGCTGGCGGCAAACCTCGAACAGCTTGCGCGTCTGCGGCTCGATGCCCTTGGCGGAGTCAATCACCATGACCACCGAGTCCACGGCGGTGAGCACGCGATATGTGTCCTCGGAGAAATCCTTGTGGCCCGGGGTGTCTAGCAGATTGATGCGGTGGCCGTCGTAATCGAATTGCAGGACAGTCGAACTAATCGAGATGCCACGCTTCTTCTCCAGCTCCATCCAGTCCGAAGTCGTGGCGCGCTGGTTCTTCCGCGCCGTCACGGAACCCGCAAGTTGCACCGCCCCGCCGTAGAGCAGCAGCTTTTCCGTCAGCGTCGTCTTGCCCGCGTCCGGGTGCGAGATGATGGCGAACGTGCGCCGGCGTTGGATTTCGGTCGTAATATCCACAGGGGCGCGGACGGTAACAAACCCTTGCGCTGGAACAAGCCGGGAAAAATTGTTCAGTAACTTGAACGCTCGGAAACGGTGCTGCGCGTCCGGAGTCAATCAACGGTGACGGCAAGTTGCCGGCACTCAGATCAGCGAGGCATGCAAAACAAAACGGCGGGCTGAAGGTCAGCCCGCCGTTCGTGAGAATTTAGTTTTAGATCAGGCCTGCGCGTCAGGCGCGGGAGCCGGTGCGGACTCGCCACCACCCTGCTCTTTTTCGCGCTCTTCCATCGCGGCCTTGCGGGAGAAACGGACACGGCCGCGCTCGTCGGTGCCGATGCACTTGACCAAGATTTCATCGCCCACCTTGACAATGTCCTCAACCTGCTTCACGCGGAAGTTGGCCAGCTCGCTGACATGCACGAGGCCTTCGCTCTCGGGCATATACTCAACGAAGCAGCCGAAATCCTTGATCGAAACGACCTTGGCCCGGTAGCTCTTGCCTTCCTCGGCCGGGACGGCGGGTTCCTTGCGGCCACCCTTTTCCCGGCGTTCGCCACCGCGACCACCCCGGTCGCCGCCCCGGTCACCGCCGCGATCACCACCACTACGTTCACTGCGCTCGCCACGACCACCACGGCCGCCACGCTCGCTGCGCTCGCCCCCACCATTGCCCTCGCTGGCGGCATCGGCAGGCGCGGCGTCACTGGAGCCGCCATTGTCACCTTCGGCAACGGCTTCGCCACGCTCTTCCATCGCGGCTTTGCGAGAGAGCCGGACCCGGCCCTTCTCGTCCACGCCGAGGCACTTGACGTAAATTTCGTCCCCCATCTTGACGACGTCCTCGGGCTTGTTGACGCGCTTGTTAGACAGTTCGCTGACATGCACCAAGCCGTCACGGCCGGGCAGGAATTCAACGAAGACGCCGAATTCCTTAATCGTGACCACTTTGCCACGGTAGATCTTGCCGATCTCGGCCTCGGCGCACATGCCTTCGATGGCCTCGCGGGCGATGCGCATGCCGTCTTCGTTGACGGAGTAGATGTTGACCGTGCCGTCGTCTTCGATGTTGATCTCGCAACCGGACTCTTCGACGAGGCGCTTGATGTTCTTGCCGCCGGGTCCGATTAGCGCCCCAATCTTCTCGGGGTTGATCTTCACCGTGACGATGCGCGGGGCATATTTGTTAAGCTCCTTGCGCGGCTCGGCCAGCGTCTTGAGCATGGAGTCAAGGATGGCCAGACGAGCAATGCGGGCCTTTTCCAAGGCTTCGACCAGAATCTTGTGCGGCAGGCCGCGCAACTTGAGGTCGAGCTGGAAGCCGGTGATGCCGTTGTTGGTGCCGGCGAACTTGCAGTCCATGTCGCCGAACGCATCTTCCCAGCCGATGATGTCGGTGAGCAGGCGATAATCACTGATGACATCGTTGTCGTCGGTGTCGGAGCAAAGGCCGACGCTGATGCCCGCCACGGGGCGGATCAGCGGCACGCCCGCGTCCATGAGGGCCAAGGTGCCAGCGCAGACGGAAGCCATCGAGGTGGAGCCGTTGGACTCCATGATTTCTGCGGTGACGCGGATGGCGTAGGGGAATTCCGCGAGCGGAACCATCGGCTCCAAGGAACGTTCGGCGAGTGCGCCGTGCCCGATTTCGCGACGGCCCGGCCCCATGATGCGGCCAGTCTCACCGACCGAGAAGTTCGGGAAGTTGTAATGGAGGATGAAGTGCTTCTTGGTGTTGCCGCCAGTCCAGGCGTCGTATTCCTGCGCGTCCTCAGTGGTGCTGAGGGTGGCCAAGGCGAGGGCTTGCGTCTCACCCCGGACGAACACGGCAGAACCGTGCGCGCGTGGCAGCAGACCGACTTCGCTTGAAAGCGCGCGGAGATCATCCACGCCGCGTCCGTCGAGGCGCTTGCCCTTGGTCATGATCATGTCCCGGGCGGCTTCCTTTTGGATGTAATAAAAGGCCTGCGAGACGGTGAACGCAGTCACCTTGTCTGCACCGTATTTCTCGATGAGCTTGGCACCCACTTCGTCTTGGATAGCCTTGCAGGCGGCTTCGCGAGCGAGCTTGGCCGGAATGAGCAGTGCCGGGGTGATGCGGTCGCCAGCAAGCTTCTTGGCGTCCTTGAGCACCTCGTCGGGGACCAGATTAAGGGTGATGTCGCGCTTCTTCTTGCCGACTTGGGCGGCGAGTTCCTTCTGCGCGGTGATGATGGGCTGGCAGGCCTCGTGTGCAAACCGGAGCGCCTCGTTGAAGTCGGCCTCGGAAATCTCCTTCGCCGCGCCTTCAATCATGACGACGTCCTTTTCGTTGCCGACATAGACGAGGTCGAGGTCGCTCTCAGCCATCTGGGAATGGGTGGGGTTCGCAATGAACTCGCCGCCCACGCGGCCGACCCGCACCGCACCCAGCGGCCCGGCGAACGGAATGTCGCTGACCATCAAGGCCGCGCTCGCGCCGACAATGCTGAGGATGTCCGGATCATTTTCGCCATCCGCGCTGAGGAGGATGCTTTGCACCTGGACTTCGTTGAACCAGCCCTTCGGAAACAGCGGCCGGATGGGCCGGTCCGTGAGGCGCATGGTGAGAATTTCCTTCTCGCTGGGGCGTCCTTCGCGCTTGAAGTAGCTGCCGGGGAACTTGCCGCAAGCGGCGGCTTTTTCGCGGTAGTCCACGGTGAGCGGAAAGAACTCCTGCCCGGCCTTGGCCTTCACTGCGGCGACGGCGGCGGTAATGATGATGGTCTCGCCGTAGCGGACCGTGACGGCACCGTCCGCCTGCTTCGCGAGCTTGCCGGATTCGATGATGAGGGGGTGGCCACTAACCAGGGCCGTGACTTGGGCTGACATGTTTGCTTCTGTGGTTTCGGCCCGTCCTCCCGGAGGAACTTCAGTGAGCATCCGCAGCGAAGGCGGATGCTGATTGAAATTTCCCCATGGGGACAGGCCGGTTTCTTAGCGGCGGGATGGGTGTGTGCCGAAGCAAGGCGTCGCCGCAAGGGCCGCCCAGCTCGGAAAGAGAATGACCCGGCGGCGACTACTTGCGCAGCTTGAGCTTCTTCGTGAGTGCGAGATAGCGGTTGTTATCCGTGGTCTTCAGGTAGTCCAGCAGCCGGCGGCGCTGGCTAACCATAATCAACAATCCACGGCGCGAGCTGTGGTCCTTGGTGTTGGTCTGGAGATGGCCGGTGAGGTGATTGATGCGCTGGGTGAGCAGGGCAACCTGCACGTCGGCGGAGCCGGTGTCCTTGGCGTGAATCTGGTGATCGGTGACGATCTTCTTCTTGGTCTGTGCTTCCATACTTCTTTTTTCGATAATGAAGGGCGGAGTCTAGGAATCTGCCGGGTTGGTGTAAAGGCTTTTTGCCGTTTGAATGGCATCTCCTTGATGGCTTTTGCATGTCGCCGGACGCGCCACCGCGTCCGCAAGGCGTCTCAAATACTCGGTTCGAGGAATCTCCACGGCCCCAATTTGTGCCGTCGCTGGCGTCACCATCTGGGTGTCAAACAGCGTGAAACCGCCCGCCCGCAATCGCTCCACGAGATGAAACAACGCCACTTTGGAAGCATCCGTGGCGCGGCGAAACATGGATTCGCCGGCGAACAAACCGCCGACTGCCACCCCATAAACGCCGCCGACCAATTCGCCCGACCGCCAACACTCGACACTGTGGGCATGGCCAGCCCGGTGCAGCTCCGTGTAGGCAGCAACGAACTCCGGGGAAATCCACCCGCCTGGCCGCGGGGCGGTGGCACAGGCGAGCACCACCTCACGAAACGCCTGATCAAACGTGATCTCCCAACCGCACTTGCGCAGGGTGCGCGCCAGACTGCGGCTGACCCGAAACCGGTCCATGTCAATGATGCCGCGCGGCTCGGGGGACCACCAAGTCACGGGGTCCGCCGTCCAAGGGAACAGCCCGCTGCGATAAGCGAGCAGCAGACGCGGCACGGACAAATCACCACCCACCGCGACCAAACCGGCATGCGGACCACGTTTCACCGCCAAGCGCGGGTCAGGAAACCACAGCCGGTCATCAAGGACGGCGGGCGTCATGCGGTGCAAACTCCAGTCCCCTCGGCAACCACCGATCGCCCCGCCCGCCAGCCTTCGCCATTAGTCATGACTGCCCTCCAATGCCCCGAGCAGGACCATTTGGAAATGCGCGCACAGCTCCATGGTCAGGGCTGGCTCCAAATGCCCACCCAGCACCATCGCCCGGGGTGCTTCCGGGCGGCCTGCTTTCACCCACAAGCCAACCCGCACCTCATTAAGCACCTGGAGCAGCCAGTCCATTTGCGCGGTTGAAAGACGCAGATGGAACCCGCCTTTCACCTCGGCGAAGCGCCCTTGTTCCCCGAGAAAAGCATCCACCAGATGCCGGTCTTCGGCCCGCTGCGCAGCCATCGCCTCGACCAGCAGTTCCTCCTGCTCCGCCACCTGCTCCGCCGCGCCACTCTTGGAGATAGGGCCCACGGGCTGGGTGCCGACCGGAAACTGCTGGAGAATGTGGGCCAACAGCTCGCGCTCCCGGCGGGAGAAACGAAACACATACTGACCGTCCTTGGATTCGACGAGCTTCACGTCCGTAAGAGAAACAAATTCAGCAACTCACTCCCCGGGCTCCATGGTGGCGTGGAGCTGATACTTCTGGAGCTGATGCACGTAGAACTCCGCCCGCTCCAGCGTCTCCCGCACGAGCACGCTCTTGCCGTTCTTGTGGACCTGCAACATGTGGAACTCGGCCTTCTCCTTTTTCCAGCCGAACACCTGTTGAAACACATGCGTGACGAACTCCATGAGGTTCACGGGATCGTCCCAGCAGATTACCACATAACCGGGATCGAGTCTTGGACTCGACTCGCTCGCCGCTTCCCGGATCACATCCGGCAGTTCAATGGTGGCAGCCATGGGAGGGCAGCATAGAAACATGCGGCTGAATTTTCAACCATTCCCCCCATCCAAGCACCGTGATTGCGCGCGCCCTCTTGTTCCCGCTCTGTCTGGGCCTCTGCATGTGGGCGGTTCCCGGCCCCGTCGCTGCTCAAGTAAAGCCCGGCACGTTGCTGACTGCGCCGCGCAAGCCCACCACGCCCGCCGCCGCACCGGCCAGCCAAAAGCCGGCCCCGCCGCCGCCCGTCACCCCCACCCCACTCTCGGTGAAGGAAATCGCCGCGCGGGTAAAGCCTTCCCTCGTTACGGTGAGCTTCACCGGTCGGGATGGTGCGGTGGAAGGCACGGGCGCAGGCTTCGTGGTTTCGCCTGATGGGCTGATAGCCACCGCCTTGCACGTTATTGGCGAAGCCCGCCCCATCACCGTGCAGTTTGCGGATGGCCGGAAATTCGAGGTGACTGAAGTTCACGCATGGGACCGCCGCCTTGACTTGGCCGTCCTCCGCATTGAAGCCAAGGATCTGCCCGCGCTGCCGTTGGGCGACTCGGACACCTTGGAGCAAGGCACCGCCATCGTCGCCATGGGCAACCCGCGCGGCCTAGATTTCAGTGTCGTCTCCGGCGTCGTCTCCGCGCGCCGGGAGATCAAGCTCGGCGAAATCACTGCGGGCAACGAGATGCTCCAGCTCGCCATCCCCATCGAACCGGGCAACAGCGGCGGCCCGCTGCTCGATCTCCAAGGCCAAGTGCATGGCGTGCTCACCCTCAAGTCGGCGCTTACCGAAAACCTGGGCTTCGCCATGCCGGTGAACTCGCTCAAATCCCTGCTCGCCAAGCCCAATCCAGTTCCCGTGGCCCGCTGGCTTACCATCGGCAATTTGAACCCGCGCGAGTGGCAGCCGCTCCACGGTGCGCGCTGGTCGCAAAAATCCGGCCGCGTGCAGGTCGAAGGTTTGGGCCAGGGCTTCGGCGGCCGTTCGCTTTGCCTGAACCAACGCGAAGTCCCCGCACTGCCCTACGAAGTCGCCGTCACCGTGAAGCTCGACGACGAACGCGGCGCAGCAGGACTGGTCTTCGCGGCGGATGGTGGCGACCTGCATTACGGCTTCTACCCCACTGCGGGCCAGCTTCGCCTCACGCGCTTTGACGGGCCGACGGTTTACTCGTGGAGCATTCTCAAAAACGCCAGCACGCCGCACTACCGCTCCGGGGACTGGAACACCATAAAGGTCCGCGTCGAAGCCGACCGCCTCCTCTGCTACGTCAATGACCACCTCGTCATTGAATCGCAGGATCAGCAGCTTCGAACCGGCAAGATCGGCCTCGCCAAGTTCCGTGACACCAAGGCTACCTTCAAAAACTTTCAGGTAGCCAAGCTCATCCCCACCGAAGCCTCCACAGCACCGCTAGACAAGTCGCTGGTGCAGCAGCTCGAAAACCTCCCCGCCGCACCGCAGACCGACGTTCGTCTGCTCTCCGCCCTCCAGACCAACGCCCCGGCCAGCCGGGCCGTGCTCGTGGCCCGGGCGGACCGCCTGGAGAAAGAAGTCGTCCAGCTCCGCAAACTTGCCCGCACCATCCATCGCAAGTCCATCGAAGCCCAACTGATGAAAGAGTTCGACCAGCCCGAAGCCAAGGTGGATCTCTTTCACGCGGCCCTCCTGCTAGCCAAGCTCGACAACGAGGAGCTGGATGTCACCGCCTACCGCCGCCAGATCGATGACATGGCCAAGGAAATTGCGAGCCGCTTCGCGGGCATGCCCGATGAGACCGCCAAGCTCGCCGCCCTGAAGAAATTCCTCTTTGAAGAAAACGGGTTCCACGGCAGCCGCAGCGATTACGAAAACCGCGCCAACAGCTACGTCAACGAAGTGCTCGACGACCGCGAGGGCATTCCGATCACGTTGTCCGTGGTCTTCCTCGAACTCGCCCGGCGCATCGGGTTGGACACCATCACCCCCGCGCCCGTGCCGGGGCATTTCATGGTGCTGCACACTCCGGGCAAGGGGGAGCGCCAGATTCTCGACGTGTTCGACGGCGCTTCAATTGTCTCGCCCGCGCGGGAACGGGAACTGCGCATCACCGAGGAAGATCTACAACCCGCCTCGAAGCATTCCATCATCGTGCGGATGTTGCGCAACCTGATCACCGCCGCCCGCCGCTCCACCGACCATGCGGCGATGCTTAATTATCAGGAATTGATTGTTGCCCTCACCCCTGAGTCAGCGGGCGACCGCGTGGGCCGAGCCCTCCTCCGCCTCCAAAACGAGGATCAGGAAGGCGGCCGACTCGATTTGCAATGGCTGATGGAAAACCGCCCGCGCGGCATTGATTTGGAACGCGTCGAGCAACTCCTCCGCTCCCTCCGCTGAACAGTGAGGCGGACACTCCTATCCGTCGCCCGCAGCACTGTAGTTGCTGGGTGAAAACGGACTCAGAGGACGGCGCGACAAGGAGACCAGGAGCGCGACCCCCAGGCCGCAGCAACGTGAGCGGTTCGGGAACCTTCATACCGCAGCTCTCTGCGGCGTGAACGCCGCGCTCCAGATCACCCCTTCCGCACGCGTGCCACAAACCGCGCTATCCGATCCGTGGCCACCTGAATCTGATCGATAGCCGTGGCAAAGCAGCACCGCAGATAACCTTCTCCGCTAGGCCCGAACGCGCTGCCGGGCACACACGCGACCTTTTCCTCCGCCAGCAGGCGGAAGGCGAATTCCTTCGAGCTTAGACCCGTGCTTGCGATGCACGGGAAGGCGTAGAAGCTGCCCCGAGGCAGATGGCACGGCAGGCCCATTTCATTGAACGCCTTCACGATCAAGTTGCGGCGCAGCTTGTATTGCTCCCGCATTTCCGTGGTGTCGGGTTCGCCACGCTCGATGGCTTCGATGGCCGCCTCCTGCCCGATGATGCTGGCGCAGAGCATCGAGTATTGGTGGATTTTCATCATCGCCTCGATGAGTTCAGCGGGGCCGCACGCGTAACCGATGCGGAAGCCCGTCATCGCATAAGCTTTCGAGAACCCGTGCAGGAAGATTGTGCGTTCCACCATGCCCGGCAGCGCGGCGATGCTGACGTGCTCCCCTTCAAAGGTAAGCTCGCTATAAATCTCGTCGGTGATGACCACCAGGTTATGGCGTTGCACCAGCGCGGCGATCTTCTCCAACTCCGCCCGTGTCATCGTTCCGCCGGTGGGATTGGTCGGAAAGTTCAGCATCAACGCCTTGGTCCGGGAAGTCACCACGCGCTCGATCGCCTCCGCCCGCACGGCGAAGTTGTCCTTCGCCTGACAGCTCACAGCCACCGGCACCCCGTGCGCCATCACGATGCTCGGCGAGTAGCTCACGTAGCACGGCTCGTGGTAGATGACCTCGTCGCCGGGGTTCAGGAGCGCGCGGAGCGCAATATCAAGCGCCTCGCTGACCCCGACCGTGATAAGAATCTGGTTCTTCGGATTGTAATGCACCCCGAAGCGCGGGCCCAAGTGCGCGGCGATGACCTCGCGGAGCTTGAGCAGACCGAGGTTGGAAGTGTAGGTGGTCTTGCCCCGCTCCAAGGCGTAGATGGCGGCCTCACGGATGTGCCAGGGCGTGACAAAGTCGGGCTCGCCCACGCCGAGGGAGATCACTTCCTTCTGGCTCTGGACAATGTCGAAAAACTCCCGAATGCCAGAGCGCGGCAGGTCGGCAATGGTGTGGGCTATGAACTTTTGAGGTTGAAAAGGAGTCGCCATGTCGTTCGCAGGCGCGAGACTCAAGCGGAAGGCGAGGGCTTTGAAAACACAAAAACCACGCCGCCCCCTCAGCGTGGACGCTGCGCCCGCCGGGCGGACACGGTCTGGAGCATCTGCCCGACGTCCGCAAACTGGGTGAAATCCCGGGGCAGCTCGAAGAGCGTCTGCTGCTGCTGCATGGCCTCCGGGGTCCGTTGTTCCGCCAGATTGACCACGCTCCGCACGCGAACGGTGATGAGGCTGTCGTTAAGCGCAAACTGAAGTTGCACCGGGTGCGGCCCACCGGCGGTCGCCTGCCACACCCGCGCCTCCCGCCGCTCGCCATTGGGGTAGATTAACGTCACCAGCGACTTCTCACACGCCACGCCATTCAGCGTGTCCTTGCCCACGAGCCGCTTTTCCAATTTGACGAGCACGGACATGTCCTCCGCCGCCAATGGCTGGGTGATAAACCCCTTCCCCTCCGGCAACAGCAGATACGTGAGCCGAACCGCTGGCAACGTGAGATGGGTCAACCGGGTGATCCCCAACTGGCGGAACGCGGCAAATGGACCGGTCGATTCGATCCGCGCCGGCACCGAGCTGATGTCCAGCTCCGTGCGCACCCGCCAATCCACCACATGCAGGGCCATCGGCAGTGTTGTCACCTCCACGCGCCCGGCGTTGGTGACGCTCAATTCGAACTCCGCGCCCACCGCCACCGCTTTGAAGTCTGCAAACAGCCGCCCCAGCGCCGTGTCCAAATTGAAGGGGCGGGGCTGCATGCTGACGGTAGGCACCGCCATCTGCGCATTGCCCAAGGGAACGCCCAACGGGAAGGGTGACTTGATGGGGGGAGTCTGATTTCGCGACGGCGTTGTGGCTCGGCCGGCAGGATCGCCCCGCTGGGCACCCGTCTGCGCCCCGGCCACCGAAACCAGCAGGCCGAAGGCGCAAAATAGGGCGAAGCTATGGGATTGAGATTTCATCATGCAGGCCACTCATTGCCACTCTCCGAAACTACCCTGCCCCCGCGAGTCCCGGCCAGCGGAAACTCGCCGACCGGAGCGCATGAGTCAAGGTTCTGTCGATTGGGAATCGAAGTGTCTGGGGCTGAGCGTGTAAGGTTTTCGGCTAGACAGAGCGCCGGTTTTCGGCTTCCCTTCACTGGGATGAAGCCTTCGCCCGACCCCGCGCCCTCGCCCCGCCTCACCGTCCACGTCGCCCACGAGCACGAAGTGGCCGCGTTCGACGCCCAACTGGCCACCCACCATTATCTCGGCGCCGGCCGGCCCGTCGGCGATTACCTCCGCC
>CAMCFN010000074.1 GCA_945874145.1 Akkermansia muciniphila
CCATCACCCCCGCAGACAATTCTGGGCCGTCACGCAACCACCCAGCCCACCCCTCAACAACTGGCCCGAAATCCTCGGAAAATTCTCCCTGTAAAAACTGTCCCCTTTTGAACTCGCGCAGCAATCCCCTTTTGAACTCCCGCCGACAGGACCGGGGAATTTCCTCGCCTTGACCCAATTAGCCCGCAATAAAAGCCCCTCACGTCCGTCGAAGCCTGACTTTTGCAGTTAGCCCATCAATCAACATGAAATTAAAGTCCCTCCTCGTTGCCGGCGCTTTGCTGGTGGCGTCGCTCACCCACTTGACTGCCGCCGGCTTCGAGTTGAAGCCGGGCGAGAACGTCGCCCTCATCGGCAACGCGCTCGCCGACCGCATGCAGCACCACGGCTGGCTGGAGACGCTCGTCCACGCGAAGCTCCCCAAGCACAACCTCGTCTTCCGCAATCTCGCCGCCGCGGGCGATGAGGTCGCTGGCTTCACGGAGAAGCCGGATGCGAAGTTCAGGATGCGCTCGGAAAACTTCGGTACCTCCGATGACTGGCTCAAGCGCACGCAGGCCGACGTGGTCTGGGCGTTCTTCGGATACAACGAGTCATTCGCGGGCGAGGCGGGCTTGGCGAATTTCAAGACGGAGCTCACCCGTGTCATCAAGCACACCACCGGGCAGAATTACAGCGGCAAGGGCAACGCGCGCCTCGTGCTTTTCTCCCCCATCGCCGCCGAACCGAGCAGCGACCCCAACCGTCCGAAGGCCGAGCCGCTGAACCCCAATTTGAAGCTCTATACCGCCGCGATGGCGGAAGTGGCCAAGGCGAACAACGTGCCGTTCGTGGACCTCTTCGTCAGCTCCTCCGCGCTGTTTGGCCGCGCGAAGCAGCCGCTGACCTTCAACGCCGTTCACCTCACCGAGGCGGGTGACAAAGCGCTCGCGCCCGAGGCCTTCCGCGCCCTGTTCGGCGAGTCCGCGCCGGACGCCGCGAAGCTGGAGAAGCTCCGCACCGCCGTGCTGGACAAGAACTTCGAGTATCACCGCCGCTACCGCACGGTGGACGGCTACAATGTCTATGGTGGCCGCTCCGGGTTGGTCTTCGAGGCGGGCAAGGGCGGCTTCAAGCAAAACAACAAGGAGCCCGAGGCCCCCGCGCTCTCGAACTACCAGACGATGCAGGACGAGATGAAGCAGCGCGACGTGAAGACGGCCAACCGCGACAAGCGCATCTGGTCCGTCGCCAAGGGCGGCGACGAGAAGGTCACCGATGACAACCTGCCGCCGGTGCGGTTGCTCGCGTCGTCGAACAAGCCCGACGTGAAGCCCTTCCTCAGTGGCGAGGAATCCATCAAGCACATGACCGTGCCGAAGGGTGCGAAGATCACCTTGGTCGCGGATGAAGTGCAGTTTCCCGAGCTGGCCAGCCCCGTGCAGATGGGCTTCGACCCCAAGGGCCGCCTGTGGGTCGCCGCCTGGCCGAGCTATCCCGAGCTGCGCCCGACGGACAAGGTCTCCGACAAACTGCTCGTCTTCGACCTCGGCGCGGACGGCAAGGCCAAGAAATGCACGACCTTCCTCGATGGCCTGAACTGCCCGACCGGCTTCCAGTTCTACAAGGACGGCGTGCTCGCGGTGCAGGCTCCGGACGTGTGGTTCGCGCGCGACACCGACGGCGACGGCAAGGCCGACTGGAAGGAACGCGTCATCATGGGCCTCGATTCCGCCGACTCCCACCACACCGCGAACGCGATGGCTTACGGCCCCGGCGGCGACACCTTCCTCAGCGACGGCGTCTTCCACCGCACGCAGATGGAGACGCCCTACGGCCCGCCCGTGCGCAACAACGACGGCTGCATCTACCGCTGGGAGCCGCTCACCAGCAAGCTCGAGCGCTACGTCCCCTACGGCTTCGCGAACCCGCACGGCAAAGTCTTCGACCGCTGGGGCAATGACATCATCACCGACGCCACCGGCAACGCGAACTACTTCGCCCCCGCCTTCAGCGGCTTCACCACCGAGCCCAAGCACCCGAACCTGAAACAATTCTGGAACCGTCCCTTCCGCCCGTGCGCCGGCACCGCGATGGTCTCCAGCCGCCACTTCCCGGAGGACTGGCAGGGCAATTTCCTCAACTGCAACGTCATCGGCTACCAAGGCATCTTCCGCGTGAAAGTCAGCGAAGACGGCGCGGGCCTGAAGGGCGAAACCCTCGAAGTCACGAAGGTCAAAGACGCCGCCGGCAAGGAAGTGGACAAGCTCGGCGGCCTGGTCGTCGGCGACAACGCGATGATTCCCAACTTCCGCCCGTCCTGCGTGGCGGTCGCGCCCGACGGCTCCATCTACTTCTGCGACTGGGCCAAGGAACTCATCGGCCACATGCAGCATCACCTCCGCGACCCGAACCGCGACAAGACCCACGGCCGCATCTACCGCATCACCTTCGAGGGCCGCGACCTGATTAAGCCCGTGAAGATTGATGGCGAGCCCATCGAGAAGTTGCTCGAAGTGCTCAAGACGCCCGAGGACGACGTCCGCACCCGCGCCAAGATTGAGTTGAGCAAGCACGACTCCGCCAAGGTCATCGCCGCCACGAAGAAGTGGGCCACCAGCCTCAGCAAGACCGACAAGGAATACGCCCACCACCTCACCGAAGCCCTCTGGGTCCACCAGTGGCAGAACGTCGTGGACGAAGCGCTCCTCAAGGAAGTCCTCCGCTCGCCCGACCACCGCGCCCGCGCCGCCGCCACCCGCGTCCTCTGCTACTGGCGCGACCGCGTGAAAGACCCGCTCGCCCTCCTAAAGGTGCAAGCCGCCGACGACCACGCCCGTGTCCGCCTCGAAGCCATCCGCGCGTGCAGCTTCTTCCAGACGAGCGCCGCCGCCGAGGTCGCCCTCGGTGCGTTGGAGAAGGAAGCCGACCCGAACAAGCCCGATTACTACATCAAGTATTGCCTCGACCAAACGCTCAAGCAGCTCGGCAAATACAAGTAAACCCGGACAGTTAACATTCCACGAGGGCCGGCGGGCAACCGTCGGCCCTTTTTCGTGAACCGGGAGATTCCGGCCCAGTAGAGCAATCAGCGGCGAATGCGCTTTCCCGCTGCCGCGTCCACCCTCGCAGTCCATGACGCCTGTCTCACCGAATACCGCTGCCCCGCTCGCCTTGCACGAGCACAACTCACGCCGTGAATGGCTGCGGGTGGGTGGACTGGGCTGTCTTGGCCTGTCGCTCGGCCATGTTTTGCACCCCGCCGCACCCGCCGCCCTGCCGGCCAGCGGCAGCTTCGGCAAGGCCAAGCACTGCATCATCCTCTACCTCGCCGGCGGGCCGCCGCAGCACGAGACTTTTGATCCAAAGCCGGATGCGCCGCGCGAGATACGCGGCCAGTTCGCGCCCATCCCCACGAGTGTTCCAGGCATCCATTTCAGTGAACTGCTGCCGCGCACGGCTCGGCTGGCGCACCGGCAGGCGGTGATTCGCTCCATGTTCACCGATGTGAACAGCCATTCCACGAGCGGCTACTGGATGCTCACCGGTCAGCGGCATCCGTCGGCGGCGGAGAGCCAGCCACCGAGCCCCGAAGACTGGCCGAGTCTGGCCGCGGCCATCGGCGCGCTGCGGCCCAGCGAACGCTCGCCCTTCTCGGCCGTGGCGTTGCCCGAGCTGATTCACAACAATCCCAACATCACCTGGCCCGGGCAGGACGGCGGCTTCATGGGGCACACCTGGCACCCGTTCGTCTTCAAGTGCGACCCGGCGGCGGCGCGGTTTGAAATCGAAGGCCTCAAGCTGCCGCCCGAACTTTCCGTGCTGCGCGTCAATGAACGCGCCAGCCTGCTCCAGCAGCTCGACGAACATTTCGTGCGCATGAACCAGACCGAGGCCATGGCCGCGCTGGGCCGCATGCAGCAGAGCGCGCTGGAAGTCGTGCAGTCCTCGGCCACGCGCGCGGCGTTTGATCTCGAACGCGAGCCCGCCGCCACCCGTGATCGCTACGGTCGGCACAAGTTTGGGCAAAGCGTCTTGCTGTCGCGCCGGCTCATCGAGGCCGGGGTGCGCCTCGTGCAGGTGAACTGGCCGCGCGAGGCCGGTGACGTTGAAGTGGGCAACCCGCTGTGGGACACGCACCAGAAGAACGCCGAGCGCGTGCGCGATGTGCTCTGCCCGCAGTTCGACTCCGCTTACTCCGCCCTGCTCGCCGATCTGCACGAACGCGGCTTGCTCGACGAAACGCTGGTGGTGGCGATGGGTGAGTTCGGCCGCACGCCCAAGCACAATGCCAGCGGCGGCCGGGATCACTGGGGGCATTGCTTTTCTGTGGCGCTGGCGGGGGGCGGCGTGCGCGGCGGCCAGGTCATTGGAGCGAGTGACCGACTCGGTGGCTACCCGGCGGACCGGCCCCAGCGACCACAGGATTTGGCAGCGACGATCTTCCATCTGCTGGGGATCGACCCGCACGGCTTTTTTGAAGATCGTGCTGGGCGCGCCCGGCCGTTGCAAACCGGCGGCGAAGTGATTCGCGAGCTGGCGTAGCCGGGCCGAAGTTGCCCGCAGCCGGCGCGAGCCCGCTATCGCTTCACGTAGTCGTGCTGCCGGAACCACTCTGCGGCATCCTCCAACGCCTGCCGCGGCGGGGTTTGGGGCAGGCCGAGTTCCCGGATGGCCTTGGCCGGATTGAAGAACATCTTGTAGCGCGCCATGCGCACCCCGGCGAGCGGGGCCTTGGGCGGCTTGCCCGTCAGCCGGGAAATCCCTTCGTCCACATAGGCGGCCAGCAGCGGGATGAAATAGGGCAAGGCCACCTTGGGCGCGGGCACATGGGTGATTTCCTCCAGCACGGCGAACGCTTCGCGCATCGTCCAGTTGCCCTCCGCGTGGCCGAGGATGTAGCGCTCGCCCACTTGGCCCTTCTCCGCCGCGAGGATGTGCCCGACCGCCACATCGCGGACATGGACCCAGTTGAGGCCGGTGTCGAGATAGGCGGGCATGGCGCGATTGAGAAAATCCACGATCACCTGGCCGGTGGGCGTGGGCTTCACGTCGCGCGGGCCAACGGGCGCGCTGGGGTTCACGATGACGATGGGCAGGCCTTTCTTCACCAGTTCGCGGGCCACGACCTCGGCGCGCCACTTCGAGAGCTTGTAGTGGTTGCTCATCTGCGCCTCGGAGACGGGCGCGTCCTCATCCGTCGGCGTGAGCTGGCCGTTCACCACTTGCGGCAGGCCGATGCAGCCCACCGTGCTGGTGTAAACGATGCGCGAACAGTCGGCGAGAAAGGCGCTCTCCAGCACATTGCGCGTGCCCTCCACATTCGCGGCATACATCGGCGCGTAGTCGGGCAGCCAGAGGTGATAGCTGGCAGCGACGTGGAAGCACCAGTCGAAGCCCTGCATCCCAGCCCGGAGCAGTTTGCGGTCGCTGATGTCGCCCTCCAGCAGCTCGTAATCCGCCCCGGTCAGGCCGCGCACATCCGCCCCGGGCCGCGCCAGCACGCGGACGGAATGCCCGCGTCGGCACAGCTCGTGGACCAAATTAGCCCCGATAAACCCAGAACCGCCGGTGACAAAACACTTCATGTTCGTTTGCGCGCTGGCGCAAATGGGGAAGTAGTCTGGTGGGCTGGCAGCCCACAAGTCAAACGCCGGGCAATCCGAGGTGCGACTCGGCCAAGATTCCGCTCCCCGCACCAGCGGGCGGCTGCTTCACTGGCCGGGTGCAACAACGCGCCCTTGGCTGGCTGGTGACCGCGCTCTTCGGTTGCGCCGGGGCAGGCCTCGGCGCGGCGGCCGAGGGATTTGTCCCCCCAGACGACGGGCTTTTTCCAATGGGCCGGTTTGTTTACGAGCGCAACTGCCTCGTGTGTCACGGCCGCTGGGGCGATGGCGATGGCGAGCTGGCCAAGGGCATGATCCCCAAGCCTCGCAAGTTCTCCACGGCGATCTTCAAGTATCGCTCCACCCCGCCGGGCTTCCTGCCGACGAACGAGGATCTCGTCCGCACGATCCGCAGCGGGCGGGCGAACACTTCCATGCCTTACTTCACGCAGCTCTCCGACCGTGAAGTGCGCGCGGTGGTCGAGTTCATCAAGTCGCTCTCCCCCAAGTGGCGCAAGCCGGCGAACTACGCTGCCCCTGTGCCGCTGCCCGAGCCGCCTGCTTGGCTATCCAAGGAAGGCGAAACTGCCGCCGCCGTGGTCAAGGGCAAGGCCACTTACTCGCTCGTGTGCGCCACCTGCCACGGGGAACACGCCGATGGGAAGGGCCCGGCGGTGGCCGAGTTGAAGGACACATGGGGCGACCCCGCAAAACCCGCCGATCTCCGCACGCCCGCCTTGCGCCACGGGCGAGCGCCGATGGATCTCTTCCGCGTATTGACGCTGGGCATTGATGGCACGCCCATGGCGACATTCGGCGAAGCCCTCAGCGAACAGCAACGGTGGGAACTCGTCGCCTTCCTCGGCACGCTTAAGCCGCCGGCGTCCGCTCCAGCGGCACGGCCTTGAAGCGCCGGCGCTGATACCACGCGATGGCGACGAGGTCGTAGAGCCCGCGTCCGAGGCGGTTCCACACCCCGTATTTCGACACACCGGCCACGCGGGCACGGTGGCTCACCGGAATTTCGAGCACGCGAAAGCCACCGCCTGCAACGAGGATTGGCAGGAAGCGGTGCAGCCCGTTGAAGCCAAACACGCCTTCCAACGTAGCCCGGCGGAACACCCGTAGCGCGCAGCCGGTGTCGCGGAACTCCGCGTTCAGCGCCGTGCTGCGGGCCCAGCGGGCGAGGCGCGAGGACACCTTGCGCAGCCAACTGTCCTGCCGGTTGGCCCGCCAGCCGCAGGCGAAATCGCACGTTTCAAGTTCCTTGAGCAACCGAGGCAGGTCGGCGGGATCGTTCTGAAGATCCCCATCCAGCGTGGCGATGAGCGGCCGGTTAGTTTGCTGAATCCCGGTCCAAAGCGCGGCGCTCTGCCCGGCGTTGCGGGTGTGGCGCACCCCGCGCACACGCGGGTTGGCGCGGGCAGCCTCGGTGATTTTCGCCCACGTCGAGTCCCGGCTGCCATCGTCCACGAACACCAGTTCCCAGTCGTTCGGCACGGACGCAAACGCAGCGGCCACCTCGCGCGCCATGGGCTGCACGTTGTCGGCCTCTTCAAACACGGGGACGATGATGGAAATCGCATCCGGCATGGCGCGAGGCTAACCGTGGGTGCGGGCGGGTGAAAGTGAATTGCGGCCGGGGCGCGCCGTTTACAGCGCCTCACCATCCGGCTGATCGGACGCACTTACCGGCAGTTCACTGCCGTGGCCTTGTCCGGTCGCTGGCCGGCCAGCCGGATGACCGGGGGCGAACCGGGCTTGGGCAGGTGCAGGAGCCGCTGCGCTTCGGTGAGGAGGAACTTCGCCTCCATGAACGGCTGGTAGCTGATGTCCTGCCAGCGAATGAGACCATCGCCATCAATCAGGAACGTGCCGTGCAGCGGCTGGTTCTCAAAGTCGTCATGCGCGCGATAGGCCTTGAACGTCTTCAGGCCCGGGTCCGCGACGAGCGGGATGGGGAAGCCCCCGTTGTATTTCGCCTTTTCGACCGTGAAGTTCAACCCCTCGGCCGTGTCGGTGCTCACGGCCACCAGCGAGATCCCCGCCTTCCGATATTCCTCCGCCATCGGCGCGAAGGCGATGAGCTGCTCGATGCAGTGCGCACAACCCGCCCCGAGGTAAAAGATTACCACCACGGGTTTGCCCCGGAACTGACGGAGCGCGACCTTGCCCCCCGCGCCGCTGGGCAGGGTCCAATCAGGTGCTGTGGAAGGCTGCCAGCGAAACGGCCCGAGCGACGCCAGACTGGGGCGTTTGCCAAAATCCCAGGACCGGGTCAGCGGGGGACGCCAGTCACCGGCGAGTTTCAAATCCTTGACCACCGGGGCGAGCCGGCGAAGCACGGGCGCGTCGAGATCCGCTTCCGCCGCCAGCGCGCGCAATTTGTAGAACGCATCGTAAGCCTGCTGATAGTGGCCGTTCTGATAGGCGAGGTCCACGTAGTTCGCGAGTGGCTGAACCTGCTGGTCGGCGGCCTTCATCGCCTCTTGCGCGAGCTGCTCGGCCTTGGCCTTGTCCCCGACGGCCAAGTGCAGCCGGGCCAGCCGATCCTTCGGGACCCCGGTCAGCTTGGCCAACTGTTCTTTCGCCGTGGCCAACTGACCTTCCTTCAACGCAGCGACCACGCGCAGTTCGGCAATGGCTGCCTGAACGGCGTTCGTGCTGCCGGTGGCGAGGATGGCGGACCCACGGTCGTAACCCGTGGTGGGTGCGGCCTTCTTGGTGTCGCTCTTGGGGGCCTCTTTGGGCGCGGCAGGCTTGGGCGGGGCACTGGCGGTTGGGACTCCGCCCTTGGGTGCGGCCGGAGCATTGGTGGCGGGTGCGGTGGCGCTCTTGCCGGCATTCACGGCGGTCGGCTGAACTGGTGGCGTCGTGGGCTTGCTTGGCTCGGGCTTCTTCTCCGGTGGCTTGGTGGCCAGTTTCTTCTCCAACGCCTCCAAGCCGGTAATCAGTTTGCGGCCATTCGCCACGTCCCCCGTCTGCAAGAACGCCAGCCCCAGCGCGTGCAGCCGGCGGGCTTCGTGATCATTGTTCTCGGTGGGTTGAAGGTAAATGGTCGGACTGAGGGCCAAGGCTTCCTGCCACAGCTCGTAACGGACCAGGGTTTCCAGTAATCGCTGGCTGCCGTAGTTCGCGCTGCCTCTGGTCAAGGTGTTGAATTTGGGATGCCGGGGCAGCTCGATCATGTTCTTGGCCAGGTCCACGGCGCGGCGCGCGGCCCCGATGTTGTTCAAGTCGCGGATCAGCCACTCGTTGTTGTGTGCGAAGTTGTGGATTTGATCCGGCAGCACGCGGTTTTCCATCATGTAAGCGTGGTCCACGCGGGCGCTGGCCTCCTGCTGCCACGCGGCGTCCGAGTAACGCTTGAGCGCGGAGTAGGTGTGCCCGCTCATGTGCCACATGTGCGCGATGCCGGGGGCGGAGAAGCCATCGTTGGACGCGGAGACCAAGGCGTTGGTCGCGCGCTGGCCCTCGTCCCACAAATGAATGCGGTAGTGGTTGGCCGGATGCAACGGGTTCACGGCGAGGATGGCGTCCAGCAGCACGTCCACGTTCTTCTTCTCGCCGTAAGGGACGCCCTTGCCGCTGTCGAACCAGAGCTGGAACGCCAAGTGCGCCTTGGCTTCGAGGTCGACCGGATAGTCCTTCACGATTTGCTGGATCGCCTTCTGGTAATCCTTGCGGCGCTCCTTCTCGTCCTTCTTCTCGTCCCGGTAAAAGCTGGCCAGCGCGGTGATCCACTGCTGTTCGCGCGGACTGGCGGCCCCCTGATATTTCTCGGCGGACTTGATGAACTCCTTTGCGCGCTTGGGATTGTTGATGTTCGCCATCGCCATGCCCCAGAAGGCGCTGGCGCAAAACGGATCGAGCGCGGCGACCTGACGGAACGAACGTTCCGCCTCGAAATAGAAGAAACCGTGAAGCTGCCCGATGCCTTGATCAAAAAACTGCTGCGCCAGCGCGTGCTTGGCCGTGATCGGAAAATGCACGCCCCCCATGCCCGGCATGAGCTGGGCCTTCTGGCGCGGCCCCTCGTTGTAGGCGTCGCCATGCTGCGAGTGTCCAGCCGGCTGCTCGTGGTCCGCCCGCGCCAAGGCTGCGAACGCCAAACCGGCGACTAACAAGGGAAGTAGCTTCATGTGCATAATCGCGGACGCCCCGGTGCAACCGACCATTCAGAGCACCCCCGCCAATCTCTTGTCAGCCAGGAGCGGCAGATGCTGAAACTAGGACTTTACACCGGCACCGGCACCGACTCAATCAGGTGGTCAATCACCGAACGCGCGGTGGCAGTCACCGCCCGGGTGCCCTTGCGCACGATGAGCCGGTGCGGCAGCACGAGCCGGGCAGCCTGCTTGATGTCATCGGGCAGGACGTAGGCGCGGCCGGCCAGCAAGGCCAGCGCCTGGCTGAAGCGCTGGACATCCAGACTGCCGCGCGGACTGGCTCCGTATTCCAAACTGTCCGCCACGCGGGTGGCATGCACGATGTCCACCAAGTAACCCAGCAGCGAGGTCTCCACCGTCACCGCGCGCACGGCGGCATGGACCTGCGCCAACGACTCGGGGTTCAGCACGGTAGCCAGCCGCACCAGCGGGTCGTCATGCTGCTGCATCTGGAGCAGCTTCATCTCCAGCGCCCGGTCCAGATAGCCGATGCTGAGGCGGATCATGAACCGGTCCATCTGCGCGAAGGGCAGCGGGTAGGTGCCTTCCAGCTCGACGGGGTTTTGGGTGGCCAGCACGAAGAACGGCCATTCCAGCGCATGCCGTTGCCCGTCCACGGTCACGCTTTGCTCCTCCATCGCCTCCAACAAGGCCGACTGGGTGCGTGGCGTGGCGCGGTTGATCTCATCCGCGAGCAGGACGTTGGTGAACACCGGCCCGCGCCGAAACAAGAACTCATGGCGATCCGGCGCAAAGGTGGTGACGCCTGTGATGTCCGAGGGCAGCAAATCAGCCGTGAACTGGATGCGCTTGAAGTCGGCGGCCAGTGAGCGGGCCAGGGCTTTCGCCAGCAAGGTCTTGCCCAGCCCGGGCACATCCTCGATCAGGACATGCCCGCCCGCCACCAGCGCCAGCACCGCGTGCGCCACCACCTGCTCCTTGCCGATGAACGCGAGCGAGACGTTGTCCACCAGCGCCCGGATATGCTGGGAGGGGAGCAGGAATCCAGCCGGAGCTGAAGCGGATGCGGTGGGGGAGGAATTCAACATGTTCAGCAGTTCAACACGGCAGCGGGCGAAGTGTTCCGGCGCACTAGCGAGATTGCAATGCCGCCGTGCCGCTCGAAGCGCACGCCGCTCATTCCTTCTGTTTCGCCTTCTTGACCGGCGCTTTGGGCACGTTGCTCAAGTCCGGCTCCTTCAACGTCGGCGGGCCTTTCAGCCAGCCGAGCGAGGCGAGGAACTTGTCCGCCTCGATGAGCGTCGCCGTCTTCCACGGCTCGCCGTTGAAAAAGCCGTGGCCTTGGCCGTCGTAGAAGCGCGTTTCACAGCGCACGCCGGCCTTCTTCGTGTTCGCCTGAAACCGCTCGACCACAGGCACGCCGTTGAGCGTGTCGTTGCGACCGAGGAACACGATGGCCGGCGGGTCATCCGGCGTGATGTTGTGCGCGGGGGAGAATTCCTTGTAACGGTCGCCCACGCGTGCGGTGCCCCAGCCGCCGTCAGGGCCGTTGTCGAAAACAGGATTGAACAGCACGAGCGCGGCGGCCTTGGGCGAGATTTTCAAGTCATCCGCCGGATCGTCGTTGCCCTCGACCATGCCGACGAATGCCGCGAGATGTCCGCCAGCCGAACCGCCACCCGCACCGATGCGTTTGGGGTCAATACCCAGCTCCGCCGCGTGACCGCGCACCCAGCGCATCGCGGACTTCGCGTCGCGCACGCAGTTGGTCGGCGGCCCGGGGAGGTCCTTCACCAGCCGATATTCTACCTGCACGCACACAAGGCCGCGTCTGGCGAGGTAGGTGGCCTGCTCGTTGAACTGCGTCAGCGCGCCGCCTGTCCAGCCGCCACCATGGAACAGCACCAGCGCGGGCCGCTGGTCGGTGCCCTTCCAGTCGTCGGGCTTTACGATGAACAGCCGCAGGTCGCGGCCATCCACTTTCTTGTAAACGCGCTCCTCGCCGAGGAAGGCGGTTTTCGGCTTGGCGTCTGCGGCGAAGGATTGGGCACACGCGAAGAAAGCCAGCGCGCCAGTGAGCAGGAGGATAGGTTTCATGGGAGGATTCAGATCAGTGCTTCACGATGGGAAATTGCCTTTTCAACAGCGCCTCCGCCTCGGCACGGACTTTCGCGAACTGCGGGTCGTCCGCGCGGTTGTGCAACTCCGCCGGCTGCTGGGCGTTGTCATACAGCTCGCGGCCAATGACCTCGCCACTCTTCCAGTCGCGCCACTCGGTGTAGCGCGCGCTCGCGATGCGGGCGCTCACGCCCATCGCCTTCGGTTGTTTGTCCGGTTCGCGGTCGAAGTAGGCCGGGCGCGGATGCTGCGTGAACGCGGCGGGCTTCACGGACTTCGCGGGATCTTTCAGCACGGGCACCAAGCTCGCGCCTTCGAGGCCCGAGGGCTTCGGCAGGCCGGCGAGTTCCACCAGGGTCGGGAACAAGTCCACCAGCTCCGCGAGTGAGGCTGTTTTCTTCCCCGCACTTTTCAACCCCGGCGTGCCAATGAAGAACGGCACGCGCGCGTCCAGCTCGAAGGTCGAGGTCTTAGCCCACAAGCCGTGCTCGCCGAGATGATAGCCGTGGTCACCGACTAACGTGATGATGGTGCGGTCCGCCACGCCGCTGCGGTCGAGCGCGTCGAGCACCTTGCCGAGCTGGGCGTCGAGATAACTGATGTTCGCGAAGTAGCCGTGGCGAATCTCCGCGACCTGCGCGGGCGTGAACGTGACCTGGTTCGGCGGGATGCCGCGCAGCTCGCGGCCATCGTGGAAGGCGACTTCCGGCGCACCGGTGGGCCGCGCGGGGTTGAGGGATGGGAGCTTCGCGCGGTCGTAGAGGTCCCAGTATTTCTTCGGCGCGTTGAACGGCGCGTGGGGCTTCCAGAAACCGACGGCGAGGAAGAACGGCTGGTCCTTCACTTCCGCCAACACGCGCACGGCTTCAGCGGCGACGCGGCCGTCGTAGTATGCCTCGTCCGGCACATCGCGGCATTCCCACAGCGGGACAGACGTGTATTGGCGAGGCGCGGGCGAGGCGACGTTCGGCGGCAACGGGCCGGACACGCGGGCGTCGTCCTCGCCGTGGGTCTCGTAATAGAGGAATTCCGGCGCGCTCCACGAGCGGCGGTCGCCTTTCTCCTTCGTGTGCCAGTTGTGGAAAATCTTCCCGACGCAGCGCGTGTGGTAGCCGTGCTCCTTGAACCACAGCGGCAGCGTGGTCACGTCCGGGTTGCGCTCGCGGAAGTGCGTGCCGTTATTCCAGAGCTGGAGCGTGTCCGGTCGGCGGCCCGTGAGCATCGAGGAGCGTGAGGGGTTGCAGACGGCCTGCTGGCAATACGCGCGGTCGAACTGGAGCGAGCGCCGCGCGAGCCGGTCGAGGTTCGGCGTGATGGCGGGTGAGCCGTAGGTGGCCAGTTCGGGCCGATAGTCGTCCGCCATGATGAAGAGGACGTTTGGCTTCGGCGCGGCGCTGGCGGCGCTGGCGAGGAGTAAGAGGGCGAGTAGACGAAGTTGTTTCACAAGGGAGAGCGGGTTGGCTCGATGGTGTCTTGGACTGCGGTGGCGGCGCGCAGCGGCGACACCGCTTTCCATCCCGCGGAGCGGTCGTTGGTGAGGTTCGAGCCGCTCTGCGGGAGGCCAAAGCGGCGTGGCGCTCCGCTTCCCGCCGCAGTCCAAGACGACGCGAGTTGAAAGCGCGTCCCTGAGGAAGGCGGCTCTTGCGGCTTCACTTCTTCGCCCCCTCCTTCGCCTTGGCGATGGCGAAATCCACGAGCGGCTGCGAGCGGAAGAAGCCCTCGAAGAAGTTGTGGCCCTGGCCTTCGAGGATGATGAGTTTCACGAGATCGCCCGCGCCCTCGGCTTGGTAGCGGCGGACGAGTTCGGCGGAGTTCTCCTTGAGCGGCACGACCTTGTCCACGTCGCCGTGGATGAGCGCGACAGGCACCTTCGCCTTCGCCAGCACGGTGATGCGCTCGATGGGATTGAACTCGGCGGCGCGCGCGGTGAGCTGGTCTGGCGTCAGCTCGTAGGCTCCGGCGGCACGGGCGATGCCGGGATAGGTGCGGAAGTCATAGACCGGATAAATGCCGATGAGGCCCGCGACGCGCGACGGATTCGCGATGGCCCAACTGCTCGTCCACAGCCCGCCTCGGCTGCGCCCGAAGAGACAGGGTTTCGCAGCGAAACCCCTCTTCTCCGTCAGCTCGCGATAGAGCGCATCGAACGCGACGTGACTCTTCGGGCTGCCATAAGCCTCGCCCACATCCACACCCGCGACCGCGATACCGGCGGCGGTGAACTGCTCGTGCATCCAGCGCTCGGCGTTGTCGGGATACGGCGCGAGCGTGGGGCCGTAGAAAATCCACGGCTGCGGCGAAGTGCGCTTCTCCGGTGGTGGCAGGAAGACGAACGCGGGCCGGCCCGCAACGGTGAAGTTCTCCGTGTGCGGCAGTGCCAGCCGCCCAGACGGCACGGCAGCTTTGGCCTTCGCGGGCGGAGCAGCAGGAGTCGCGGCAAGAAGTTGCGCAGCGAGATAACGCGTCGCGTTTTCCACCACGCGCAAGTTCTCCGCCTGCTTGAACACGGGAAACGTCTCATGGCCGGGGCGGAAGTAGAACACGCCGCCCTTGCCCACCTTCCACAGCGAGCCGCTGCGGAACCACTCGCCCTTGTCCCAGCGCTCCTCGAAGACCACCGCGTCCGGCTTGGGCACGTGGAACGGCTCGTCATACATCTCCGTGCGCGGGATGTCCCAGGCGGCGGGCAGGTCTTTCGCGATGGGGTGGTCCGGCAGCAACGTCTTCAGGTGACCCGGCGCGCCGTCGTTGCGGTAGGCGGGGAAAATGCAGCCGGGCAAGGTGAGCTTCCACACGCCGTCTTCGTGGCGAAGCGCGGGCGTCAGTGGCGCGTCGCGTCGCGGCACCTTGCCGAGCGGGTTGTCGTTGAAATACTCGAACTTCGCCGTGGCGCGCTCGGCGGCGGGGATTTGCGCGAGCGCATCGGCCTTGGCCCGCTCCTGCATGAGCCGCACGAAGGGCCGCGCCCAGTGCGCCGAGTGCAACGCGACGAGCGCGAGCCGACCGTCGAGCACGCGTTGCACGACGGCCTCGACGCGCGCCGGCTCGACCAGTCCGTGCTTCTGGTGGCCCCACCAGACGATGACCTGCGCGGCGTCCAGCTCGGCATCCGCGAGGCCCTGATTCGGCATGGCGAAGTTGACGGAAGTGACCTTGAAACCCGGCTGCTTGGCGAGATACGCCGCGATGGTGTCGCCGAGGAAGCCGCCGTCGTAAGCCGATTTCTGCGCGGCCTGCTGCTCGTCCCAGACCAGCACGCGGATGGGCGGGGCCTCGGCGGATAAGGCTTGGCCACATAGAACGCAAAGAGCCGCAAAGAGGGCGAGGAGGCGATGCATGATGAGGCGATGCTGCAAAGATGGCGACGGACTGGCGAGGGGAAATTTGGCGCGTGGTGACGAGTCACCGCGCTCCTACTTCACCGTCACACCGCTCACGTCATACAAGCGCGTCGTGCGCTCTTGGCCGTCCACGAGCAGGCGCGTGCCGCTGGGGTTGAAAGAAAGCGCCACCGGCATTCCTTCCAGCCCGAGGAAGTAGGCGAGCGGCCGCCTTGGGTCACGGTGGTCCCACAATTTCACCGAGCCGTCAGCCGAGGCAGTCGCAAGGATGGGCTGGGTCGGGTGGAAGGCCACGAAGCCAATCTCGCCGTCGTGGGCGCGGAAGGAGCTGCCCTCCTTGAAGTTCCCATCCGGCAGCGGCTCGGTTGGCAGGAGGTAAACATTTCGGTCGCCACCCGCGAAGGCCACGAGCCGATCGTCCGGCGAGACGGCCAGCGAGCGGATCTGAAAGTCCCGTTTCAGCGTGCTGCGGATCTGGACTGCTTCGATGTCCACCCGTTCGAGCCGGTAGTCTTGTTTCTCCCCGGTGCTGGCATAGGCGGCGATGGCGAAAAGATTCGTGCCGGCGAAGACCAGGCGCTCGAACTTGCCCCTGCGGTGGAAGAGGCTGCGCCCGTCCACGAGTGAAAATGCCTCTATCGCACCGTCGCGAGTGACCACTCCCAAACGCTCGCCCAGGCGGTCAAAGGCCATGTTGTTCACCAGCACTTGCACGGGCAGGCTGAATTTCTCGACGGGGTTTTCAGCGGCGTTGGCTAGGATCCTCAAGCTGGGTTGGGAACCGCGGGTATGTTTGGCCAGCGCGAGCTGCTTTGATGGCCAATGGGTGGCAGCTAGATTGTGGTCCCACCTTGCACCCGCCAGCTCGACGAGCCGGTCGTCGTAGCGCGTGAGCTGAAAATCCTTGCGGGCGATGAGCCTGCTTTCCGCCACGAACACCCCACCCCATGCCTGCTCGGATTCGTGGGTCTTGCGTGCCAGCTCGCGGCCGACGGGGAAGCTCCAGAGGCGCGGCGGCTGGTCCAGCGTCACTAGGTCGCCGCTGTCCGGGTGGAGGCTCCACGCGGTCTCGATTTGCCCCTGGCGCAGGCCGAAGAACGTTGCGCGCGAGGTGAGCAACTGTGTCTCCACGAGCCGGAACACCCAGCGCGATTCTGCGAACTTTCCCTCGGTCCCCATCGTTAGCAGATGCGTGTCGCCCAGCCATGCCAGCGAATTGAGCGAGCCGGAATACGCTTTGGCGCGCTGGACCACCGCGCCGGTTGCAGAGTTCACCAGCAAGACTTCGCCCGAAGCGGTGCCGACTGCGAGCAGCCGTCCGTCTGGGCTGAGAGACTGCGCATTCACAAACACATCGAGTCGCGCCCGTTCTGCGCCATCGGCAGTGTCGAGAATGAGCAGCCGGCGATAGGTGCTCCCGACTAGGACACGGTCACCGTCGGGATGAATCATCGCGCCGGTGAAGTAGCTGTCCACCTGCCAGCGCGTGGCCCCCGTGTGCATGTCGATCAACTGGAGCCGCGGCACCTGATTCGGCGCAGCAGTATAGGCCAGCACCAAGGGCTGCTCGCGACTGTGCCCTGCGGACAGCCAGAGCACATTTGGGTGCGGCAGCGCAACCGTCTTCAGCCGCTGTCCGTTGGCGGTGTCGAACCAATCCACCTCGGAGCTGCCGTGTCGCGCAATAGCGAAGCCCTTTCCGTTCGGATCGAAAGTGAGCAGCGTCAGCCCGTTCCGCCCAGTCTTCACCACGCGCTGCACCGCGCAGTTCGACACGTTCACAAACGCGATTTCGCCGTTCGCGTTAGCCAGTGCGAACTGGCCGGGCTGCCCCGGGACGGCGGCGATGACTATCGGCCGCTCGAAGCCGGGGACGCGCAACTCCCCGAACGACGCGTCGCGCTTGGCGGCGAGATACTCCCACGTCTGGTCGCGCAAATCCGGCGGGCATTGGTCCAGCGCCTGCACGAGGGTGGGCAGGTCCGCCGCCGCCGCCGCCGCGTCCGCCAGCAGCACCCGGGCGCGGACCGCTGCGCGCCGTTGCAGCTCGGCGCTGCGCTTGGCATTGGCCTCGCTGGTGAGCGCCAGCTTCTCACTGGCGATGGCCCGCAGTTCGTTCGTTGCGGCGGTTGCAGCGTGGTTCCGGGCATCCGCAGCGTTGCGCTCTGCTACATCGCGCTCTCGCGAAAGGCTCGCGATGAATCCGACCGTGAGCAGCATTATGACGGCGGCGGCGGCGGACAACGCTTTGTGCCTCCGGAGAAACAGCCAGAGCAACATGAGCGGCCCTGCCCGCTCCGCCGCCGTGGCGAAGCCGCCCTGATACGCCGCGATGTCCCGCGCCAGCTCCGCCACCGTCTGGTAACGCTCCTGGCGCGCGACCCGCAAGGCCTGCATGCACACCGCAGACAATGCCTCAGGCACCGTTCCGTCAGGCAAGTGCGGGAGCTTCTTCCGCCGCGACGCCAGTGCGGGCGCGGTGATGTCACCGTAGAGCACCTTATTCAGCACCTCGCTCACGTCCTTGCCCTCCACTGGCGGGCGCAAGGTCAGTAGCGTATGGAGCACGCCACCCATGGAATAAACATCCGACCTTTCATCAAGATCGGTGATCCGCCCGTCAGCCTGCTCGGGTGACATGTAGTGTGGCGTCCCCATCACCGTGCCATCAAGGGTGAGTTGCGTGCTGGAAGTCCACGCCAGGGGAGGGCCCTGTGCCGCGGCGGTCCACACCGGCGTGGCCACGGTATCTCCGCTGCTGGGAAGCGTGTTCTGCTCCACTTCGGTCGGGGGACGGGGCGGCGCCACCGGCGTGACGATCAACGTCCCCGTCGGCCCAGTATGGTCGAGTTGGCCACGGAGGATTGGGGTCTTCGCCGCTTCCTCCGCTGCCGCGCTGCCCGGCAGAATCTTCGCCAAGCCCCAGTCCATCACGAGCACCTCGCCAAACTCGCCCACCATGATGTTCTGCGGTTTGAGGTCCCGGTGGATGATGCCGCGCGAGTGCGCGAAGGCCACAGCGTCGCAGACTTTCTGGAAGACGGTGAGCAGCACGTTGAGCGGATACTTGGCCAGCGTGTCCTTGTCGCCGGCCTTCAGCTTGCCGATGACCTCGTGCAGCGTGACGCCCTGCACGAGCTTCATGGTGTAGAAGAGCCGGCCTTGCTCATCCGTGCCCACGTCATGGACTGGGACGATGTTCGGATGCGCGAGCTGACCCAGCACGCGGGCTTCTAGGAGGAAGCGTTGTTGATCTTCCTCGCTGGCATTGCGCCGCAGCATGACTTTCATCGCCACGTTGCGCCCGAGCTTGTTGTCCTGTGCGTCGAGCACCGCGCCCATGCCGCCACGAGCAATCTCACGACCGGGACGATAGGAGGAACCGGGAGTCATGCGTCGCGCCAAGGCTAGCGCAACCTCACTTTGCGTCCAGCCGCTTCAACTTCACCTGGGGCACCACTCAGTGGTCGTGTCAAATCCCGCCGAGATTGGTAACTTCGATCTCAATGGGAGGGAGGCTAAGCTTCATTGAAATCCCATCGCGTGGCGCAGGTGCGCATTATTTCTTGGGCGCAGCGGCTTTCTTGGCGTCGTATTCCTTCCAAAACTCCGCAGCGGTCTTGTCGGGCCGGAAGTTGTCAATCGGATCCGGCTCGTAGCTCAGACGTTTGAGCTGGGGTAGGCTGCGGAGGAACTCGATGTCTTTGGCGTTTGGCGGGAGTGTCAGCGCGGTCAGTTTCCGGCAATCCACGAGAGGCGTGAGATCGGTGATCTTCGTGCACCCTGCCAGCCCCAGCATGGTGAGCGGCATCCCGCGCAGTGGCGCCAGATCGGTCACCGGGGTCGAGTTAAGGCGTAATTGCTGGAGTGGCAGTTTCGCGACAGGCTTCAGATCGGTCACGGCTGTGGAGGAAAGGTCCAGCTTGCTGACTGGTGGTGCCAGTTGAAGGACCGACACCTCGCTGAGGTTCTTCAGCCTGTCGAGAGACACCGACCATGTGCCGTCCTGTTCCTTCTGGAGGTCGGAGGGCTTCAAGTTGGCTTGATAAAGCCGGGCCACCCTCGGGTCGGTGGCGTGGTCTGCCCAGAATGGTTTGGCCATCATCAGAATGAGCTCTTGCTCAAGGGATTTGGTCTTCGCTGTGTCGCCCATCGCGACGTAGGAATCCATCAGGGTGCGCACCACGGCAGCGGTGCTGCGGTGCTTCAGACCATACAGCTTGCAAGCGAGCGTCACTGCCTCCTCCTGTAGTTTGATCGTTTCCTCCCGACGGCCTGCAGCTTGGAGGGAAGTGCCCAAACCGACCAAGGCATTCAAGGTGTCCGGGTGCTCCGGTCCGAGCACCTTGCGGCGCACCGCCAGCACCTCTTCGCGCATCCTAAGGGTCTCGTCCGGACGTCCTAGTTTATTCGATAGGTAGTGCATCGACAGCAGGGTGTCGGGATGTTCCGGGCCGAGCACCTTGCGACGCAACGCCAGGACCTCTTCAAGCATCTTGCGACCATCCCCTGGGGGGCCGAGAGATGGATCCCAAAATCCCAGGTGGGTCAGCGCCAGGTAGTGCATCGTCATGAGTGTGTCGGGATGTTCGGGGCCGAGCCCTTTGCGACGCAGCGCCAGCACCTCATTAAACAACTCGACCGCTTCCTTCCGGCGGCCATTTCTCTGATAAACATCGGCGAGGAAATGCATGGTCGTGAGCGTGTCGGCGTGCTGCGGGCCCAAAACTTTGCGGCGCGATGCGAGCACCTCTTCAAGCATCGCGATCGCCTTTTGCCCGAGATCTGCTTTGTGGTAGGAGAAGGCTAGTGTAGTGTCGCGCAAATAGGTTTACAGTGTATCTTTCAGCGTCATGATTCAATTCATGTCGAAAACGTGTTTCCCCGTCGTGTTGAGTTCCGCTGATCAAGGCCAGCTCGAACAATGGGCAGCCGCCCACGGCACGCCCCAGCAGGTGGCACTTCGTTGCCGGATCGTCTTGGGTGCCTTGGCCGGCGAACAGAATCAGGCGATGGCAGCCCGCCTCCACGTCAGCCGGCCCACGGTGAACCTGTGGCGTAAACGAGTGCGGGATCTGGGGATCGGCCAGGTTTGGGAGGTTGCCCCCG
>CAMCFN010000075.1 GCA_945874145.1 Akkermansia muciniphila
CAAAAAAGATTTGCCACCAAGAAGCACAGCAGGCTCAAAAAGAAATTTCTTATAGCGCCATCCGCGCCCCTTGGTGGCAGAAATCGCTTCGTAGCTCATTGTGGTTTCAGTTTGAAGTCGGCGGTCAAAAACTTCCGCACCAGCGGATGCTGGCTGCGGCGCACGTCCTCAGGCCGGCCTATCTCAAGGATCTCGCCGTCGGCAATCATGGCGATGCGGTCCGCGATGCCAAAGGCGAGATCGCGGTCGTGGGTGACCACGAGGCTAGTGGCGTGGGTGCGATCCCGCAGGGCGAGAATCTCCTGACCAATCGTGATCGCAATCAGCGGGTCCAGCTCGCTGGTGGGCTCATCATAAAGGATGAGCTGCGGCTCGATAACCAGCGCACGAGCGAGCGCCACCCGCTTCTTCATGCCGCCGGAAAGCTCGCCGGGGATTTTCTCCTCGGTGCCCCTCAGGCCGACGATGTCCAGCTTCTCCGCGATGACGCGCTGGATTTCCGCCTCGGGCTTGAGCCGATGCTCCCGGAGATAAAGGCCGACGTTTTCGCCGACCGTCAGCGAATTCAGCAGTGCGCCGGACTGGAAGACCATCGCCATCCGGTAGCGGTCGCGCAGGCCCTCGGTGTTAACGCCCTGGCCTTCGATGAGGATCTCCCCCGCATCGGGCTCCTCCAGACCGATGATGTGCTTGAGCAGCACGCTCTTGCCGCTGCCGCTGGGCCCCATCAGGACGAAAATTTCCCCGCGCTCCACGGTGAGGTCCACCCCGCGCAAGACTTCATGTTCGCCGAAGCTCTTCCGCAGTCCGCGAACCTGCACGCGCACGCTGTCGTTGTTTCCAGAGCTGCTCATTTTTCAAGCTGCACCAACAGGTGCGTCAGGAAGTAGTCGAGGATCAAGATAAGCACGATGGAGTTGACCACTGCCTTGGTGACCGTGCGCCCGATGCCACGCGGGCCCCCGATGGTGGAGAGTCCCTGATGGCAGGACACCGTGCCGATGACCAGAGCGAAGACGAAAGTCTTGATGAGCCCGTGCGCGACGTCCTGCACGTCCACCGTTTCGCGCAGGTTCGCAAAGAAGGACTGCATGCCCACCACGATCTGCTGGTTCGTGGAGCAGACGAGCGCCCCGCCCATCCAGCCCACGAGGTCGGCGAAAATCACCAGCATCGGCAGCGCCACCGCGAGGGCGAGAATCCGCGGTAGCACCAAGTAATGCACTGGGTTGATGTTCATCGTCCGCAGCGCATCAATCTCTTGATAAACCGCCATTGATCCAATCTCCGCCGCCATGGACGAGCCGATGCGCCCGGCGATGAGCACCGCCATGAGCGTCGGGGCCAGCTCCCGGCAGATGGCCAGGCCCAGGATGCCACCGAGGTAATTCGCGAGGCCGCGCTCCACCATCACCGGCCCAATCTCCAGCGCCAGCACGCCCCCGATGAAGACGGAGAGAATGCAGACCATCAGCAGGCTCGCCATGCCCACTTCATAAAACTGCTCGGCCACCTTGCGCCGCTGCCGCAACGCCAGCGGCAGCGCCAGCAAGGTGCGCCAGAACAAAATGACCAGTCCACCGATGTCTCGAAACATAGAATTGACCCGCAAGACCCGTTCGACTGCGTTTGATTAGCTGCCCATCACGCGGTTGGCAATTCGCGTTTTCAGCCGCGAGGCGTGAGACTGGACTGGCGTTGCAGGCAACCATTCACGCCCCCTGCCCTTCGCCTCGTTTTATCCGGACCAGCTTCAGTGCTGGATGAAGTAACTCAAGTTCTCCAGCTCGATGGCCAGGTTCACCCCGTTCACGGTCACGTCCTCCGGCACCTGAAGCACGATGGGCGCGAAGTTCAGGATGCCCACGATGCCCGCCGCCACCAGTTGGTTGGCCACCTCCTGCGCGGCCGTCACCGGCACAGTGATAATCGCCATCTTCACGTGACGGTCCCGGATGATGCGCGCCATCTCCGGCATGGGCAGAATGGGTTGAAAAGCGGCGCGGGCCCTTGCCTTCTGGGGCTCCGCGTCGAAGGCGGCAACCACTTCAAAGCCCTCGGGACCGAAACCTTGGTAAGCCAGCAGCGCTGCGCCGAGGTTGCCCACCCCCACCAGCACCACCGGCTGCAACTGGCTCGTGCCCAGCACGTCGGCGATCATCCCGGCCAATTGCTCGACATCGTAACCCAACCCGCGTGTGCCAAACGTGCCGAAGTAGGCCAGATCCTTTCGCAACTGCGTGGACTTCACTCCCGCCGCCCGCGCCAGCGCCTCGCTGGCGATGGTGGGCAGCCCGTTCTCCTTCAAGCGCAGCAGACAGCGCAGGTAGATGGAGAGCCGATACACCGCTTTGCGCGGAATTTCTGGTCGCGAACTTTTCTTCAACTTCGTCAGAAACTATCGGAGCCATTCAGGCACCGCAAGACACGGCGTGCGGGCCGGGCGCTTCACCTCAGATGACGTAGTCGAGGGGATTAGTATGCTCGCCTTGAAGCAGCTTCACGCGTTCGCACAGTTGCGCCACGGTCACATTCTCCAGAATCTTCACGATGGCCTCGCGCACCTCCTTCATCACGCTGCGGATGGCGCACTTGCTCTCATCGGGACAGGAGCACTTCTCGTAGAAGCGCTCGCTCACGCAGCTCACGGGCGCGAGCGGGCCCTCGATGTGCCGGATGACCGCCGCCAGCGTCACGAACTCCGGCGGGCGCGCCAGCCGGTAGCCGCCCGCCACTCCGCGCCGACTCTCGACCACGCCGAGCGATTTGAGGTCGGTGAGGATTTGTTCGAGGAAGCGCTTCGGAATGTTCTGCTGCTCAGAAATGGTCTGGATGCGCACCACATCACGGTCGTAGTTCAGCCCCAAGACCAGCAAAGCACGCAGCGCATACTCGCCTCGAACGGAGATCTTCATGTGCGGATGATAAAAGGCCCATCAATTTGGTCAAGATTGGTGAAATCTCCCAACCTGATGGCGTTTTCAGGCCATAAAATAAGGAACTTCGCTAACTTATTTAATCTCTATTGACTTAGTAGAGTATATACCTAAACTCGCCTCCATGTCGAAGCCATCGGCAATCCGAAATGAAGCTCAAAGCGACTGGCTGGCCCTCGTGGCCGAGCAAGTCGGACAACTCCGTTTCGGCGTCGTGCAAATCACCGTGCATGACTCGCGCGTGGTGCAAATCGAGCGGACCGAAAAGGTCCGGCTCGACAAGCCCGCCGCCGAGGCCCGGCCAACGCCAACCAAATCCTTGGAGGCCAACTAACCCAATCAGGCAAACCGACCCACCCCGGAGGTTCCTTAAAAATGAAACCAAACCTGAATGAACCGCACCTGGCTCCTCGCGATTTCCGCGACAGCCCTCCATCTGGCAACGCTCCACCCCAGTTCCGGACAAGCTCCAAGCACTGAGGTGCGAACGAACTCCCCAACCGTTGTGAATCGTGCCGGCCGGCCGCCTGCGCCGCCCAAGTCCTATTATCGGAATGCCCGAAGTTACAGCACCCGGCGCGATCCCGATCCGCCCCGGTATGTCCGCGAACTCAGCAAATCCGGGGTGGACGCGTTCAAGGAACTGACCTGGCTGGACGTGGGGCTGGACTATCGGTTCCGCTACGAATACCGGCAGGATGACATCCGCCGCAACCGGCTCGGCCTCGACCAACCCCTGCTGCACCGCACCCGCGCCTATCTCGGCATCAAGGAAATCGCGGACCCTTTCCGCTTCGCCGTCGAGCTGACGGATTCGCGGCGCTACAACAGCGGATTTGTCCGCGACAACCGCGATGTGGACGAGTTCGAGCCCACCATGCTGTATGCGGAGCTTTACCTCGCCACCCTGCTCGGCCACGACGGACTGGGCAACCCACGGCCGTTAAGCGTGCGGGCGGGGCGGATGAACTTCGAGTTTCTGGACCGCCGGCTCTTGGGCAACAACCAGTGGCGCAACACGCCCAATACCTTCGACGGCTTCCGCGCGACCTTGGGGCGTGAGGAGAATGACTGGCAGTTGGACCTGCTGGCGGTTCAGCCCAACCTGCGGCTGAAATACAACGTGGACGAACCGACCGAGGGCCAGTGGGTTTTCGGAGCCATCGGACATTGGCGCGGCTGGTCCGACAGCATCACCTTGGAGCCTTACTACCTGATGCTGCGCCAGGCCGCCACCGGCCCCACGCGGAACCAGCCCGCCGCCCAGTTGGAGCGCGAGGTTCACTCCCTGGCCCTGCGCGGTTATGGCCGGGTGGGCCAGACGGCGTTTGATTATGACTTCGATGCGGTCCACCAGTTCGGCTACCAAAACACCGCGACCGGCTCCCAAGCCACCCGCGCCTTCGGCCTGACCAGCGAGGTGGGCTACACGTTCACACATGCTTGGAAGCCTCGGTTGAGCGCCTTCTACGGTTACGCCACCGGGGACCGCAACCCCAATGACAGCCAGAACGAGCGCTTTGAGCGCTTCTACGGATTCGCCCGCCCGTGGTCGGCGAACGACTACATCGTCTGGGAGAACATCAGCACCCCCAAGCTGCGGTTGGAGTTTCAGCCTCACAACAAGGTGCGCGTGGATGCTGGCCATAGCTTCTACTGGCTGGCCAGCGATACCGATCGCTTCAACAACCTCCGGGCCGTGGGCGGCCCGGACACCGCCTATCGTGATCGGACCGGTCGCAGTGGCAGTTACATCGGCCACGAATTTGACATTCGTTCCCGGCATCAAGTCACCAGCAAGGCGGAAGTCACGGTGGGCTACTCGCACTTCTTCGCCGGGGGCTTCACCCGCAGTGCGGGCCAGCGAGACTCAGACTTCTTCTACCTCGAAATCCTCGTGAACGCCTTCTGATGAAACGCAAAACATTCCCAATCCCAGCCACGCCGAATCTGTCCAACTCGAATCCACCGCCCATGAAATCATCACTCCCCCACCTGCTGTCCGTCGCGCTGACACTTGCGATCGCTTTCACCGCGTCCGCCAAGGACATCAAACTCCTCAACGTCTCCTACGACCCGACCCGTGAGTTGTATCAGGAATTCAACACCGCCTTCGCCAAGCATTGGCAGGCCAAGACCGGCGACAAGGTCACGGTCCAGCAATCGCACGGCGGCTCCGGCAAGCAGGCGCGCGCCGTGATTGACGGCCTCGAAGCCGATGTCGTCACGCTCGCGCTGGCCTACGACATTGACGCCGTCGCGGAGAAAGGCCGCCTGCTGCCCGCCGACTGGCAGAAGCGCCTCCCGCAAAACAGTTCGCCCTACACGAGCACAATTGTGTTCCTCGTGCGCAAGGGGAACCCCAAGGGCATCAAGGATTGGAACGACCTCGTGAAGCCCGGCATCGGCATCATCCCGGCGAATCCTAAAACCTCCGGCGCGGCGCGCTGGACCTATCTTGCGGCCTGGGGCTACGCGCTGAAGCAGAACAACGGCGACGAAGCCCAGGCGAAGGCGTTCGTCGCGAAGTTTTACAAGAACGTGCCCGTGTTCGACACCGGCGCACGCGGCGCGACCACCACGTTCATCCAGCGCGGCATCGGCGACGTGCTCGTGGGCTGGGAGAACGAGGCCTTCCTCGCGCTCAAAGAACAGTCCAAAGGCGGCTACGAACTCGTCGTGCCCTCCGTCAGCATACTCGCCGAACCGCCCGTGACCGTCGTGGACAAGGTCGTGAAGCGGCGCGGCACCGCCGACGTGGCCAAGGGCTATCTGGATTATCTCTACTCGGACGAAGGCCAGGAAATCGCCGCCCGAAATTACTACCGCCCACGCTCCGCGGCGGCGGCGACCAAGTTCGCCGACAAATTCCCGAAGCTTCAACTGTTCACCGTCGATGAAGTCTTCGGCGGCTGGCAGAAGGCAACCAAGACGCACTTCGCCGAGGGCGGAGTTTTCGACCAAATCCAGCGCAAGTAGCTTGGCTCCTCCCGGCGGCGGCTGGCGTGCATTCCAGCCGCCGCCCAGAAACCGCACCCCACCCGACATGACCACTGCCTTTGTGAAAGACTTCGCCCTCGCTCCCGTCGCCACGCTGCCAAAGCGCTCGCTGGACACCGTGCTGGCCCCGCTCGATGAAATTGCCGCGCGCTCGACCGACTTCATCCGCAAGCCGCTCGGTGAGTTCGAGAGTGAAGGCCGTGTTTACAGCCTGCCGCGCTACGTCTATCTCGGACCGAAGGGCGGCGGTGACACATTGCGCATCGGCATCTTCGCGGGCATTCACGGTGATGAACCGGAGGGCGCGCTGGCGCTTACGCGCTTCGTCGCCGCGCTGGAACAGAACCCAGACATCGCCAAGGGCTACGCGCTCTTCATCTACCCGATCTGCAACCCGACCGGCTTCGAGGACAACACCCGCCACGCGCGCAGCGGCCGGGACTTGAACCGCGAGTTTTGGCGGCACTCGACACAACCGGAGGTGCGGCTGCTGGAGAGCGAGATCTACCTGCACGCCTTCCACGGCATCATCACGCTGCACACGGACGACACCAGCGACGGGTTGTATGGCTTCGTCGGCTGCGATGTGCTGTCCGAGTTTCTCCTGGAACCCGCGCTGGCGAGCGCCGCCGGCTTCCTGCCTCGGAATCACAGCCACGAGATTGACGGGTTCCCGGCGGCCAACGGCATCATCAACCGAGGCTATCGCGGGATGCTCCAGTCGCCCCCCGGTCAGTCCGACCGTCCCTTTGAAATCACGTTCGAGACGCCGCAACGCTCGCCCGTGGAACGCCAGGTCGAGGCCTTTTCCGCTGCGCTGCAAACCATCCTGACCGAATACAGCCAGTTCATCGCCTACGCGCAGAACATTTGACCTTGTTCGGTTCCCAGTCGTGTTAAACTCTCCGTTAGTCACCAGCAACTGCGCCTTGCCACTCCCGCTTCATGGCTGAAAAAAGCTTCCGAGTCCTGCCCGGCTTTGGGCTGACGATGGGCTTCACGCTCTTTTACTTGAGCGTGCTGGTGCTCATTCCCATCGGTGGACTGTTCCTGCGCACGTTCAGCCTCTCGTGGGCGGACTTCTGGAAGCTCGCCACCACGGACCGCGCACTCGCGGCTTACCAGCTTACGTTCGGCGCGTCGCTCGCCGCCGCCATCATCAACGCGCTGTTCGGCACGCTGCTGGCGTGGGTGCTGGTGCGCTACGACTTCCCGGGCCGGCGCTTCATTGACGCGCTCGTGGACTTCCCCTTCGCGCTGCCCACGGCGGTCGCGGGTCTGACGCTGGCGAGTCTCTTTGCGGAGAATGGCTGGCTCGGGCAATTCCTCGTGCCGATGGGCATCAAGGGCGCGTTCACGCCGCTCGGGGTGGTCATCGCGCTCACGTTTGTTGGAATGCCGTTCGTCGTTCGCACGCTGCAACCCGTGCTGGAGCATGTCGACCGCGACGTGGAGGAAGCCGCCGCCACGCTCGGCGCGGGCCGCCTGCGCACGTTCGTCAGCGTCATCGCGCCGACGCTGCTGCCGCCCGTGATGACGGGCTTCGCGCTCGCGTTCGCGCGGGCCATTGGCGAATACGGCTCCATCGTCTTCATCTCCGGCAACCTCCCGATGAAGACCGAAATCGCGCCCTACCTCATCGTCATCCGCCTGGAGGAATACGACTATACCGGCGCAATGGCACTGGCCGTGGTGCTGCTCGTCATCTCCTTCGCGCTGCTCGCCGTCATCAACGTGCTCGAACAGTGGGCCAACCGCTTCTCTCGCTAACATGGCCGGCATCCCCAAACGCCAAATCAGCGCCGGCCACCGCAAGTCCCAGCGCGGCACGGAGGAATCGCCTTTCGTCAAGTGGCTGCTAATCACCGTCGCGCTGCTCTTCTCGCTCGTCTTCCTATTGCTGCCGCTGGTGAACGTCTTCGCGCAGGCCTTCGCCAAGGGCTTCACGGTGTATTGGGACGCGCTCAAGCATCCCAACACCCTCTCCGCGATGAAGCTCACGCTGCTCGTCACGGTCATCTGCGTGCCGCTCAACGTCCTGTTCGGCCTCGCCGCCGCGTGGGCCATCACGAAGTTCGAGTTCCGTGGCAAGTCGCTCCTCATCACGCTGATTGACCTCCCGTTCTCCGTGTCGCCGGTCGTGGCGGGCTTGATGTTCGTCGTGCTCTTCGGCCTGCAAGGCTTCTTCGGCGAGTGGCTGGCCGACCGTGAAATCCGCATCATCTTCGCCGTGCCCGGCATCGCGCTGGCGACGCTCTTCGTCACATTCCCGTTCGTCGCGCGTGAGTTGATTCCCATCATGCAGGCCGCCGGCTCGGACCAAGAGCAGTCCGCGCTCACGCTCGGCGCGAACGGCTGGCAGACCTTTTGGTATGTCACGCTGCCCAGCGTGAAGATGGGCCTGCTCTACGGCACCATCCTGTGCATCGCGCGCTGCGTTGGTGAGTTCGGCGCGGTCAGCGTCGTCAGCGGTCACATCACCGGCAAGACCGACACCGTTCCGCTGCACGTCGAGAAGCTCTACAACGAATACCAAGGTGCCGCCGCCTTCGCCGTGGCGAGCATCCTAGCGCTCGGCGCGCTGCTGACGCTGGGCTTGAAGACCTGGCTGGAATGGCGTGAGGCGAAGCTGGAAGAACTGGCGCAGCAGGCGGAACAAGCAACCACGCAATGAGCATCGAGCTTAAGAACATCACCAAACAGTTCGGCGGCGTCTCCGCCGTCAACGACGTGAGCTTCACCGTCGCCGACGGCCAGCTCGTCGCGTTGCTCGGCCCGTCCGGCTGCGGCAAGACCACCGTGTTGCGCATGATTTCCGGCCTCGAAGCGCCGACCGCTGGCGAGATTTTCGTGCGCGGCAAGCGCGTCAACGACGTGCCCGTGCAGAAGCGCAACATCGGCTTCGTCTTCCAAGGCTACGCGCTCTTCAAGAGCATGAGCGTGGCGGACAACATCGCCTTCGGCCTCAAAATCAAGAAGTGGACAAAGGCCGACCGCGACGCACGCGTGGCCGAGCTGATCGCACTGCTCGGCTTGAAGGATTTGGAGAATCGCTTTCCCCACCAGCTTTCCGGCGGCCAGCGTCAGCGCGTCGCCCTCGCCCGCGCGCTCGCGCCCAAGCCGGACGTTCTCCTGCTCGACGAACCGTTCGCCGCCGTGGACGCAAAAATCCGCCAGGAGCTGCGCGAGATGCTCGTCAACCTCCACCACGAGCTGAACGTCACGACCATCTTCGTCACGCACGACCAGGAAGAGGCGATGGAAGTCAGCAACCGCATCGTCATCTTCGACAAGGGCCGGCTCGCGCAAATCGGCACACCCCGCGAAGTGTATGAGGAGCCAGCCAGCGAGTTCGTCGCGCGCTTCATCGGCGTGATGAACGTCCTCGACTGCGAGGTGCACGAGGGCGTGGCGCGCTACGGCGAACTGGAGTTCCCCACGCACGGCGTCACCGACGGCCAGCGCCTCCGCATTGGCTTCCGTCCCTACGCCGTGCAGGTTTCCAACGACCTCACCGCCCACCGCCACTTCGCGGTCCTGCGCCACACCTACTTCCTCGGCGTCCTTCTGCGCCTCGAACTCGAACTCCCCAGCGGCCTCATCATCCGCGCCCGCATGTCGAAGGAGGAATACACGCGGCTGAACCTCACCGAGGGCCGCGAAGTCTCCCTGCAAATCCGCCAATACAGAGTGCTCTCCCGTGAAGGCGAGACATTGCCCCCGGAAGTGTCCGTCACCCACAGCCTCTCGCTCAGCCCGGGCGAAGGCATTTAGCCGCACGCCTAAAACCGCCAGTCCGCTGAGAGGATGAAGTTGCGACCTGCCTCGTTGAGGCCGGAGCCGTGGATGCGGTAGTCCTCATCCGTGAGGTTCTCAATCGCCCCGGTCAGGTTGAATGTTTTCACCGGCCGCCAGCCCGCGCGGAAGTGATACACCGCGAAGCCCGGTGTGCCGCCCAGCGGGATGCGTTGCGTGTCGCGCACATCGGCGGAGGACAGGCGGTCCTGTTCGCCCGCCACCGTCGCGCCCGTCTCCGCCCACCAGCGCTGCGCCGGCTCCTCATACTTGAGCGCGAATTGCGTTGTCGCCGGCATCAGCCGTGAGGCCGGTTCGCGCTGCTTCGCCGCGCCGACGGTGGCAGGAAACACGTCAATCCAGCCCTCCATCCAGGTTGCGTTCGCCCGCAACGTCCACTGCGGGTTTAGGCGCACGCTGCCGTCGAACTCGATGCCGTGGATGTGGCCGGAGCCGGAGTTCAGCTTCGTCACCTCCGCCAGGCCGCCGATGATGGCCCCGGTGGGCGTGCGGACGATGAGGTCGCTAACAAACGTGTGAAAGTAACTCGCCTGCGCCGTGAAGCGCTCGTGCTGCACCTTCACGCCGCTCTCCAGCGTGAGAAAATGCTCCGGCTTCAGGTTCGGTTGCGGCGTTTCCAGTTCGCCCGTCTGCGCGATGTCGAAGCGCGTCAGGTCCGAAAGGTTCGGCGCGCGGAAGCCTTGCGACGCCCCGGCGAAGACGTGCCAGCGGTCCCGCTCGTCCACATGCCAGATGATGCGCGCGCTGCCGGTGAAGGCGTGCCAGGCGTCGCTCACGCGGATGGTCGCGCCGCCGACGGGATTGATGACCCGCGCAGCGTCCGCTGCCGCGTAGGTGAAGCGCCCGCCCAACGACAATTCCACCCGCTCGTTCAGAAATGGAATCGTGTCCTCGGCGAACAACCCCGCCAGATGATACGTCGCGTCATCCGCCACCGGACCTTGCGCCGGCGTGCCCGTCAACGCACCCGCCGCGCTGAAGTTCCGCCGGAAGCTGCCCACCCAGTCGTGGTAATACTCCGCGCCATAAACCCAGCGGCCCACGGGCGTCTCGCTCACAAGGTGGAAGTTCAACCCCAGCGTTGTCACCTCGAAGCCTTGCACGGTGGAAGTCCCTGCGGCGAGCCGGCGGAACTCCGTCTCGCGCTGCAAGTGATGCGACACGCTCGCGTGCGCCTCCTGCGCGAAGCCGGTCAACTGCTCCGCGTGATACTGCACGTAGCTCAGGTGGCGGTTCTGGTCGTAGCTGAGAACCTGGTCCGTGCCCACCGTGGTGCCGCGCCAGGAGATGCCTTGCGTGGTGCGGTGTGTGCGCCAGGCGTCGTCCTGGTCCACGGTCTGATGCGCCACGATGACCCGCGCGTTCGGGTTCACGTTCCACTCCACTTTCCCGTCGAGGTCGCGCTCCTCATAGCCCGTTGCTCTCTGCCGACGAACTTCCTGCCCGCCGCGCAAATCGCCGTAGTCCTTCCACGAGCCGCCGAGGGAAAAGCCCACGTCCTTGCCAAAGTGCCCGCTCACCTCTGCGCGGGCCGTGTGCGAACTCTCCGCCGAGGACACGCGATAGAACGCGCGCCGCTCCCAGCCGAAGCCATCCGCGTAGCCCGACGGCCCGACTGTCAACGCGTTGACCGTGCCGCCGATGGCGTCGCTTCCGTAATGCACGGAGGACGGGCCTTTCACCACTTCGATGCGCTCAATGGTGAGCGGGTCCACCGTGTTCCAATACTGGTTTGGCCCCTCGCGAAAAGTGGAGTTGTTGAGCCGGATGCCATCCACCAGCAACAGCGTGCGGAAGCCCGTGAAACCGCGGATGAACGGCGAGCCTTGCCCATGACCGGTCTTCTGCACCATCACTCCCGGCGTGTCGCGCAGCGCCTCGGGCAAGGTGCGGGGCAGGCGCTCGGCCAACTCCTCCGCCTCGATGGACTCCACCAGATAAGGGAGTCGGAGCGGCGGGGCTTCGATACGCCGGGCGGTGACGTTCATCGGCGGAAGCATCGGATAAGAACACCACTCCGCCGTGTTAGTGTTCGCCTGCGCGGCGGTAGCAGCGGCACTGACAAGGAGCACAATAGGGCTGAAAAGGCCTGTTCTCATAAGGCGTGCGGACTTATCTCAGAACCAAAAGCTCAGGCAAGCGGTTTCACCTCGGCGCGTAGCTCCCTTGACCTCTCGCTTCACAAGCGCGAGCACACGCCGGTCTTCCGCCGTGATGTGCAAAGTGCGTCGCTGCCGGTTGCCCCGGCCTGCATGCTGGTCCCCGCGCAGCCAGCCCAGCCGCTCCTTGCGGGCGAGGATGGGGTAGAACGTGCCGGGGCTGACCTCGTAACCGTGGTGGCGGAGTTCCTCCAGCACCCAGTTGCCCACCACGGCACCCTCGGCGGCGTGGTGGAGGAGGTAAATCTTCCACAGCCCGAGCAGAATCTCGTGGTTGATGGCTTGGCGGTTCAGCGGCACATCGGCATTAAAAGGCTGCGCGTGAGGCCGAGGCAACGCTCGAAGCAGCCAGTGTCGAATCAGCCAGCCCGATGCCACGGGGGCACACGCGCCAGATTAAATAGATTTGAACAACGCGTCGTAGCAGCGCATCTATCAGGCGTGAGAGTTCGCCAGACACAATGCCACGCCAGCGGCCGGCTGGCGGCTTGGGGTTGCCTGTCGGCCATGCTCGGCACGCTTACTTGGCTCTGGCCGCTCGCCGTATTCCTCATTGCCTTGGCGGATGGTTCGCATGCCTCGGCCATTATTGCGCAGGAGAGCGGAGTGGCGGTGGTGCTCCACCACGAGCAACGCGGTGCCCGCCTCGTGCTTGGGCATGACCGTTCGTTCGGACACCACCACTGTCTAGCCGCAAACGTGCTGGCTTCGCTGGCGAATGATGCCTCGTCCCAGACCGACCATGTGATTCAGTTCACAGGCGGAGCGGCGAACTTCATCGAGTCTCAATCGGTGCGCCCCGCGCCGCAGACCTTGGCGCTGACGGCTCCGGTATCCCCTGCCACGGCAGCGCTGATTTCACTCCCTGAACGCACTGCCCCCCTGCACCCGCGCCCGCCGCCGGTGCTGTCGGATCGACTCCTGCAAATTCGCTCGACGGTTCTCCTCGTTTGATTCCCCTCCTCGGCTCGCGGTTGGTCTGAGTTCTCAGGCCGGTTGCGGGCTTTTCTGTTTACCGCTTCCACGCCCGTTTGCGCGAGGAGTCCGTTCCCAGCCCGTTATCAACCTAGACTTTGTTACCCGTATGAAATCCATTCTGAAATCATTCTTCAACTGTCTGCCTTTGGCCGCGCTCATCTCCGTGAGCAGCATGGCCAGCGCCGCGCCCGCGGCCGAAACCCGTCTCGTCCCTGAACCCGGCCCGCTGACGCTCGACGCGCTCGTGAGCGACGTGCTGGCCAGCAATCCCGAACTGCGCTTCTACGAGGCCGAGCAGGCCGCCGCGAAAGGCGAGCGCCGCGTCGCAGGCCAGGCCGCCAATCCCGAGCTGGCAACGCAGTTCGCTCAAAAGCGCTCCACCGACACCGCCGGCACGCTGCAGGGCGAAGGGCTGGCGTGGTCGGTGAGCGTGAGCCAGTCCTTCGAGTGGCCGGGCCGCATGGCGTTGCGCAAATCCATCGCCAACCGTCAGGTAGCGATGGCGGATCTGGGCCTCGCGCAGTTCCGCACCGCACTCGCGGCCCGCGCCCGTTCGCTGGGCCACAACCTGGCGGTGGCTCTGGAGAAGGCCGAGACCACGCGGGAGACGGCGGACCGCTTCCTCGCCTTGCAGGAAATCGCCGTGCAACGCGACCCCGCCGGCGTCGCGCCGCTGCTGGAAACGCGCATCCTCGAAGCCAATAGCATCACCTATCGCCGACGCGCGGCGGACGCGCTGAAGTCCACCCGGCAGGCGCTCATAGAACTGAATCTCCTGCGCGGCCAGCCCCTGGAATCCACGTTGCGGGTCAGCCCCGGCAACTTGCGGTTCGCCGCGCTGCCGAGTCTCGACACGTTGCTCGCGCTCGCGCGCACGAACAACTTCGAGCTGCGCCAGCGCGCGCTGGAACTGGAACAGCAGGGCTTCCGTGTGGACCTCGCGAAGAACGAGCGCTACCCCGCTGTGACCGTCGCACCCTATTATGTGCAGGAGTCATCCAACGGCAAAGACCGCATGCTCGGGCTGGGCTTTTCCCTCCCGTTGCCGCTGTGGAACCAGAACAAGGGCGGCATCGAAATCGCGAAGGCCCGGCAGGACCAGGCACAGACGTCGCTGCTGGTGACGCAACGGACCATCGAACAGCGGTTGCTGGAGCACGCCACGACCTACGAGGCACGCCTGCGCGAGATGAGCCACTGGCGGATAGATTCCGTCGAACGCTTCCGCGAGGCGGCGGAGCTGGCCGACCGCCACTATCGCCTCGGCGCGGTGCCCATCGCCACCTACGTCGAGATGCAGAAGCAATCCCTCGACGCGCTCGACGCGTTGCTGGAAACGCGGCGTGAAGCCATGGAGGCCGGACAGCAGATTGAACTCGCCACCGGCGCGCAGTTGAAGCTGCTCGCCCCGACCACGGGAGGAGTCCAGCCATGATTGACCGGATCTTGGAATTTTCGATGCGCCAGCGTGCGCTGGTGCTGTTGCTCGCCGCAGCGCTGCTGGCGGGCGGCTTGTGGTCGGTGCTGCATCTGCCGATTGACGCGGTGCCGGACCTCACGGGCGTGCAGGTGCAGATCAACACCGAGGTGCCAGCGATGGCCCCGGAGGAATCGGAGAAGGCCGTCACGCGCGTAATCGAGTTGGAAATGCAGGGCCTGCCCAGCGTCACCGGCATGCGCTCGCTCACCAAGTTCGGCCTCTCGCAGGTCACGCTGAATTTCGAGGACGGCGCGGACATCTACCGCGCCCGCCAGCTCGTGGCCGAGCGGCTCACCGGCGTCCTGGATTCGCTTCCGCCCGGCTGCTCGCCCAAGCTCGCGCCCATCAGCACCGGCCTCGGGGAGATTTTCTACTACACGCTGCGCTGGAAGCCGGGCGCATCGGAACGGCCCACCGACGTGCAATCAGCCCTGATGGAGCTTTACGACGCGCAGGAATATCTCGTGAAGCCGCTGCTCCGGCAGATTCCCGGCGTCGCGGAAATCAACTCCAGCGGCGGGCACCAGCGTCAGGTGCTGGTCGAGCCGAAGCTCGACGCGCTCACGCAGGCGGGCATGACCGTGGCGGACCTGGCGGACGTGATTCGCGGCAATGTCGAGAACGCCGGCGGCGGCATCGTCAGCCGGGGCGGCCAGCAGTTCACCATCCGCGCCGTGGGCAAGGTGCAGTCGCCGGAGGAGATTGCGGAGCTGCCCGTGAAGTTCGGCGGTGCGCTCGCCCCGCTGCGCGTGAAGGACCTCGCCCATGTGGCCGTCGGCGCGAAATACCGCACCGGGGCCGCCACGATGGATGGCGAGGAGGCCGTGCTCGGCACCGTGATGATGCTCGCCGGCCAGAATGCCCGCGTGGTCTGCCAGCGGGTATTGCCACGGCTCGACACCGTGCGGGAGAAACTGCCGCCCGGCGTGGAGCTGACCACGGTGTATGACCGTTCCGAGCTGGTGGACCGCACCATCGGCACAGTGAAGCACAACCTGTTCGAGGGCGCGGTGCTGGTCGTGGTCGTGCTCATGGCGCTGCTGGGCAACTGGCGGGCGGCGCTCATTGTGGCCACGGCCATTCCGCTGTCGTTCCTCTTCGCCATCACCGGCATGGTGCGCTACGAGATTTCCGGCAACCTGATGAGCCTGGGCGCGGTGGACTTCGGCCTCATCATTGATGGCGCGGTCGTGATGGTGGAGAACATCGTCCGCCAGCTCGCGCACCGACAGCAGCACCTCGGCCGCACGCTCACCACGGAGGAGCGCGCCCACACCGTCCTCAGCGCCAGCAAGCAGGTGGGCAACCCGATGTTCTTTGGCGTGCTCATCATCACGCTGGTCTATGTGCCCATCCTTGCGTTGAGCGGCATCGAGGGAAAAATGTTCCGGCCCATGGCGCTCACGGTGATGCTCGCGCTCGCGGGTGCGCTCCTGCTCGCACTCACCTTGATGCCCGTGCTGTGCTCCTACCTGCTGCGCGGCAAAATCGAGGAGAAGGACAACTTCCTCATCCGCACTGCGAAGGCCGCCTACGAAGCCACGTTGCTGCGCGCCTTGCGCTGGCGCTGGCTCACCGTGGGCGGGGCCGTCGCCATCCTCGTCGCCTCCGCCGCGCTCTACCTGCGACTCGGCGCGGAGTTCGTGCCCAAGCTCGACGAGGGCGCCATCACCGCGATGGTGTATCGCGAGGTCGGCATGAGCTTGGACGAATCCCTTGCGCAGGAGCTGAAGGCCGAGCGCATCATCCGGGAAAAGTTCCCCGAGGTGACGCGCGTCTTCTCCCGCATCGGCACCAGCGAAGTGGCCACCGACCCGATGGCCCCGAACGAGAACGACCTCTACATCTTCTACAAGCCGCTGAAGGACTGGCCGCGCACCGTCGGCCGGCCGCAGACCAAGCGGGAGCTGTGCGAGCAAATCGAGAAGGCCGTGAATGCCGCCGTGCCGGGCCATGAGTTTGAGTTCGCCCAGCCCATTGAGATGCGCTTCAACGAGATGCTGGAGGGCAGCAAGGCCGAGCTGTCCGTGAAGATTTACGGCACCGACTTTGACGTTCTGGAAAAGCTCGCCGGCCAGACCAAGGACACAATCAACGCCGTGCCCGGCGGCGAGGCGGCGCTGGAAGTGGACGGGCGCACTTCGACGCTGGTGCTGAATGTGAAGCGCAGTGAACTGGCCCGGCGCAACCTCGCCTCCGCCGAAATCAACCGCGCCGTTGCAGCCTCGCTCGGCGGCGAGACTGTGGGCACGATGATTGAGGGCAACCGCCGCCGCGACATCGTGGTGCGCCTGCCGGACAGCCAGCGCGCCGACCTCGACAAAATCAAAGCCCTGCCCGTTCGCGTCGGCGAATACGGATTGCTCCCGCTCGGGCAGATGGTGGACGTGGCGACGGTCAAGACCGTCGAGCCAATCGGCCACGAGAACGGCCAGCGCCGGGTCGCGCTCATGGTGAGCGTGAAGGGCCGCGACATGGAGGGCTTCGTGCATGAGTGCGTCGCCCGCATCAAGGAGCGGGTGAAGTTTCCCGCCGGCTACAGCTTCGAGTTTGGCGGCCAGTTCGAGAACCTGCAGGAGGCCCGTGCCCGGCTCGCCGTGGTGGTGCCCGCCGCGCTGGTGCTCATCCTCGCGCTGATTTTCGCGGCGTTCCGCAGCCTGCGGCAGACCTTCCTCATCGCCACCGGCATTCCGCTGGCGCTGACCGGCGGCATCTGCGCCCTCTGGCTTCGCGGGATGCCCTTCAGCATCACGGCGGCGGTAGGATTCATCGCGCTCAGCGGCGTGGCCGTGCTCAACGGTCTGGTGATGCTTACCTACTTCAACCAGCTTCGCGAGGAGGGCCGGTCGGTGCGCGAAGCCGTCCTCGAAGGTTCGCTCACGCGCCTGCGGCCGGTGCTGATGACCGCCTTCGTCGCGGCGCTGGGATTCGTGCCCATGGCCATCGCCACCGGCGCGGGCGCGGAAGTGCAGCGCCCGCTGGCGACCGTCGTCATCGGCGGCATTCTTAGTTCCACGTTCCTGACGCTGGTGCTGCTGCCGGTGCTCTACCTGTGGGCCGAACGGGGAGCGGAGCCAGGCGCGGATCTTCAAACCGCAAGTGAGCCGAACCCCAATTCACCACCCGCCACTCCCCACGTTGCGAGCATGACACCGGCAGTCATCACGGCAGCAGCGTCCACTCAGCTAACCCCTTGGCTTCCATGAACGACCGACCACTCCTCACGCGGCGCCTGGCCTGGGCCACGCTGATGCTGCTCACCTTGACCATTGCGAATTCCGTCGAGGCACGACCGCCCCGCGCGCGCTGCGCTGTCGCCGTGATTCAATCGGTTGATGCCGCCCGGCGGGAGTTGCGGTTTATCCCGGTTGATTCCTCCCCTGACGACCAGCCGCCACCTCGGGTCCGGTGGTCACGAACCACCTGGATCCTGTGCGATGGTCAGCCTGTTGGAGCATCCACGCTGGCGAAAGGCATGAGCGTGCGGTTGAGCTACCGCACTCCGTCATTCGGCAGCCCGTTCGCCAGTGAGATTCACATCACCGCGAACTCTCGAACCCACCCCTACGAAAGGAAACCCATATGAATGCCGCCCACCTCCACCTCGCCCTCAATCATCTCCCCGTCATCGGCAGCGTATTCGCCACCCTGCTGCTCGGCTGGGCACTGCTTCGCCCCGGCGATGAGTTAAAGCGGGCTGCCTTGGGAGGCGTTGTGCTCGTAGCGTTGTCGTGCTTTCCGGCCTACTTCACTGGCGAGTCGGCGGAGGAGTTCGTGAAACACCTGCCGGAGATCAGCCAGCGCCAGATCCGCCAGCACGAAGAGGCGGCGGAGCAGTCCTTCACCCTGCTCTTCCCGGTGGGCATGACCGCGCTGGTGGCGCTGTCCTGGAAACGACGCGACCCCGTTCCCAACTGGGTCTGTGCGGGGTTGCTGATGGCCATGCTCGCCGTGGTTGGGCTAATGGGGCGGACTGCGAATCTCGGCGGAAGAATCCGGCATCCTGAGATCTGGCGCACAGTGAAACTCCCGCCGGGCGAATGATCCGCGCGCAGGAGAAAGGCCGTGGCCTCACCGTCCCGCGTTGAAAACGCCGGCTCCCAAGAGCCGGTAGCAGCACCCTGTGAGCGCCGGACGAGACGCGAACCCCGGGCTCACGGTGCAGGCTTGGCCGGCGGCTTGCCTTCCAACTGCTTCGCCAGCGCGTTGTATTTGTCCACCAGCTCGTTGAAGTCCTTCGCCCGCTTGTTCATCTCCACCACCGCGCGGTTGTGCTCCAGAGTGCGCTTGTTCATCTCCTCAACGACGGCGGAGTGCTCTTTGGCGCGGCGCTCCAACTCCCCCACCAGCTTGTTCTGCTGGGCGGCCAGCTCGTTGAACTTGCGCACCGCGTCGTTGCGATCGTCGCCCAACTTGGCGAGCTCGGCGCCCGACTGCTTCAAGCGCTCATCGCGCGTGGCCACGGCAGCCGCCCAGTTGGTGACGCTGGTCTTGAGCTGGTCGCGCTCGTTGGTGAGCTGCTTCACTTGGCGGTCCAAAGCGGCGGCCTTCCCCTCCGCCTCTTTCATGGCCGTGTTGGCCAGGGAGATTCGATCGCGGAAAGAGTCCAGGTCGGAGGCCCCGCCCTTGATTTGGCGCTCCTGCTCCGCGAGCCGCACGGCCTGCTGCTGGGAGGCCTTCTGATGCTCGTTTAGCGCCAGATTCAACGTGCGGTTCACGCGCCACTGCGCAACACAGAGCGCCGCCAGCGCGAGCACCCCAAGAAAGTTGAACCAGTGGAGGAAACGGTTCATTTCGGATCGGGCGCGCGAATCTCGAAGGCCACCTTCTGGATGCCGGTGGAACGCACCAGGTCCAGCACCCGGATGACATCCCCGTGGCGCGCATCCTGATCGCCGCTGATGAAGACGCGGACATCCGTGTTGGCCTTGTGCTGGGCGGCCAGCGCGGCGACCAGCTCGTTCGCCCCGATGGGCTTGGTGTCGAGATAGGCGAGGCCAGCCTTGTCCACGGAGATGTTCACAAAGTCGCGCTTGGTGTCACCTGTGGCGGTGGTGGCCGTGGGAAGGTTCACCTTCACGCTCTTCATGTTCACCATGCTCAGGCTCACCAGCATGAACGCGGCGAGCAGGAAGAACATGATGTCGATCAAGGGGATGATCTCGATACGTGCCTCGCTCTCAGGCGGCGGCAGCTTGGATCCTAGTTTGACAGGCATGGTGGAGGCAGGTCGGGTTTAAGCAGCCGGCGGGGCAGACGACTCCTTGGAGCGGAAGATTTGCTGCCGGGCGCGCAAGGCTCGTTGCCGGGCGAACTCCTCCAGATCGTGCCCGTGGTGTTTGGTAGATTCCACGAGGAGCTCGACGTGGTTGATGGTTCGCTCCAGTCCGGCGCGGTAGTGAGCGAGGCGGCGGTTGAACCAGTTGTAAGGCAGCAGGCAGAG
>CAMCFN010000076.1 GCA_945874145.1 Akkermansia muciniphila
GTCGCGGATAAAGGCGGGCGCATGACGGTGAGCGAGCTGTTGGTAGTTTTCAAAGACGGGCAGGCTACGCGCCAAAGCTGTCCCCACCGCCATTCTTTCCGTCGGGCATCGCTACGCTCGCCCTCCTCCAAGAATGGCGGTGGGGACAGCAGATTCCTGCTTTGCTAACTCCCAAACTTGTCCTGCTTTGCTCGCCCCGCGACAGAATGAATTTGGTCGGCCTGATCCTGTCCGGCTGATCCTGTCCGGCTTGCCTTTTGCTCCGAATCTTGATTCGGTCTGATAAGAACCTCGTTCACTCTGATTCCTGCCAGCGCGGAACGAGCTGCTGCGGCAGGCCCAAGTGGTCCAGCACCCGCGCCACTACCGTGTCCACCACCTGCTCTACGGTTTGCGGGCGTGTGTAGAACGAAGGGTTCGCCGGCAGGATGGTCGCACCGGCGAGGAGCAACAGTTCCAAGTTTTTCAGATGAACCAAGCTTAGCGGCGTCTCGCGCGGGACGAGGATGAGCTTCTTCCGCTCCTTGAGCATCACGTCCGCCGCGCGCAGCAGCACATCGTCGCTGATGCCGTGCGCGATGCGCCCAAGCGTTCCCATGCTGCAGGGGATGACCACCATCGCGTCGAACGGGTTCGAGCCACTGGCGAAGGGGACGTTCATGCTCTTCAACCCGTGCTGCACCATCCCCGCCGGAAGCCGCAGGCCGTCGGGCAACTCCTCCGCCAGCACGGCGTGCGCGTAGTTGCTCAGGACGACATGGACCTCGTGCGCGTGGGCGTCGAGGTTGTCCAGCAGTCGTTGCGCATAGAGCGACCCGCTCGCGCCCGTGATGGCGATGACGATTCTCAAGCGCCGCGAATATGTGGGGTGCGGTCCCACGCGGCAAGCCGCACCACTGTCCGCCGGGGTAGTTTATGGCGACAGCGCGCGATTATCGCGTTGCCAGCCTCGTGCCTGCTCCACACAATTCGCCCATGCATTTCGCGGTGAACGCATCCTTTGAAACGCGCCTTGGCGCTGCGCACACGGCGTTGTGACTTTCCCCCGCTGCCCCATGCTTGCTGTGCGTTCTGTTGCGCTGGCCGCAGTTTACGCCGCTTTTTTACTTTGTGGTTGCGGCACGCCGGGCAAGGGCAGTTCGAGCAATCCCCGCCTGACGCCGGGCACCGCTTCAGTCCGCTCCCAGCGGCCGCCGCCGGTCGTTTCGCCCGTGCAGGGACAGGCGGTCGTGGTTCCGATCCCGCAGGTGGTTCCGCCGCCGCCGCCGCAACAACGCCCAGTTCCCCCTTCGCCCAGACCGCCGATAGCGGTTCAACCAGCGCCCGCTGCTCCGGCTCCGGCTCCAGCACCGGCACCCGCCTTTCGCCCCCAATGGGTCGCCTTGCCCACTTGGGCGGCGCAGGCGGGCCTCAGCGCCCCCGTGCGGGTGGGAAAAGACGCCTTCCAAATCCAGTCCGCCGCCGGGGCTTTTCAACTCACGGTGGGAACTCGCACCGCGAATTGGAATGGCGTCAAGTTTCACCTCGGCTTCGCCCCGGTGGCCACCAACGGGGTGCCGTTCATTCACGCACTCGATGCGGACAAGAACCTTGCCCCGCTTACCCAGGCCAACCGCCCCGTGCCGCGCGGTCGCGGGGTGATCGTGCTGGACCCCGGCCATGGTGGCCCCGACAGCGGCACCAAAAGCGTGCTCGGCAATTTTTTCGAGAAGGATTATGCACTCGATTGGGCGCGGCGGCTGAAGCCCTTGCTGGAGGCGAGAGGCTGGCGTGTCGTGCTCACGCGGGATACGAACCGGCCGGTGGAGCTGGGCGAGCGGGTGCTCGTTGCGCAGCGCGAGCAGGCGGACTTGTTCATCAGCCTTCACTTTAACTCCGCCGCCCCCGGCGCGATGGGATTGGAAACTTTCTGCCTCACGCCCGCCGGCATGCCTTCCACGCTCCTGCGTGGGCCGGAGGAGAATAATGTCTTTCTGCCCAACAACGCGCAGGATTTCGGCAACCAGCATCTCGCGCTGCGAGTCCAGCGTTCCCTCTTGCAGACTGCCGGCATGCCGGACCGCGGCGTCCGGCGGGCGCGTTTCATGGCCGTGCTGAAGACCCAGCAACGGCCGGCCATCCTGATTGAAGGCGGCTACATCACCGACCGCAACGAGGCCAAGCTCATCGCCAGCCCGGAGTATCGGCAGAAGCTGGCCTTGGGCGTGGCCAAGGCCTTGGAGTAGCCCGAAGATGCGGTGGGAGTTCAGAGACTATGAGCTGACGGACGAAGCCGCCCGGCTGGATCTTGATGCCGTCACCGCGCTGTTGCAGAGCACTTACTGGGCGGCGGATCGTCCGGCGGAAGTCATCCAGCGCAGCCTTCAGCGCTCACTTTGCTTCGGCTTGTTTCATCAAACCTCGCAAGTTGGTTTTGCTCGCGTGGTAACTGATGGCGCGACCGTGGGGTATTTGTGTGACGTGGTGATTGCGGAGAACCACCAGGGCCGGGGGCTGGGCAAGTGGCTGCTCACCTGCATCCTCGAACACCCGGAGTTGAAGGGTTGCCGCATCGACCTCTTCACCAAGGATGCCCAGGAGTTTTACCGCGCCTTCGGCTTCGGCCCGCATCGCTACACGAACATGGTGCGGTATCCGAAGTGAGGGGCGCGGCGTTCACGCTGCTTCAGGCTCCTTGAGCCGATCAGTGGACGAGTTTACTCGACCCACTTGCCCTCCGGTCGTTGGAGCGGGCTGAAGCCGCGCTTCCCAGCACTTCCTCCACCGCCTCGTAGAGCGCACCGACCATCCGCCGCAACTGCGCCGCTGTCGTGCAGTAGGGCGGCATCAGCACCACGACGTTCCCAATCGGCCGTGTTAGCACGCCGCGCTGCGCCATGGCCTCGCACACGCGAATGCCTGCGCGCGCGCCAATCGCGAAGGGTTCCCGCGTCCGCCAATTGCGCACCAACTCGACACCCGCGACCAGCCCGACTTGCCGCACGTCGCCAACATTCCGCAGCGACCAAAGCGACTTCAGTTCGCGCCGCAAATCCTCCTCCAGTCGCATTCGCATTGCGATGGACGCCTTACCCGTCAATAAATCGTGGCTTGCCAGCGCCACTGCCGCGCCGAGCTGGTTGCCTGTGTAGCTGTGTCCGTGGAAGAACGTCTTGAACTCCGCATATTCGCCGAGGAACGCGTCGAACACCCGCTGCGTCGTTAGTGTGGCTGCCATCGGCAGATAACCACCGGTCAGGCCCTTCGCCAGGGCGAGGAAGTCCGGCTGCACACCCTCCGCATGCGAGGCGAAGACGGTTCCCGTTCGCCCAAACCCGGTCATCACCTCGTCTGCCACTAGCAGCGCGCCGTGGCCGCGCGCGATGTCCGTCACGCGCTTCAGCCAACCGTCCGGCTGCGGAATCATCCCCGCCGCGCCTTGCATCAACGGCTCGAAGACGAACGCCGCGTAGTCGTTCCCGCGCTTGCAAGCCGTCGCGCACTTCGCCTCCACCTTGCCGACGCACTCCCAGTTGCACTTGCGATACTCACGCGCGTCCGCCCGCTCTGGCTTCGCTTTGTTGAATGGGCAGCGGTAGCAATACGGTGACATCACCTGGTCCGTTTTGAAAAGCAAGCCGCTGTAGGCCTTGTGGAACAGTTCAATGTGCCCAAGGCTCACTGCCCCAACCGTGTCACCATGATACGCGCCGGCCAGCGAGAGAAAGCGGGTTTTCGCCTTCGGCCCGCGCGCGCGGCGCGTGAACTCGTAGGCCAGCTTCAGCGCGACTTCCATCGCGGTGGAGCCGTCATCGGAGAAGAACACTTTGTGTAGCCGCCGAGGTGACGAGGCGGAACGCTTCGGATTAACCAGCTTCACCAGTTCCGCCGCCAGCACGCTCGCCGGCTCGTTTGCAAAACCCAGCGCCGAGCTGTGCGCGATTTTACCAAGCTGCCGCTTGAGGGCGGCGTTGAGCGTTGGATGATTGTGTCCGTGGAGGTTTGTCCAGATGGAGGAGTTGGCATCCAGATACTCGCGTCCGCGCACGTCCCGCAGCACGGCGCCCTCGCCGGCCGTGATGACAATCGGTTCGCGCTGCAGCCAGTCGCGCATCTGCGTGAAGGGATGCCAGACGTGCGCGTGATCCAGTCGGGCGAGCTTATGCATGGGCGATTGATTTGAGCGCATCGCCCAGCGTGGTGAGGTCCTCCGCCGTGTGCTCCGCTGAGACGGTAAAGCGTAGCCGGGCTTCCCCGCGCGCGACGGTGGGGAAGCGAATCGCGGGCACAAACATCCCCGCACCTCGGAGCGCATCGGACAACGCCATTGCTCGCGCCTCCGCGCCCACCAGGGCCGGCACAATCGGAGCGCGCACGGCCGACGGCGGGAACCCCGAGTTGATCAGCACGCGCTTCAATCCCTCCACCAGCAGCCAGAGCCGCTGTCGCCGCGTTTCGCCTTCCTGCGACTGAATGACAGCCAACCCCGCCTGGGCCGCCGCCGCCGCCGCCGGCACCGGTGCCGTGGAGAAGATGAAACTACGCGCCCGGTTCACCAGCAGGTCCACCAGCTTGCGGCTTCCGCAAATCGCCCCGCCCGCCGCGCCCACGGCCTTGCCCAGCGTCGCCATCTGGATTTCTACCCGGCCGGTCAGGCCGAACTCCTCCACCAACCCGAGGCGCCGTTCGCCGAACAGCCCGGTCGCGTGCGCCTCGTCCACCATCAGCCATGCGCCGTGCCGCTCCTTGAGTTCGACGAGATTCCGCAGCGGTGCGAGGTCGCCATCCATGCTGAACACGCTTTCGGTGACGATGAGAATTCTCGCTGGCCGCTGGCCGCTGGCCGCTGGCTGTTGCTTCCTCGCCCACTTGAGCTTCGCCTCCAAATCGTTCAGGTCGTTGTGCCGGAAAACGCGCAGCTTCGCGCCGCACAGCTTCGCGGCGTCCACGACACAGGCATGAACCAGCTTGTCTACGATGAGGACGTCGTCCTTCCCGAGCAGCGCGACGATGGCCCCTTGCGCCGCCGCGTAGCCGGTGGCGAAGGTGAGTGCCGCCTCGGTGCCCTTGAACGCTGCGAGCGCCTCCTCCAGTTCGTGATGCACCGCCAACGAGCCGCACACGAGCCGAGATGCACCGGAGCCGGCTCCCCATTTCTCAATGGCCTTGGTCGCTGCCTCCTTGAGTGCCGGATGGCTGGCGAGGCCGAGATAGTCGTTGGAGGAGAAGTTCAACAGCTCACGCCCATCGAGGCTGGCCCGCGTGCCGGCGGGGCATTCCACCCGTCGCAATTGCCGCAACAGATCAGCCTCGCGAAGGGCGGACAGCTCGTCGGCGAGTTGCTGGTCGAAGTCGGTCACGCGTGCAGCGTAACAGCGTGGCGCACGGCGGCAAAGCCTGCCGTAGGAGATGGCATGGCCAACTCCCGCTTGCACCGTCCGGGCCCTTCTCCTACAACCTCGCCCATGCCGACCACCGCCACGCGCGCCGGAGCGCGTCACCAAATCACGTTCGACCTGAATGCTTGGATTGAAGCCCGCAGTGCGGCTGTCAACGAGGCGCTCGATCATTTCCTTCCACCCGAGAAGACCAAGCCCGCCACCATTCATAAGGCGATGCGCTACTCCATCTTCGCCGGCGGCAAGCGGATGCGTCCTGCGCTCACCCTCGCCGCCGCCGAGGCCTGTGGTGGACGCGAGGCAGACGCCCTGCCGCTGGCCTGTGCTGTCGAGTGCATCCACACCTATTCGCTCATCCACGACGACTTGCCCGCGATGGACAACGACGACTTCCGGCGCGGCAAGCCGACGAACCACAAGGTCTTTGGCGAGGGCATCGCGGTGCTTGCGGGCGACGCGCTGCTGACGCAGGCCTTCGAGATCGCCGCGCTGGCCAAAGGCTGGCCGCGCTACTCGCACCGTGACCTCGTGCTGGAAGTGGCCAAGGCCAGCGGCTCGCTGCAACTCATCGCCGGACAGGTCGCGGACTTGGAAGGAGAGGGGAAGAAGCTGGGGGTCGCAGAGCTCCGCTACATCCACGAGCGCAAGACCAGCGCGCTCCTGTGCTGCGCCGTGCGCCTCGGGGGCATGAGCGCCAACTGCACTCCCGCGCAACTGCGCGCGCTCACGGACTTCGGCTACCATGTCGGCCTCGCTTTCCAGGTGATTGACGACATCCTCGACGTCACGCAGACCAGCGAGCAGCTCGGCAAGACGGCGGGCAAGGACATCGCCGCACAGAAGGCGACTTACCCCAGCATCGTCGGTCTAGAGAAGAGCCGGAAGATCGCGCAGCAGCTAACCACCAAGGCCTTCGCCGCTCTGAAGCCCTTCAAAGGCCGGGCCGCAGCGCTCGAAGCGCTCGCGCACTATCTGCTGATGCGGGATAAATGAACTGTAGCGGCCCCCGGAGTGGCGCACAATTCGTGCCCTTAACGCAGACGGATCGCCGGCCTCCAACCCGGCGTGTTCGGTGCAGTTTGGTTCGCGCCGGGCCGGAGATCGGCGCTCCGTTGCATGGGGAAGTCGTCAAGGGCGAGCATGCTTTCCCAATCCAAAGAAAACGGGCCGACATTGCTGTCGGCCCGTGACGGGGCAGGGGACTTGGTGCGGGTCAGGCGATGGCCGGGACGACGAAGGGCTTGCGGTAGTCGCGGGTGAGCTGCTTATCCGCTTCGGCATTGCCGATGAACTGCTCGGTCTTCGGGTTCATCTTGAGCACGGGGCCAAGGGTGAGCTTGTCCGTGTCAATGTTGACCTCGTTAGCTTTGAGGTGCTCGAACATGCGCTCGACGGTGGCCGTGGCCTCGCGGTCGCCCTTGATCTGCTCGCGGATGACGCCGGGCGCAGCCTTCTGGCCGAGGCGGTGCGAGATGTTGCCGGTGTGGCAGAGGGCACTGGAGAGGTGGCCTTCAAGGATGTCGGCATAAAGATCCTTGTGGTTCCGGCTGCGGACGGCCTCGATGAAGTTCTTGAAGTGCGGCCCCTCGCCGCCTTTCTCTTCTTTCCACGTCTTGATCAGCTTGCCTGCCTTGTCGTAGGCGGAGGAACTGGTGTAGCTGGGCACGGAGACGTGACCACCTTCGCAATGGACTACGACGCCGATTTTGGCACCCATGAAACTGTCCATGTCTTTGTTGTCCTTGGCTGAAGAGAGACCGCGCACTTCGAAGATGAGCGGGGCTTTGGCGTAGTCGTGATAGATGACTTGGGTGTTCGGCGTCTCGCCGTCGTCCTTGTAGCCGAGGCGGCCGCCGACGCTCCAGACACGCGGGCTGAGTTCCATCTCGCCGGTGAACCAGCGGCCAATGTCCATCTGGTGGATGCCTTGGTTGCCGAGGTCGCCATTGCCGTAATTCCAAATCCAGTGCCAGTCATAATGCAGCCTAGAGCGGCGCAACTCATCTTTCGGCGCTGGGCCGCACCAAAGATCGAAGTCAATGCCAGCGGGGATAGGCTTTGGAGCGTCGATCAAACCGATGCTGCCGCGCGGTTTGTAGCACAAACCACGGACGGCGATGATTTTGCCGAGCTGGCCGGACTGCACGAATTTCACGGCCTCACCAATGCCGATGCGGGATGCGCGGCTCTGGGTGCCGGTCTGGACGATCTTCTTGTATTTGCGCGCGGCGTTCACAAGTTGGCGGCCTTCCCAAACATTGTGGGAAACGGGCTTCTCCACATAAACGTCCTTGCCGGCCTGCACCGCCCAGATGGCCGCGAGGGAATGCCAGTGGTTCGGCGTGGCGATGGAGACGATATCAATGTCCTTGTTTTCCAGCACCTTGCGGATGTCGGTGTAGGGGGTGACTTTCACGCCCTTCTTGTCCTGCGCATCCACGCCCTTGCGAAGGACGGCGTCGTCCACGTCGCAGAGTGCGGTGAGGCGCACCCCGGAATCCTTCAGGCCGCTGAGGGCGCTGATGTGCGAGCCGCCCCGGCCGTTGAAGCCGACGACGACGGAGTTGAGCGTGTCGCCGGGGCTTTTCTGGGCCCAGGAGGTCGGCGCGATGTAGAACACGCTGGCGGCAGCGCCAGCAGTTTTGAGGAATCCACGACGGTCGAAGTATTTCATGTTGTTTGGTGATGCGTTGGTCAGGAATCAACGTTGCGGGAGGCAGCTTTTTTCAACAAGCCGAAAAACCAGTTTCGCCCGGCGTGCTGACACGTGGGGGTTTGACAGGATTCCGTGCCCCGGCCTTAACTCGGAGATGCAACTGCCTCGCCTGCTCACGATTTGCGCCGCTCTTCTGGTGGCTGCGCTTCGTTCATTCGCCGCCCCGCCGAACATCGTGATGATCGTCTCGGACGACCACCATTGGGGCGATTACTCATTCATGGGGCATCCGCACATCCGGACCCCGCACCTCGACAAACTGGCGGCGCAGAGCCTCACCTTCACGCGCGGCTATGTGCCGTCGAGTCTCTGCTGCCCGAGTTTGGCTTCGATGATCTCCGGTCTGTATCCGCACCAGCACAAGGTCACGAGCAACGACCCGCCGCAGGTGCCGGGGATGAAGGGACAGGAGTTCCAGAAATCAAAGCAGTTCGCCGATGGGCGCGAGCTGATGTCCAAGTTCATCGAGTCTGTGCCTACGCTGCCGCGCGAGTTGGGCAAACAAGGCTATCTCAGCCTCCAGACCGGCAAGTGGTGGCAGAAACATTACAGCCGCGGCGGCTTCACGCATGGGATGACTCAGGGGGGCCGCCATGGCGATGCCGGCCTCGACATCGGGCGCAAGGCCATGCAGCCGATCTACGACTTCATCGCCACCGCCAAGAAAGAAACCAAACCGTTCTTCGTCTGGTATGCCCCGATGATGCCGCACGATCCACATACGCCACCCCAGCGCATTCTGGACAAATACAAGGACAAGACGCCTTCGCTCCACGTCGCAAAGTATTGGGCGATGGTCGAGTGGTTCGATGAAACTTGCGGCCAGCTCCTCGGCCACCTTGACGAGCAGAAGCTCGCGGAAAACACCGTCGTCGTCTATGTCACCGACAACGGCTGGATCACCAATCCCGCCACCGGTCGCTACGCCGAGAAATCCAAGCAGTCCCAATACGACGGCGGCCTCCGCACGCCGATCATGGTGCGCTGGCCCGGCAAGCTGAAGCCGCAGAAGTCCCCGCACCTAGCCAGTTCGCTCGACCTCATGCCCACGTTACTTTACGCCGCCGGGCTCCAGCCCCCGCCGCAGACGCCGGGCTTGAACCTGCTTGATGAGAAGGCCGTCGCCGCCCGCAAGACGATCTTCGGCGAGTGCTTCACCCACAACTTCGTGGACATGCAGAACCCTGCTTCGAGCCTGAAGTGGCGCTGGATGATCGAAGGTGACTGGAAACTGATCTTGCCCGAAAAGCGCAACCAGCCCAACGACGTGGTGGAGCTATACGACCTTGGTAAAGACCCGCACGAGGAGAAGAACCTCGCCAGCGCGAACAAGGCGAGGGTCGATCACTTGACCAAGCTGCTCGACGCGTGGTGGCCGGCAAAGTAGGTCAGGCGTCCCGCCTGACCTCTAGGGCGCGGACTTGCCAGCCACTGCCCGCCCTCGCACTCTCTGCGCCGTTGTGGCTCAAAAGCACTTCCTCATCATCGGCGGCGGCATCGTGGGCATGGCCACCGCCATCAAACTCGCGCGACGGCTCCCGGACGCGCGCATCACTGTCCTCGAAAAGGAAGCCGGTGTGGGCCGCCACCAGAGCACCCACAACAGCGGCGTGCTCCACTGCGGCCTCTACTACAAGCCCGGTTCGCTCAAGGCCCGCCTCGCCGTCAGTGGCGTGGCGGAGATGACGCAATTCTGCCGCGAGCACAGTATTCCGCACGATGTCTGCGGCAAATTGGTCGTGGCCGTGGATGACACTGAGGTCGCACGGATGAAGGACTTGCACGCGCGCGGCACGCAGAACGGACTTGCTGGCCTGCGCTGGTTGAACCGCGAGCAGATGCGCGAAATCGAGCCGCACGTCGGGGGCGTCGCGGCATTACACGTGCCGCAGGAAGGCATCGTGGACTACGCGCGAGTCTGCGCCACGATGCTGGATCTAATCACGAAGGCCGGGAACCGCGTCGTAACCTCCGCCCGCGTCACGGCGCTGCGTGAGACCGCGTCTAGCTGGGTAGCGGAGACGACTGCAGGCACGTTCGAGGGCACGTTCATCGTGAACTGCGCCGGCCTGCACAGCGACCGCGTGAGCGAGCTGGCGGGCGAGCGCCGCGACGTGCGCATCGTTCCCTTCCGTGGCGAATACTACCAACTCAGGAAGGAGCGCGAGTCGCTGGTGCGCCATCTGATTTACCCGGTGCCGGACCCGCAGTTCCCGTTCCTCGGTGTGCATTACACGCGGATGATTCACGGCGGCGTCGAGGCCGGGCCGAACGCGGTGCTGGCCTTCTCCCGCGAGGGCTACACGAAGACGGATATTCGCGTGGCGGACCTGTGGGACGCTGTGACGTTCAGCGGCCTGTGGAACTTCCTCGGCAAGCACAAGCGCATGAGCTGGGAGGAAATCAAACGCAGCTTCAGCAAACGCCTCTTCTGTGAATCGCTCCAGCGGCTCGTCCCGGAAATCCGCGAGAACGATCTCGAACCCGGCGGCGCGGGCGTGCGCGCGCAGGCGATGTCTCCTGACGGCACATTGGTGCAGGATTTCTGCCTCGTCGCGCGCCCGAAGGCGCTGCACGTCCTTAATGCGCCCAGCCCCGCTGCCACCGCTTCGCTCGCCATCGGCGAGGAGATTGCCCTGCAAGTGGCCAAGGCGGTGTGACCGTGCCGGCGGCTTGTAGCCGCCGTCCGTTGGCCTTGGTTGAAAGAGGCGATTCGTGCCTTCCACCCGCAACACGGCGGCTGCAAGCCGCCGGCACGGCCCTTGACTCTCAAACGCCTCCGGCCAAGCTCACTCCATGCGCTTCACACTCACCGCCGCCTGCTTGCTCGCCGCGCTCGTCGCCCCCGCCTCCGACTGGCCGATGTTCCGTGGCCCGGACTTAAACGGCATTTCCCGCGAGAAGGGCTGGAGTTCCACTTGGTCCACCGATGGGCCGAAGGCCGCGTGGCGCGCGAAGATTGGCCTCGGCTTTTCCACCGTCACCGTTGGCAGCGGCAAGCTCATCGCCACCGGTCATGATGGCCGTGCGAAGGGCCAGGACTCGGTGTGGTGCTTCGACGCGGCGACCGGCCAGACGCATTGGAAGCACAGCTATCCCGCCCCGCTGGGTAACAAGTATTTCGAGGGCGGCACCACGGGCACGCCTACCATTGACGGCGACCGCGTCTTTCATCTGAGCCGGCAGGGCGATTTCTTCTGCTTTGAGCTGGCGACCGGAAAAGTAATTTTCCAGAAGCAACTCGTCACTGAGCTGGGCGTCGAAGTGCCCGAGTGGGGTTTCGCCGGCTCGCCGCTCGTCGAGGGCAAGCTCGTCATCTTGAACCTCGGCAGCCACGGCACCGCGCTCGACAAGGCCACGGGAAATGTCGTCTGGAAGAGCGGCAAAAGCTCCGCCGCTTACGCCACGGCGGTTTCCTTCGACCTCGACGGCACGCGCTGTGTCGCACTGCTCACGCATCGCGAATGCGCCGCCGTGGAAGTCGCCACCGGCAAAGTGCGCTGGCGGACCAAGTTCGTCACCGGCTACGACACCAGCGCCTGCGCCCCGGTGGTGCATGACGGGGCGTTGCTCCTCTCCGGAGAAAGCGCTCCGGCAGTGAAACTCAACCTGCGCGATGGTTCGCCCGTGGCCGGTTGGAAGACCGATGCCGCCGTGCAGTTCAATGCCGGCGTCGTGCTCGGTGGTCATCTCTACGCATTTCACGGAGTCGGAGGGAAACCCGGCGGCGAGCTGCGCTGCCTCGACTGGCAGACTGGCGCGACGAAGTGGGCGCAGCAGGGAATGGGCGTCGGTTCGCTCATGGCGGCGGATGGAAAGCTGATTGTCCTGAGCGAGACGGGCGAACTGCTGATTGTCACCGCTTCCTCAAAGAGCTTTGAAGTGCTGGCCCGCGCGCAGGTCATCGGCAAGAAGTGCTGGACCGTCCCTGTGCTGGCCAATGGCCGCATCTACATCCGCAACGTGCCGGGCGACTTGCTCGCGCTCGATGTGAGCAGCAAGTAGGTCAGGCTTCCAGCCTGACTTCTAACCTGCCCACGGTTGCGGTCTGGAGAAGAGCGCTACTGCTCTCGCGACTTGGAAGCGCCTTCGGGCGGAGTTGGTCGCTCCGTTGGAGTTGGCGCGCTGTTTGCGAGCCGACATCGCTCTGGTAGATGGATGTCAGGCTGGAAGCCTGCCCTACTTTGGATTCGCAACGTCGCAGTTGCCGCCCTGCGTTCCCTCGCGCAAACTCTCCTGCGACATGCCCGACGCGCCACGAATCCTTTACTGCCACTGCCAATACGCACAGGTCGTCGCGCCCGAGGTCAAGGAGGCCGTGCTCAAGAAACTTTCCGACTCCGGCGTGGCCTTCGACGCCGTGGCGGACCTCTGCGAGATGAGCGCGCGACAAGACCCGTCGCTGAAACGCCTGGCCGACGGCGGGCCGGTGAAGGTCGCCGCCTGCTTCCCGCGTGCCGTGAAATGGCTCTTCCACACCGCCAAGGCCGACCTCCCGCTCGACACCGCCGAGGTGCTGAACATGCGCGTGCAGAGCGCCGAAGAAGTCTGCGCCGCGCTCTTCAACGGGACCGTGAATCCGAACCTGCCGAAGGGCAAAGTCACCGGCAGTGATGCGCCCAAGGCTGCTCCTGCCTCCTGACATGAACGCGGTCCGTTTGATACTCGCTGCTTCGTGGTTGCTGGCCACGTCCTTCGGCTTCGCGGCGGAGCCGGTTACGCCGCCTCCTGACACCGCTGGCTTCGTCAAATTCGCCCAGCCCTTCCTCACCGAACACTGCCTTCGCTGCCACGGGCCGGAGAAGCAGAAGGGCGAACTGCGCGTGGACACGATGCTCTCGGCGGATTTCGCTTCTGCTGCGGCGAGGGAGAAGTGGGCGGAGGTCGTCAACACGCTCAACAGCCACGAGATGCCGCCCAAGAAGGCGCCGCAGCCCAAGCCCGCCGACACCGCGCGCGTCGTGGATTGGGCGACGGCGGAACTGGCGCGGGCCGAGCTGGCGCGGCGGGCGAACACCGTCGTGCTCCGCCGCATGAACCGCGCGGAATACAATAACACCATCCGCGACCTCTTCGGCTTCGCTGGCGTGCCGTTCCTGCCCGCGAGCAAGTTCCCCGAGGACCCGCCCGCCGGTGGCTTTGACAACATCGGCGCGGCTCTCTCGCTCTCGCCGATGCAGACCGAGCTGTATTATCAGGCCGCCCGCCAGATTCTCGACCGCGCGCTGTTCGAGGGGCCGCAGCCGCCGGCGATTTCGTGGCGCTTCGACCCGGAGGAAAACACGCTCGGCGGCGACCGCGTCCGCGTGAAGCGCGACGGCAACAACATCCTGCTCAACGACGGCAAGAACGAGACGCAAGGCGACTTCACCGTCGTGCATCACAACTCGTGGGACCGCGGCATCGGCTTCCGCGACTTCCGGCTCAAGGCCGAGGGCGATTACCTCATTCGCATCCGCGCCGCCGGCCGCGTGCCGACGCGCGCGCAAGTCGTCGCCAGCGCGGAGAAGATTCTCGCGCACCGCCGCGACCAACAGGACGAGAAGAACCCGAAGGGAAAGCAGTTCACGCAGCAGCAGATGGACCGCGACCTAGAGCACTTCAAGACGCACCGGATGTATGATTACGGCCCGCCGCGCATGAAGATTTCCGTCACGCTCGGCGGGCAGCCGCAAGTCATCGCCGAGCTGGACGTGGACACGCCGGAGTCCGCGCCGAAGGTTTACGAAATCCCCGCGCGCTTCACGAAGGAGTCCGCTGGCGTCGGTCTCGAATACGCCTACGACATCCCGTCCGTGCTGGAGAATTTCTGGATGCAGGGCGCCGACGCCTTCGCGCGCCCCGAGCTGCTCGTGGACTGGATTGAACTCGTCGGCCCCATCCACCGCGTGTGGCCGCCCGCGAGCCACCGCCGCGCGATTGGCGAGTTGCTCGTCGGCAAGGTGGATGAAGCCGCGCAAGCCCGCGAAGTCCTCACGCAGTTCATGCGCCGTGCGTTCCGTCGCCCCGTGACGCCGGAGGAAGTCGCGGCAAAGGTCGCGCTGTTCGAGAAAACCCGCGCGGGCAAGCCGTTGTTCACCGAGGCCATCAAGGCCCCGCTCGCCGCCGTGCTGGCCTCGCCGCACTTCCTTTTCCTCGTCGAGCCAACGCCGCCCGCCGCCACGCCGCGCCCGCTCAACGCGCACGAGTTGGCCTCGCGCCTGTCCTATTTCCTCTGGTCCTCGATGCCCGATGAGGAGCTGTTCCGCCTCGCGGACAAAGGCGATTTAACCCAGCCCTCTGTGCTCCGCGCGCAGGTGGACCGGCTGCTGAAGGATGCCCGCAGCGAGGCCTTCGTGCAGAACTTCACCGGCCAATGGCTCGGCACGCGCAAGGTCGGCGCGAACCCGCCGAGCCGAACGCTTTACCCGGATTACGACCGCCACCTCGAAGTCAGCATGGTGCGCGAGACGGAAAGTTTCTTCGCCGAAATCCTCCGGCACGACCTCGACGCGCGGAACCTCATCCGCAGCGACTTTGTGACGGTGAACGAGCGGCTGGCGCGCTTCTACGGCATCCCCGGCGTGCGCGGCGACGCCTTCCGCCGCGTGCCCACGCCGCCGGAGAGTCATCGCGGCGGCCTCGTGACGCAGGCGAGCATCCACGCCATCACGAGCAACGGCACGCGCACCTCGCCCGTCACGCGCGGCGTCTGGGTGCTGCGCACGCTGCTGGGCACGGACCCCGGATTGCCCGTGGCGAACGCGGGCGAAATCGCGCCAAAGGTCCCCGGCATCGGCAAGGCCACCGTGCGCCAGCGCCTGCAAATCCACCGCGAACTGCCGCTGTGCGCGCGCTGCCACGACAAGATTGACCCGCTCGGTTTCGCGCTCGAAAACTTTAACGCCACCGGCGAATGGCGCGACCAGGAGGGCCACGGCTACAACGGCCGCATTGACCGCAACGACCCGAAGATAGACGCGCGCGCGACTATGCCGGACGGCACGGAGTTCGTGGGAGTGGAGGGTTTGCAGGCGGAGCTGCTGAAGAAGGAAGACTTCTTCCTCACGGCGCTGGCGAAGCAGCTCCACACCTACGCGCTCGGCCGCGAACTGGGCTTCGCTGACCAGCCCATGCTCCGCGCCGCCGTCGCCGGGATGAAGCGAGAGAACTACACGCTGCGCGGACTGACGCACGCGGTGGTGGCGTCCGAGGCGTTCCGGACTAAGTGAACGATGAAAGAACTCGCCACACTGCTGCGGGAGCTGACCGAGGCCGGGGTGATAACCGGCCACGCGGTCTTTGGCGCGATGGCACAGATGCGCTACACGGAGCCGGTGGCGACGTTCGATGTGGATGTGCTGGTGGAAGTGCCGGAGCCAGACCGGCTCGATGTGTTGTCCCCGATTTACGAGTTCTGCCGCAGTCGTGGCTTCACCACGGAAGGCGAGTGCATCCGTGTCGGCGCTTGGCCGGTGCAGTTCATTCCCGTGTTCAGCCCGCTGACTACGGAGGCGCTGCGGCAAGCCCGCGCGACGACTTTTGCGGGCGCGCCCATCCGGGTCGTCGGTGCAGACCATCTAGCGGCCATCGCGCTGAGTGTTGGGCGTGGCAAGGATTATGAGCGCGTGCTGGCGCTGCTGAAGAATGGCAGCGCGACGCGCCAAGCGGTGGAAGACTTGGTAGCGAAACACGGATTGGCCACCGCATGGCATCGGTTCCAAACGCGATTCCTGAATGACTGACATCCAACAACTTTTCGCCCGACAAGCCGCGTGGCAGCGTTCGCGGGAAAACCTCTCGTGGGAGGAGAAGGTGTGCATCGCTGAGGCAGCCCTGCCCGGTTTGCGCGAATGGCGGATCGGCATCGCCCCAGCTCCAGCGCAGCCGGAGAAGACACTTTCAGCAAAGCCAGACAACGTCCCGTCCAACCCGCCGCCACTGAATACTGAACACTTAACACTTTCCCCACCATGATTCCCCTCCTCCACCGCCCCCTCCCGCGCCGCACCATCCTGCGGGGCCTCGGCGCAACGCTCGCGCTTCCGATGCTCGAAGCCATGCTGCCGCGCTCGGTCTTCGCCGCGCCCTCGCAGTTCAAACCGCTCGCCCGCTCCAGCGTGAAGCCGCAGCCGCGCGTGCTCTTCTGCTACGTGCCCAATGGCGTGAACGTCCTCCAGTGGATGCCCAAGGATGCCGGCGCGAACTACACCCTCTCGCCCACGCTCGAAGCCTTACGCGAGCACAAGTCCCGTTTCTCCGTCCTCACCGGCCTCGGCCATCCCAACTCCAAGGGCGGTCACTCTGGCGCGGACACCTGGCTCACCGGCGCGGACCTGAAGGCCGTGGCCGGCAAGGATTACACGAACACCATCTCCGCCGACCAAGTCATCGCTGAGGCCATCGGGCGGCAAACACGTTTCCCCTCACTCGAATTTTCCGACGGCTCCGGAACTGGCGGCGCGGGCCACAGCCATACGCTGGCCTTCGACCGCAACGGCACGCCGCTCCCCGCCGAGAATAGCCCGCGTCGCCTCTTCGAGCGTCTCTTCGTCCCCGACGACGCTTCCTCCCGCGAAGCCACGCTCCGCCGCTACGTCGAGAAGCGCAGCATCCTCGACGACGTCGCTGCCGAGGCGAAGGCGTTGGAGAAAAAGCTCGGCCGGGCCGACCAGCAGAAAGTCGCCGAATACCTCGCCTCCGTGCGCGAAACCGAGCTGCGCGTCCGCCGCCAGGAAGAATGGCTCGACGTGCCAAAGCCCAAGGTGGACGGCGCGCTCCTGCAACTCGGCAGCCAGCCCGGCAACGGCCACGACCGCCCGATGTGGGTGGACGTGATGAACGAGATTGCCTACCTCGCCTTCGCCACGGATGCCACGCGCGTCATCACCTTCGAGTGGAGCCGCGAGGCCGGCGGCTACGGCGGTGGCGGCGAGAATCACCACGAGCTTTCCCACCACGGCGGCGACGCCGGGATGCTCGACAAGCTCGCGAAGATTGACCGCTTCCACCTCGAACGCCTCGGTCGCCTACTCACCTGCCTGCAAGCCACTGAGGAAGGTGGCCGCACGATGCTCGACCACACGATGGTCGTCTTCGGTTCCGGCATGAACAGCGGCGAGCGCGGCGACCACTCGCCCAAGAACCTCCCGCTCCTCGTCGCCGGCGGCAGCGCTTGGGGCCTCAAGCACGGCCAGCACCTCGCCCACGACGCGAAGACCCCGCCGCCCCTCGCCAACGTCCTGCTCACGCTCATCCAGAAAATGGGCGTGGAGACCGCCAAGTTCCAAGACGCGAAGGGCACGCTGACGGGCTTGGTCTGACCTCCCCTATTCCCAATTTCCCATTCCCTGTTCCCTACGATGAATCTCACCACCGCCGCCACCCTCCGCGTCGTCCTCTACGAAGGCGCCGACTCCGCCCCGCTGCCCGCTCCCGACCGCTTCTCCGCGCTGACCGCGCTGCTGGAGAAGGGCTTTGCCGTCACCCGTGCCGTCGCGGGCGGACGCGTCGCGCCGCATGAGCGCGGGTCGTTGCTCGTGCTCGGCCAGTTCGCCGGGCGCACGCCCGAGGCGGAGGGCGTGACCGCCGGCACCACCGTGCGCTTCCATGACATCACCGGCCTCGACGCCGCACGCATCGCCGAGAGCGCCGAGGCCGTGCAGGCGGAGACCGGTGCCGCGCGCCACGGCGAGTGGAAGCCGTGGTTCCCGGTGATTGATTACGACCGCTGCACGAACTGCATGCAGTGCCTGAGCTTCTGCCTCTTCGGCGTCTATGGCGTGGACGAGCAGAACAAAATCCAGGCGCAGAACCACGACAACTGCAAAACCAACTGCCCCGCCTGCTCGCGCGTCTGCCCCGAGGCCGCCATCATGTTCCCGAAATACAAGGCCGGCCCCATCAACGGCGACGTGGTGCAGGACTCCGACATGGGCAAGGAGAAGATGAAGATCGACATCTCCTCCCTGCTCGGCGGCGACGTCTATTCCCAGCTCCGCCAGCGCAGCGACGCCGCCAAGGCCCGCTTCAGCAAGGAGCGCGACGACAAGAAAGCCCTGGCCGAGCGCCAGAAATGCCTTACCAAGCTCGCCCAAGGCGGCGACATCCCGATGGAAGTCCTGATGAACCTGCCCGCGCCCGAGGAAATCCTGCGCCGCGCGGAAGAGGCGAAGGCGAAGGCTCAAGCGGCGCTGGCGGCCAATGCAGCCAAATAGCCATCTCGGCACGATTCGACCCAACGCTTGCCGCCCTTCACCGCTTCACCTACCTTCGACACATGACGTGGCAGGAGAAAATCAACGCGTGGCGCAAGTTGCAGCCCGCCCAGCGCAAAGCCATCCGGCTCGCGCAGGCACCGCGTCAGGTGGCCTTGAGCATGGCGTTCGAAGGCGAGCCGGTGGACTGGCAATGGCTGGAGGAACTACACCGCCGCAAGGCAGCACGCGCTTCGTAGAGACGACGCGCGGTATCCTGTCCTTCCAACAGATCGCTCCGCTGCTGGCCGAGCGGGCACTACAAATCCAAGAGGACATCGAGGAGGGTCGCTTTGCGCCGTTCCTGCTCGACGAAACCCTCCTGCAAGAGCTGCACCAGCAACTTTGCGGCGACTTGATTCCCGAGCTGGCCGGTCGCTGGCCGACGATTGCAGTCCGCGTCAGCGACCACGAGCCGCCGCCCGCTCATCAAGTGCCCGCCTTGACGCGGGACTATGCCCGCGACCTTGCCGCCCGTGGTGTGGGTGTTCCGCCCGACAATGACGACTTGTTCATCGAGACGCTGGCGTTCGCCGAAGGCCGGCTGCTTTCGGTCCATCCTTTTCACGACTTCAACGGGCGTGTGACCCGGCTCTGGCTCGCGGAGATTCTCCGCCGTGCCGAATGGCCGCTGCCCGACCTGGTGCCGGGCGACGAGCCGGGCAAACAAATCTATCTTCGTGCCTTGGCGGCGGCAGACCAACGCGATTATCGTCCGCTCATGGAAATCTGGCGGCAACGGTTCGGCGGGGCTATGGTCAACGAGTAGCCATGAGAACGAACGCCCATAAGAGAAGTATCAACTGGAGCGACGATGACCAGTGCTACGTGGTGAAGGTGCCCGACCTGCCCGGCTGCATGGCCCACGGCAAGACCCGGCAGCAGGCCGTCAAGATGGCGGAGGAGGCGATTGAGCTTTGGATTGAAACGGCGAAGGAAGACGGCGTGTTGGTGTCGAAGCCAAGCAGCTTCGCAGCGCTGGCGTGAACAGGAAATTAACGATGAAAACCTACCAAGAGTTCGACATTAACTACTTTCAGGACGAGGACGGGATGTTCAACGCCGAAGTGCCGGCCATCCGTGGCTGCGTCGCATGGGGGAAGACCTTGCAGGAGGCGTATCGCAACGCGGTGGACGCCATCGAAAGCTGCCTCGAAGCGCGCGCGAAAGTCGCCGCGACGAAGCTGCGCAAACCCCGCTACGCCAGCTTGAACGTCTATCGCCGCCCCGTTCATGCCTAAGCTCGTGCCCATCTCGCACCGCGAACTGGTGCGAAAGCTCAAGCGGGCGGG
>CAMCFN010000077.1 GCA_945874145.1 Akkermansia muciniphila
CGTTCCTCACCCCAAGAGCCGCCTTGCCCGCTCCCAGCGGGTGAACCAGAGACCACAGGCAGAAAGAACCGACAAAATCAGACCCAACGGCGTGACTCAAACCCGCCGCGCAGGCGGAGCGCGTCTTCTACCGCCGTTTTTAGGTTGAAGCCCTATTCGCATTTGCCACAACGTGGTTGCTCTACTGGTTGTGCTTCCCGGTGGTCTGGCTGGTTCTGCTAAAACTTCAGAGCGTCTTGGCTCTACTGTTCGCCCAGCCTACCAGAGTCCGAATCGCTGTCGTTGAGTGGGTGACTGCCGGGTTTATTGCGCTTTTGTGCTGGCAGTCCAAGCGATACGCAACCCAGCATGCATACGATCCGGGATGGGCTGGCGGACCTTCAAATTCACGGTTCAACAATCACCTGTGCATTATCATCTCCATGATCGCACACGCTTTGGCGTTTGGGCCGTCCTTCGGGTGGCGATCGTGGTTCCGAATCTTCAGATTGTTCAAAAGACAGCCCATTAAACCACAGTAGGGGCGTGGCGAGGACTGTTTGTTGGTCAATGATTTACGTCCACGAACGTCTTCACCACGCGGTTTCCCGCCGTCATGCGGGCGAAGAGCGCAGGCAGCTCGCTCAAGGCGCATTCCCCATCCACAAAGTCCGCCGCGCGGATGACGCCGGACTCGATGAACTCCAGCGCGCGGCGGATGGTGCGCGGCGTGTGGTGGAAGCTGGCCCGCAGCGTGAGGTTGGAATAGTGAATCAGCCCCGTGTCCAGCGAGACGCTCGTGCCCGCCGGGCAGCCGCCGAAGAAGTTCACGGTGCCGCCCTTGCGCACGAGCTTCACCGCCGCCTCCCACGCCTCCGGCTTGCCGACGGCCTCGATGACCGCATCGAAGTTCGGCTTGGGCAGGCGCGCAGTGACGGCCTTCACGCTGTCACCGTCAGCACCCACGTCAAAGACCTCGCTGGCTCCCAGTCTGCGCGCCGCGTTCAAGCGCGCTTCCCCGCGTCCGGCCACGGCGACTTCGCAGCCGAGCTGCTTCGCCAGCGCGACGAACATCAGCCCAATCGGACCCGCACCGATGACCAGCACGCGCTGTCCGGCGGCGAGTTGCGTGTCCTCAACTCCCTGCACTACGCACGCCAGCGGTTCGGTGAGCGCTGCATCGCGGAAGGCGGTGCCAGGCTTCAGTCGCAGGAGGTTCTTGTCCGCCAGTCGTGCCGGCACGACGATGGACTCCGCGTAAGCGCCGTTGAGAAAGAGCAAGTCATCGCAAAGGTTTTCCTGCTCCAAGTCACACGACAAACAGGCGTCGCAAGGCGCGGAGTTCGCCGCGACGACCCTTTCCCCGACGCACCAGCTTGGGGTCCGCGTCTCGATGATTTCCCCCGCCAGCTCATGGCCGAAGACCGTGGGGGGCACGAGCATCTTGGCGTGGTAGCCGCGCTTGAAGACCTTCAGGTCGGTGCCGCAGGTCAGCGCCGCGCCGATGCGGATACGCACTTCGCCGGGCCCGAGCGGGCGCTCGGGCACCTCTTCAAGGCGGACATCTTCTTTTCCGTGGAGGACAGCGGCTTTCATGCGTTCAGTTCGTCCCGCAAGTCTGCAACAACACGCTTGCCTCGCAACGCCTATTTCCCGCAGCGTCGCGCCCGCTCATGGATACCATCAAGCAAGTCCTCGACCTCTTTCTGCACTTGCAGGACCACTTGCACGCGCTCACCCGCGAGCACGGCGCGTGGGTCTATGGCATCCTGTTCCTCATCATCTTTGCCGAGACGGGGCTGGTGGTGACACCGTTCCTGCCGGGGGATTCGCTGCTATTCGCCGTTGGCGCGATCGCGGCCAACCCCGAGAGCGGGCTCAACGTCTTCGTGGCCGGACTGGTCATCTTCATCGCGGCGGTCATCGGTGACACCGTGAACTATTCGATCGGCAAGTTCGCCGGCGCGGCGCTCTCCAAGCGCTACCCACGGCTGATACGACCGGAATATCTCGCGAAGACCCACGAGTTCTTCGAGCGCTACGGGGGCAAGACGATCATCCTCGCGCGCTTCGTGCCCATCGTGCGGACGTTCGCGCCGTTCGTGGCGGGCAGTGGCGCGATGGATTACCGGCGTTTCATGATGTTCAACGTGACCGGGGCGGTTGCGTGGGTGGCGACGCTCGTGCCGGCGGGCTGGTTCTTCGGGAACCTGCCATGGGTGAAGAAGAACTTCGAGTTGGTGGTGCTCGGCATCATCTTTGTGTCCGTGCTGCCGATGGCGGTGGAAATTTTGCGCGAGTGGCGGAAACGGTCGGCGGCGAAAGATTGATTCAGCCTGCGCCCGAGTGAAGCCGCAGCGAATCTGTGTGGTTATCTCAGTCCAGCGGCTTCTTTTCGAAGTCGGTTTCCTTCACCCAGCCGGCTTTGAGCGGCTCGCCCCTCATGAAGCGCTCGTAGAAGCCGACGTGGCCTTTGTTCGCGTGCGGATATTTGTCGAACATCTCCCCCTTGCCTTCCATGCGCGGGTCGCCCTGCTGCTTCAACTCGGCGTGGAGCTGCGCCTTGAGCGCGGCGAGCTGGGCTTTGGCAGCTTCGCTCAACGCGAGGTTCGTCATGCAGTCGGGGTCTTTGCGCAGGTCGAAGAGTTCCTCGGCGGGACGCTTGCCGAAGCAGAGCGCCCACGGGATGTCGCCGGAACTTTGGCGGTGTGCGTCGAGGATGAGGGACTTCGTCGGGCTGGCATCCACGTTGAGGTAGCCGGTCTCGGGGTTGCACGCGGGCCAGCGGCTCGGTTCGAAGTTTTGGAGGAACAGCACATCGTTCTTCACGATGCCGCGGATGGGATAGCCGACGTCGCCGGGCCGACCGATGTCGTGGCGCTCCATGCCCACGAGGACATGGTCGCGCGCGGGGTTCACGCGGCCGAATTTCTCCGATCGGAAAATGTCCGTGAGGCTGCGGCCCGGACTCGCGGCCATGCCGGTCTTCGCCCACGGAAGGCCGGCCAGCTCAACGAACGTCGGCGCGAGGTCAATGAAGCTCACGTAGTCGTCCGCGACGCGACCGGGCTTCTTGATGCCGCGCGGCCACATGGCGGCGAAAGGGACGTGGTTCGAGGCTTCGTAGGCGCTGCCCTTGCCGCGCGGGAAGGGCATGCCGTGGTCGGCGGTGACGATGACCAGCGTGTTCTCCAGCAGGCCGCGCTTCGCCAGTTCAGCCAGCATCCGTCCGAGATGCCGGTCGAAGTGCTCGACCTCGAAGGCGTAGTCGAGCAGGTCGTTGCGCACGGTCTCGTTGTCCGGCCAGTAGGCGGGCACACGGTCGATGTCGCTCAACTTCTTGCCGCCCTTCGCCACGCCGGAGCCGAACTCGTAGCCGCGATGCGGCTCAATCGCGCCATACCAAAAGGCCCACGGCTTGTCCTTGGTCGTGGTGTCGAGGAAGTCGTTGAAGTTCGCGGCGTAGTCGTTGTTGCCGATGCCGGTGGCGGGCGGCGCGGCTTTCTTCGCGTTGAACGACTTGCCGGTCATCTGCCGCGCCTGGCCGAGCGCGTTGGTGGCCACACCCGGACCCCAGCCTTTCATCGTGTGGCCGACCGTCCAGCCGTGTTCCACGAGCGCCTCGCCCCAGCCCTTGAACTCCGGCGGGAAGTAGCAGATGTGGTTCGCTGCTTCCTTGAGCTGCCAGGAATTGCGGCCGGTGAGGATGCACGCGCGCGAGGGCGCGCACTTCGCATTCGGCGTGAAGGCGCGGGTGAACAAGACGCCGTCCTTCGCCACGCGGTCGAAGTGCGGCGTCTTCACCCACTTCGTGCCATAAGCCCCGGCGTGCGCGCCCCAGTCATCGGCGATGGCGAAGAGGATGTTCGGAGGGCGCTCGGCAGCGTTCACAACAGCGGCAAGGCAGAGCAGGGCAAGCAGGCAACGCAGTGACATGGGGGGACGCTAGCAAAGTGTGGCGCGGAGGGAAGTCATGCTTGCGTGCAGCAGGCCCTCCTGTCCGCAGGTAGGCAAACCCGGCGAGCAGTGGATTTGGCAGGAAGATTGGGGCAGGAAAATTTGAGAACTGTTCCCGCCACGGACTGTGGCGAAACAATTCCGGGATTGCCGACGTCTGTTCAGGGAACAATAGTAAGCACACGTATGAAGCGCATTTTCCTAACCTTGTTCGTGGGAGCCGCGTTGGCCGTCGCCGCCGAGAACAAGGGGTTCCCCGCCCATTGGGGCCAGCCGCCACAGGTCCAGACCTTCGATTACGTTGATTTACCCGGCGGCTACGGCAAGGGCAGCTCGACGATGCGCAACTGGATCAACACCCATTTGCAGAAGGACAAGCTCGCCCAAGCGGGCCCCGCGAAGCCCGGCGCGGCGGCGGCCAAGCCGCTTTACACCCAGACATTTGAGGAGACCGAGGCCGGGAAGGTGCCCGAGGGCATGCTCGTGCTGGAGGGCGGCTTCGAGGTGAAGGCGGTGGAAGGGGGCAAGGTGCTGGAGCTGCCCGGTGCGCCGTTGGAAACCTTTGGCGTGCTGTTCGGCCCGACGGAGAAGGACGGGCTTTGTGTGCAGGCGCGCATCTATGGCACAGGTCAAAAGCGGCGCGCTCCGACGCTGGCCGTGGGTCTCAATGGCGTGGGTGGCTACAAGCTGCAAGCCTCCCCGGCCAAGAAGTTGATCGAGCTCTACAAGGGCGAGGACATGAAGGCATCGGTGCCCTTCGAGTGGCAGTCCGGGGTTTGGGCGCTGATGAAATTTCAGGTGCGCAAGACGGGTGACGGCGTGGCGCTGGAGGGCAAGATCTGGCCGCAGGGCAGTGCGGAGCCCGGTGCCTGGCAAATCACCTTCGCCGACAAGGATCCGGCACCGCCCGGCCGGCCATCCATCTGGGGCAATCCCTTCTCCGGCACGCCCATTCAGTTCGATGATCTGGTGGTAACGCCGGCGAAGTGATCGGATCGGCAGTCGCAAACGAATTTATCCGTGCCATCCGCGTCTTCTGCGGGCAGTCTTTTCAAACTAATGAAAGCTAAACTCCTCCTCACGCTGGCGCTGGCCAGCCTCGTCTTCACCTCCACGCAAGCGGCCGATTACGCGCCCAAGGTCGGCCTCCAGACGTGGACTTGCCGCAACATGAAGTTCGATGAAGTCGTCGCCTTCGCCGAGAAGCACGGTCTCAAGCACCTTCAGGCTATCGGCAACCACATCAACCCGATGGGCTCGCTGGAAGAGGCGAAGCAGAAGAAGGCCATCCTCGATGCGAAGGGCATCAGCTTTTACACCTTCGGCGTCGCCGGCACCTCGGCGGACAAGGAGCAGAACCGGAAGCTCTTCGTCTTCGCCAAGGCCATGGGCATCAAGGTCATCGTTGTCGAGCCCAAGAACGACAAGGCGCTGTGGGATGGCCTTGAGGAGCTCGTGAAGGAATACGACGTGAAGCTTGCTATCCACAACCACGGCAAGGATTCGGTCTATGGCACCCCGGAGAAAGTCTGGTCCGTGCTGAAGGACCGCGATGCGCGCATCGGCGTGTGCATGGACGTGGGGCATCTCACCGGTGCGGGATTCGACGCGGGCAAGGAGTTCGTGGGCTACAAAGGCCGCGTGTATGACATCCACCTCAAGGACAAGAAGACCGAGAAGACGGCCGACGGGAAGAGCGTCATCCTCGATGTCAAGGTTGGCACCGGTGACGCCAACTACAAGGGCCTGCTCGCCGAATTGAAGAAGGCCAAGTGGGACGGCGTGATGGCCATCGAGACCGACAACGCGACCTTTGCGAAGGAGCCGTCCGAGTTCGTGGCTGGCGCGATCAAGTTCGTGAAGGACAACGCGAAGTAAAATCTGGCATACCTGCTCTCCTGAACGCGCCGGTGCAAGCCGGCGCGTTTTCTTTGGCGGTCAGAGCAGCCAGGCGTTCTGGCTTTCCTTGTAGTGGCGGCGGCAGACGGAGACGTAGCGATCGTTGCCGCCGATCTCTATTTGCGCGCCAGTCTTCACGGGCGCGCCGCTCGCGTCGAGGCGCAGGACCATCGTGGCCTTGCGGCCGCAGTGGCAGATGGTTTTCAGCTCAATCAAGTTATCCGCCCACGCGAGGAGCCACTGGCTGCCTTCGAAGAGGTTGCCCTGAAAGTCCGTGCGCAGGCCGTAGCACAGAACCGGGATGCGCAGGCGGTCGGCGAGGTCGGTGAGCTGTTCGACCTGGGCCTTGGTGAGGAATTGAGCCTCGTCCACGAGCACGCAGGAGAGGATGCGCTTCTCGTGGTCTTCCTCGGCGAGGGTGAAGAGGTTTTCGTCCCGGCTGAACGCCTTCGCCTCTGCCGAGAGGCCGATGCGGGAAGCGACCTTGCCGGGGCCCGAACGGGTGTCGAACTGGGGTGCGAGCACCAGCGTGTTCATGCCGCGCTCCTGATAGTTGTAGCTCGACTGGAGGAGCAGGGTGCTCTTCCCCGCGTTCATCGCCGAGTAGTAGAAATAGACTTTGGACATGGCGGCTAGGGGATGGGAGCTAGCATCTGGGGTCTAGGGGGAGACGGGGCACGCGTGAGGCTGGCCTTCATCATCCGAACCTCGCCAAAGTTTTCAGACCTTCCCAATCCACTTGCGGTCTTCCCACACGGCTTTGAGCGAAGTGAGGTTCTTGGAGTCGAGCACCTTCATCGCGGCGGTGCCGAGGTCGCCCTTCTTGAGCGCGTGCCAAGCGTCGCTGGCGTTGATGGCGACGTGCTGGAGGACGCTGGGGTCGCGGTAGCAGTCAATCATGCACTTGGTGCAGCCGTCGCGGATGAGCTTGGAGTCGTCCCACTCATAGACCTTGCACATGGGCTTGTCCCACGCGTGGCAGCGGTAGAGGTCGAGGTTCCAGTCGAGGTAGAAATACTTGTGTCCGCCGAGGCAGCCGAACTGCTCCTTCTCGCCGCGCAGGTGCCGCTGCATCTCGTCGAGGGACTCGGTGGGGTTCACCACCGGGTAACCGCTGCTGCGCTTCATCTTCTTGATGTTCTCGAACAGCGCGAGCAGCTCGGTGTTGTTGAAGTTCACCAGGCCGCTGTCGCTGAAGCTCAGGTAGCTGGAGGCAAGGCTCGTCAGCGGGTAGCTGAACGTGCAGCTCTCGAAGCCGAGCGTGCGGAGGAAGTCGGGCAGCTTCTCGTAGTCCTCGATGAGCCGGCTGGCCGTGATGCTGGCGGTGCATTGGATGCCGACCGTCTTGAAGAACTCGTTGGCCTTCTTGATTTTCCGGCACACGTCGGGGAGGCCGCGGTTGGCCTCGTGTTTCGCCACATCGTGCGCGTCAATGGACATGATGACGCTGGTGAGGCCGTCGCTGGCGAGGGCCTTCATGTTGTCGTCGTTCCACAGGCCGCCGTTGGTGCAAATCATCGGGTGGATGCCTTGCTCCGCCGAGTAGCGGACCATCGCGCGGAGGTCGCGGTGCGCCATCGGTTCGCCACCGACAAAGAGCAGGTAGCCGATGTGATTGCGCTTGGCGATGTCCACCACGTCCTTTGCCTCCTGAAGCGTGACGCTGTGGCGTTTCTTGGGGTCGAACTGCGAGCGCGCGAAGCCGCAGAAGCCGCAGTCGGCGTTGCAAATGTTCGTGATGGCGAACTGGAGGTAGCCGGGGCCGCCGTGGTTGAGCACGTCTTTGAAGAGCTGCCAGCCGGAGGTCTTCGGGCGCGCGACGGGCTTGGAGAAGTCGGGGGCGGGCGACCGAGTGGGCGCGGTGGCGGCGGGTGGTTCAGTGACAGCGATGCTCATTAAACGAGGGCTGGATAGTGGGGAACGGCTTGGAACCGGGCAAACTTTTCTTTGCGCCATCGGACACGCCGACTACGCTGCGCGCGCCGCATGAAGAATATCGTCTATTTCGACCTCGAAACGCAGAAGTCTGCGGACGACGTGGGTGGCTGGGGCAACATCCGCCGCATGGGCATGAGCATCGGCGTGACCTACAGCACGGCGGCAGGGGCGTATCGCATCTACGGCGAACGCGAGGTGAACGAGCTCATCGAGGAGCTGCGGCGCGCGGACCTCGTGGTGGGTTTCAACATCCTGCGCTTCGACTACGAGGTGCTCCAGGGCCACAACGAGTTCTTCGACTATTCGCAGTTAAACACCCTCGACCTGCTCGTGGTCTTGATGAAGTCCCTGCCGCACCGGCTCTCGCTGGACGCCATCGCCACGGCGTCGCTGGGCGTGGAAAAGACCGCCGACGGCTTGCAGGCGCTACGGTGGTATAAGGAAGGCAAGCTCCTCGAAATCGCCGAATACTGCTGCTACGACGTGAAGGTGACGAAGCTGGTCCACGAGTTTGGCCAGGCCAACAAGCAGTTGTTTTACACGAACAAGTTCGGGGCCAAGCTCTCCGTGCCGGTGAAGTGGTGAACGTCTGTCCACCAAAGAATTCCCTATGTCTGATGAAATGATCGACTTGAAGCAGGCTGAGGCTTGCGCTCCGCCCGCGCCGGAGGCCGCACGCAAAACGCTCCTTCATGAGTTTCGCACGATTCTCGAACCGCTGAATCTAGCCGAGCATTTTCCCACGCCTCAGCCCCTGGAGGTTGAGCTGGGCTGCGGCGATGGCTCCTTCATCGTCGAGTGGGCAAACCGCAATCGGGAGCGGAACTTCCTGGCGGTGGAGCGTTTGCTGGGTCGCATCCGCAAGCCGGACAAGCGCGGCCGCCGCATCGGCCTGACCAACCTCAACCTCGTGCGAATTGAGATCAGCTACTTCCTCGAATTCCTGCTGCCACCGGCCAGCACGGAGGCCATCCACGTCTATTTTCCCGACCCCTGGCCCAAGGTGAAGCACCGTAAGCATCGCCTTATCAACGAACGCTTCCCCGCCTTGGCCCGCCGTGCGCTGAAGCCGGGGGGCGTGGTCTATCTGCGCACGGACCATGGGGAATACTTCGCCCAGATGCTCACCGTCTTCCGGGCGGACAAATCCTTTGAAGAAGTCGAAGCCCCCGCTGAACTCGCCGAGCTGACGACGGACTTCGAGCGGGAGTTCAACGCGCAGGGGATTCCGACGAACCGCGCTTCGTGGCGAATGACGGGAGCGTGAGATGCTTCCAAGATGGGACATGATTCCCGTGAAACCGCTCCTGCTGCTGGCTTGTGTGCTGGCTGTTCTTCCATCGTCCGCCCGCGCCGCTGAGCCGTTCTGGTTCAACACCCTCATCGCGAACTGGACGGACTACGGCACCCCCGAATACCTCGACTTCGTCGGCGAGGCCAAGCCGCAGGTCGCGCAGGTGGGCTTCTACGGCGTCACGTTTTACAGCGTCGCGCACACGAAGTTTGGCAAGGGCTACCCGGCGCACTTCCCCGTCGAGGGCACGAAGGAATGCGTTGAGTTCTTCCGCAAGCTGAACCAGGAAGTCCACGCGCGCGGCTCGAAGGTCGTCGGCCACTTCAACACCACCTTCATCCTCGGCGACCCGGAGAAGCGCGCGGGTTTCTTCGACTGGTATCACAATGGCTGGGACTCGAAGGCTCTTGGTCCCAAGCCGACGGCGAACCCGGCCGAGATGCTGGCGGTGAATGCCGAGGGCAAGCTCATCACCACCTCCAGCTACAAGATCGGCGGCTGGCCGGAGTATCACGGCTGCCTCAACAACCCGCTCTGGCGCGCATGCCTCAAGGCCATGATGACCGACGCCATCGCGCGCGGTGTGGACGGCCTCATCGCGAACTACTACTACCGCCGCGACTGCATGTGCTCGCACTGCGTCGGCGGGTTCCGCGCGTGGCTGGGGACGAACTACACGGCGGCGCAGCTCAAGGACCAGTTCGCCATCGCGGACTTGAAGGCGCACGCGTTCAAAGAAATCCCCTCGTGGCACAACCCGAAGGAGACTTCACCCTACAAGCTCGCCGCGCTGAAGTGGACGCAGCTCTCGCTCAAGGACGCGTTCGACGACGTGTTCATCGCGCACGGGCGCAAGCTCAAGCCGGACTTGATGGTCGCGCAGTGGAACCATCTCGGCGGTTTCAACCAAATCAGCGGCGACGAGCGCTGCCTGCTGCCCGGCGATGTGTGGGGCCGCGACGAAAGCTACCTCTGGTATAGCACCGGCAACGCCGCGTCGCAGACGGACCTCGCCAACGGCGACCTCGGCGACGGCACGCTGCAACTACGCTACATCCGCGGCGCGTTCGGGCCGAAGCCATTCGTGCTCGGCAAGTATGAGCAGACGCGCACGCGCGCGACTATCGCCGAGGGCATCGCGAACGGTGGCGCGGGGCTGGGCTTCTACGCAAACTTCAAGAACCCGGCGGGCCGCGAGGCGATGACTACCTACTTCGGGTTCGCGGCGAAACACCGCGACCTCTACGTCGGCGCGCAGCCGGCGGCGGAGCTGCTCTTGCTCTACCCGCGCAGTGCTGTGCAGCGCGGCGATGTGGAGCCGGTGGCGCGCTTCAAGGCCATCGGCAAGCAGCTTGCGCGGGAAGGCTATGTCTTTGACGTCGTGCCGGATGACATCGTGACCGAGGCGCAAATTGCGAGCCGCCGCGCGGTGGTGAAATGTGACTCGGAGACCGGTGCTCCGCTCAAGTCGCTCGCCGTGCTAACCCTGCCGGCGGACGACCAAGTGGCTAGGTGGCGCAAGGAACTTGCCTCCGTTACCCGCCGCGAGGGCGCACCCACCGTAGTCGCCTGCGTGCTCAGCCAACCGAAGCGCCGCCTTGTCCATCTCGTGAACTACAACCGTGAGGAGCCACCCCCGAACGCCAAGATGGGCCGTGGTCCGCATGAGGAGAAGCCCCTCGTGGTGGAGAATCTTACCATCCGGCTCGCGCTCCAACCCGGCGAACGGGTGAAGTCCATCCGCCTACTCTCGCCGGACGCCGCAGTCAGCACCGGTTCGGCGGGCTTGGTGCAGCGCAACGGAGAAACCGCCTTCATTGTCCCGCGCATGTTGATTTACACCGTCGCCGTGGCGGAATTGGAATAACGCGGCTGGCCGCCTGCTGGCGGATGGAACAATTGCTTGACGCCTCTCCCCCTTCCGCTTTGCATACGCACCCATGAAGAAAATGCTTTTCGGTCTGTTTGGTGTGGCGTTGTTGGCTCTCAGCAGCACCGGGTGCATCACCACGGTGGACGGTCACAAGTCGGCGGGCGTGCCCTTCCGCAAGGACTCGATCACCAGCCGCTACCAAATCCCCGTCGAACAGGTGTTCAATGCCGCCAAGGAAGTGCTGGCCGGCGAGAAGGGCGGGCTGGGCGTGCTCGAATCCGAGAACCGCGTCAACAACTCCCTGGTGGCCAAGGTCAACACCCGCAAGGTTTTTATCCGCATCACCGAGGTGGAGCCGAACATCAGCGAGATCGTCGTGCAGGTGCGCACGGACTCCGGCTGGTCCGATGTGGACTGGGCGGCGGAGATCGACAAGCAGATCGCCCTGCGACTGCGGCTGTGAGCGGCGGGTAGGTTTTTCAAACGCCGAGGAATCATTCCTCGGCTTTTTTATTTTCCGCGCCCCTGACCGGTTGGAGATGGTGTATCGCCACGGCGGCCCGCTCCGCCGCCGCACTATTGGGATACAGCTTCTGGATGCGATCGAGGGTGGCCTTGCCAGCCAGCGCGTCGTTGCAGAACTTGGCCTGCCAACTGGCTTTTTGGTGTAGCCAGCGCACCACCTCGCGTTGTGGCTGGCCGGGGGCGGAGATGAGCAGTTCCAATTCCTGCAGGCCGCGATCGTGGAACTCGAACTCCTCGACGTAGAGGCGGGCGAGTTCCTCGCGGGCAACCCAGTCGTTGGGATTCCTGGTCAGCCGTTCCCGCAGCCGACGTTCGGCGGCGTTGATGTCGGGCTTGTCCGGCGCGACGGGCTTTCTGCGCTTCAGCCCCAGCTTGCGCTCGAACTCCGGGATGACAATGGGCTGGCGTTCCTCCTCGCGCGCAAGCATCTCCGGAGTGGTGAAGTTGGCGAGCCGCTGCTGCGCGTGGAGGGCGGCATCCGTGCCGGCCAGCAGGGTGGTGATGCGTTCGACGGCCAGGCGCGCGGACTCGGTGTCGCGGGCGAACTTGAGGTGCCAGTCGGCGACGGTGTTGAGGGCGTAAGCGATTTGGCCGGGGGTGAGGCTCCTGATCCGGAGCGTATCCTCGATGACAGCGACCGCACCCGGCAAATCCTCGGTGTGCTCGGCCAGCAGCGCCGCGAGCCGCATGTGGCCATCGAAGTCATGGGGGAATTTCTCCAGTTCGGCACGCACGGCGGCGACAGCCCCCGGGAAATCCCCGGCCATGCGTTTGGCTTCGGCGTGGGCGTAATAGGGCTTGGGTTCAAGCGGGGTCTTGTCCTCGTAAAAGCCACCGATGAAGTTACCCACGATCCCAATCAGGTCGTCCCGCCAGACCACCCCTAGGGCCAGCGCGCTGGCCATGCCCATCCCCAGTCCCATGACGGCCGCGAAGCCGCCTTCGCGAAACCATCCCATGCCGAATCGAATGTAGAGATAGAGAATCACCAAGCTGGCCAAAGCTTTGATGACGAAGCCCCACGGCCCCGCTTCGTCCTCTTGCAAGCGCCACCAGATGAACCAGCCAAAACTGGCGATTCCGACCAACCACTCCAAAACATTTAGCGCGGTTTCCACAATGCGGCTGAGTCGTGCAAGTGTGCCCGGCACCGGGCGGATGTCAAAGCCCCGGTGATGGGCAGGAGACTGTCAAGGATAGTGCTTCAACTCCGACAGTGCTCTGCTAGTTTGGCTGCCATGTCTAGCCTGCGCCTTGTCCTCCGTCGGTGGGTCTGCCTGTCTGCGCTCGTCGCCTTGGCCGTCAGTGGCCTGGCCGCTTCACCTGAGCTTAAGTTCACCCTGCAAAAGCGCGTCGAAACCAAGCCCGGCAACGGCGAGTTCCGCGTGACGGCCACCGCTGAGAAATGGAACCCCAAGCAAACCGCCATCATCGTCTGCGACATGTGGGATTTGCACCATTGCAAGAATGCCGTTGTGCGCGAGGGGCAACTGGCTCCGGTGATGAACGGGTTGCTGGAGCAGGTCCGGGCCCTAGGCGTTTTGATCATCCATGCGCCGAGCAGTTGCATGAAGCCTTACGAGGGGCACCCGGCGAGGGAACGGGCCAAGTCCGCGCCCAAGGCGGCGAACCTGCCCGCCGACATTGGCTCATGGTGCCGACAGATTCCGGCGGAAGAGCGGGGGAAATACCCCATCGACCAGACCGACGGCGGCGAGGATGATGAGCCTGGGGAGCATGCGGCTTGGGCGGCGGAACTCAAAGCGAAGGGCCTGAACCCGCGCGCCCCGTGGACGCGGCAAATTGACGTGCTCAAGATTTACGACCACGACGCCATCAGCGATTCGGGCGTGGAGATCTGGAACCTGCTCGAACAGCGCGGCATCTCAAACATCATCCTCATGGGCGTCCATGTGAACATGTGTGTGGCCGGCCGCCCCTTTGGCCTGCGGCAGATGGCCAAGAATGGCAAGCATGTCGTCCTCATGCGCGACATGACCGATTCAATGTATAACCCCGCCCGCTGGCCGTTTGTGGATCACCAGCGCGGGACGGAGCTGTTCATCGAACACATCGAGAAATTCATCTGCCCGACGATCACGTCGGATCAGATTCTGGGCGGGAAGCCGTTTGTCTTCAGCGGGGAGAAACTCCGAAAAGGCGAGTGAGAACGCCGGAACTTCACCACTTCACCACCGGGTCGCGAAAAAGATGAAGATCCCGAGAAACGCCGCGACCCCGAGGGCGACCAGAAACCACGTTCCCAAGCCGGAACGATCTTTGTCGCCCGGTTCTTCAAAAGGAAGGTTAGGCATAGAACACTCTAATTTTATAGTTTCGTCACTTCACGATCAGCCATACCGATCCTAATCGCAGCCCAAGCAAGCAAACAAGACCAAATACCGGAAGGTTCTGAATGGTGCCCGGCTTGGGGGCGTCGCAGTTGAGGCGTTTTTGATGACGATGTCCCCACAAAAAATATCCAGGTTGGTCGGATGGAACGCGGTCTTGGTAGTTGGGCTGCTCGTGCCGTCAATGTCTGCGGCGGAGCCGGCGCGTGATCAGGTGGACTTCTTTGAGCGAAAGATCCGTCCGGTGCTCGTGGAGCGCTGCTACGAATGCCACAGCACGTCGGCGAAGAAGAGCAAGGGCGGCCTCGTGCTCGACACGCGCGCTGGCGTGATCAAGGGCGGTGACGCTGGCCCGGCCATCATTCCCGGCGATCCGGACAAGTCCAAGCTCATTGAGGCCGTCCGCTACAAAAACCGCGACCTCCAGATGCCACCGAAGAGTCCCCTCTCTCCGGATCAGGTGCGCGACTTGGAGCAGTGGGTGAAGCTGGGCGCGCCTGACCCGCGCACGGAGTCGATGGCGGAGCCCGCCGGTAAACGCGCCCTAACGGTCGAAGAGGGCCGGCAGTTCTGGGCCTTCCAGCCGCTCGCCAATTCCGAGGTGCCGAAGGTCCAAGGCGCAAAGCTCAAAGCGCAAAATCCGATCGATGCGTTCATCGATGCCAAGCTCGCCGAGAAGAAGCTTTCGGCTGCCCAACCCGCCGACCGCCGCTCCCTCATCCGCCGTGCCACATTTGACCTGACAGGTCTGCCGCCGACGCCAGCGGAGGTGGACGATTTCCTTGCGGACAAATCACCGGATGCCTTCGCCAAAGTCGTTGACCGGCTGCTGGATACGCCAGGTTACGGCGAGCGGTGGGGCCGACACTGGCTTGATGTGGCCCGCTACGCGGATTCGAACGGCCTCGATGAAAACGTCGCCTTTGGCAACGCATGGCGCTACCGCGACTACGTGGTGAATTCCTTCAATGCGGACAAGCCCTACAACCGCTTCGTGCGCGAGCAAATCGCCGGCGACCTGCTGCCTGCCGAGGGCACCTCGCAGCGCCACGAGCAGTTGACCGCGCTGGGCTTCCTCAGCATCGGTCCGAAGCTGCTGGCCGAGCCGGACAAGGTGAAACTGGAGATGGACTTGATTGACGAGCAGATTGAGACGCTGGGCCGCGCCTTCCTCGGCATGACCTTCGGCTGTGCGCGCTGTCACGACCACAAGTTCGACCCGGTGCCCACCGCAGATTACTACGCGCTCGCCGCCATCTTCAAGAGCACGCGCACGATGGACGACCTCAAGACCATCGCGAAGTGGCACGAGCCGGAAGTCGCCACGCCCGCCGAGCGCGCGGCGGTCGAGGCGCACCAAAAGCAAGTGGCGGAACAAAAGGCCGCCATCGCGAAGTTGGTGGCGACGGCCAACAAATCTCTCGTCACCGACAAGGGGCTGAAAGAAGTCCCCAAGAATGCGGAGAGCCAGTATCCGATCAACACCGTTGCTGAACTGAAGCGACTTCGCGAGGCAGTTGCCAAGCTGGAGAAGGACGCGCCCGAAATGCCCAGCACGATGGGGGTGACTGATTCGACCAATGTGGTGAAGACACTGCCCGTCCACATCCGCGGCAGCCATCTCACGCTTGGCAAGCCGGTGGAACGCGGCTTTCCCCAAGTGATGCAGGTGGCGAACCTCCACTCCGAGTTGCCGGAGAAGCAGAGCGGCCGCCTCGAACTCGCGCAGTGGCTCGCCAGCCCGGAACACCCGCTCACCGCGCGCGTGATGGTGAACCGCGTCTGGCGCTGGCACTTCGGACAGGGCTTGGTTGCGAGCACGGACAACTTCGGCGTCCTCGGTGATCGGCCTTCGCATCCGGAACTGCTCGACTGGCTCGCGCGCAAGTTCATCGCCGAGGGCTGGAGCGTGAAGTCGATGCACCGGCTCATCATGTCGAGCGCCGCCTATCAGCGTGCGACCAAGCCTGCTGCGGACCCCCGCCGCTCCGTCGCGGACCCGGAGAACCGCCTGCTTGCGCACTTCCCCATCCGCCGCCTCGAAGCCGAGGAGGTGCGCGACGCGGTCCTGTTCGTTGCCGGCGCGCTCGACCGCACGATGGGCGGCAAGACGGTTCCCGTGAAGAACCGAGAATTTTTCTTCAACCACACCTCGAAGGACGCGACCACCTACGACAGCCCGCGCCGCGCGCTCTACCTGCCCGTCGTGCGCAACAACGTCTATGATCTTTTCGAGCAGTTCGATTTCCCCGACCCTGCTGTGCCCAACGGCAACCGCAATGCCACCGTCGTCGCCCCGCAGGCGTTGCTGATGCTGAACAGCGAACTGGTGGGGAAGGCGGCGGAGAAGTTTGCCTCCGCATTGCTCGCGTCCGTCAGCGACGATGCGCGCCGCATTGAACTCGCTTACGCTAAAGCCTACGCCCGCCCGCCAACCGCGAAGGAGCTGATGCGCGCGAAAAGGTTCCTCGCCGACTTCAAGCCCGACTCCGCCGCCAGCCCGTCCGCCTGGGCGGTGCTTTGCCAGTCGCTGCTCGCCGCGAACGAGTTTATCTACCTGAACTGAATCGGTTGGGCTGCGTTCGCCCGAGCGCGGCGGTCTCGGGGTTTTGGCTTTGTCCGCGCACTCCATAATTGCTCTCCGCCCTTCCTGCCCGTAGAAAGCGCGCGTGAAACAACCTGTCGCTTCCTCGCCGGCCGCGCTTTCGCCGGGCCTTCGCCGCTTTCTCTACGGCACCGCCGCCACCACGGGTGCGGCCATCCTCATTGTGGAAATCCTCGGGGCGAAGATGCTCTCTCCGTATGTCGGCACGTCGCACTTCGTGTGGACGGCGCAGATCGCGGTCACGCTGATCTCGCTGGCGGCGGGCTACTGGTTCGGCGGCGTGCTCGTGGACCGTTCGCAGAACCTTCGCCGCCTCTACACCTGCATCCTGCTGGCGGGCGTGTATCTGTGCTTTACGGTGCCGTTCACGGCGAAGGTCGCATTCGCCTGCCTGCAATTTCCCCTCGCGGTCGGCTCGCTGCTCGCGTCTTTGTTCCTTTTCTTCGTGCCGCTCACGCTGCTGGCGACCGTCGGGCCGTTCGTCATCCGCGTGCTCACGTCGGCGGTGGCGGGCGTCGGCGGCACGGTGGGCCGGCTCTCGGCCGTCAGCACGCTCGGCAGTGTGCTGGGCACCGTGTTGATTGGCTATGTGCTGATTCCGTTCCTGCCCAACTCGGTGACCATGTTCATCACGGCCGGCATCTTGATGGCGCTGTCGGTGGTTTATTTCGCCGGCTGGCGCGGCAAAGGCGAGTCCTTGACTGGCCCGATGCTGGTCATTGCGCTCGGGGTGCTGGCTGGCTGGGCCGGCGTGCGCAAGGACGCTAAGCCGCCTTCCGACTACATGCACGAGGTCGCGCGGCGGAATTCCAATTTCGGCCTGATGCAGGTGTTGGAAAACTTCGACGGCTCACGGCGCTTTTACCTCAACGACTACCTCACGCAAAACACCTACGACCCGGAGGCGAAGCAAAGCGTCTCGCTCTTCACCTATGGCCTGCACGGGCTGGCGGGCGTTTACACCGCGCAGATCAAGGACGTGCTCTGCATCGGCATGGGCGTGGGCATCGTGCCCATGCAGTTTGCCCACGAGGGAGCCCAGGTGGATGTCGTGGAGATCAACGGAGCCGTGGTGGAGCTGGCTCGCGCACACTTCGATCTCCAGCCGGAAAAGCTCAACCTCACCATCGGCGATGGCCGCCAGTTCGTGAACGCCTCCACGAAGCAATACGACGCGGTGATTTTGGACGCCTTCCTCGGCGATTCCTCGCCCTCGCACCTCATGACCCGCGAAGCTTTCACCGCCATGCGCCGCGTGCTGCGGCCCGAGGGCGTGCTCGTGATCAACAGCTTCGGCGAGTTCGAGGCGGGCAAGGACTACTTCACCGCGTCGCTGCACAAGACCTTGAAGGCCGTCTTCGGCAGTGTGCGCATCCACGCCAGCGGCAACGGCAACGTCTTTTTTGTGGCCAGCCCGGCACCGGAGCTGAAGCAGCATCGGCCGATGAACTTGGCCGCCATGCACCCCACCGTGCGCGAGCAGGCCCGCGAGGCGTTGGAAGGACTCCAGGACACGAATCCGAAAAGCGGCATCGTGCTGACGGATGACTTCAACCCGGTGGAGTTCTACGATGCGCGCAACCGCGAGCAGTTCCGCCGTCAGCTGGCTTTCTCCATGCGCCCGCGGCAGTAGCTGCAAGGTGGGGCAGGGGGCGAGTGACCTTGGCGTTGCCCCAATCGCTTGTGCGTGCAGCCTAGCTCCTCGCAGCAGTCAGGATTCTGAGACCAAACGACGACGGCCTGCCATTCAGGCAGGCCGTGGCACGCAAAACCTCTGCTCAGGGCGTCAGAACACCACGCCCAGTCCGGCGACCTTTCGGGTTTCGACGTGGCCGTCGAACCATCCAAAGTTGCGCACGCCGCCATGCACCGGAAACAACGGTAGCTGCGCCCGCCAAGTGTTGGCCGGATCGCTCACGTTCACTTGGTCGGCATCGGTGAGGGAGTAGATGCTAGACGGCGACCCGATAGCCTCCAGCTCGGCCATCGACAGGGGGCGTCGCGCTGTGGTGGCCTGGCCTGAGGTGTAGCCGAACGGGGTATTGGTGGTTACTCGCACGGAGCCATTCGTGAATGCACCAGTCACCATGTAGTTAACCCCCACGCCGCCAACTTGGTTGTTGTGCCGTGCATACCCGGCGCAGATGAAAACTTTGCCGGTGGCAAAGGTGGCCGATGGCCGTGGCAGGGCCAGGTAAGTGCTCACATGAAAGATCAACTGGTTGTCACTGCCGTTGTTGTAGCGGGCTTGCTGGCCGGTTAGAAAACCGGACCCATCATTGCGGCCCGGCAAACGCTCATTGAAATCGGCGGTATACATCTGCAGGGCCAAACCGATCTGCTTCATGCTGTTGAGGCAGGAGCTTTGGGTCGCCTTCATCTTGGCCTTCGACAAGGCCGGTAGCAGCATCCCCGCCAGAATCGCGATGATGGCGATGACGACGAGAAGCTCAATGAGGGTGAACGCCAGATTCCTGATTTGCTTGGGCTGGCCCGAATTGGTGATGGTTGGCATGCGATGTAGGTTGCTTGGTCAATACTACTAGCGCTGCGTTGCAATTATGCAACCGCGAATCCCTTGGGTGTCGGCGGGAGTTCAAAAGGGGATTGCTGCGCGAGTTCAAAAGGGGACAGTTTTTACGGGGAGAATTTTCCGAGGATTTCGGGCCAGTTGTTGAGGGGTGGGCTGGGTGGTTGCGTGACGGCCCAGAATTGTCTGCGGGGGTGATGG
>CAMCFN010000078.1 GCA_945874145.1 Akkermansia muciniphila
TCGACCAGTTTTGCGCGTGCGGAGCAGCTTCACCCCTTTGGGGTTCGGCTGCGCTCGGCTCGCTACGCTCGCCTTCGCTCCGCCTCACCCCAAAGGGGTGAAGCTGGAGGGAAGAAAGACAAATTACAGAAGCAGGTTTACACCGGCAATTTTCCAGAGCGCATGGCCCGAGCTTGGCACGCCGGTGGCTGTGGAAAATGAGGGAATCAGCTTCAGATCGCTCACAGCCCTTGGGTTCCGGATTCAGTTCATCAGCAACCAGTTACAACAGGGCAAGCTCACCGTGGCCGGATGCTTATGATTGGGAATAGACAGCAGGCGGCCGATTTTGTGAAGATTCAGGGACAAGTTTCCGAAGCGTTATCGAATTTGATCATGTCGGTTCACTCAAAGGAGTGGGTTGATTTACCAACTACTTTGGTTGCGGAAAAACAAAAGCTCCTTGGAGATAAGCGGAAGATGTTTTTTGCTTCTTGAGAGACGGTTCTGTTCGCTCGCGGGCAAGTTTCCTAAAGACATTGAAATGAAAACCGGATTATCCCCCAAACAGCGCGATGAGTTGCTGGCCGCGTTGAACGCCCGGTTTGAAAAGAACCTGGGCCGTCACCCAGGTTTGGTGTGGGCCAAGGGGCAGGCGCGGTTGGAGGCCAGGCCGGACAAGCTGTGGTCGCTCGCGGAAATGGAACGCACCGGCGGCGAACCGGATGTGGTCGGACACGACAAGAAGTCAGGCGAATTTGTTTTCATGGATTGCGCGCCGGAAAGTCCGGCCGGCCGGCGCAGCGTGTGTTACGACCGCGAGGGGTGGTTGTCGCGGAAAGAGGCGCGTCCGAAAACCACCGCCATGGATTTGGCGACGGAGATGGGCGTCGCACTGTTGACCGAGGAGGAGTATCTCGCGCTACAAAAGCTGGGCGAGTTCGACAGGAAGACGTCGAGTTGGATCGCCACCCCGGCGAATTTTCGTGAGCAGGGCGGTGCGCTCTGGGGCGGCCGGAGTTACGGTCGCGTCTTCATCGGTTGCAACGGCGCGCAGTCTTACTACGCCGCCAGAGGATTTCGGGGCGTGCTGAGGGTCTAAAGTGCAGGCCGCAGGGGACACCGTAATCCCAGCGCGCGGCTCCGGCGGTTGCCGCAGCGCGTCTGAGATGCTTTTATCAGGCATGCCACCATCCTATCCAACGCTCATTCCCGGGCTGCGCAGCCCGTTCGATCAGGTCAGCGGCCTCGTCTATTTCGGCCGCATGCTGGACAAAATTCGCCTTGCGGCGGCGGGGAAGCTGCCTGCGGGCTGGCTGGCGGCGCGCGGCGTGGTGAAGGGGAGCTTTGACTGGCGCTGCTGCCTGTTCCTCAAGCTCGATTACGCGAAGCTCGAAGCAGAGACGCTCAAGGGCGACAAGACCGAGGCCGAGCTGCTCGAATGGGCATTCCAGCACGGTCGCCATCCGGACGATCAGGAGATCGAGGTCTGGAACGCGTTCATGACCAAGCGCGGCTGGCGCGATGCGGGGACGCAGCGGTTGAACGAACGGCTCGCCGAGATCGGCCTCCCGGCCGGCACCGTCTCGACGATGTTTGAGTTCATCGAACTGGACGAGGGCCGGCTACAGCCCGGCTCGCGGTGAAGTCAGCCCGCCTTCGCGAGATCGAGGAAGACGATGATCGAGGGGTTGCCCACGGCGGCGTAGTGGCCGGTGAACTTCAGGCCGCCGGTCTGTTTGTCCACGCGGAACACGGCGAGGTTGTCGCCACGCTGGTTGCAGCAGTAGAGGAACTGGCCGGTTGGATCGAAGTTGAAGCTGCGCGGGTAGTTGCCGCGCGTCCACTCTTCGCCGACGTAGGTCAGCTCACCGGTTTTGCCCACGGAGAAGATGCCGATGCTGTCGTGCAGGCGGTTGCCGGCGTAAACGAACCGGCCGTCGGCGGAGACGAGGATTTCCGAGCAGAAATTGCTGCCCGCGAAGCCGGGCGGCAGAGTAGAGAGGGTCTGCCGCGCGGTCAGCAGGCCGGTGGCCGGGTCGTAATCGAACAGCACAACGGTCGAGCCTTCCTCTTGGATAGAATAGAACCAGCGGCCGTTGGGATGGAAGTGAAAGTGGCGCGGTCCGTCGCCCGGTGGCAGCGAGATGGCGGGAGGATCGTTCGGGGTCAGCGCGCCTTTCTGCGCATCGAACTTCCAGACGAAGATTTGGTCCAAGCCCAGATCGACATGCAACACGAAGCGGCCTGAGCGGTCCGCCTCGATCATGTGGGCGTGCGTCCGGTCGTGACCGCTGAAGGCGAAGCTGCCGGGCGGGGCGTGGGTTGCCTTGGTGGGGCCGATCTTGCCGGCGTCGTTCTTCACGTCGCTGGCTTCTCCCAGCCGGCCATCGGCCAGGATGGGCAGCACCGCGACCGAGCCGCCAAAATAGTTCGCGACCAGCAGGAAGCGGCCGGACGGGTGCAGGCTCACGTAGGTGGGCCCGGCCCCACCGGAGCGCACGGTGTTGAGCAGCTTCAGTTGTCCATCGGCGCGGTTGATGGCGAAGGCGCTGACGGTTCCCTCTTTGGCGTCGCCCACGCGGTCCGTTTCGTTCGCGGAATACAGCCGGGTGCCGACGGTGTTCAACGCCAGACAACTCGGGCTCGTGCCCAGCTCATACACCCCGCTGGGGGTCAGTGCGCCGGTGGTGCGGTTCACTTGAAAGAGATGGATGCCGCGGCCGTTGCCGGGCGGCAGATCGACCTGCGTGGGCAGCATGTCGCGCAGCGGCGAGCTGAACGTGCCGACGTAGGCCATGAGCGGCCCCTTGGCAGCGCCGGATTGGGCCTGAAGCTGGCCCGTCAGCAGCGGTGAAGCCGCTGTCAGAGCCGAGGAGGCTTTCAAAAACGCGCGTCGAGAAACGCCTGAGGAGATTTGGTCGGAAGCGTGTTGCATGGATGGGCGAACGGTAAAAGCAACCAGCAGGAAGGGTCGAGACAAAGAGCTTTCGCTCGCTGTGGTCACGCCAACATTTTGAAAAGCCATTGGGGTGCCTGGCCGGGGACTCCGGTGTTCAGGTAACGCCACCACCAGCCACCGGCACCGCAGTGGGAAGCTTGAGGCGAGCCGTCAGCTCAACACTTGTCACGCAGGTTAGACGGTGCTTGGCCCAGGTGCGGGTGCGGCGGGTTGGAGGACGGCAGGCTTAATCAGCCGGCAGAATTCCTTCTTGGTGACGGCGTGGATCGTGCCGGTCTTGCTGATGGGCGTGAGTGCGGTCTTGTATTCCACCGCCAGCCGTTCCAATCGCGTGATGCGCAGGAAGCTGTCGCCGAGTTTCCAGATCTGGCCTTGTTGAAGTTTGAGGGGTTTTGCCATGAGGTAGCGGTTGATTCTGTGCGGCTAATGGCCCAACGCCTTGACTGTCGCTTCCAAACTCGCGACGTCGGCGACGTTGAGCACTTGGGCGGTTTTGTCGATGCGCTTCATAAAGCCGGTCAGCGCGGCGCCTGGCCCCAGCTCAATGAAGTGCGTGAAACCCTGGGCCAGCAGGTTCCGGATGGCCTCCTCCCAGCGCACGGAGCCGGTCACTTGCGCCACGACGGTGTCCACGATGCTCGCGGGTGTGCCGTGAGGCTGGGCGGTGACGTTCGCCATGACGGGCACATTTGGCGCGGAAAGGGCGATTCCAGCGAAGGCCGCGCGGAGCTTGGGCTGCGCGCTGGCCATCAACTGCGAGTGATACGCGCCCGCAACAGTCAAGGGCAGCGCCCGCTTGGCACCACGGGCCTTGGCGAGTTCGCAGGCCTTGATGATCTTCTCCGCCTCACCCGAGATGACGATCTGGCCGGGGCAGTTGAGGTTGGCCAGCTCCACGCCGGCCTCGGCGCAAACTTCGCGGGTTGGTCCTTCATCGAGACCGATGATGGCCGCCATGCCACCCTTGGTCGCCTCGCAGGCTTCCTGCATGAAGCGGCCACGCAACCGCACGATGCGCAGGCCGTCCTCAAAGCTCAGCGCGCCGGCGGCGGTCAGCGCCGTGAACTCGCCGAGCGAAAGACCGGCGGTGGCGTCGAACTTCAGTCCCGGCACCCGCGCGCGGAGCAGCTCCAACGCGACCCAGCTCACGAGGAAAATGCCCGGCTGGGCGTTCTCGGTCTTGGTCAGCTCCGCCTCGGGACCGTTGAAACAGACCCCGGCGAGGTCGTAGCCGAGCGCGGCATTGGCACGGTCGAAGAGCGCCTGGGCGGCCGGAAACGCGGCGGCGAGATCCTTGCCCATGCCCACGGCTTGCGCGCCCTGGCCAGCGAAGAGGAGTGCAGTCTTGCTCATAAGAAGTCAGACCATTGAATCCGACCGCGACCGCTTTGAAAAGCGGGAAGGCCCGATCAACAGATTCCAGGCAAGGCTGGCTCCAACTTGAGCTAGACGAAGATCGTCTGGTCGCGGCCGGGCCCAACGGAGGCGATGGCCAGCTTCGCGCCGGTCTGGGCGGCGATGAACTTGAGATAGTCGCGGGCCTTGGGCGGCAGGTCTTTCCACTTGCGGGCTTTGCTGGTGTCCATCAGCCAGCCGGGGCGCTCCGCATAGACCGGTTCGCAGAGCGCGAGCACCTCGATGTCGTTGGGCATCTGGTCGAACTTCACTTCACCGACCCGGTAGCCGGTGCAAACTTTGATGCTGGCCAGCGTGTCGAGGCCGTCGAGATTCGTCACCGCAAGTTCGTCAATGCCGTTGACCATCGTCGCATGACGAGTGGCAACGGCGTCAAACCAGCCGCAGCGGCGCATGCGGCCCGTGGTCGCGCCGAACTCGCGGCCCATGCCGTGCAGCAGGTCGGAAATCTCCGCGTTCTCGGTTGGCAGCGGCCCCTCGCCCACGCGCGTGGTGTAGGCCTTCATCACGCCGACGACCTTGTCCATCCGGTGCGGGGGCACACCGGAGCCGGTGCAAGCGCCGCCGGCGGTGGTGTTCGACGAGGTGACGTAAGGATAGGTGCCGTGGTCAATGTCCAGAAACGTGCCCTGCGCGCCCTCGAAGAGGATGCCCTTCTTGGCCTTCATGGCCGCGTGCAGGTAGTGAACGGTGTTGGCAACATGCGGGCGGAGGATATCCGCCGCCGTGCTGTAGTCCGCGAAGATCTTCTTGTAGCTCACCGGCTTTACGCCGAGACCCTTGAGATGGGCGTTGGCGTCTTGCACGCGGGCCTTGAGCTTGGCGGCGAAGCGCTCGGGGTTGATGAGATCGCTGACGCGCAGGCCGACGCGCGCGGCCTTGTCGCCGTAGCACGGACCAATGCCGCGCTTGGTGGTGCCGATCTTGCCCTTGCCCTTGGCCAGCTCGCGCGCGCCATCCAGCTCGCGGTGGTAGGGGAAGACGACGTGGGCGGTCTCGGAGAGGAGCAAGTTGTCCGGCGTCACCGTGACGCCGAGCTTCTCCAGCCCGTCCAACTCAGTGACCAGCCCGATGGGATCCAGCACGACGCCGTTGCCGATGACGCAGGTCTTGCCGGTGCGGAGGATGCCGGAGGGGATGAGGTGCAGAACGTATTTCTGCGGGCCAACAAAGACGGTGTGCCCGGCGTTGTTGCCGCCGGCGTAGCGGACGACGATGTCCGCGTCCTCGGTGAGGACGTCGATGATTTTGCCTTTGCCTTCGTCGCCCCATTGGGCGCCGACGAGAATTGTGTTGGCCATAAAAGCTAGCGCTGCTGGCGGTCATCCGGGGCGGGGCTGAATGCTGACCGCTGAGAGCTGACCGTTTCCGAGCAATAAAAAACCCCGAAACGTAAAATCGGGGCAAGCCACTCGGTATTTACATGCGGACGGTAGAAAAGGCGGACGGGGCAAGTCAATGCCCGTTTCGGAGGGCGTGACGCGAGCGGACGCAGCTTGAGCCGCCGAACACGGCTGTGTCGCAGACCAGCCGCGCAGCGAGGAAGTTTCGTTGGCACACCTCCGGCCCCATGGTTACATCGCCGCGCCCGCACGCGATGAACGACCGCCCGATCACCCTCACCTGCTCGCTTGCCGATCAAGTCCTGTCCCGGGCCAAGTCCATCGGGATCTTCAACTTGTCGATGGGCATGGTCGCCGAACTGGCCCGCCGGCCCGAGATCGCCAAGCTCACACTGCTGGCCAACCGCACGCACGCCGGACAATTGCCGGATGGCGTGGAAGTGAGCTGGGACGAGACGCCTGCTCGTGGGCGGCTGGGCCGGCTGTGGTGGGACCAGTGGCGGGTGTATTCCGCCGCCGCCGCGACCGGAAACGACTGGCTCTTTTTGCCGAAGGGTTTTGCCTCTTTTGCCCGCCGTTGTCCGGTGCGTCTCACCGCTTGTGTGGCGGACACGATCCATGACTTTTACCGGGAACACTACCCGCAGGCGGTCAGCGGATTCGAGCAGCAGTATTTTGTCCGGAGCTTCTGGGGGACGGTGGAACATGCCCGCGTCATTTTCACGATCAGCGACTTCACCACAGGCGAAGTTCTCCGGCTGGCCAAAGCGCGCGGCCTCACGCCGCCTCCGGTGCACACCATGGGAATCGGCTTCATACGGCCCACCACGGCCCCGATCTCGCGCAATAACCGCATCGTGCTCATCGCCGCGCACTGTCCGCGCAAGCGCACGGATCTTGCGCTGGAGTGGACAGCCCGCTGGCAGCGGGACAGCGGTTTCACTGGCGAGGTGGACTGCGTGGGGTTGCTTCCACCCGGGCTGGGCTTTCCCTCCCGCCCGGGCTGGCGCTGGCACGATCGTCTGCCGGAGCTGGAGCATCGCCAGCTCATCGCGCGGTCGAAGGCATTGGTGTTCTTCACCGAATACGAGGGCTTCGGCATGCCCCCGGTAGAGGCAGCTTTGGCGGGCACTTGCCCGGTCTTCTCCTCGATCCCGGCCACTCGCGAGGTGATGGGCGACTGCGGCTGCCCGTTCAACAACACCGATTACGAATCGTTCCGCGCGGCGATGGATTCGGCGCTGAACTGCCCGCCGCAGCAAATCGCTGCATGGGCGGACACACTGCTGGCGCGGCACAACTGGACACGGGTGCTCGACCGGTTCGTGGCGGGCTTGCAGGCTGCGCAGGCGGGAACCCTGCTTACGCCAGCACGGCCTTGACCACGTTGCCGTGGATGTCGGTCAGGCGGAAGTCGCGGCCCGCATGGCGGAAGGTCAGCCGCTCGTGGTCGAAGCCGAGGAGGTGGAGAATGGTCGCCTGCAAGTCATGGACGTGGACGGGATTCACCTCAGCCTTGAAGCCGAACTCGTCGGTCGCGCCATAGACGGCGCCGCCCTTCACGCCGCCACCCGCGAGCCAGGTCGTGAAGCCGTGGTGGTTGTGATCACGGCCGTTGATCTTGCCCTGGTTGGATCCGGGCGTCGGCAACTCGACCGTCGGCGTGCGACCGAACTCGCCGCACCAGATGACGAGCGTGTCGTCGAGCAGGCCGCGTTGCTTCAAGTCCTTCAATAGCGCGCCGATGGCCTGGTCGCACTGCTTGGCGAGGTTGCGATGCTGCACTTCGAGGTCGTCGTGGCTGTCCCACGGCTGGCCCGCACCGTGCCAGACCTGCACGAAGCGCACGCCTCGCTCGATGAGCCGCCGTGCCGTGAGAATCTGCCGCGCCTGCGTGCCCTCGCCATACATCGCGCGGATGTGCGCCGGCTCCTGGCTGATGTCGAACGCGTCCGCCGCCTCCATCTGCATCCGGTAGGCCAGCTCGAAGGACTCGATGCGCGCCTCCAGTTGCGACTCACGTGCGCGTGCCGCCGCGTGCCGCTCGTTCAACGCGCGGAGCAAATCCAACTGCGCGCGCTGGTCGCTGACGGGGATCTGCTTGTTGTTGATGTGCTCGATGAGCCGCTCGATGCGCGTCTCGGCGGTGTTGATGTAGGTGCCTTGGAAGACGCCGGGGAGAAACGCGCACTGCCAGTTCTGCGATTCCTGAATCGGGTAGCCACCCGGACACATCGCGATGAAGCCGGGGAGATTCTGGTTCTCCGTGCCGAGGCCATACGTCACCCACGAACCCATGCTCGGGCGCGTTAGCCGGGCGTCGCCGCAGTTAAGCAGCATCAGCGAAGGCTCGTGGTTCGGCACATCCGCGTGCATCGAGCGGATGACACAGACGTCATCAATGCTCTCCGCCGTCTTCGCGAAAATCTCGCTTACCTCGATGCCGCTCTTCCCGTATTTCTGAAACTTGTAGGGCGAGCGGAAGGCCGTGCCGGTGCGGCGCTCCGTGCGCAGCTCGTAGGGCAGCGTCTTGCCGTGGTGTTTGTCGAGCGCGGGCTTGGGGTCGAACGTGTCCACGTGCGACGGACCCCCGTTGAGGAAGATGTGGATGACGCGCTTGGCCTTAGCCGCGAAGTGCGGGGCCTTGGGTGCGAGCGGAGAAGCGTTGTTGACCTCAGCCGGAGCGGAGCTCAAGTCCAGCTCGCCGAACAGCGCGCCGAGGCCGAGCGCGCCCATGCCCATGCCGCAGCGGGTCAGCAGCTCGCGCCGGGTGAGGCTGAGGTGTTCGGGTCGAAGTCCGTGATGACTCATGCGTTGAAACTGACGGCCCTCGTAGTCGCAGGCTTCAGCCTGCGCGGCGAGCGGGAATCCGGAGCGCAACCTGAAGGTTGCGACTACGGGGCGAGCTTCGCCGCCGCCGCTTCGGCGGTGATACCGTCGAGGCGGAAGACTTTGTGCCGCGAGGTCTGGCCGCGCACGAGCGTGACGGAGCGACGAGGCAGGCCGAGCGCTTGCGCGAGGAATTCCACGCCCGCCTGATTCGCCGCCGAGTCCACCGGCGGTGCGGTGACGGCGACTTTCAGCTCGTTGCCGTGGAGTCCGCCGATTTCGTTTCGGCTCGCGCGCGGCTGGACTTTGACGGAGAGGAAGACGCCATCGGGCTGACGGCGGAGATACGGAGGGATTGCCATCGCACTAACTCGTCAGCCGCTCGCGCGCGGCCACGACTCGGGCAATGGCTGCGTCCACGCTCCGTCCGCAGGCGTTAAGGTGCCCCATCTTGCGCCCTTTGCGCGCCTCGGCCTTGCCGTAGAGGTGGAGCTTCAAATGCGAGTCGGACAGCGCGGCAGCCCAGTTCGGTTCACCCGTTTCCCAAAGATGGCCGAGCAGATTCGCCATCGCAGCGGGGGCGCGCAGCGCGGTGGAGCCGAGGGGCAGGCAGCACACGGCACGGACCTGCTGCTCGAACTGGCTCGTCACACACGCGTCCATCGTGAGGTGGCCGCTGTTGTGCGTGCGCGGGGCGAGTTCGTTGACGACGAGTCTGCCGGCACGGGTGACAAAGAGTTCGACGGTCAGCAGGCCGACGACCCCCAGCTTTTCCAGGATGCCGGCGGCGAGTTCAACGGCTTCCTTCGCGAGCTTCGGCTCGATGGCCGCGGGCGCGAAGGTCACGTCGAGGATGTGGTTGGCGTGGCGGTTCTCGAATACGGGGAACGCGGCGAACTCACCATTCGCCGTGCGCGCGGCGACGACGGAGATTTCCTTCTCGAAGTCCACGAACGCCTCGTAGATGCCGACCGCGCCGCCGAGGTTTGCATAGACCTGCGCGGGGTCGGAGTGCGCATAGACCTTTTGCTGGCCCTTGCCGTCGTAGCCGAAGCTAGCGGTCTTGAGCACGGCGGGCAGGCCGAGGTCGCGCGCAGCGGCGTGAAGGTCGGCGTAAGTCCGCACCTCGCGGAAGGGTGTGGTGGGAAAGCCATTATCGCGGAGGAAGGTCTTCTCGCGCAGCCGTTCCTGAGTGATGTGCAGCACGCTGCCGGCGGGCCGCACGATGGTGTGGCGCGCCGCCACTTCGGACGCGACGGAGGGGACGTTCTCGAACTCGAAAGTCAGCACACTCACGCGTTGCGCGAAGTCGGCGAGCCGCTCCTCATCGAGATAATCGCCGACCGCCTCAACGTCCGCGACCTGGCCGGCGGGCGTGTCGGCGTCCGGCGAATAGACCGCGACGCGATAGCCAAGCTGGCGCGCGGCGATGGCCAGCATCCGCCCGAGCTGGCCGCTGCCGAGGATGCCGATGGTCGAGCCGGGGAGGATGGGGAAGTTCACAGGCAATCAGCGTTCATGCAACCGGGCGGCGATTACCGCCGGATCACGGTGAAGGTGCAAGACGGCGTAGATGACGACCTCATCCGGCTCAACGCGGTAAAACCATCCGTAGGGAAAACTTGGCGGTCGCATTATTCGATAATCGCCAAGCCAGCGCCGGCAAATCTCCGGGAACTGCTGCACCCGGCGCAGCCCCCGCTCGACTTCGGACACAAACTTTCTGGCGGCCTGCGGGTTGACTTCCTGATAGCCAACGACTGCCTCGTGGAATTCCTCGCACGCGCGGGACTGGTAGCGGAGTCTCACCGCAATAAGGCTTTGGCTTGGGCCATGACCACGTCGGCATCCACCAGCATGGCGCGGCCAGCGAGGTATTCGGCCCGTCGGGACTCTAGCAGAGCGAGCACTGCGGCTTCCTGTTCCGGGGTCATGGCGAATTCCAGGCTGTCGGATAGTTCAGCAGCCATCCATTCGCGGTCGGTCTCTGGGAGCTGGAGCGCTCTTTCCAGCAATTCAGTGGCAACGGAACTCATGGCGTGACAGTAATGGTAAATCGGTTTGTTCTCAAGCGGCGGCACCCGGCACCGGGTTCTCCCGCACTTTCTTCGTCTGCTCCGCGCGGAACTGGTCGTAAGCCTTGCGGAACTTCGCGTGCTTGTTGCCGAGCATCGCGGTGGCGAGCAGCGCGGCATTGATGGCCCCGGCCTTGCCGATGGCGAGCGTGCCCACGGGGATTCCTCCCGGCATCTGGACGATGGAGAGGAGCGAGTCGAGGCCGTTGAGCGACTTGGATTGCACGGGGACACCGAGCACGGGGAGCGAAGTCTTCGCCGCCGTCATGCCGGGCAGGTGGGCTGCGCCGCCCGCGCCAGCGATGATGACTTCGAGGCCGCGTGCGGCGGCGGTCTCCGCATACTCGAACATCCGGTCCGGCGTGCGGTGCGCGGAAACCACCTCGGCCTCATACGGCACACCGAGCGCGTCGAGTTGGGCGGCGGCGTGCTGCATCGTCTCCCAGTCGGACTGGCTGCCCATGATGATGCCGACGAGAGGTTTGAGTGGCTTGCGCTGGCGTGGCATAGCGAGGGCATTGAAGCGGAGCGGCAGCGGTTTGGCAATGACGCCCGGCTAGCGCAACTGAACCGTTGCCAGACGGCGGTCCTTCGCTACAATATCGCGCCATGAAGATCGCATTGCGGGCACATGCCCGGTCCTCGTTTTTGGTCGCCCTTGCCGCCATCTCGCTCCTGCTGGCTGGTTGTGAAACCCCCACCGGGGCTGGTGCAAGCGGTGGCGCGATGAGCATTGAAGCCCTGAAGACCGCCGCCGAGGGCGGGGATGCGGATGCGGCTTACAAGCTGGGTGAGGCCTATTTCCACGGTCGGGGCGTGGCGAAGAACTTCAACGAGGCGGATGTCTGGTATAAGAAGTCAGCCGAGCTCTACCAGAAGAAGTAACGGCAGGTGCGCGGCCAGCCTTGGCCGCATGAATTCCTTCCCGCCCGCGCTCCAAGCACAGCATGGCGCTGCGTTTCCGGCTTACTTGAACTCCAGCCCGATGTTGCTCTTCTCCAGCGTCGTGCCTTCGCTGAGGGACAAGGTCGCGAGCGTCTTGTTGTAGTCGGCCAGGGCGCGGATCTCAGCGGAGCGGGCGGCGGTGAGATCGCGCTGCAACTGGAGGACGAAGAAACTGGTGCTGCGCCCGTTCTCCAGCTTCTTCTGCTCCGCATCCAGCGCGGCCTCCGCGTAGAGGCGGGCCTGCCGGGTGGACTCAATCTTCTCGTAGGCGGTGCGGCTCTGCTTCACCGCGTTGTCGATTTCGACAATGATGCGTTGCTCCAATTGCTTGAGCTGGAGAAGAAGGATTTCCTTCTGCACCTTGCTGGACTTGAAGTTGTTCTTCGCGGTGGTGTTGCTCAGGGGAAAGCTCAACACGACGCCGTAGGAGTAGAATTGGTTGTCCCCGCGCTGGAGCCCGTTGAGGCCATTCGGCAGCGTCTGTCCGATGCCGTTGTGGCCGTAGGTGAGCGTGAGGTCCAGTGACGGGAAGAGCTGGTTGTGGTTGTAGCGCAGGACGATGTTCTGGCGTTCGATGGATTCCTTGGAGGCGAGCAGTTCGGGCCGCAACGCCATGCCGGTGCGCCAGCTATCCTGGGCATTGAGGGTTTGGGGCACGGCCAGAAGCCGGTCGGCGGGCTCCAGCGTCACCCTTGCCCACGAGCCGAAGTCGTCCCCGAGCAGGCTCTTGATCGTGTTCACTTGAATCTCCAAGTCCCGCCGCGCCGAGAGCAGGTCCGCCCGCCGCGCGGCGACTTGGGATTCGGACTGTTTCTCATCAAGCGGGGCGAGGGCGCCGACCTCGACGCGCCGCTTGTTGTCCGCGAGCAGCTTCTCGGCGAGCCCGAGCGAGGCATCGTGCACCAGCACATTGTCGCGCGCGAAGATCAGCTCGAAGTAAGCCTGCTGCACGTTGTTGACCGTGGTCATGATCTGGCTGCGCAAGGCCAGTTCATCGATCTTCAAGGTGCGCTTGTTCACGAGGATGGTCTGTCGGGTGGCGTCCATCCAAGAATTCTTCAAGAGGGGCTGGGTGAGGCTGATGCCGGCGTCGGTGGAGTAGTTGAAGCTGGTGAACTGATTGCCGCTGCGCCGCAAGATGTCGGCGTTGAGCGTGACCCGGCCGCCGGTGTTCAATTGCTGAGTCAGGCTGGGGCCGTAGCTCTCCGTGTAAACCTCGTTGGGCACGTTGAATAGTCGGCTGGCGGGGTCGGCCGAACCCGGCGAGGCGTTGAAGCGCTGCACGGCGTTGAGGTTCACCGTCAGGTCGTAGAAGCCCCGGGCCGAGTCTAGGTTGTAGAGGTCGATGGTCGGTTGCAGGCGGCGGATCTGGATGTCCAAGTTCCGCTGAAGCGCGAGTTCGATGCACTCTGCAAGGGTGATGCGCTGCGTCGCGGTCGCGGCGGTTTGCGCGAGGGCGGTCGTGGCCAGCGTGAGTGCCACCAAGCTGAAAAACAGTCGGGTTCGCATGAAGTGAGGAGCTTGCGGAAACCTGCCCGCCTCGTCAAACCGGCTTCTCAGCCTGACGGGCGCACTTCAACTCGCTGCGCGGCGCAGCCGGTCAGCAATCCCCTGCCACTCGGGGGCGTCGGGCGGAGCCTCAACGATGATGCACCCTGCGGCCTCCGCATCGCACCGATGCAGTTCCGCATAGAGCGCGCGCGCATACGCTTCCGCATCGTGAGGGATGACGGACACGGTGCCGAAGCCGCCGCCCATCGGGATCTGCGAATGGGCCAGCACCCAAGCCCGTTCAGCGGCCACACCCAGCGCCTCCAACTGTTGCCGCAAATCCGCCTCGTCGCGCCACGTGCGCACCACGAGCCGGGCAGCGGGGGAATAATGCTTGGTCAACTGCCCGGGACTGCGCAGCACGCCCGTTGTCGGTGGTGCGCTGTCCGCGAGCTGTGTGCCGTGATCACCGAGGACGGCGGCGAGCGAGGCCGCATGAATCATCCCCGGCCGCAACACACGCGGCGGCACGGTGGCGAGATCCACCACGGTGGATTCGATGCCCACGTTGGAAAGCCCGCCGTCCACGATGAGGCGAAGCTGGTCCCCGAGCTGGCGCTGCACATGCTCGGCTCTGGTGGGCGAAAGTTGGTTGGAAAGATTGGCGCTCGGGGCCGCCAGCGGGAAGCCGCACACCCGGATGACTTCACGCATGAAGGGATGCTGCGGCCACCGCACCCCCACCGTGTCGCCGCCGGCCGTGACCGCACCGGGAATCACTGGGGCACGGGGCAGCACGATCGTCAGCGGTCCCGGCCAGAAAGCGCCCGCCAACTGCTCCGCCGCCGTCGGCCATTCGCGCACACAGCGTCGCGCCATGGCCAGGCCGTCCACATGGACGATGATGGGATTGTGTGCGGGACGGCCCTTGAACGCGTAAATCTTCGCGACGGCTGCCGGATCCAGCGCGTTAGCCGCCAGCCCGTAAACCGTCTCGGTCGGCAGCGCCACGACCTCCCCGGCGCGCAATTGTTCCGCCGCCCTTTGCACCGCTGCGGCGAACAGCGCGGGTGTGTGCGTGGATAAGATTTCAGCGGTGACGGACGAGCTCATCGGACGGCGGCGAGCTTGCGAACTCGCCGCCCGCGACGCAACACCTTGGTGCAGCCTTCAGGCCGCTTCAGCATCCGCACGGACCAGGGCAAACCGATTGGCCGGTGAACGTGCGGATCGTGAAGCGACGTGAACGCCGCGCCCCGGCCCCGTTGCGTTCGGGGCGGCAAGACGCCCGCAGCAACTTCACCGGCGAACGCCGCGTCCTGAAGCCCCGCTTGCCAGCGCGGTGGGGAACACAGACAGTCTCCCCATGCGTCCGTTTCAGATCATCTTCAACCCGACGAGTGCCGCCGAGTTGTCCAAAATGCCCAAGGAGATGCAGCTCCAGATCCTTGGCGAATTTCGCGGGCTGCCGCAGGAAATCATGAGCACGGAGATGGAGCACTTCGGGAAGCTGGAGCGCGAAGGACATGTGCTGCACCGCTTCCGCATCGGGGACTACCGGATCTACTTCGCCAAGCATCCGCTGGGCGTGGTGGTGCATCGCATCATGAGCAAGAACACACTGAAGGATTTCCTCTTCCGTCACAGCCTGCCCACCGGCGAGGACGAGGCGTTGCAGGACAACCCGAAGTTTTGGGAGCTTATCCAGGCCGCACAGACCGCGCCGACCAGGAGCTAGGCCAGCTCGCTCAGTCGCCCAGCTCGACGTTCCAGTAGGCGAGGTCGAGGAAATGCTTCCAACTGTCGTGGTATTCCACCCCGTAGTTGAGCTGCACAAAGGGCCGCCACTTCGGCTTCTTGGGCTTGCGGATGAGGTGGATGCCAGCCTCCGCTGGCGTGCGGTTGCGCTTCTGCGTGTTGCAGGGCACACAGGAGCAGACGATGTTTTCCCACGTCGTCGGCCCGCCGCGATCCCGCGGAATAACATGGTCGAGATTCAAATCCTTCCGGTCAAACACCTGGCCGCAGTATTGGCAGATGTTGTTGTCGCGCTCGAAGATGTTGTGACGGGTGAACTTCACCTCCTTCCGGGGCAGCCGGTCAAACACCGCCAGCATGATCACCCGTGGCACGCGGATGCGGACGGAGATGCCATGCACCGACTCGGCGTGTGGCTCGCGGTGGGAGAAGTCCCGCCATTCCGCGAAATCATAGGTTTGGAAGGCTCCGTCTTGATCCCCCAGCACGACCTGCGCGTGACCTTGGAACAGCAGCGAAAGAGCCCTCCGGGCCGTGCAGATGTTTACTGCCTGCCACAGCCGGTTCAGAACGAGCACTGGTTGGTTGAGTAGCGTAGCCATAACCGCCGCAATGCGCGCGGAACTTATCAATGCTGGGGGAAACGTGTCAACGGGCAGCGCAACCCTCTGTTTGCGCGGCGCGGTGTTCACGCCGCTTCAGCGTCCGGCCTCCACCGGCCAATCGTTTCGCCACGGCCAACTCGAACGCCGAAGCGGCCGGGGCTTTCCCTTAAATCCGCTTGCTGTCTCCTGGGCTCTCCGGCTTAATCCCGGCGCCAGGGCCCGCGGAAGGTTGACTTGCGAACCCCGCCAGGGCCGGAAGGCAGCAACGGTAGCTTGCTCGCCTCTGCCGTGGTCACCCTGGTATTTCTTTTCAAGGCAAAGAGGAAAAGTTAAAAAGCACGGACGGCGGCCGCTCCTTTTGCCTTTTGCCTTTTACCTTTTGCCTTCTTAGCCTCCCCTCGTGTCCTACCAAGTCATCGCCCGCAAATACCGGCCGCAGCGCTTTGCGGATGTCGTCGGCCAGGAACACGTCTCCCAGACGCTCGCCAACGCCATCGCCTCGGGCCGCATCGCGCACGCCTACCTCTTCTGCGGGCCGCGCGGCACCGGCAAGACCACCCTCGCCCGCATCTTCGCCAAGGCGCTGAACTGCACCGGCGGCCCGATGGCCGACTTCGACGTGGCCGACTCCCGCTGCGTGGAAATCGCCGAGGGCCGCTCGCTCGACGTGCTGGAAATCGACGGCGCGAGCAACAACGGCGTGGAGCAGGTCCGCGAGCTGCGCGAGACCTGCAAGTTCTCCCCCGCCACCTCGAAGTTCAAAATCTACATCATCGACGAAGTTCACATGCTCTCGACGGCCGCGTTCAACGCGCTGCTGAAAACCCTCGAAGAGCCGCCGGCGCACGTGAAATTCATGTTCGCCACCACGGACCCCGAGAAGGTGTTGCCCACGATTCTCTCCCGCTGCCAGCGCTTCGACCTCCGCCGCATCCCCGCCGCCCTCATCGTCAGCCATCTTACCTCCATCGCCCAGCAGGAGGGCGTGAAGATTGATGACGCCGCGCTGCACGCCATCGCGCGCGGGGCGGACGGTGGCATGCGCGACGCCGAGTCCACGCTCGACCAGCTCATCAGCTTTTGCGGGAACGAAATCGCCGAGCCCGACGTGCTCTCGATGTTCGGCCTCACCGCGCGCGCCCAGCTCCTCGCGCTTACCCGCGCCGTGCTGGCGGGCGAGGTGGACACCACGCTCCGCGAGTTGAACGACCTCGCCAAGAGCGGCAAGGATCTCGGCCGCCTCGTCACCGACCTGCTCAACCACTTCCGCAACCTGCTCATCTTCCAGGTCTCGAAAGGCGACCTGAAGCTCCTCGAAGTCTCCGAGGCGGAAGCCGCCGCCCTCGCCACGCAGGCCAAGCTCGCCCCCAGCGACGCCGTAACCCGCGTGATGGAAGTCCTTTCCGACTGCGAAGGCCGCCTCCGCGACACGACCTCGAAGAAAATCCTCATCGAGGTCTCGCTGCTCAAGGCCATCCAGGCCCGTCACGCCACGCCGATTGATGCCGTGCTGAAGCAGCTCCAACAGCTCCGCACCGAAGCTGCCGGAACCAGTGCCGGCGGCTTGCCGCCGCCGTCCGTTCCTCCCGCTGCTGCAACTGTCGTTTCAAAAACCGCGACCCCCGCCAGTCCGCCTCCGAACGTCAGCGCCTACGAGAAACCTGCGGTTCCCGCGATGACCTTGGCCGAAACGCCCGCGCCCGCGCCGAAATCCAGCGGGGCTCCCGACCTCGATACGCTTTGGTCGCAAACCCTCGAGGCCGTGGGCCGAGTGAGCCAGTTCATGCGCAGCCAGCTCATCGAGGCGCATCCGGTGGCGTTCAACGGCAAGCTGCTCACCATCGGCTTCGACCCGGAGTTTGCCGAACACCTCGCGCTGGTGGACAACTCCCGCAACCACGCCGTCCTCCAAACCAAGCTCGCCGAGCTGGGCCATCCGCACTGTCAGGTGAAGTTCGTCAAGGCCGAGGCTTCAGCCCGGCCTGTCAGCGTGCCGCCCCCGTCAGTCGCGGTGACTGCGGCCCCGCCCGAGGTGCCCACTGCCACTCGCCCGCCCGAGCCCGCCGCTGCGCTGAAACCCATTCCGGGCGCGGCAAAAACCGATGCCCCGCAGCCCTTCGTCTTCGACAAGGAAAACTACAAGAACGACCCGCTCATCAAGAAGGCCCTCGAAATCTTCAAGGGCACCCTCGTCGCTGCGCGCCCTTGATGGCGCTCCTCAGTCGCCCGCTTCGTTCAACGCCAGCGCCAGCATGGCCGCTGCCGCCGTGTCACAGCGCAACACCAGCCTGCCGAGCGTGACGGGCCGCACTCCGCCCGCTACGAGCGTTGCGATTTCCTGCAGCGTGAAATCCCCTTCCGGCCCCACCCACACCGCCACGCTGGCCGGCCGCCGGTCCGCCTGCGCTTGAAACTCGGCGAAGACCGTGCGGATGGGGCGCGCGCCGGGATGCAGCGAGGCGACCAGCGCGAGGTCGAAACGCTCCTTGCGCCGCAGAAATTCAGCGAACGTCACGGGGGCTTCAATGCGCGGCAGCCAGGGATTGCCGCATTGCTTCACCGCCTCCAGCGCCGTGCTGCGCCACTTCTCCAGCTTGCTGGCCGCGTGGTCCTCGTCCGGCCGTGAAATGGTGTGCTCCGTGAGCAGCGGCACGATGCGCGCCGCACCCAGCTCCGTGGCCTTCTCGACGATGCTGTCCATGAGCCGCCCCTTGGGCAGCGCCTGCAACAGCGTCACCGCGCACGGCAGCGGCGGATGAACGACGCGCTCGCGCACCGCGATGCGCACGGCGCGCTTGTCAGCGGCGAGGATGTCGCCGCGCGCCTCGACGCCCGCGCCGTCGAGCAAGGTCACGCCATCCCCGGGGCCGAGCCGCAGCACGCGGAGCGCGTGGTGGGATTCTTCCGGCGAAAGCAGGACCTCCGCGCCGTTCGCCGCGCCGGGCGGGATGTGGAAACGATGCACGCACGAAGAGTCAGCAACTCGCGCGGGACTGCAAGCCCGGCTTCAACCACATGCGCGGTGGCCGTCGAAACTTAACGCCAAGGCGCAACGACGCAGAGACGCAAGATGAGCCGAGAAATGCCCCGCCTCAATACACCAGAACCAGCACCGTGGCCTGCTCAACGGCCCGGACCACGTCCTCGAACTTGCGGTCCTT
>CAMCFN010000079.1 GCA_945874145.1 Akkermansia muciniphila
GCCCACGCGGCGGGCGCGCTCGTCGTCGTCGCGGCGGATATCCTCGCGCTCACGGTGCTGCGCGCGCCGAGTGAGTTCGGCGCGGATGTGTGTGTCGGCAGTGCGCAGCGTTTCGGCGTTCCGTTGGGTTACGGCGGGCCGCACGCGGCGTTCTTCGCCACGCGCGATGCTTTCAAGCGCAACATGCCAGGCCGGCTCGTCGGCGTCTCGAAGGACGCGCGCGGCAAGGTCGGCCTGCGCCTCTCGCTCGGCACGCGCGAGCAGCACATCCGTCGCGAGAAGGCCACGTCGAACATCTGCACCGCGCAGGCATTGCTCGCGAACATCGCGGCGATGTATGCGGTTTACCACGGACCGAAGGGCCTTGCGGCCATCGCGCAGCGCGTCCATCGGCACACTCGCTTGCTCGCGACGGGCATCGCGAAGCTCGGCCACGCGGTGATCACCGCTAGCTACTTCGACACTCTCGCTATCCAGCTCAAGGGCTACACGAGCAAGGAAGTCGTCGCCATCGCCGAGAAGCACGGCGTCAACCTGCGCGTGCTGGACAAAGCCACGCTCGGCGTCGCACTCGACGAGACGACGGACTTGGCGGATGTGGAATTGCTCGTGCGCATCTTCAACGCGGGCTTCGAGCTGCCCTTCAAGTTGGAGGAGTTTTACGGGGACGCAGCGGCAGCCACCTTCGGCACGCACACGCGCACCACGAAATTCCTCACCGCACCCGTCTTCAACCGCCACCACTCCGAGACCGAGATGCTGCGCTACCTGCGCAAGCTCGAATCGCGCGACCTCTCGCTCTGCCAGGCGATGATTCCCCTCGGCTCCTGCACGATGAAGCTCAACGCCACGAGCGAGATGTTCCCGGTCACGTGGCCTGAGTTCGGCAAAATCCATCCGTTCGCGCCGCTCAAGCAAACCCTCGGCTACCAGGAATTGTTCAAGCAGCTTGAGCAGTGGCTCGGGGAAATCACCGGCTTCGCGGGCATCTCGCTCCAGCCCAACTCCGGCTCGCAGGGCGAATACGCGGGCTTGCTGGTCATTGCCAAGTATCTCGCGACGAACGGCCAGGCGCACCGCGACATCTGCCTCATCCCGAACAGCGCGCACGGCACGAACCCCGCCAGCGCCGTGATGGCCGGCATGAAAGTCGTCGCCGTCGCGTGCGACGCACAGGGGAACATCGACGTGGCCGACCTCCGCGCGAAGACCGCCGCCAACGCCGCGAACCTCGCGTGCCTCATGGTTACTTACCCCAGCACGCACGGCGTCTTCGAGGGCACCATCCGCGAGATTTGCGGCATCATCCACGACGCGGGCGGGCAGGTTTACATGGACGGCGCAAACATGAACGCACAGGTCGGCCTCACTTCGCCCGGCTTCATCGGCGCGGATGTGTGCCACCTGAACCTCCACAAGACCTTCTGCATTCCGCACGGCGGCGGTGGTCCCGGCATGGGGCCCATCGGCGTCGCGGAACATCTCGTGGACTTTCTGCCGGACCACCCCGTTGTCCCGCTCGGTGGCGAAGACCCGATTGGCCCCGTGAGCGCCGCTCCGTGGGGCAGCGCGAGCATTCTGCCCATCTCGTGGGTTTACATCGCGTGCATGGGCAGCGCCGGTCTCACCGAGGCGACGAAGTATGCGATTCTCAACGCGAACTACATCAGCCGCCGGCTGGAGAAGTATTTTCCCACGCTCTACAAAGGCACCGGCGGCCTCGTCGCGCACGAGTGCATCCTCGACCTGCGCGGCTTCAAGGCGACGACCGCCGAGGACGTGGCGAAGCGGCTGATGGACTTCAGCTTCCACGCGCCGACCTTGAGCTGGCCGGTCGCCGGAACGCTGATGGTCGAGCCAACCGAGAGCGAACCGAAGTGCGAGCTGGACCGTTTCTGCGACGCGATGATTGCCATCCACGCCGAGATGACTGCCGTGGAAACGGGCAAGGCCGACAAGGCCAACAACCCGCTCAAAGGCGCGCCCCACACCGCCGACCAAATCGCCGGTGACTGGCAGCGCCCCTACACGCGCGAGCAAGCCGCCTTCCCCGTGAAGAGCCTCGTGGACTACAAGTTCTGGCCGCCCGTCGCCCGCGTGGACAACGTCTTCGGCGACCGCAACCTCGTGTGCTCGTGCGTGGGGATGGAAGCTTACCAGTAGGCGCGGCAAAGCGCTTTCAGTTCGCACCTGAACCTCGACGGGATTCGCTGCGCTCGCCAGAATCGGGCCAGCCATGAATTTCCAGGTCATCACCTTTGGCCGGCTTTGTCTAACGGTCATCGGACTGCTGCTCGCGCGGGGCATGCCCGCCGCCGAGTTGCCCACGCAGCCGCTCTTTGTCTCGGGCGAGGGCTACAAGCGTTACCGCATCCCCGCGCTGATTGTCACCGCGAAGGGAACCGTGCTCGCCTTCGCCGAGGGGCGCGTGGGCGGTGGCGGTTTGGTGGGTGACATTGATCTCGTCCTGCGCCGCAGCACGGACGGGGGCAACACTTGGCTGGCCGAACAGAAGGTTGCGGATCTCGGGGAGGACACCTTGGGCAATCCCTGCCCCGTGGTGGACCGCAGCACGGGCACGATCTGGCTGCCCTTCACGCGCAGTCCGGGCAAGTCCACCGAGAAACAAATCGTGGCCGGAGAAAGCCCGGCCCCAACCACCGTCTGGCTGACGCACAGCACGGATGACGGCCTGACGTGGTCGGCTCCGCGGGATCTCTCCGCCACGGGTCGTCGGCCTGATTGGCGCTGGTATGGCACGGGGCCGGGCATCGGCATCCAGCTTGCGACCGGCCGGTTGCTCATCCCCAGTTATCACACGGAGCCAAATGAAATGTATCGCAGTCACGCCCTCTACAGCGACGACCACGGCGCCACCTGGCAACTGGGCGCGACCGTCGGCGAACACACCGCCGAGTGTCAGGCCGCCGAGCGCCGCGATGGGACGGTGGTCCTAAACATGCGCGGAACGAACAAACAATTCGTCCGCACCCTGGCCGAGAGCAAGGATGGCGGGCGCACTTGGTCCGCGCCCTGGTTGGAGAAGCAATTGCCGGAACCGGCATGTGAAGCGGCCTTGCTGGCACTGCGACCGCCCCTGATCCGCCCCGGGCCGGCTGCGCCAGAGGATTCCCTGTGGCTGTTCAGTAACCCACCGGGAGCGACGCGGCGCGCCTTGACCCTGCGCCTCAGCCGGGATGAAGGCCGCACTTGGCCGGCCTCCCGCGTGTTTGATCCGGGCGCGGCGGAATATTCCTGCCTCACGCGGCTGCCCAACGGCGAAATCGGCCTGCTTTATGAGCTCTCGCGGGCGGGCCAGCCGTATCGCCCGGAGCTGCACTTCGCGAAGTTTCCACTGGGCTGGGTAGAGGGAAAATGACGAAGAAAATCAGCCTGAAGACAGGGGAAAGCGGGATAGTCTGACGAAACAGTGCCTTGCCATCCAATGAACTCACCCCGCTCTAAATCGCCGTTGAATAATGGTTTCACCTTAATCGAACTACTCGTGGTGATTGCCATTATTGCCATCCTTGCGGGGATGCTTCTGCCGGCCCTCGGCAAGGCTAAAATTCAAGCAAAAGGCACCGCTTGCATGTCGAATCACAAGCAACTGGCGCTAGCCTTCAAAATCTATACGGAGGACCAGCCTTACTTGCTGAATTTTGGCGGAGGAAGCGTGGGCACAGGCTATTTGGGACCAGCACCGGCGGACTACATTGTTCCCAATCCGAGCTTCACCTATTGGCCGGATATTCTGCGATCCAACTACACGTTGAGCCGACAGGTGCATAGTTGTCCGGCACTACCGATGACTGCAAATCCACCCGAAAATGCCGGCACAGCTCATAATTTAGGCATTGGAATCAATTGGCCCGGAATTGTCGGATTCAACAACGCGCGTATCAGCGAGAGCCAAATCATCCGGCCATCTGACACGGTTATCTTCGGCGATACCGGCCCGATGAATCCCCAGAGTTATGCCGAGACGAAACCGGACTTGTGGACTTCAGCTTCCACTCGGGGAGCACACTATTTCCTCACCCCTCCCCATGCTGCGTTCCTTGCCCCCATACCCGGTGTAGGCTGCAACCGGATTTATAACCGTCACGGTAATGGTGCTAACACCGCATGGATGGATGGCCGAGTTGAAAAGGTGAAGGTCAGCACGTTGGGCTTTTATGACCCTGCCTCTGGCGTGACGAATGCCATTGGCGCACCAACCGCCCTCTGGGACAACCAGTAGTCCCCCAGCCCTATTCGTTGAGCAAGATCAGGCGCATCTTCACCTGATCAATTCCCAACTTCTTGCCTGGCGGCGGAGTGGGGATTTTGGTGACGTGTTTTCCGTCCACCAAGGTGCTCAAGTCCGTCGGAAAGCCAGCGACTGGCGCACTCATCTGTAGCGCCATGTTCACGGCGTCAGCCTCTGGTCCGGTCACAAGTGTTGCGGTTGCCGCTTGCTGAGGCGTGGCCAGAATTACGGGCACAGGTGGATGAGCTGGCGTAGTGGACACAGCTAGGCTTTTTTTCCGGCACCCCATGCTCAAAGAGGTCACGATCAGGAGACCAACGAGAAGCTTGTTCATAAACGTAATTTTACCAACATTGCAAGCGGCGGGGAAACTGACGCTCTCGATCTTGGGAACCACTCAATTAAAGTGTCCACCACTGGGGCGCGCTCGAAAACAAGAGGGCCATGCAGATCGAGGCTTACCCGTTTGGAAGCTGAGTGGAGCAACAGTGAGAAGCAGAAATTGGCCTGAAGACTCGCAAAAGCGGAACAGTCTGAAGGGGCAGCGTTTTTGCCACCCCTATGAACTCAGCCCGCTCCAAATCGCCGTCTAAGCAGGGTTTCACCTTGATCGAACTACTCGTGGTGATTGCCATTATTGCCATCCTTGCGGGGATGCTTCTGCCGGCCTTGGCCAACGCCAAGAAGAAGGCCAAAGGCTCCGTCTGCACGAACAACCTGAAGCAGTGGGGCGTGGGCGTGCAATTGTATGCAGGCGACAACGATGACCGACTGATTTTCTCCTGGGCGCAAGCGCCCATCTACGGTGCCCCCAGCGGCTCACCACCCTACTACAATGCCTGTGGCGCAGGGTCGCTGCTCTCCCCTTATCTAGCCACGCCCGGAACAGTTGCCGGCGAGATTAACAATAACAATTACGACTGCCCCTCCACGCCGCGCGATGCCGCCAACCCAACTCCCAATGTGAGCTTCACTTTTGGGCAGTTTAAGTTCGTCCAGAATCAGCGCTATCGCGTCAATCCGTATCTTGGCGGCTACGGACTGGGCCCGATGGCGAATAATCGTTTCAGCGGCACTACCCACCAGGCGGTTCTGCTCGCCAATGTCCAGAATCCCGGCACCAAGGTCTTTGCGTGGGATGCCCTGCACATCTGGCGACCCTACGGCAACTCACCCGGCCTTTCAGTCCCGCATTTTCTGGGTGGGGATGCGAGCGATGAGAACCGTTTCTTCGAGTATTGGAGGGGGCCTAACATTGGACTAACTCACGAACAAAAAACCACCATGACCTTCTTTGACGGCCATGTGGAGCTCTTACCCAAGACCAGTCCGATTACCTTTGGGGCGATCACCGTAGGTGCCGTCAACATTGATAACAACTGGACGCTGCCTTGACCCGTAGCCTGATGGCCCGAGTCCACAGCGTGGGGCTCTCCATCTAATCGCTGATTTTTTTCACCTTACCGCAGCCCCTTTGTTTGAAACCATGGACAAGAAAAGCACCCTCCTCACCGCCGCCACCATCCTCGTAATTCTCGCCGCCTTGGGATTCGGTTACTCCCGAATGGTTGACCGCGCTCCAAAATCTGACCTGAAGCCGCTGGAGTATCTCGGCCAGAAGGCCGGGGAGGAAGCCGCCCGCTTGCTCAAGAATCAAGGCACAGTGGTGGCTATTTGGGAGCGCTTCGAGGGCATGCCGAACCCAAGTGTAGAATCCCAAGTCAAGGGCTTCAAAACAGCCTTGGCCCGAACCAAAGGGCTTACCCTCAAGGAGAGCAAAGAGTTTGTCCGCACGATGAGTGACGATCCCCGCGGATGGCCCGCTGGGCAGTCAACCCGCTTCATCAGCATGGCCGCCGGGGCAGACGCAGCGGTGCTGTTCGTATCGCTGCCAGCGTCGCTGGCAAAGGAGGATATTGACGCGCTGAAGGGCAGCCAGACCAAGTTCATAATTGTGGGCGGCAACTCTCCAATCCTCAGCGCGCTCATCGAGCAAAAGGCGGTTCAGGCGGCCATTGTCAACCGCATCCCGCCGAAGCCAGCGGGCGGCGGCACGGAAACTCCAGTGCAATGGTTTGAGCGAGCCTACATCGTGGTGAAGCCGCAGTAACTCGGGCGGTTGGCGACTCTCCACCAGCGCCCTGAAGTTCGACCAATCTCACTCCAGCCGACGAGCGGGGGGCGCTGAACAACGCCGAGAAATCCGTTTGCGCCCGCTCGCCACAGTGCTAATTTCGCAGCGCCTTTGCCAAACGAAAAAGGCTCAACCCAAACCGAAAACACTATGGCCCACGAACTCCCCGCTCTCCCTTACGCCCACGACGCGCTCGAACCCCACGTGGACAAGGCCACGATGGAAATCCACCACGGCAAGCACCACGCCGCCTACGTGACCAACCTAAACAAGGCCCTCGCCGGCTCGCCCGTCGAATCAAAGTCCCTGTGCGAACTGGTGAAGGACATCGCCTCCGTGCCCGAGAACATCCGCGGCCCTGTGCGCAACAACGGCGGCGGCCACTGGAACCATTCCTTCTTCTGGAAGCTGATGGCTCCGAATGCCGGCGGCGCGCCGACCGGTGATCTCGCCGCCGCCATCAATGCCGCGTTCGGCTCCTTCGCCGACTTCCAGGCAAAGTTTGAAGCTGCCGGCATCGGCCGCTTCGGCTCCGGCTGGGCTTGGCTCGTCGCCAACGGCGGCAAGCTGGAAATCTGCTCCACCGCCAACCAGGACAACCCGCTCATGGGCAAGGCTGTCGCTGGCTGCGAAGGCACGCCCCTCCTAGGCTGTGACGTCTGGGAACACGCCTACTACCTCAAATACCAGAACAAGCGCGCCGACTACCTCAAGGCATTCTGGAATGTCGTGAACTGGGCCGAAGTCGCCAAGGCTTACGCAGGCGCGAAGTAATCGCGTCTTAACCTCTCTCGCAAACGCCCGCTGTCTTCCGGCAGCGGGCGTTTGCCATTTCAAGCAGAGAAGCCGACGCCCGGTCCGGCGAGTGAATGGATAGCACGAGCACGCCGGGTCGAAGACCGGCGCTCCACCAGCTCAACGGCCGGCCGCCCAGCCGGTGAGGCGGCGCATGATTTCCCAGTTGTCAGCGCCCTTGATCGTGACTTCGCCAATGGGTTTGCCCGCCAGCGAGTCGTCGGCAATCCAGCCAGCGTCCGTGATCAGCACGACCCGGCCCTTGCCCGGCTCGGCGACGGCGAGGAGGCAGCCTGGCTCGTTGCGCGGGCCGTTGATGGGCTTGATGGCGAGGTCATTGTTCACCAGCGCACGCGGACGGGCGGCGTGACCGGCGGTGAGGACAACCTGATCGCCAGAATAGTAGAGCCAGTTCAACCCGCCGATGACCGGCGTGGTTTTCGGCAGCGGGAGAAATTTGATGTCGGTGTGGCGGTCCACGAGCTGGAGCCCGAACTCGGCGAGCAGGCGGTTGAGGTTCTTGGTCTCCAGATTGTGGGCTTCCTGATTGCCCAGGACGATGAGGCCGCCGCCCGCCTGCACGAACTGGGTGAGCGCGGCGATGTCCGGCGCGGCGACGTGATGCGGCGGCGGGTTGGTGCCGGCGGCTTTCTCACTGGGATTGGCGATGAGGACGGCGTTCACCCCGGCCAGCGTCTTGGCGTTCAGCGGCTCGGCGTGGACGCGGACCTCGAACTCGCCACGCAGGCGGCTGAGCACTTCCTTGTAGTTGCCATCCGGCTGATAGCGCGTCTCGCCGATGGCGTTGAAGTAACGGCTGTAGAGCAGCACGGGCTTCTTCGGCGCATCAGCAGCGGGCAGCGACAATGCGAGCAGGGTTAAGGCGAAGGTGGTGAGAAAGGCGGGTTTCATGGGAGCGGTTGGAAGTGAGAGCCAGAGATCGAAAACCTACTTCAGCTTCAACTCCGGCTTCGCCAAGTCGGCGGGCGGCACACCTTTCTGCGGGAGTTGGTTGAGTTCATTGGTGCGGGTTTGCTGCTGCCAAAGGTCAAAAGGCATGACCTGCTGGCCAAGCGGTTTGAAACCCCGTTCAATGTAGTCGGCGACCTGACGCAAAACCTCTGACTCCCTGGCGAGGTCACCGCTGAAGAAGGAGGAGTTAATTGCACCCACGGTGCGCGCCCGGAGCAAGGTCTGGACTTTCCCGTAAGCAACGACCTCCACTTCAGTGTGTGAAGGCAGAGTGTTAAGATACTGGCCCTTGTCCCAAATGACGAAGCGCGGATTGTCCAGCCGATGCCCCAGGATCACCGAAGACGGCGCTTGCGGACCGCCGCCAGTTTCGACGGACAACTGGGAAAGCTTGGCGTGAGCAACAGCAGGCGCTGCTTTCACTACCAAAGCAGTTCGCGAGCGAGAGGCACAGCCGACAAGGCCGCACATGAGAAGTGCTGCCAGCCCGCAAACCAGAAAGTGAGCGCGGCGATTCATGATGGCTTTCACACCCGCCCCTTGACCAGCGACTCCACCACTGCCGGGTCCGCCAGCGTCGAGATGTCGCCGAGGTTGTCCAACTCATTCTCGGCGATCTTGCGCAGGATGCGGCGCATGATTTTGCCGGAGCGCGTCTTGGGCAGGCCTTCGGTGAACTGGATTTTCTCCGGCGACGCGTGCGGTCCGAGGATGTCGCGGACCTTGGCGTTGATTTCCTTTTTCACCGTGTCGCTGGGCGTCTGGCCCGTGCGCAGCGTGACGAAGGCGTAGATGGCAAAGCCCTTGATGTCGTGCGGATAGCCCACCACCGCCGCCTCGGCCACCGCGGGATGCGCGCCAATCGCACCTTCGACCTCCGCCGTGCCGATGTTGTGACCGGACACGATGAGGATGTCGTCCACGCGGCCCGTGATCCAGTAGTAGCCGTCCGGGTCGCGCCATGCGCCGTCACCGGTGAAATACTTGCCGGGGAAGCGCTTGAAGTAGGTGTCCACGAAGCGCTGGTGATCGCCGAAGACGGTGCGCATCTGGCCGGGCCAGCCGGGCTTGAGGCAGAGGTTGCCGCGCACGTCGTTGCCCAGCAGCTCGTTGCCCTGGTCGTCCACGATGGCGGGCTGCACGCCGGGCAGCGGGAGCGTGGCAGAGCCGGGCTTCGTGGGCGTCGCACCCGGCAGCGGCGAGATGAGGATGCCGCCGGTCTCGGTCTGCCACCAGGTGTCGATGACGGGCGAGCGTTCCTTGCCGACCACCCGGAAATACCAGTTCCACTCCGGCTCCTTGATGGGCTCGCCCACGGTGCCGAGCAGGCGGAGCGAGCTGAGGTCGTGCTGGTTCGGCCACTTGTCGCCTTCCTTCATCAACGAGCGCAACGCGGTGGGCGCGGTGTAGAAGAGGTTCACCTTGTGCTTGGCGATGACCTGCCAAAAGCGCCCGTAGTCCGGGTAGTTCGGCACGCCCTCAAACATCACGATCGTCGCGCGGTTCGCGAGCGGGCCGTAGATGAGATACGAGTGGCCGGTAATCCAGCCCACGTCCGCCGTGCACCAGTAAACATCACCGGGCTGGTAATCAAAGACGTAGTGGTGCGTGTAAGCCGCGTAGGTGAGATAACCGCCGGTGGTGTGCAGCACGCCCTTGGGCTTCCCGGTGGAACCGCTGGTGTAGAGGATGAAGAGCGGGTCTTCCGCATCCATCACCTCCGGCTTGCACTCCGGCGCGGCTGCGGCCAGGGCGTCGTGCCACCAGACATCGCGGCCCGGCTGCATCTCGACCGGCGTGCCGGTGCGGCGGACGACGAGCATCTTCTCCACCGTGGGCGTCTTGGGCGCGGCCTTGTCGGCGTTGGCCTTCATCGGGATGTCCTTCTTGGTGCCGCGCACGCCGGTGTCCTGCGTGATGATGAGCTTGCAGGTGGAGTCGTTGATGCGCGTGACCAGTGAGTCCGCCGAGAACGCGCCGAACACGACGGAATGCACCGCGCCGATGCGCGCGCAGGCGAGCACGGCGACGGCCAGCTCGGGAATCATCTGCAGGTAAATGCACACACGGTCGCCCTTGCGGATGCCGAGGGCCTTGAGCGCATTGGCGGCGCGTTGGACCTGGTCGTAAAGCTCGCAGTAGCTGAGGCGGCGGGTCTCGCTGGGATCGTTGCCCTCCCAGATGAAGGCAGTGACCGCACCGTGGCCGGCCGCGACATGCCGGTCCACGCAGTTGTAGGCGGCGTTGAGCTTGCCGCCGAGATACCACTGGATGCTGACCGGCTCGTGGTAATTGACGGCGGAGACCTGATCCCACTTCTGGAACCAGTCGAGGCGATTCGCCTGTTCGGCCCAGAACTTGTCGGGGTCTGCCTGCGCGGCAGCGGCGAGCGCGCGGTATTCGTCGAGCGACTTCACATGCGCACCGGCGGATGCGGCGGCGGGCGGCGGAAAAACGGCGGTGGGAACAAGATTCTGGCTCATGTAAATGGCGAAAGTCCGAGCATCTTAGGAGCGAGCCGCGAAGCGTCAACCCGCGAAAGCAACGAACGCTTCACTCAGCAGCATGCGGGCATTGCCGCTGCTACCGGCTGCCCGCTGGCGTGAACGGCGACGGCGGAACCTTCTTCGCCGCCGCGCGGGCGTCCTCGAAGGTGGTCACCTCCTCCTTCAACTCGATCAACTGCCAAAGTTCCGGGAAATCAAACGCCTGCCCGGGGGCAAGCGCCGTCAGCGGGCTGAACACTTCGAGTGCCGCCATCTGGTCATTCCACGAGAACTCCACCGTGTGCCCCGCGCCCGCATACGCCGCGCCGCGCCAGACAGGGAAATACTTCACGAACAGCAGCCGCCCGCGCACGTAGGCCACCCAGCCGGCATCGGTGTCCGACCCCAGCTTGCCGGGCGTGCCAGTGGCATGGGCCACCAGCAAATCTCCCATCACCCGCACGCTGGGCGAACCGGGCTGATCGCCATCAAAGATCGGGCCGCGCTCCGTCGCCCGGAGCAGCGACCAGCCCGCACGGTAGCGGCTCACCTGCGGAAGCTGGAACAAAACGAAACCCGACGCCGGGCACAGCGTCCGGTCGTGCAGGGTATATTTCGTCGGGTTGGACGATGCGTTCACCATGCGCTGCACCAATCCCAGCGCACCGGAATCCGAGTCCAAGGTGAAGCTCTTGAGCAACTGCAAGCCCGTGACCGTATCCAACGGACTGGCCGTCTCTACCGTCTGGTCGCGCGGGGTCCGGGCTTCGTGCGGCCCCAGCCAGAGCGCTCGCCGCTCCGGCAAGCCCAACAGACCGGGGCCAATGTCGCATTGGTAACCACCCACCCAAAAACCAGCCGGGAAAAACGCCAGCGTCTTGCCCTGGCTGTCCGGGTTATCCAGCAGAACGTTTCTGCCCCCCCGACCATAGCTCACCACGCGGCCACCGATCTCCGGCACTACCACCGCCGAGACCTTGCCGTGATCGTCCCGCAGGCTGAACGCGTTGGTCCAGCCGAGGAACACGCCTTGGTTCACGCCCGCCGGCAGGGCACCCGGCAACGGCGTAGCGCCCAGCCCCAGCCAGAGGATGAGTGCGCCAAAGGCCCAGGGCCAATGTCCTCGGAAAAGCATCATGCACGGCGAAGGTAACAGCCCGGGCCACCGGCTCAATCTCGATCCCTCTTGAATCGGCGCGCGGCGTTTACGCCGCTTCACCGCCCGCAAGTGCATAGCCATGTCGTTGCGCCGTGGCCGGCTCAGACGCTGGAGAAGCCTTCAGGCCGCGCCCCATTTCAAACTCCGATGAAGTTGCCCTTGCCGCTCCCCTGCCCTGCCCGGATAGTCCACGTGGCATGGGCCAGCACGAGTCTTTCTACCGGAACAACGAAGCTTACGCAGAGTTTCTCGCGGGCTGGGACCCGGCGTTTTACGGCAAATACACTGACGCGCTGCGGCCGAACCGTGCGGGCGCGCGGGCGCTGGATGTGGGCTGTGGCGTCGGACAGGTCGTGGCGGCGTTGACGCGGGACGGGGTAGAGGCTTACGGCGTGGATGTGTCGGAACCGAACGTCGCGCGCGCGAGAGAGTTCAGCGAGCGGTGCCAACTTTACGACGGCAAGCGGCTGCCGTTTCCCGACCGGCACTTTGCCTGCGTCGGTGCGCTGAACGTGCTGGAGCATGTGGACGAGGCGGAGGCGTTCCTCGCCGAGTTGGTGCGCGTAACGGAGCCGGGGGGCAAGATTACCGTCTCAAGTCCGAACTTTCTGCGCGTCGTCGGCTTACGCGACTACCACTACCGAATGCGCGGGCTGGGCAACAAGTGGCGGAACTTGCAACGGCTGCTGGCCAAGCGTCGGCAGATGCAGTCAGCCCCGGAGCAAGTGCGTTTCGAGCGCGTGGCCCCGGTGGTGAAAACGCCCTTCGAGCCGGACGACGATGCCATCATCATGACCAATGCGCTGGAGATGGCCTTCCAACTGGAGCGCCTCAACTGTGTGGTAGAGCACGCGCTTTGCACGGATCGTTACGTGTTTTCCCCACTCGATTGGCTGCTGAACCTCACGCCGCTGCGCTACGGGATGCTGTGTGCATTCGTGGTGGCGCGGAGGCGGACGTGAGGCCGTGCCGGCACGACAACACATGAGCAACACCGACTGGGAGGCGCACTATCAAACCAACGACACGCCGTGGGACAAGGGCGAACCATCGCCGGGCCTCGTGGACTGGCTGGCGGCGCACTCGGATGTGCCACGCGGCAGGGTGCTGGTGCCGGGCTGCGGGCTGGGACATGACGTGCGGGTTTGGGCGGCAGCAGGTTTTCACGCGACGGGCTTTGACATCGCGCCGAGCGCGGTGGAAAGAGCCCGGGCGGCGGGCTTGCCGGAGCGAGCAGATTTTCGTCTGGGTGACTTTCTCGCGGACACGCCGCACGAGTCGTTCGACTGGGTGTTCGAGCACACCTGTTTTTGCGCCATCCAACCAGACCGGCGGGAGGACTACGTGCGCGCGGTGCTGCACTGGCTCAAGCCTGGCGGGCACTACCTCGCCGTGAACTACTTCATCCCGGACAAGGAAGGTCCGCCCTTCGGCGTAGACCGGGAGGAGATCTGGGCACGGTTTTCGCCGCACTTTGAGCTGCTGGAGGAGTGGGCTCCACGCTCGTATCCGAACCGCACCGGGCTGGAACGAATGTTTCTGTGGAAAAGGAGATAGGGGATGGGGAAAAAGGGAAGGGGCGGCGATACTCCCCATATCCTATTTCCGATGCCCCATCCCCTGCCTTTCAGACACCCTTGCCGTTGATGACTGCGGTGATTTCCTTCGCCAGCTCCTCCACCTTGTAAGGTTTGCAGACCATGCCGCTGAAGCCGTGCTCCTTGTGATTGGCCATCTCGGGGCCGTGGGAGTAGCCACTGGAAACAATGGCGCGCACGTTGGGGTCGATTTCTAGCAGCCGCTGAATGGCTTCCTTGCCACCCATGCCGCCGGGGATGGTGAGGTCCATGATGAGGACGGCATAGGGCCGGCCTTCATCCCGGGCGGCAGTGTAGGCCTTGAGGCAAGCCTCGCCGTCCGCCACCGTGTCCACGTCGTAGCCGAGGAAGGAGAGCGCCGTCTGGGCCAGTTCGCGGATGAGTTCCTCGTCATCCATCACCAGAATGCGGCCCTGGCCTTTGCCGGGCACCGAGGACTCTGGCTTGGTCAGCTTTATGGGCTTATCCGACGCGGGCAGATAGACGTGGAATTCGGAACCCACGCCGAGGGTCGAGTCCACGGTGATGATGCCGTCGTGCTTCTTGACGATGGAGTAGGAGGTGGCCAAGCCGAGGCCGGTGCCCTTCTCCTTCGTGGTGAAGTAGGGGTCAAAGACTTTGACCAAGTTTTCCGGTTTGATGCCGATGCCATGGTCCTTGACGGCGACGCGGCAGTAGCGTCCGGGGGGAAGCGGCAGCGGCGAGTCCGCATCCAGCACCGTGTTCTGCGCCAGCATGCGGACCACGCCGCCATTGGGCATGGCCTGCACGGCGTTGATGACCAGATTCTGAATGACCTGGCTGAACTGGCCTTGGTCCACCTCGACCGGCCAGAGATCGGGATCGGACTGAAACTCGCACCGCACGTTGGAGCCGCGCAGGGCGAAGCTGGCGGAGTCCCGCAGTGACTCGGAAAGGGAGGCGGTCTGGCGGACGGGGGCTCCGCCCTTGGCGAAGGTAAGCAACTGCGTCGCTAAATCCTTGGCGCGCATCGCCGCTCTTTCCGCCTCCTCCAACCGGTCGAACTGCTTCTCGCCGGGCTGGCAAAAAAGGCGGGCGAAGGAGACGTTGCCGATGACGGCGGTGAGGATGTTGTTGAAGTCGTGCGCAATGCCGCCAGCGAGGATGCCCAGCGAGTCCAGTTTGCTGGCGCGCACGCGCTCCTCCATGATCGCCTGCTGGTCGCTGACATCACGGAAGACAAGCACGCTGCCCAGAATCTTGCTTTCCTTATCGAGGATGGGCGCGGCGCTGGCGGCGATGATGCGCTCGGCCCCGTCCCGGGAAACCAGCAGGCTTTGGTCCGGCAAATCCACGATCTCACCGGTGGCCAAGACTTGGGTAACGGGGTTGCGATAAGCCTGCCGGGTGCGCTGGTGGACGACGCTGAAGACGGACGGCAACGGCTGGCCCACGGCATCGCCCTGCCGCCATCCGGTCAACTCTTCAGCGAGCCGGTTGATGATGCTGACGCGCCCTTCGGTGTCCGTGGCAATGACGCCATCGCCAATCGAGCGCAGGGTGACCGTGAGCCGCTCCTTCTCCGCCGCCAGGGCATCCTCGGCCTGTTTGCGGCCCGTCACATCGAGCACGAGCGAGGCCACGCCGACGATCTGGCCGGTGGCGTCAATGAGCGGGGTGTTATACCAGTCGCAGATGATCTGCCGGCCATCCTTGGTGCGATTGGTGATGGCGAAGGCGTTGAGACTTTCCCGCGCGCCGTTGGCGACCGGGGAGCGATCCGGGTGGGCGCTGTTGAGCACTTCCTGCCAGGTGCGCTGGACGTGTTCGCGGGCTTCCTCGGAGAGGCGGACGCCGGCCAGCAGGTTGCTGAAGAGGTTGGTGCCCGGCGTTTTTTTCTCCGTGAGCACCAAGACGAGTTCGGAAGCGTGACGGCCCATCGCCTGATGGACAGCGTAACCAAAAATGCGCTCGGCGGCAGGGTTCCAAGCCGTGACTTGAAAATTGAGGTTCCACTCGATGACCGCCAGCGGGGTCTGCTGGATATGCAGGGCGAGCTTCCGTTCGGATTGCCGACGGGCCTCCTCGGCTTCGCGCTGCGCCGTGATGTCCACCATCGAACCGATCATGCGAATGGCCACGCCTTGGCGGTCATGGATGATGAACCCGCGATCAATCACATAGGCGAAGCTGCCGTCGCCGCGGCGGAAACGGTATTCGTCCGCCCAAAACTCTCCGCCGGTCTGCACCGCCGCCTCACGACCGTTCCAAACCCGGCGGCGATCCTCCGAATGCAAGCGCTCCAGCCACCATTCCACCTGCGGCGTGAGCGCCTCGCCCGAGTAGCGGAACATGGCTTGCACCGCCTCATTCCACACGAGCCGATTGTTTTGGATATCCCAGTCCCAAATGGCGTCGTTGGTCGCCCGCTCCAGCAGCCGGTCACGCTCCTGCACGCCGCGCAGATCCTCGGCCAGCCGTTCCGCCTCCCGGCGGGCCGCGGCTTGCGCCCACGCGATGCCGAAGAGCAGCAGATTCACCGAAATGCCCAGCCCGAGCACGATGGGAGGCAGCCGATTGTAGGCCCCGCTCTCGAAGGCGGAGGAGGAAGCCGAAACCAGCAGCCACTCGCGGTTGGCCACCCGCAGCGAAATCTCCCGCCGGAAACGACTCCTGGAGGCGTCGTCACCTCCGCTCATGAACAATGAATGCCCAAGGGATGACCGCGCCCCCGCGAACAAGTGGGCCTGCACCTGACCGTCATCCGGACCGTCGTAAATGCCCGCCAGCAGCCGGGGCAGATCCAGCACGCCAATGATGAAGCCGCGAACGGAAGCGGCGCGCTCCTCAGGCGTGGCGACCGCCCGACTGGCATTGAAGACAGGCTGAACAAACACCGGCCGCTTCACTGCCGCTGCTGCAGCCAGTGGGAAAGCCGTCGGCGCACTGACCACCCCGGTCCCACCGGAACGTGCCAACTCCAGTGCGGGGGCCAAGGCCGCGTCCGCCCACCCATCCGCACCGATCAGCGCACGAGCCCCCGTATTGGTCAGGCTCGAAACCACAAGTGGACTGTATTCCTCCCGCAGCCCCGGCGGGTGGATCTGGTAGGCTGGGCCTGCCTGTTTGCGCCACTTGGCCTCATGCGCACCATGAGCGTTAGCTGAAACCTGCTCGAGGAACCCGATCATTTCAAAACCCGGGAAGCGATCCGCCACGGTGGTGCCCCGCACGAACCGATTCCATTCTGCAACTTCGATGGCCTCGTTGGCGGTGAAGAACCCGGCGACACTGACAACCTCGTCCAGATAACGCACGAGCCGACGCTCGACGGCGTCTTCTTTGGCCCGGGCCAGTTGCTCGAAGCGCTCCTGATCCCGCTCGCGGGCGTTGTCCCGCACCCGCCAGTAAGCGGCCAGCGTCGGGAGCAGGGAAATCACGAGCACGAGATAAGCCGCCCCCATGCGGCGCAGATGCCCACGCCACCAGCTCGTCGTTTTGTTGCGCTGCACGCTCAAGATGATTCAGTCAGGCCAACGAGCGAAGGATAGGCAAACGCCCCAGCGGAGGAAACCTTTTCTAACCTTGGATAGACGGCCCGCAACGCCGACCGACGCGAGCGTCGGCCGAGGCAAAACCGACCTGAACCAGACGATCCTGCGGTCAACTCAAGGAGAGCTCAAAACAGGCTGTTCACCGCAATGCCGAGAATGCTCAACGGGCCCTGGTCCTCCAAGCCCTCGGTGGCCTTGTCGAGCTTCTGAAGGGTCATCTTGGCGTTCTTGAACAGGCTGTCGTCGTTGACGAACCTGCCGACGCTCCCCTGCCCTTTGTTAATCTTCTGCATGATCTCACGGAGGTTGCTCATCGCCAGCGTGGTCTCGTTGTAGAGCGCCTCATCCTTCAGCAGCTTGCCCAGTGAACCGCGTCCAGCCTGAAGGTCGGCCTGCATGCCGGACAGGATGGATTTGGCGGTGCCCATTGTTTCTGTCGCGGTCACCAAGGTTTTACGCGCGTCCCCGAGCGCGAGTTTCACGTCGCCCAATGAACCCTTGGCTTCGGTGATGAAGCCGCGGGCGTCGGCAAAGGTGCCTTTGAGGTCGCCAATCGCACCCTTCGCTTCCGAAAGCAGGCCTTGGGCGTCGGTCACCGTCCGGGTCAGCGATTGCATCGTGGCCACGGTGTTGGTGTAGAGGGCTTCATCCTTGAGGAGCTTGCCCAAGTTCCCTTCGCCGCTGTTGATCTGCCCCGTGATCCGAGGCAAGTCACTCAGGAACTTGGAGATGTTGGTCTGGTTGTCCTTCATGATGCTGGTCAGGGGCCCGAGCATGTTGTTGAGTTGGTCGCCGCTAAAAGTCTTGGTGATGTTCTCGATGCCGGCGGCGGCGTTGTCCAGCTTCTGCATCATGGCCGAGAGGTCCGGCTGCTCCGCGGTCTGGATGAAGCTGTCGGGCGTGAGGCTCGGAACGGCCGGGGTGCCAAGGTTGATGGAGATGAAGTTCTGCCCAAGCAATCCGGCGAACCTGATGGTGGCCTTGGCATCGGTTTTCACCTCGGCCGCCTGATCCAACTTCATTGTCACCTTCACCTTGCCCTGGTCGAAGCCGATCTTCTCGACCTTGCCGATGGGGACGCCCGCCATCTTGACGGGATCGCCGATCTTGAGTTCCTGCGCGGTGTTGAAGAGGCCGTGGAGCCGGTAGCCCTTCTTGAAGAGGTCGGTGCCGCCAGCCATTTCCAACAGCACGAGCGCCGCCACCACGACGAGCGCCACGAACATGCCGAGCTTGGTTTCGAGGGAGGTGTTTTTCATGCCACGGGTCTTTCAGATTTCAGGAACGCCACAAAAAAGATTTGCCACCAAGAAGCACAGCAGGCTCAAAAAGAAATTTCTTATAGCGCCATCCGCGCCCCTTGGTGGCAGAAATCGCTTCGTAGCTCATTGTGGTTTCAGTTTGAAGTCGGCGGTCAAAAACTTCCGCACCAGCGGATG
>CAMCFN010000080.1 GCA_945874145.1 Akkermansia muciniphila
TGGCCGGAGGGCGGCTACGTGCGGGTGGTGCCATGCGCGGTGAAGCTGAAGGTGCCACACAAGTTGTTTGCCAGCGTGCAAAACTCGCGCGTGAGCGTGAGCGTGGACGGCGTGCAGAAAATGAGCTGGCGCGACACGTTCCTGCCGCTGGCCGCGGGCGCAGTCGGCATCGCCGTGAGCGGCGGGGCGAAGGCCACGTTCAGCGATGTCGTGGTCGAGATTGCGCCGTCCATCACGCAGCCGCCGCCCGGCCCGCACGCGCCGGACTTCTCCGTCCGCCCGTTCCTCGGCGGACGGCAGTTTGTCTTCGATGGCGATGAGCCGATTCTCCAGTTGCACTACGAGAAGGACCCGAGCGTCTTCGCGAAGCTCCGGCCCGGCTACAAGCCGCAGCTCACATTCGATTCGCACTGGGGCCTGGAAAACCAAGGCGCGTTCAAGGACGCCGACAGCAAGTGGACCGCGCCCGTCACGAGCGGCGGCGGCGAGTCCGTGAAGGCGACGTGGTCCGCGCGCAGCGTGAAGGACCGCTTCACCACACAGAGCACGCTGACGGTGGGCTACGATGCCAAGCGCGGCACTTACACCTACGACATCGAGAGCGCGCTGGAGGTGCTGCCCGGCGAGCCGTTTCATTTCCGTTACGGCTTCGACTTCGAGCATCACACGCCGCTCGACCCGTTCCGCTGGCAGTATCTCATCGCCAAGCGCGCGGGCGGCGCGGGCAGTTATCACCGGCCCGTCTATCCGATTGACCCCGGCCCGCAGAATGACCTCGAGACGGCGGGCGGCGCGCGCGTTTGGTTTGGTCGGCACTTGGAGCAACTGCACGTCGCGCCAGCGGTGGAATACGACATCAGCAGCGCCACCAGCACGGGCCGCAAGCTGAACACCGCCGTCTGCGCCGCGTTTTACGACACCGGCGTGAGCTTCGCGCCCGAGACGGCCAAGCCCGGCACGCGCCTCGAAGTGAAGTATCGCTACACTGGCGTGCCCGCCGCCGAGGCGAAGGCGCTCTTCGATGAATCCAAAATCTACGACGCGCCCACGCTCGACCCACAGCATCATTACATCTTCGCCGACGAATGGCCGAAGCTGACCTTCTCGCAGTTCGTGCCGATGAGTGAGACGTGGATTCTCGGCCGCACGCCGTTCATGACGGCGCACAACACACGCCCCACCTACGAGCTGGAGAAAAACTGCGGCGCGGGCAGCGGCTACGCGATGAAGCTCGGCCCGGCGTCGTTCGGCAAAGCGAACCTCGCCAAGGCCGCGCCGCTCGCGAAGGGCCGCTACGCCGTCACCGCGCTCGTGAAGGCCGACAATGTCCACGGCCCCGGCGGTCGCATCGAGCTGGCAGCTACGCAGGCGAAGTCGGGCAAGAAGCTCGCCGAGGCGCGGCACTTCGTTGGCAGCGGCACGTTTGGCTGGCGCAAGCAGGGCTTCGCCTTCGACGTGCCCGAGGACGCGGGCGCACTGGAGCTGGCCTTCGGCAACGCGGGCACCGGCGAGTTCCTCGTCACCGACGTGGAGTTCCTCAAACTCGCCGACGGCGAATCCCTGCACGCCGGCGTGCTCGCAAAAGCGAACGACCAGCCCGCGCCCATCCCCGCCGCGCCCGCCGGGGCCGTCGCCGACTACCGAATGCTGGAAGGCAAAGGCCTCGTCGTGCTGAACCACGGCAGCGGCGGCGGCCTCGGGCATCTCGACTTGGCGAACCTCCATTTCGTCACCGACGCCGGCCGCCCCGCGCTGCGCTTCGCGGACAATCCGACCGGGCGGAAGGACTACCGCCTCGACAGCGGCCTGAATCGTTTCTACCTCAGCCACCCCAGCTACGCCGGCAAGGACGCGCTCCCGCTCGCGCTCACCGGCCATCACGGCGGCGGCGCCCCCATCCCCGGCCTCACGCTCGCCGCGTGGGTGAAGCCCGCGCCCGCGATGGGCAGCGCGCACCACGGCGGACGCGGCGACATCATCGGCTACGGTGCCCGCCGCTTCGTCCTCGGCCTGCACGGACAGAAAGCCCCCTACCAACTCGCCGCCCGCATCAACGTGAACGACAGCATCGTCTCCACCGCCAAGCTCGATGCCGACCGCTGGCAGCACGTCGCGATGACTGCCGAGCCGAAGGACGGCCAATGGTTCGTGCGCCTCTTCCTCGAAGGCCAGCCCGTCGGCGAAGGCCAGACGAAGAAGTTCCCCGCTGACTCGCCCATCGTCCCCTCGCTCATCCTCGGCGCGGAAATCTTCTACTTCCACGACGCCTATTACCGCGGCCTCATCGGGCGTACGCTCGCACTGCATCGCGCACTGGACGCAGCGGAATTAGCAGGCCTGGCAAAGTAGAGCGGCATCATGCCTGCCATCCCCGTTCGCGCTTCAGTGCGAGGGAGAACCCAACCACCGCGCTGCGCTGCCACCGGCTCGCTCAGAGAAACGGTGTTACTTGGGGGCCACGGCCTTTTGGAAGTCAGGCTGGGTGCGGAGGGCGTTGAAGCGGCCGTCGCTCGCGGCCAGCACGCGGAGATCCTGCGCGCCGGGGGTTTGCTTCAAGCGGGCATTGCTGTGGAGCACGGCGTTGCTCACGGCGGTGATGGCGGCGTTGGTCTTGGACTGGAAAGCCAGCAGCGCGCCTAAATCATACCAAAGCTCCGGGCTGGCCGGACTGAGCTTGAGCAACCGGCTCAGGCTCTCCTCCATGCGCGGCGCGTTACCCACCAACTGGTAGGTCTGGAGCGCGGCTTGCAGGCGCACGGCATCGGACTGCGGATTGGCGATGATTTGCTCCACGAGCGGCAGGAGGCGGCTCATGGTGAGCTGCTGTTTAGCGGGTTGACCGAGCTGCGCGTAAGCCTGCGCAACGGGCACGAGCACGGTCGCATTCGTAGTCGCGGTCTGGGCCAGAATATCGAGGACACCGACGGCGGCGTTGGTCTGGCGCATCTGGGCGTGGGCGGAGACGAGGTTCATGGCCGCCTGGGCGTCAGCGGGGTTGGCGCGGAACGTAGCTTCCAACTGGGCAATCTGGCTTTGCACCTGAGCCGGGCTTTGCGGGACGCCGCCCTGCGACCGCCGCATGGCACTGAGCTGCTCGATCAAATCCCGCGCTGAGCGGTTGTTGGGGTCCAAGCGCTGGAACGTGCGAGCAATCATCATGGCATCGTCCAAGCGGCCCATGCTGATGAGCAGGTTGGTGTAGCGGAAGACGGCCTCGGGACTGAAGGGGCAATACGCAAAGGCCTGCCGGAACGCGAAGTCGCACTCTTTGATCATGCGCTGCTGCTCGGCCAGGTTGCCGCGCCGCCCGGCCTCGTTGATGCGCCAGAAATAGACGCCGGCGATGGCGCTGCGGAGCTTGGAGAAGGCCTTTTGCGCATCGTCATCGCGGACAAACCGGGAGTCGGGCGTGATTTCCTTGCCGTCGATCTTGAACGGCTCATGGCTGCGCCGGACGTAGAAGTGCTCGGCGAACTTGCAGATGTTGGAGACCGAGGTGTCGTAGTTCATCCAGTTGCCGATGAGCCGCTCAGAGTAGGTGCTCCAGAAGCGATGGTCGCGATCCACGACCTCCTGCGTCATCTCCGGCAGCGGCTGCCGGTTGATCTTCATGATGATGCCAGAGGGCGTGAGATAGGGATACATCCAGTCGAGCGGGAAGCTCTCTTCGACGTAGAAATCGTGGTCGGGATTTTTATCGAAGATGACCTTGGTGAGCAGACCGTTGATGGACATGACGGCGACTTGGCCGCTGACTTGAATCCGGCCGGAGGACTCATCGTAGCGCACGTCCTCGCCGGGCCGGATCTGCCGAGGTTCATTAGGCAGCCGGGTATCGTGCTCCAAACGGCGGCGGGCGTCCTCGACGTATTCGCTGAAGGCCTTCGAGGAGTCCTCGATGCTCGGCGTCAGGATTTCGAGATCGGGATAAACGCCGCCCTCGCTCTTGATCATGGCGTCGGGGTAGGCCGCTTCGAGGAGCAGGCGATTAAGGCGGATGGCCGCCCAGGTGAGATCCTGCTTGGCGAAACGCTGCAGCCGGGCATCAAGCTTCAGGTGGGCGAAGCGCTCGGGCCGGTAGAAGATTTCCGGACCGGTGGCGAAGGCTTCACGCCGGGCTTGCATGGACTTTTCACGAGACTCGCGGATGGCCTGGATTTGAGTCTGGGCACGCGCATCGTTGCCCTGCTCCTGCACGCGGCGGGCGGCTTCATCGTGCTCCTGATAAATGCTGTGCAGATCCTCATAGACCTTCCAGCGGGCCGGCATTTCGCGTTCGATGAGGCGATTGAAGTCGGCGGCGAGGGCCTTGCCGAGACGGGCTTCATCAGCACCGCCAAGCAAGCTGCGGGTGCTCTCGCTCAGTTCGCCATGAAGCCACTTGGAGAGCGCATCTTGCTGCGGCCCGGGCTGGAGCTTGGCGGCCAAGGCTTTCACATTGGTAAACTGCTCGGCATGGAACAGCGAGGCGCCAGCGCGGCGCTTGCGGTCAATCGCCTTGCCAATCCGCTCGCCGAAGAGCCAATCAAGTGGTTTAGCCGGCCACTTGAACAAGCCGATTAATCGCGCGGCGGCCCCTTGCTGGAACGGCAGGCCCCGGGCCTGTTTGTCGCGCTCGCTTCGCTTGATCGCCATGCCTTGGAGGTGATCCACCAACCCGCTGAAGAACGGCTGATCGTGCTGCGTGCTGCGGTTGTAGTGCGAACGGATGTAGGAGAGATAGGTCGCGTCCGCTAGGGCGTTCTGCGTGATGATGTAAACATCGCGCCGGTCAAAGTCCGGGTTCCGCCGCTGCTCGGGCTTGATGAAACTCTCGCAGAAGATCATGTAGGTCGGGCAGAAGCGGCCGGGGTCGGTGCCGCCAAAAAGCACCGTGTGCGGCGTCATCTCAGGATAGGTGAACTTCGCGCGCGCCGGGTCTTTCAGCGCCGCTTCCCGCTCCTTGCGGTCGTAAGTCAGCTTGCCGTCCTTGGTCTCGACCGGCGGGATAAACATGTCGTGGCCGAACCAGAAACCAAAGAGGTGGCCGCGCTGCTCGTTCTCCGACCAGTGAGAAAGAATCGTGTGGGCGGGCATGACGGCAAAGATCGCCAGCAGCGCCACGATCGGCACGCGCGTGCGACACACGGCGAACAACAGCGCCGCCACCACCGCCAGGACCAACGCGAACTGGGCCGTGATCACCGCCAGCGGAAACTCCACCTGCAAGCTGTCCAGCGCATACCACGCCACCCCCGCCGCCACTGCGCAACCCGTCAGCAACGCGCGGCGGAAGGCGGCGTATTGCATCACCACCGTGGCCGCAATCATCGCCAACCCGTAGCCCACCCCCATGGACACCGGCACGTAGGACGCGGTGAAGAACACGCGGTTCAACTGCTGGGACTGCCGGTCCGGCGGCGGGTTCAGCAGGTAAATCAGCATCAGTGAAAGGAACAGGAACACGGTGGTCAAACCCGCCAGCCAGGAACGTTCCGCCCGCCCACCCGAGTGCCGGAAGAAGAGGAACGGGATGATGCCGATCAGGAGGAAGAGGTAGCCGTAGATCATGCCCGGCAGCACGGGCAGGTAGTCGGCGCGGTTGGTGGCCAGCTTGAACAAGCATACAAACGCATAAAGGGCCGAAGCGGCACTGAGCCAGACGCGTTCCTCCCGTTCGATGCGGCGGTAAAAAATGACCGCCAACGGGATGAGGCCGATGAACAGATACACGATGTTCATTTCCTCGATCGAAGCGTCCACGTAGGACTGGAGCTGGCCGAAGAAGCGGTCGAGGCCCGAGGTGGGATTGCCCTTTTCGTATTGGCCGCGAGTCAGCGCGTGGAGGAAGCCCTCGACCGTGCGCGGATAGCCCCATTGCATCGGCGGGGTCGTCATGCCCGCTAGCGGCATGTAGAAATAAAACGCCGCGCCCAACACCCACATCAAGAGCATCATGAGCGCCGCCTTCCACTCCGTCCCGAGCTTGGCCCCGGTGTGGAAGAACAGCACGGCGGTGATGGCGATGGAGGCCAGGCCGATCACGACGAAGGACTTGACGTAAGCGAGGTTCAACCCCGCCCCAGCAATGCCCGCCGCGCCACCGTAGCGGGCCAGCAGCAGGATGCCGAACAGCGCGAACAACACGCAGTTCCCGAAGAACACATCGCGCCCAAGTTTCGCGTCGCGGGCCAGCACCGCCACTTCGATGCCGATGGCCGCGACGAGCAACGTCTGGTGGTTCGTGAAACAGATGCCCAGCCAGAACACCGCCCAGTAGAGGTAGCCCCGCTGGTGCGGCGCATACATCCAGCGCATCAGCGAGATCAGCACTGCCGTCAGCGAGAGCACGCTGATGGCATACACCTCCACGATCACCGACTGGCTCCACATGAACCCGTTGAAGCCCATCAACATGCCCGCCACATAGCCGCTGACCACGCAGATGGCCTGCTCGGTTTTGGGCGGCAGCCCCTTCAAACTCTCAAAGCCCTCGATGATCATCGCACTCCCGCGCGAGACCATCATGCCGATGAATCCGCACCCCAGCGCGCCGCAAATCGCCGAGGCCAGGGCAACGCGCCAGGCAATGTTTGAAAAGGGAACCAGCTCGCAGATCAGCCAGGTGAAGAGTGTCCAGACCGGGTAGCCTGGCGGATGCGGCACGCCGGCATACATGGAGCCGACGGCCAATTCACCCGAGTCCTCCAGCGTCAGGTCCGGGGCGAGCGTCCAGTAGTAGCCGAGGAAAACCAGCAGGGTCGTGATGGCGAAAGTCAGCCAGTCCGCCCGCTTGAACATGGCGGGCACCACCACGGGCGGGGCTTCCGGGGCCGTGGGCGCAGCCTTGGCGGCCAGCGCGGACGAAGACTTGGCCTTCGCCTCAGGTTGCTTGCCGCCGTTGGATTTCGGTTTTTCCGCGCTCATGCTGGATTTGGATGCTGGCCACGATAGACCGGCAAAGAAGCGGTTAGTTCAAAGGCTGGGGGAGGCAATGTCCATACGAAAATCCCCCTACACAAAGGGCTTGAGCGCCGCGTCACCGAGTCAAAAGCTAACTTGGAATTCTCAGTCCCGATAACCGTCCGGGTGGCGCAGGTGCCAGTCCCAAGCCGTGGCCACAATGTCCTCCAACTGGGGGAACTTCGGCTGCCAGCCCAACTGCTTCAGCGCCTTGTCCGCCGCCGCCACGAGCCGGGGCGGGTCGCCTGGCCGACGCGGTTGCTCGACGGTCTGGATGGCCCGGCCGGAAATGCGCTCGCAAGTCTGGATGACCTCCCGCACCGAGTAGCCGGAGCCGTTGCCGAGGTTGAAGAAGCCAGCCTGCCCCGGAGCGAGTGCCAGAATGTGTGCCTGGGCCAAGTCCACAATGTGGATGTAATCGCGGATGCACGTCCCATCCGGCGTAGGATAATCGGTGCCAAAAATATCGCAGCGGTCCTTCTGGCCGAGCGCGACCTTGAGCACGTTCGGGATCAGGTGCGTCTCGATGCGGTGGTGTTCCCCGAACTTCCGGCTGGCCCCTGCGGCGTTGAAGTAGCGGAAGGCCACGAACTCCAGCCCGTGGATCTGCTGATACCACTGGAGCATCTTCTCGAACATCAGCTTCGACTCGCCATAGGGATTCACCGGCCGCTGCGGCAGCGACTCATCCATCGGCATCTTCTCGGGCACCCCGTAAGTCGCGCAGGTCGAGCTGAAGACGAACTTCCCCACCTTCGCGGTGACGGCGGCCTCCAACAGATTCAACCCGTGCGCGACATTGTTGCGGAAATACTTGCCCGGGTTCTGCATGGATTCGCCCACCAGCGCGTGCGCCGCAAAGTGAATGACCGCCTCCGCCTGCGCCTCTGCCACCGCTCGCCCAACCAGCTCACGGTCACCCAGATCGCCCAGCACAAAGCTCGCCCGCGCATCCACCGCCGAACGGTGCCCTTCCGAAAGGTTGTCGAACACCGTGACCGCATGTCCCGCGTCCAGCAACTCCTCGACGCAAACCGACCCGATGTAACCCGCCCCGCCGGTGACGAAAACTTTCATGGCGGACAGCCTAGTGATTGCCCTCCGTCCGCTCAATGCCAAAGCCCGGCCTGGGAAGGTGGGGTGAATGTTCGCCACCCGTGCCTGCGCTTGGCCGGACGCGGGATACGGTGTCGGCTCAGGCGTTTTCTCTTGCGGGAAAAATCCCTTGAATCCCCCCCGTTCCGGCACCATCTGAAATGCAACGAATCGCTGCATGAACCTCCGCCCTGAACACATCGGCTGCCCTGAGTTCCGTCGCCTGCTCCGCGCGGACCGCCGCGGCTTCCTCCGCTCCGGTTTCCTCGGCTTCGCGGGCCTTTCCCTGTCCAGCCTCCTGCGCTTGGAGGCCCAGACCAAAGCTGCGGGCGGCAAAACCTCACGTGACAAGTCCGTCATCATCCTCTGGATGCGTGGCGGCCCCAGCCAGCATGAGACGTGGGACCCCAAGCCCGACGCGCCGCAGGATTACCGTGGCGCGTTTGGCGCGATGAGCACCAGCGTTCCGGGCATCCAGATCTGCGACCTCATGCCAATGTCGGCCAAGATTCAGCACAAGTATTCCATCATCCGCAGCCTGCACCACACGGACGCCGGCCATTCTGCGGGCGATCAGATCATGTTCACCGGCTACGCCCCCACGCCGGCCCAAAACCTCGAACTGAACGCCTACCCCAGTTGCGGCTCCATCGTCGCCAAGGAACTCGGCCACCAAAACCCCAAGCTGCCGCCCTATGTCGTCATTCCGCGCAACATGCCCGGCACCGGCCCGGCCTATTTGGGCAAGAAATACGCCGCCTTCGCCACCGAGGCTGACCCCGCGAAGGACACCCCCTTCTCCATCCCGAACTTCACGCCCGTGGAAGGCATCTCCTTCGACCGGCTCGAAGAACGCCGCAAACTCCTCGGCAACTTTGACCAAATCCGCCGCGATGTAGATTCCTCCGGGATCATGGGTGCCATGGACAGCTTCCAGCAGCAGGCTTGGGACATCGTTGGGGGCCCGGACGCCCGCGCGGCTTTCGACCTGGACGCCGAACCGACCAAGCTCCGCGAGCGCTACGGCTTCATGCCCGAATACGTTGCGCCCACCCCTGACCGGTGCGGCGTGCCTGCGTGGAGTCAGCGCATGCTCCTCGCCCGCCGCCTCGTCGAAGCCGGCGTGCGCCTCGTCACCGTGGATCTCCGCTGGTGGGACACGCATGTGAAGGGTTACGAAACCATGCGCGATGGCTTCCTCCCGCGCTGGGATCGCGCCTACACCGCGCTCATCGAAGACCTCGACCAACGCGGCATGCTCGACAACACGATGGTCATCGCCTGGGGCGAGTTCGGCCGCACCCCGCGCGTGAACTCCACCGGCGGACGTGACCATTACCCTAACGTTTTCAGTGCCGCCCTCGCTGGTGGTGGCATCAAAGGCGGCCGCGTGGTCGGCTCCTCAGACAAACAAGGCGCGTTCCCGGCTGACAATCCCAAGACCGCTCAGGACGTCCTTGCCACGATGTATCGCCACCTCGGCATCGACCCGATGAAGTCCTACGACGACCACCAAGGCCGTCCGGTGCCCATCCTCCCGCACGGCACGCCGGTGGACGAGTTGTTCAGCTAAACCACTCGCATGAGCTTCTTGGCATGCCTGAGCTTCCAGTCAAAGAACTCGACGAGTTGACTCGGTTGCGAATCGAGTTCCGCGCAGCAAAGCAAAAGAAGACGCGGAAGTCGTTGTATCCTCCCTCTTTCTTTCTACCTGTGGCCCTGGCCATCGGTTACGGTTACATCGCCTACAACCGAGACTTGGTGCATCTCTCGACCTATCTCGGTGCGATTGTGGTGGCTTTCAGCCTCGCGAGTTACAACGAATCCCGCACGAACGAAAAGTTCAAGGAACTGGAGCACCGGTTGGATTGTCTGGACGACGACCTGAAGAAACGCGGTGCACTCACCGACCGGTTCGTGTCTCCAGCCACTGCTGCGCCCCTTCAAGGTCGGCAAACTGCCCTTCCAACTGCGCTTCAAACGCCTCGTTGAGGATGGCTTTGAATTCCTTGCCCGGCGTCATTCCAGCCGCAATCAGGTGTCGGCCCTGCAAAACCGGCTTCGGCGCGCTGGCTTGGACCCGGAGCTCCTCGGCCTTCGCCAGCAACACCTTCACCCCCTCAGGCACGCACGCAGGCTGGGGCGGACGACCGCTGTGGTCCGCCGTGATGACCACGCACAGCGCGGCGATAGTCTCGGGTTCAAGGCGCTTCGCCAGCCGGCGCACCGCGCGATCCGAAACGGTCTGGAGATGCGCCAGATGATTGACCACCAACGGCACCACGCGATCGCGGAACACATGCGGCGCGTTGATGCGCGTGAGAAAGCTCTCCGCCGGCACCACCCCCGCCGCCTCGTGCCCGGGTGACACCGTCCGCAGGCGACCGTCGCGCTCGGCCTGATGCGTGGTGGCAGGTTTGCCGAAGTCATGCGCCAGCACGGCCAGCATCCAAGCGATGCGCGACATCTCATCCGCCGCCTGCCACTCCGGGAGCTTCACCAGCGCGTCGCAACAATGCGCCGTGTGCGTGAAGACATCGCCCTCCGGATGCCACTCCGGCTCCTGCGGGGTGCCGCGCAGTGCAGCCACCTCCGGGAAGTGCTCCAGCCATTCCGTGTCCGCGAGGAGGCGCAGTCCCACGGAGGGCATGCTGCTTTTCGCCGCCCACTTGAACCACTCCTCGCGCACCCGCTCCACGGCCAGCTCGCGGTAGGTGTCCTTGATGCTCCGGCACAGCGTGATCGTCTCCGGCGCGGCGCGGAGATTGAAGCGGGCAGCAAACTGCATCCCCCGCAGCACGCGCAACGGATCTTCCGCGAACGCCGCGCTCGTGTGCCGCAGCACGCGCTCGCGCAAGTCCGCCTGCCCGCCGAAAAAGTCCAGCACCTCGCCACGACGCGGGTCAAACATCAGCGCATTGATCGTGAAGTCCCGGCGGCTGGCGGCCTCCGTCGGCGTGATGTCCGCGTCGAACTCAATGGCAAAGCCCTTGTGCCCAAGCGCCACCTTGCGATCGCGGCGCGGGATGGAGAAATCATACGCCACCCCGCTGCCCGTCGTGAGCTTCACCACGCCAAACGAGCGCCCCACCAAGTCCACCCGTCCCACGCGGGACAGCGCCCGCGCCAGCCGCTCGTAGCTCACGCCAAACACTTCGAGGTCGAAGTCCTTCACCGCCCGGCCCAGCAGCGCATCCCGCACACAGCCGCCCACCAAAAACGCCTGCGCCAGCTCGGGAATCCCTCCGAGCAGACGCGACAATTCAGGCGGCATGATCACTGACATGCCGGCAAGCTGCCAGCCCGGATGCCGGCTCACAAGGCTTGTCCCCATCCGCCGCCGCAACCCGCTTGCATTGTCCCCGCCGCCCCGCAGAATTCGCCGCAGCACAACGCCCGCTGTCATGAAAACACTTCGCCTGTCCACCGCCGCCCTGCTCGCCACCCTGCTGGCCGGCTGCACCTGTCCTGCCCGCAAGGCCGCACATCAGCGCCCTGCGGCTCCCTCCGAGCCGGTCGTCGCCACCTACTCCATCGTCGCCTACGATCCGGCCACCGGCGATCTCGGCGTGGCCGTGCAGAGCAAGTTCTTCGGCGTGGGCAGCGTCGTCCCGTGGGCCAAGGCCGGCGTGGGGGCGATTGCCACCCAGTCTTCCGCCAACATCACTTACGGCCCGCACGGACTGGAGCTGCTCGCCGCCGGCAAGAGCGCCGAGGAAACTGTGAAGCTGCTCACCAGCGAAGACGACGGCCGCGACCACCGGCAACTCGGCATCGTGGATGCCAAGGGCCGCGCCGCCAGCCACACCGGCGAGAAATGCAATGCCTGGGCGGGGCAAATCGTCCGGCCCAACTTTGCCGTCCAAGGCAACATTCTGGCGGGCGAAGGAGTCGTGAAGTCCATGGCGGCGGCCTACGAGAAAGCGCAGAAAGAAGAAGGCAGCGAGCTGGGCGACTGGCTGGTGGCCGCGCTCCATGCGGGCGAAGCCGCCGGCGGTGACTCGCGCGGTCGCCAGTCCGCCGCCCTGCTCGTCGTGCGCGAAAAGGGCGGCTATGGGCGCGCCTCCGACCGCTACATCGACCTGCGGGTGGAAGACCATCCAGAGCCCAACCACGAGCTGTCGCGCCTGCTGGAAATCCACAAGCGCTTCTACCCCAACCTCCACCGTAACCGGCCGTCGCGCTGATGGCCGCCACGCCGCCCAGTCCCTCGTGGCAGCGCCGCCTGATGTGGCGACTCGTCCACGCCGTCACGGTGGTGCTGGTGTTGTTCACCGTGCTTTCCATGAGCTCCAAACCTCCCAGCACACTCGGACTGCACAGTGGCCGGCTGGCCCCCTGCCCCATCACGCCAAACTGTGTCAGCAGCCTCGCGGAGCAGGCCGACCAAAAGGTGTCGCCCCTGATCTTGGATCGACCGATCAGCGAAGCCCAAGCCGCCGTCAAACAAGTCATCGCCGGCCTAACGCGCACCCGACTGGTCCGCGAAGAATCGAACTACCTTCACTTCGAGTTCCACAGCCTGATCTTTCGCTTCGTGGACGACGTCGAGTTCCACTTCGACCAGGCCGGAAAAATCATTCACATCCGTTCGGCCTCACGCGTGGGACACAGCGATTTCGGTGTGAACCGCCGCCGGCTTGAAACCATCCGCGCGCTGCTGCCCGGAACCATGCAGGGCCAGCGGGAATAATCCTCCGATGCCGGGAAACACAGCGTTCACGAGGAACTCAGCAGCTTTGTAGCGGCGCTCTGCGAGCGCCGAGTGGCAGCCACCTCCAGCGAGGGTTATCCGAACTTCGGCGGTCACAGACCGCCGCTACAGTGCCAAGGGTTTAGGGAGCTGAAGCGACTACGCTCCGCTCGCGGCCTTGAGGGCTTCCAGCTCCGTCCACCGGCTGAAGAGCTGGTTGAGCTTTTCCTTCTGCGTGGCCAGATCCGAGACGAGCGCATTCGTCTGCGTCGCGTGGGTTTTGTGGAAGTCGGGTTCGGCGAAGAGATTTTCGATGCGGCCAATCTCCTGCTCCACCTTGAGAATCTCCGCTTCCATGCCGTCCAGCTCGCGGGTTTCCTTGAAGCTAAGTTTGCGGCCTTTGTTGGCGGGCCTTGCCCCGAGGCTGAGGGATGTCGGGGCAGCGTTTTTGGCTGACCAGCCGGCTTCACTTTCACGCGCACCGGAGATCGGTGCCGAAGCGCGCCGTTTCTTCTCCAAGTAGTAGTCGTAGTTGCCGACGCTGTAGGCGATGCGCTCGTCGCCCTCAAAGGCTAGGATGCCGGTGCAAACGCGGTTCAAGAAGTAGCGGTCATGGCTCACCACAAGCACCACGCCGGGGAAGGCGATGAGCGCCTCTTCGAGCACGCGGAGCGTGTTCAGATCGAGGTCGTTCGTCGGCTCGTCGAGGATGAGGAAGTTGCCGCCTTGTTTCAGGATGCGCGCCAGCAAGAGCCGGCTGCGCTCGCCGCCGGAGAGATACTTCACCTGCAAGTTGATGCGGTCATCGGTGAAGAGAAAGCGCTTCAGGTAGGCGCGCAGCGAGAGCTTGCCGTCACCCCAGATGACGAACTCCGTGCCGTCGCTCACCTCGTCAATCACGGTGCGGTCCTCGCGCAGTTGCAGGCGCGACTGGTCCACGTAGTTGAACTTCGTGAGCTGGCCAGTCTTGGCCGTGCCCTCGCTGGGCTGAAGGTCGCCGATGATGGCTTTGAGCAGGCTGGTCTTGCCGACGCCGTTGCGACCGGCGACACCGATGCGCTGGCCGTTCTCGAAGATGAAGTCGAAGTTGCGGAAGAGCGTGCGCCCGCCGAACTCGATGCCGAGGTTGTTCAGCTCGACCACGCGGTTGCCGAGCGGCGGCGGCGGCGGGATGACCAACTCCATGTCCTCCTCAACGGGCGGGCCAGCTTGCGCGGCGGTTTCGTAGTAGCGCTCGAAGCGGTTCTTTTGCTTGCTGCGCTGGGCGCGCGGGCCTTGGCGCACCCACGCGAGTTCCTTCTCCAAGAACATCTGCCGCTTGTGTTCGACCACGGCTTCGGCGCGCTGCCGCTCGGCCTTGGCCAGCAAGTATTCGCTGTAGCCGCCTTCGTAGGAGAAGAAGCGCCCCTCGGCCAGCTCGACGGTGAGCTTGGTCACGCGGTCGAGGAACCAGCGGTCGTGCGTGACGACGAGGAACGCGCCCCCGAAGTTTTCCAGAAACTCCGCGACCCACTCGATGGATTCGGGGTCAAGATGGTTCGTGGGTTCGTCGAGAATCAACAAGTCAGGGCGCGAGACGAGCGTGCGGCACATGGCCACGCGGCGTTTCTCACCGCCGGAGAGCGAGGTGATTTCGCGGTCGCCGGGCGGCGTGCCGATATGGGACATCGCGGTCTCGATGCGGTTGTCGAGGTTCCAGCCGTCGAGCTGGGCGATGCGCTCCTCCAGCTCTTCGTGGCGCTTCGACTCAGCGGGGAGGGATTCAAATTCCTTGATGAGGCCGCGGACATGGCTCGCGCCGTCCCGGATGTTCTCGAGGACGTTCTTCGTCGGGTCGAGGGTGAACTCCTGCGACAGATAGCTGATGACGAGGCCGCGGCGGGCGGCGACTTCGCCACTGTCGGGCGTGTGCAGGCCGGCGAGGACTTTGAGGAAGGTGGACTTGCCGGTGCCGTTGCGGCCGACGAGCCCGACACAATCGCCCTCGTGGAGCGCGAGCGTGGCGGAGTCGAGGATGACGCGGTCGTTGAAGGCGACGACGAGGTCGGTGGCGGTAAGAAGGGCGGGGGCGGAATCGCTCACAGTTTTGGAGTGGCTGACAGGTTAAAGAGTTTCAGTGTGCCATCGGTCAGGCTCAATTTGAATTCCCGGACGGCAAATGTTTTTAGTGTTCTAGGAGCTAGCAGTTTTACCGTGCCAAGCTGACTGTTTGCCTCGATCCGCACCTTGTTCCCGCGCACTTGCAACACCTCGACCAATCGCCCGTATGCCGCCGCCGGATAGGGAGCTAATTCATGTTCAGGGTAGTCGCCAAGGTACGAGATGCGCCCATGCTTGGCACCATCTGGCGGGCTTGAGAGCGTAATCTGCGTAGCCCGGTCATTGGTCGCTTGAAATAGTATCAACCACAGAGAAAGTGCGTATTGGTAAAAGAGTTCATCCCCCACTAAACCCATCCAGCGGTCCGGGGAGGTGTGAACATTGCAACGCATCAGGCAATCCAGAGGTCTATCGAGATCGCCAAGCCCCTTGAGAAACTTGATGTCCGTCAAATACTCGAGGGATATCAGAAAGCGCCTGAGCATGATGCCGTCGTTCTTAGCACCAGCCTGCTAGCCCACCGCGCATGAGGCTCACGCGAGTTTGACCTTGAGCCGCTGGCCACGGATGGCGGTGCGGTTGAGCTTGGCGATGATGCCGTGTGCGGACTCCGCCGCCACGTCCACGAAGGTGTGGCGCTCGCGGATGTCCACGACGCCGACGCTGCCGCTCGGCAGACCGGTCTCGCCGAGGATGCAGCCGACGACATCGCCGGGGGCAACGCCGTGCTGCTCGCCCACGCTCATCCAGAGACGGGTCATCTCAGCGGGCGTGGCCCGACTGGGCGCAGGACGGCGCGGAGCGGGACCGCGATCCGGGCCGAAGTCGTCGCGCTGTGGACGTTCGCCGGGCTGGTCTTCGTATTGGTCGTAGTCGCGGCGGACGGGCTGACGCGCGGCGGGACGATCAAGGGCGGTGCGCAGGTCCTTCTTCGGCGGACCGGACTTGCGCGGCTGGTTGATGAGCTTGCGCAGGTCGGCGGCGTTGGAGGGCTGGGAATCGAGGTCCGGCACGGGGGCAGCTTCATGAGCGGCAGAATCTTGGCCACGGCTGGGGGTGCTGGGAGCTTGGGGCGGGGCGGGGCGATGTTCAGGCGATGGCTTTTGGCGTTTCGCGGGGGTGATTTTGTGTTCGGGCGACTGGTTTTCGTGTCGTGCCGGGTAGTTCCCCTGTTCGGACGAGCGAGTTTCGTATGCGGACGGACGCCTTTCGTGTCCCGGCGCCTTAATTCCCTGTTTGGACGACTGGATTCCCTGTTCCGGCGGGCGACTTTCGTATTCGGGCGGGCGGATTCCCTGTTCGGACGGTTGGCTCGCGCTCAGTTTTGCGGGTTCGGGTAGGGAAACTGCCGTCGGCAGGACGGTTTCTCCACCATCCCGGCCCGCTTCCGTGGGGAGCGGGGGAATGGTCGGCTGCGCGTCGGTGATGGGTGCGGCTTCGGCGGCAGGAGGTGCTGCTGGCTTGGGCGTCGGGGCTTGGGCAGGGCCGACCTGCTGCTCGGCCACTGCCGGAGCCTCAGCGAGCGGAGCGATGGGAGCGGGCGCTGGGGCCGTCGGTTTGGTTGCGCTGGGTGCCGAGGAGACGCGCGGCTGCGCGTCCCTACCGGGTGCCACGGGTTTCGCAGGCGGGCGGAGCGGTTGCGCGGGCGCAACGGGTGCGGGCGTTGCCGACCGGGCGGGAAGGCCGGGCGCGGGGCGAGCGGGCGCTGCTACTTTGGCGGGTTGTTCGGGTTCGCCGGGGGAACCGCCTTCAAGCAGATGCAGCATCGCGGAGATAATGTCGGTGCTGTCGAAGCCTTCTTCGAGAAGGCGTTCGACGGCATGGTCCTGACGGTTGAATTTGCCGACTTGCAGGGTGGCGCGGACCTTGCCGAGCAGGACGTTGGCGCGGGCTTCCTCCACTTCCTCCACCGAGGGCACGCGCCCGCGCTGGATGCGCATGTTGGTGAAGCGCTCAATGTTGCGGATTTGAAACAGCTCCCGGCCCGCGACAAACGAAAAGGCCATGCCGCTGCGGCCCGCCCGTCCGGTGCGGCCAATGCGGTGGACGTAGTCCTCCACGTCGTAGGGCAGGTCGTAGTTGAAGACAGCCTCGATGTGGTCCACGTCGATGCCGCGCGCCGCCACGTCCGTCGCCACCAGAAATTCCAGGCCGGACTTGCGGAACTTGTTCATCACGCGATCGCGCTGGGCCTGATTCATGTCACCGTGAAGGCCCTCGGCGGAATACCCCTGCGTGTTCAGGTGCTCGACGAGTTCGTCCACCATGCGCTTGGTGTTGCAGAAGACGATGCCGAGCTTGAGGTCGTGAACGTCAATCAGGCGGGTGAGCACCTCGATTTTCCAGCGGCGGTCCACCTCAAAGTAGATTTGCTCGACCGTGGGGACGGTCATCGCCTGCTGCTCGATACGGACGTTCTCAGGCGACTTCGAGTGGCGCTCGATCAGGTCGCGAATCGGCCGGGGCATCGTGGCGGAGAAAAAGACCGTCTGCCGCGTGGCGGGCGTGGTCTGGAGGATGAACTCGATGTCCTCACGGAAACCCATGTTCAGCATCACGTCAGCCTCGTCGAGGATTACCATCTTGAGCCGGTCGAGCCGGAGCGTGCCACGGTTCATGTGATCCATCACGCGGCCGGGCGTGCCGATGACGATTTGCGCGCCCTGCCGCAGGCCCATGAGCTGCCGGTCGTAGGACTGGCCGCCGTAGATGGGCAGCGCGTGGATGCCGCGCTTGAAGAACGCGAGCTTGTGGACTTCCTCGCAGACCTGCACGGCCAGTTCACGGGTGGGGCAAAGGATGAGCACTTGGACAGAACGGTCCAGCGGGTCAATTTTTTCCAACGCCGGGATGGCAAAGGCAGCGGTTTTGCCCGAGCCGGTCTGCGACTGGCCGACCACGTCCTTGCCAGCCATCAAAACAGGGATGGCCGCAGCCTGGATAGGGGCGGCCTGTTCGAAGCCAAGTTTGGCAATGGCCTTAAGTATCTCGGGCGAAAGCCCGAGTTCGGAAAACAGTTTGGGTATCATGCTGCGTCGAAGCGACTCGGCGAGCTTAACAGAGAAAGACTCCGGGGCGAGAGGTATTCTTGCGGGGGGAGCATGCCATCGGGCACATTCGCGCACCACGCCCGCGCCTCTCCTCAAGGCCCCTGCTGATACAGGGGAGCCTCGTTCCGTCCTACTGCCCGCGCACGCGGAAGAAGCGCACGGCGACGCCGGGCGCGGAGTTCGTCACGGATTGCACCGCGCCATTGCCCGCGATGCCGGGCAAGCTCTGCCAACTTGGGGTGGTGAGGGAATCGGTGTATTCCAGCTCGTAAGTCTTGCCCAACTCCGTTTCAAACGCCGGTGTAAACCTGCTTCTGTAATTTGTCTTTCTTCCCTCCAGCTTCACCCCTTTGGGGTGAGGCGGAGCGAAGGCGAGCGTAGCGAGCCGAGCGCAGCCGAACCCCAAAGGGGTGAAGCTGCTCCGCACGCGCAAAACTGGTC
>CAMCFN010000081.1 GCA_945874145.1 Akkermansia muciniphila
ACGGCCATCACCAAGCGGCGCTTCTTCCCCAATCTCCAGCGCGTGAAGGCGGTCGTGAACGGCGAAGTGCGCTACATCCGCGTGACCGCCGCGGCCATCAAGAAGGGCCTGGTCGTCAAGCCCATGAAGCGGACTTGGAAGAAGACGGACGCCCCCAAGGCGGCCTAACCTTCGTCCCGCAGCTTTTCCCGCGGCATTGAGCCTTCCCTCCGGGGCTGGCATCAGTGCCGCGTTTTTGCGTTTTGGGGCAAAGCCCACTTTGCCTGCCCGGCCGGCCAAAAGGATGACTTTTGTCCGGCTGGCAACTTCCTCAGACTGCCGCCGTGGCTGCACCAAACCGCTCCATCTCCGTGGTCATCCCGACGCTGAATGAAGCGGCGGAACTACCGGAGACCTTGCGGCGGTTGCGGCTGGTGCCCGAAGTGGGGGAAATCATCATCGCCGACGGCGGGAGCCAGGACGCTACGGTGTCTCTGGCGCGTGCTGCCGGCTGCCAGGTGGTTCCCAGTCCGCCCGGCCGGGGCCGGCAGATGCGGGCTGGAGCCAACCAAGCGACGGGTGATTGCCTTTTGTTTCTGCACGCGGACACCTGGCTGCCGCCCCACGGAGGGCGGGCCTTGCTGGACTGCCTTGCCCGCCCGGACGTAGTGGCGGGCGGGTTCTACAAAGTCTTCCGTGACCCGCCCAACTGGCTCGTGCGCGGGTCGCGCTTCAAGTGCTGGTGGAGGTTGCTCGTCGCCCGGCGCGTGATGGCGGACCAAGGGATTTTCTTGCGGCGCGAGACGCTGACGCGCATCGGCGGCGTGCCTGACGTGCCCTTGATGGAGGAGTTCGAGCTGTGCAAACGACTGCGTCCGCTGGGCAACATCGCCTTGGCGAACGCGACGGTGCAGACCTCTGCGCGGAAGTTCCGCAAGCTGGGCGTGCTGCGGACCTACGCCCTGATGTGGCGGGTGACGGTGGGATATTCCCGGAGAGTCCCGCTGGAGGAGTTGCGGCGGTGGTATGAAGGTGAAGGCGTAAAACGTAAAACGTAAGGCGTAAGAAGGCGCGGAGGTTGTCCGCCCTTACCTTTTACGCGTTACGCATTACGTTTTCTCCCGTGTCGTGCCACACTCCGTCCATGTTCCGGATCGGGCCACTTGAACTTCAGTCCAACTTGTTCCTCTCGCCGCTGGCGGGTTATACAAACCTGCCCTTCCGCCTCGTCATCCGCGAGGTCGGCGGCGTGGACTTGTGCACGACGGACCTAGTCAACGCGCGCTCGCTGCTGGAGCGGAACAAGAAGGCGCTCAAGCTCATCGAAACCAACGAGCGTGACCGGCCGCTGGCGGTGCAGCTTTTCGGTTCCGTGCCGGAGGAGATGCGCGACGCAGCGGTGAATCTCGAACAACGCGGCATCGCCAGCGTGGACATCAACATGGGCTGCCCCGTGCGCAAGGTCTGCCGCGTGGGCGGCGGCTCGGCAATGATGACGGAGCACGACAAGACCGCCGCGCTGGTCAGCGGTATGGTGAACGCGGTGAAAATCCCCGTGACGGCGAAGATGCGCCTCGGCTGGGACGACGACAACATCACCGCGCCGGACCTGGCCCGGGTGCTGGAAGACGTGGGCGTGGCGGCCATCTTCGTCCACGGACGCACACGCGAGCAGGGTTTCAGCGGGACGGTGAACCTGGCGGGCATTCGCAAGGTGGTCGCGGCAGTGAAGCGCATTCCCGTCATCGGAAACGGCGACGTGACCACGCCGGAGGCAGCGAAGAAGATGTTCGACGACACTGGCTGCGCGGGGGTGAGCGTGGGGCGCGGGGCATTCTACAACCCGTGGATTTTCCAGCAGACACGACACTTAATCGCGACGGGCGAGCTGCTGCCAGAGCCGAAGTTCGAGGAACGCATCCGCCTGATGTGCCGGCATCTGGACCTGATGGTCGAGGTGTTCGGCGAGGAGCACGGCTGCCGGATGTTCCGCAAAGTCGCGCCGTGGTATGCGAAGCGGTTCGGGCCGGTGAACGAGTTCAACAAGAAGGTCGTGAGCATCGGCAGCCGCGCGGAGTTCCACGACGTGCTGGAGCGCTACCTGCGCTGGCGGCAGCAGTTCTGCGACGGTGACGGCCATCTGCTCCCGCGCTACGCACTGGCCCCGATGGTGGCGAGCTTCATGCAGGACCCGGCCTCCGCGCAGCGGCAGAGTGTCCCAGTGCCCAAGGGACCGGTGGAGGTATGGTGAAGCTCAAGGTTGGGCAATCCAGTCAACGCTGCGGCTAGGAACCCAACCTCGCAGGCAAATAAAAAGGCGGCTCTGAAACCAGAGCCGCCTCTTGAATTTGAATGGCCGCGATCAGTGTTTCGCGGCGGCCGTGCCATCCAGATGCACCGCCTTGTAGCCGCCGATGGACTTGAAGTAGAGGAGGATGCCCAAGTAGAGCACCGCCATCATCGCGGGAATGGCCGAGTCAGCCACGAGCGTCCGGCGATCGCCGGCGATGGAGGCTTCAGCGGCGGATTTCTGCTCAGGCGTGCGCTTGGCCGCCTCGACCTTCTGAGCGTCGCCAAGCTTCGTTCCATCCAGACCGGTGGCCTCGCCGAAGAAGAGGAATGCGCTGGGCTTCTCCGCTTTGAACTGGGCATAAGCGGCGGGGTTGGCCTTCTGCAATTCCTCACCGGCGAAACGGTCCTTCGCGTAACCAAGGCCGGGCGATCCAATCATGCCGGCGGACATCATGCCGATGCCGCCCATGATCGATATGGCGATGGCCCCTGTGCGCGGGAAACGGTCGGACGCCACGGCGAGCATGGTCGGCCAGAAGAACGTCTTGCCGATGCCATAGACGGTCAGGGCGAGCAAAGCACCACCGAAACTGGTGATGCCACTGACGAGATTCAAGCCCACGCAGGCCAGCACGGCACACAAGAGCAGGATGCCCACCGGGGTAAGCCCGATTTTCTTCTCGATGAAGTCCGCGCAGAAGCGGAGCGCGAACATCGTTGCGGAAGTGAACACGAAGAGGATTTTACCCTGCTCGGAGCTGAGAATGTTGCCGGTGATGTTCTGAATCCAGCCGTCGGTGCCGAGTTCAACCGCACCAACCAAGGCATGGGCGAGGAACAGCACGAACAGCAGCACCGAGCCCATCGAGAACTGGGTCATCACGGCGACAACCACGAGCAGCGCACCGCCGATGCCGTAGGCGATGGGGGCGGACAGCCCGAGAGTGTCCTTGCAGAAGAGGGCGAGCAGACCGCACACGACCAAGCCGCCGAGGATGCCGACGTCCTTGAGCATTTCGCCGAGGCTCAGCCCCTTCTCCGAGGCTTCCGATTTCGGGAAGCTCTGGCCGAAGAACATGATACCGTAGGCCACGGTGGGGATGAGGTAGAGCGACAACTGAATCTTCCAGTTCATCTTCATCTGGTCATCCAGCACCCAGCCCAGCACGCCACCGATGATGAGACCGGCGGGCCAACTCGCGTGGAGGATGTTTAGGTAGTGCGTGCGGTTGTGCGGGAAGAGCGTGGCGACGAGCGGGTTCGCAACGGCTTCCAGCGTGCCGTTGGCGAAGGCGAAGATGAACATGCCCCACTTGAGCATGTCGAAGGCGTTCTCCTTGCTCGTCGCACCAAAGGTAACAAAGGCGGACAAGACGTGCAGGGCGAAGGCGACAACGACCAGTTTGCCGTAGCCAATCTTGTCGCACACCACGCCGCCGATGATGATGCCGAAGCAGAAGCCGGTGAAGCCAGCGCCGCCGATGGCGCCCAACTGCGCGCCCGTGAAACCAAACTCTGATCCCCAGTTGTCAAAGATACCGCCCCGGATGGCGAAGCCGACGCCGGCGGCAAGAATCGCCATGAAACCGGCCCAGAGGAGCCGTTTGGCGTTAGGCGCGATGGCCTCGTTGGAAATCGTTTGGTCTTCGGTCATAGTTTTACTGGCTTGATGGTTTCGTTACAGGGACTGACTAGAGGGTGAACGCCGGCAACTTCACAATCGCGCCGCCTTTTTGGGCAGACTCGTGGGCGCACAGGCCCACGCAGGTCCAGTTGGCGGACTGCTTCGCGTTCGGGAAGGGGTCGCGGTTTTCGACGAGGGCCATCGCGAACTCGTGCGCGAGGTGCGGGTGGCTGCCGCCGTGGCCGCTGCCTTGCGTGAAGCTCAGGTGCGTCTTCTTGCTGGAGTCATAAACGCCCTGCGTCGTGTATTTGGCGATGCTCTTGGGCAGGCGCTTGGCGAAGTCCGGACATTTCACCGGCTTGGGAATCTTCGGCTCGGGCTTCTTCGCCGTGTGCATCACGAGAGGCTCGTGCTCAACGAGCGGCCACTCGACGGACTTCTTGTCGCCGTAAACGTCAATGCTTTCGCGATACTGCCGGGCGGTGTCGAAGAGGGAACGGATGATGCGGGCGCTCACATCGCTGCCGGCGAATTTGACGTGCGCGGTCTCCACGGCGAAGGGGGAGCCATACTTCTCAATGAGTTCCTTGCGGATGGTGCCGGAGCCGAAGCAGCTCACATATTCGGCGGGCTTGCCGATGAGTCCGGCGACCGGACCGACGCAGTGCGTGGCATACCACATGGGCGGGAGGCCGGGCCAGTAGTTGGGCCAGCCGTCCATGTCCTGCTGGTGCGAGGCCTGGACGAACTGGAGCTTGCCGAGCTCCCCGTTGTCGAGCAGCTCCTTCATGAAGAGATACTCGCGGGCATACACGACGGTCTCCATCATCATGTATTTGAGACCGGTCTTCTTGACCAACTCCACGATCTTCTTGCAGTCAGCGATGTTGGTGGCCATCGGCACCGTGCAAGCGACGTGCTTGCCGGCTTTGAGCGCGGCGATGGACATCCACGCGTGATCGGGAATGGGAGAATTGATGTGGACCACGTCCACGGCCGGGTCTTTCAACATCGCAGCGAAGTCCTGATAACGCTGCTCGACGCCGAAATAGTCCCCGATGGCGTTGAGTTTCTTGGGGTCGCGCTGGCAGATGGCGTAGCAGGTGGTGTGGGGATGCTTCTGCCAGAGGGGGATGAATTCCGCTCCGAAGCCGAGTCCTACGATAGCGACGTTGATTTTCTTGCTCATGTGTTAAGGCTGGTTGGCGTTTCCAACCCCAAGGGTGTCCAACACCACCGCATCCAGCCATGAGTTCCTGCGCATTTCTTTCTGAGAATTCTCTGCCGAGCGAGGACGCAAAAAGCGTTCTGGCCTGATTTCTGGGCGGCAGCGCGCCGAGTAAAACCGCCCCGCCGCGCGACCGTCAACGGGAAACTTCCCGGCGCGCGCCACCGCAGCCCGTGGGCGCCACCCGCCAATGGCGGATAGGCGTTTCCCTTATCCACCCTAATCCTTTACCTCAGCACCAATTACGGGTTAGCCCCCATTGAAGCCCCGGATCGGCCTCCCTAATTTGGCGGTGTGACAACAAGAACGAGCCACCAAGAAAGGTCCAGTCACGCGCCAGAAAGGGCGCACCTCGTCAGCGCGGTCGCCGCAGTGCCATCCCCAACCCGTCCCCGGCCATGAACTCCCACAACGACAGCAATCAGATCATCCAGACTCTTGCCGAATCGAAGGTTTACAAAGACTACGAACGGGCCTTCAGCGAAACCACCGGCCTGCCCCTGAACCTGCGCCCGATGGAGAGCTGGCAACTACCACACCACGGCCGCCGCAACGAAAACCCGTTCTGCGCGATGATGGCCGAGCGCAGCCGCACCTGCGCCGCCTGCCTCCAGGTGCAGCAGGAGCTGGCGGAGGCCGCACAGTGCGGCCCAGCGAGCGTTACCTGCCAGTTCGGCCTGTGTGACTCGGCCGTGCCGGTGCGCACCGGGCAAAAGACCATCGGCTACCTCCAGACCGGCCAGATCTTCCGCCGCAAACCCACCGAGGCCCAGTTCGACCGCGCTGCGAAGCAAGCGGCTGAGGGCGGCGTAACCAGCTCCCGCGAGGAAATGCGCAAGGCCTATTTCCAAACCCCAGTCCTGTCCCTGAAGCACCACGAGGCGGCGGTCAACCTGCTGCACATCTTCGCTGATCATCTGGGGCTGGTGAGCAATCAAGTCATGTTGCAAAACGCCAACGCCGAACCGCCGATGATCACCCGCGCCAAGCAGTTCATTCAGGAGCATCACACCGAAGATCTCTCCCTGGGGATCGTTGCCCGGGCGGTCAACACCAGCACCTTCTACTTCTGCAAGATGTTCAAGAAGGCAACCGGCATCAACTTCACCGACTACCTCTCCCGCATCCGCATCGAGAAAGCGAAGAACCTGCTGCTCAACCCCAATCTGCGGATCAGCGAAATTGCCTACCAAGTCGGCTTCCAGTCGCTTACACACTTCAACCGCATCTTCAAGAAGATCGTCGGCCAATCCCCCACCACCTACCGCACCCATCTGCCGGCAGTTTGAAGTCTGGTGAGAAACATCTGCTTGCCTCAATCCCCACACCTTATGAATGCCAAGCCCAAGCAGAACCCGCCCACCCAACGCCTCGCCCGCCGCACCAGTCCGGCAGCTACGCACGACGAAATCGCCCGCCGCGCCAAAATCATTTGGGAAGCGGAAGGCTGTCCCACCGGCCGCGATGTGGCGCATTGGCTCTTGGCGGAAGCACAGTTGCAGCGGGAATGCCAAGCCAGCGACAACCCCACATCGCCCCAAACTGCCCAGCGCACGCTGCGACGCTCATCCACACCCCGCCACGCCCTGCTTTAGACGTGCCAAGCCACCCGGCGGAGCTAGGCTTGCGCCGTGATTGAGCCAGCCGCCGCGCGCAAATCTAAATCTGGGACCGGCCAGCCCGCAGTTCCGACGTCCGCTGCCCCGGAAGACGGCCGTCTCCCCCAAGCCCACCCCACCGTGGCGTCGCTCCAAGAACTGCACGACCTCAAGGCCGCTTTGGACGCCCACTCCATCGTAGCTATCACCGATGTCCGAGGGCGCATCACCTACGCCAACGACAAGTTCTGCGAGCTCTCCAAATACAGCCGCCCCGAGCTGATCGGGCAGGACCACCGCCTGATTAACTCCGGCCGCCATCCCCGAGAGTTCTTCACCCAGCTTTGGCAGACCATCTCCAGTGGCCAGATCTGGCAGGGCGAAATCTGCAATCGCGCCAAGGACGGCAGCCTCTATTGGGTGGCCACCACGATCAGCCCCTTCGTGGATGCCACCGGCAAGCCACACCAATACATCGCCATCCGCACCGACATCACCGAACGCAAGCGCGACGCCGAGCGACTGGCCGAGCTGGCACAATCCCTCGCGGAGAAAAACAAGGAACTCGAAGCCATCGTTTACGTCGCCTCGCACGACCTCCGCTCACCGCTGGTCAACATTCAAGGCTTCAGCCAGGAACTCGCGCGCGCGTGCGAAAGCCTGCGTGCCCGACTTATTGAGACGCCCGGCCAGTCCATCCCCAAAAGCCAGCTCCAGCCGATGCTGGACGAGGATATCCCCGAAGCTCTCTCCTTCATCCAGGCTGGCGTGCGGAAGATCGACGCGCTTCTGACCGGCTTCCTCCGCTTCTCCCGGCTCGGCCGCGCCGCCCTGCGGATCGAACCGCTTCAGATGGAACCGATGCTCACCCAGATTGCGCAGGCGATGGAATTTCAACTCCAGCAAGCCGGCGCAACCCTCACCATCAGCAAGCTCCCCGACTGTCATGGCGACGCCACGCAAATCAACCAAGCCTTCTCCAACCTGCTCGACAACGCCGTGAAATACCTTGATGCCAGCCGGCCCGGCCACATCTCCGTCAGCGGCCGCGTTGAGCACGGGCAGGCGATCTATGCGGTCCAAGACAACGGCATCGGCATCGCCCCGGAGCATCAGCACAAAGTCTTCGAGATTTTTCACCGCCTCGACCCTGCGCACGGCTCCGGCGAAGGCTTGGGGCTGACCATTGCGCAACGCGTCCTGGAGCGGCAGAACGGGAAAATCTGGCTCCAGTCCGAGCCCGGCCGAGGGAGCAGCTTCCATCTATCCCTCCCCGCTGCGTCGCCCAACCAAGCAACTCCGAGAGAATGATCCAGCGGGGCAAGCACCCGACAACGCTGCATTGGATTCTGCGCTAGCTGCCACTTGCTGCGCACCGTGCAGTTCCGCTCCTCGGTCTCCCAACGACGGGAGGCAGCACCACTATTCAGCCGCGAGGGATTGGCTCCGCGCCCACCCGGATTTCAAAGTCCGTGAATCACTCGCCTTGGGCCGCAATGCGGTGGCGACGCCGTAAGCCGCCGGAGAGAATGGAACGATTTCAGGGTGCCGAGCCGAGGTGGCAGCTCGATTACAACCGCAGTGCCAAGGGCGTGTTCATTGCCTCGCACGGGCTTCAATGTAGCCGAGAGGTTTTGGCTTTAGGGCACATTCCGGGCACAGTGAGGGAGTCGAATCGGTGTAACTTGCTGAACCGCAAGCTCCATTGGAATGGAGCGGGTGAAGGGAATCGAACCCTCGTCTCAGGCTTGGGAAGCCCACATTCTACCATTGAACCACACCCGCGTCCGAATCGCTGACACCGAGTTGCTACCAAAGCCAGCTCGCATCGGCAATGGCGATTTTCGGCGGCTTGCCATGCCAGTTTGAGCAGGGGGCGAAATTCTCCCCCTCGTCGCCCACCCCCACGGGGTTCTCAAGAGAGTGCGGCGGCTTCGTGGGACGTGGGATTGATTGGCCAAGTTCTTGACCTGCCTCTCTAGGTCCATATTCTCAGGCCACTGGGTATGAAGCGTTTCCTCACACTTGCGGTTTTGTCAGCGGGTTTGGGTTCGGCTCCGGCGGCTGGACCGGAGCTGGTCAACGGCATTCTGGCCGTGGTGAACCGAACCATCATCACCGAAAAGGAGGCGCGCGAGTTCATTGAACCGGCGCTCATGGCCCTACAACGGCAGCCCGGCCTGAGCCCGCAGGATTACAACGACCGTGCCCGCGACATTTACAAGGACGGCCTTGGCCAACTCGTCGAACGGCAGCTCATGCTCGATGACTTCAAGACCGCCGGCTACAGCTTTCCAGAGAGCATCATCGAGGATTTCGTGCAGGATCGCATCCGCGAGCGCTACGGTGATCGGGTGAAGCTGATCAAGACGCTCGAAGCGCAAAACATGACCTACGAACAGTTTCGCACTGACATCCGCGACCAGTTCATCGTGGAGCAGATGCGGCTCAAAAATGTTTCATCTGCCGTCATCATCTCGCCCTTCAAGATTGAGACTTTTTACAAAGGGCATCCGGATGATTTCAAACTGCCTGACCAAGTCCGATTGCGCATGATTGAACTCCGCAAACGGGATGGGGGCGATCCCGAGGCGGTTCGCAGGCTGGCCCGCGAAATCTTGGCGAAGCTGGAGGCCGGGGCGAAGTTTGCCGAAATGGCCTCGGTTTATTCCGAGGGCTCGCAGCGCCGCGAGGGTGGGGATCTCGGCTGGGTGAACAAGTCGGTGCTGCGAAAAGAATTCGCCGACGCCACCGGGACGCTGAAAGCGGGCCAGCGCACCGGCATCATCGAGACTTCCGACGCCTGCTTTCTATTGCAGGTCGAAGAGGTGAAGTCCGCCCAGCTCCGCCCGCTGCCCGAAGTGCGGGACGAAATCGAGAAGACCTTGCTGTCTCAGGAGCAAGGCCGCCTACAGAAGAAGTATGTCGAACGCCTCAAGACCAAGGCGTTCGTGCGGTATTTCTGATGGTGGACTTTGTCTGCCGGCCGGTAGGTGGGAGGGCAGCCTCCGTCCGTGTCATCCGCGCAATCGGCGGTTTCAATTCTGTCGGTTTCAATTCCGAAGTGCGGGGGAATCCCCTCTAAAATTCCGCGCTTCAAATCAGCGGGAACAGCTTCGCCAGCAGCATCACCACGCCGAGGCCCACCACGCCCATCAGGCTCAACATCACCGTGAACGTGCTAAGGCATTCCTTCTCGGTGAAGCCGCTCATCTTGCAGATCACCCAGAAGCCGCTGTCGTTCATCCACGGTCCCATCTTGGAGCCGCAGCCGATGGCCAGCGCCACCCACACGGGGTGGAAGCCCAGCAGCTCCGGTTTAGCCATGCTGCCGAGCATCCCTACCGCCGTGACCATCGCCACCGTGGCGGAGCCTTGCGCCACCCGCACCACCGCTGTCACCACCCACGCCAGCGGCAGGATGCCGATGCTGTAAGTGGCTGACAATTCCTGGAGCCGGGTGCCGATGCCAGTCTGCTGGAGCACGCCGCCAAATGCGCCGCCGGCCGCAATAATCAGGATGATCAACCCCGCTTCCTCCAGCGCGATGCCGACGCCCTTGTCCATCACGTCACCGACCTTCTGATTCCCCTGCCATACCACGGTGCCCAATGCGATGAGCGCGGCGATACCAAGGGCGATGGTCGAGTCGCCCAGCAGGCGGATCACGTCAATCACCCACGGACACGACGCGAACCACTGCGCGTAAAGCTGCGCGCCACCCTTCGCATCCAATGGCGTGGCCGCACTAATCAGGACGACCGGCAAGATGATGGGCATCGCCGCCAGCCAGAACGGCGGCAGTTCCTTCTCATCACGCTGCAACAGCGCCTCCACGTCAGCCAGCGAGGTCTTAACGGTGTCGCGCAACGGAATGTCCAGCCGGCTGTTGATCCAATGCGCGTAGAGCTTGCCTGCGCCAGCAGTGATTGCACCTACCACACAGCCACAGAGAATCATCAGGCCCATGTCCACGTTCAGCGCCTTGGCCACGAAGAGCGGGCCTGGCGTCGGAGGCACGAGCGAGTGCGTCATCGTCGCGCCCGCGATGATGCACAGGACGTAGAGGGTGTAATCGCGCCCGGTGCGCAACCGCGTCGCCTTCCCGAGCGGAATCATCAGTAGAAAAACCGTCTCGAAGAACACCGGAATGCCCAGCAGGAAACCGCTGGCAATGAACGCTGACGGCGCACGCTGCTCACCCAGCACCCGCAGCGTCGAGCGCACGATGCGGTCCGCCCCGCCGCTGTCCAGCAGGCACTTGCCCACGATGGAGGCGAACGCGATCAGCACGCCGACGCCTCCGACCGTGGCCCCGAATTCGCGCGTGACGCGCTTGATGACCGGTTGTTCCGCTATTTTCTGGGCGGCCTCGGGGGAAAGCTCCTTGCTGAGGCCGTGCTTGACGATGGCGGCCGCCGGGGTGAGCGCGGCCACGACCAGCGCGCCGAGCACGAGCGCCAGAAAAGCGTGGAGGCGCAGCGCCAGAATGCCGCCGAGCACCACGGCCATGCCGATGAAGAAAATCCAAAGTGGATCCATAAGGGTATGCCTGTCGGGGCGGGCGGGAGTTTCCCGGCCGCAGGACAGCGTGTCCAGATCGGACTGCGGAATCTCCGTCAGTGGTTGGTGAACAGCTCCCAGTCGCCGGACTGCATCAACAACCGGAGGGGCTTCTCCCGGGCCAGAAACCGGGCTTGGACGAACGCTCCCTTGAACCCGATCACCAGCACCCGGCGTTCCCCAGTGAGCAGCCGCGTGAACGCGGCGTCATCCTTCAGCAAGCGATCTCCCAACCGCTCCCGATTGCCGGGAAAGGCCAGTGGCATGCGGTGCTCCGGCAGCCCGGAAAAGAACGGCGGCCGCACCGCACTGATCGCCGGATGCGCGTAAAACGGCAGGCCCTGCGGAATCCGGTGCCGCACCACAACGGCGTCGCCAGCTTGGCACTCCCGCTTCAGCGCCAGCCCCAGCGGCTTGAAGGTCTGGTTGCTGCGCAGCTCGGTTTCCACAAGCGGGGTGAGCCAGGCAATCGCCAACAACGCCACCGTCGCCAAACCAGCCGCCCAGCGGGCGCAGAGCGCGGCCGCCCATTTGCGGCTTTCCCACGCCACGACCACGAGCGTCAGTCCGGCCGCAAAAGGAGTGAACTTTACCCAGACCTGATCGTTGACTTTGAAGACGAACCGACAGGCCAGCGGGAAAACCAGCAGCATCAGCACGGCGCTGGCCGCCACCGTGCGCCATGCCCCGGCCGGCAAATCCCCGGCGGTTCCGGCAGGCGGTGTGGCAGGCGCCGGGTTGGAAACCAACGCGGCCACGGCCAGCCAGCGCAACGCCACCAGCGCGGCCAGCGGAGGAAACAGCGGCAGGATGTAGTGCATCAGCTTGGCACTGTTCAGTGAAAAGAGCACGAAGGTCACGCCCGCCCACACGCAGAGCAACAGCCAGCCCTCCTGAGTTCGCGCGTCCAGCGAACGCCAGTGCTCGCGCCGCCACAGCCAGCCCAGCAGCGGCGTCCACGGCAGGAAGCCAGCCAGCAGCACCGGCACAAAAAACCAGAACGGCTGCGCGCGATTTTTGGCCGCTGCTTGGAGCGCGTGGCCCACGACCTGGCCCCGCACCATGAAGTCAAACGAGTGCGGCACACTGCCCCAGACCATCCAATACCACGGCACCGCCAGCACGGAGAAGAGCGTCACTCCTGCCACCGACCCGAGCAGCATAATGCTCAGGCGTGCTCCCGCCACTTTCCGTCGCCACCAGAGCAGCGCGCCAAATGCGACCATGGGGATCACCAAGGCAATCGGGCCTTTCGTCAGTGCCCCGCCCGCCATCGCAGCCCACGCCGCCAGTTGCCAGCCAAAGCTGCGGCGCGCGGCCAAACCACGGGCATCGGCGACCGGGTCGGGGCCGTCCTCAACGGCCGTCCCCGATCGCTGGCCGCTGACCGCTGATGGCTCCGCCAACACGTCGAGACTCCGCCAGCTTCGCCAGAAGAAATAAATGGCCCACGCGATAAACTGTGTAAGAAACATGTCCGTGGTGAGCATCCGGGCCATCACCCAAAACAGCGCCGAGGTGGCGAGGACGATCGCGCTGAAGCGTGCCGCCGCCGCGCCCGCCAGCGAACGCACGAACAGGAAAGTCGCCCACCCCGCGCTCAGGGCGGCGAGCGCCAGCGGCAGCCGTGCGGCCCACTCGTTCACCCCGAACACTGAGAGCGAGGCTGCTACCGCCCAATAGGTGAATGGTGGTTTGTCCAGATGCGGCACATACCAGACATGCGGCAACAGCCAGTTGCCGGTCTCGACCATCTCGCGCGCGATCTCCGCGTAACGGCCTTCATCCGGCTCATTCAGCGCGCGGGTGCCGAGGAAGCCAAAGCAGAGCAGGAGCAGAAACGGCAGAAACCACCATGGGGAGCGTTCGTTGGAATCGGCTTGCGGCACAGAGTAGTTGTAGCGGGCGGGAGCGGGGGGAGAAAGTGATTAGTAATCAGCGCGAGCGGGTGCGGTGGCACAGCTAATCCCTCTCTGTCCGGCAACCGAACGGCTCAGTTCAGCAGATGCTCCTTGAGAAACAGGATGGTGGAAAGGAACTGGAAGTCGGCGTTGCGCTTCTTGGCAAAACCGTGGCCTTCGTCCTTGGCCATAAGATACCAGACATTGCCACCGGCGATGCGGATGGCGTTGACCATCTGCTCTGACTCCGTCACGGGCACGCGCGGATCATTTTTCCCCTGCACGACAAAGAGTGGCTTCTTGATGCGCGCGGCGTGGTTCGCGGGGGAGATGCGTTCGAGGAACTCCTTCATCTTCGGGTCGCGTTCATCGCCATACTCCACCCGGCGCAAGTCGCGACGGTAGTCCTGCGTGTTGTTGAGGAAGGTGACGAAGTTGGAAATGCCCACCACGTCAATGCCACAACGCAGCACATCGGCATACATGATCATGCAGGCCAAGCTCATGTAACCGCCATAGCTGCCGCCCGTCACCGCCACTCGGCTGGGAGCGAACTCTGGTTGGCGCGCAATCCACGCCAGCACGGCGGCAATATCCTTCACCGAGTCCTCGCGCTTTAAACCGTTGTCCAAGGTGAGGAAATTTTTCCCATACCCGGCCGAGCCGCGAACGTTGGGATACACTAGCGCGACGCCCAGTTCGTTGAGGAAGTAGTTGTTGCGCGCCTGAAAACCCGGGCGCGACTGGCTTTCCGGTCCACCGTGGATGCTCACAATCACCGGGCGCGGGCCGGGGAATTTCTTGGGGTTGGGCCGGTAGGCGATGGCGCTAATCAGGACGCCGTCGAAGGTGCTGAGCTTGAGCAGCTCCGGCTCCACGAACTCCTCGGGGTTCATGCCGCCAATGTCGCTCTTCGTCCAGCGCTCGAGCTGGGCGGCCTTTACGTCATAAGAGTATACGTCCAGCGGCGACTTGGCGGAGTTGAGGTTGAAGGCCAGTTCGCGCGAATTGGCGTGCCATTCGAGACTGCTGACCGTGCCGAGCGGGAGCTTGGGTTTGGGCAGCGCCTTGCCGTTCTTGGCATCCATGAAGTTCAGCGTGCCGACACCCGACTCGTTGGTGACGAAGGCGATGACTTTGCCATCCGGCGACTGGTCGAACTCCTCAACATCCCATGTGATATTAGCGGTGAGAGTGGTCTGCTCGCCATTATTTAGATTGATGCGAATCATCTGCTGAAACTCCGAATCATCGTCCGAGGTGGCAAAGACGGCCTTGCCATCCTTGCTGAAACGGGCGTGGCCGTAGGCGACCTTGTCCTTGCCGGGCCGGGTGAGTTGGGAGCGCTTGCCGGTGCGCGCATCCACCAAGTGGAGGTGGCTTTCGTTGATCGAGATGTATTGCTGCACCAGCAAGAGGTTGTCGTCCGGCGACCAATCCAGCACGCCCCAGCCGCCGCCCGCGAGCTGGGTCAGCAGGCGGTCAGACTTCGGGTCCGCCGGGGTCATCACCCACAGATCGTTGTCCTTGCCAGTGCGGCGCGTCGAGGTGTAGGCGAGGTAGAGCGCCCCGTTGGAAAAGCGGGGCCCGGTGTTGCGCGAGGTGCCATCGGTCAACAGCGTGACGCGGCCATCTTGAAAATCCACCCGGTAAAGCTGGTAAAACTCCCCCCCGCCGGTGTCCTGCGAGTAAACCGCAAAATCCCCGGCCCGGGGCCGATACAGGGCGCCGCGCACCGGCTCGGAACCAAAGGTGATCGGCTGGGGCACGCCGCCAGGCGTCTTGACAACATGGAGCTGCGCCGTCTCCGTGGCGCGCGTGGTAATGAGCAGCTCGCGGCGTATGGGATGCCAGCCGTGAAAAGCTGCGGTGCGGAACTCCAAGTAACGCCCCACGTCCTGCCGCAACTCCGGCGTGATGGCGGGCACGCCCTCGACCACGAGATTGTCGGGCACTTGCGCAGTGGCCGCGAGGGTGATGAAAACGATCGAAAGGCTGGGCAGCAACTGCTTCATAACGCGCCCAGCGGTGTAACAGAAACGGCAGCAGAGGCAAACAAGGTTTCCGCCCTGAACGGCCATCTCTGCCCCGCCCCAAAGCACGGACCACCGGACCACTTTGCACGTGGGCAGCAAACTGCGGTGAAGCAACCCGGTTGGAGCCCCCCGTGCGCGCAAAATCGGGCTGTCAGCCCGCGCTCCGCCCAAGGACATGGAATCGTCGCTTGGCTTTTCCAGTCTCCCCGGCTCACCATGCACCCATGAAAAAGATTGCGGCGGAGGCCATCGGCACGTTCGCCCTCGTGTTCGCGGGCACCGGGGCCATCGTCGTCAACCAGACCAGCAACGGCAGCATCACCCATGTCGGCATTGCCCTGACGTTCGGATTGATCGTGCTGGCGATGATTTACACGCTGGGCGAAATCTCGGGCGCGCACTTGAATCCGGCGGTAACGCTCGGCTTCTGCACGGCGGGGCGAATGCCGTGGAACGAGGCCCTGCCCTATCTGGCCAGCCAGTGCGGCGGGGCATTCACCGCGAGCGGACTGCTGCGGCTGATCTTCCCGCAGCACGTCACGCTGGGAGCCACCTTGCCCGCCGGCGCGCCCATGCAGTCCTTTGTGCTAGAAGTGGTGCTGACGGCCATTTTGATGTTCGTGATTTTGAATGTCTCCACCGGCGCAAAGGAGAAAGGCATCACGGCGGGCATTGCCATCGGCTCGATCATTGCCCTCGAAGCGATGTTCGCCGGCCCGGTGAGCGGAGCCTCCATGAATCCAGCTCGTTCGCTGGCTCCGGCATTCGTGTCCGGGCACCTGGAACACTTGTGGGTTTATCTGCTCGCCCCGATGATCGGCGCGCAAATCGCCGTGCCCGCCTGCCGCTGCGTGCAAGCAACCGGTTGCTGTGGGGCCGTAAAGGCAGCATAAGGGCGTGCGCCCCGAAGCGCTTGGCCTTGTGACCTCTGCGCCATTTCGTGGCCAAATCAACCGCAACTTTCCAGGCGCTACAGCCCTTCACTTTGCGTCGACCAAAAAGAAAAAGGCGGGACCGGAGTCCCGCCTTCACTGAAATGATGTGCGCTGGCGATTACTTCGCGGCAGCTCCCGCAATGCGAGTATCCTTCTCCTTCACAGCGGTGGCACCCTTGCCGATGCGCTTGCGCAGGTAGGTCAGCTTGGCCCGGCGGACGGCTCCTTGGCGCTCCACTTCGATTTTATCCACGCGGGGGGAATTGACGGGGAAGACGCGCTCCACGCCTTCGCCGTAGCTGATGCGGCGCACGGTGAAGGACTCTTCCAAGCCCCGGCCGCGCTTGCCGATAACGACGCCGCTGAAGATCTGAATGCGTTCCTTGTCGCCTTCGACGACCTTGGTGTGGACCCGGACGGAATCGCCCACATTGAAGACCGCCTTCTCCTTGCGGAGTTGTTCGCCGTGAATTTTGTCGAGTAGTGCCTGATTCATAAATTGTCTCGGTTGTGGCGGCGGGTTTGTCACCGCCAAGTTTTTATTTCGCCCGAAAGGCGGTCACAGACCGCCACTAAAGTTTTAACTCTGGCCGCTGAGCAAATCGGGCCGCCGTTGCCGTGTGCGCAGCAGGGCTTGTCCCCGCCGCCATTTTTCAATCTCCGCATGATTGCCGGAGAGGAGAATTTCGGGAACTTTCATTCCCCGGAATTCCGCCGGACGTGTGTATTGCGGATACTCCAGCAACCCGTGGCTGAAGGACTCATCCGCCGCACTTTCGTCGTCGCCCAGCACGCCGGGCAGCAGCCGCGTCACGCAGTCCACGACGATCATGGCTGGCAGCGCTCCGTTGGTCAGGACATAGTCCCCAATGGACAACTCGTCTTGCACCAAGGCTTCGCGAACACGCTCGTCGTAGCCTTCGTAACTGCCGCAGATCAGCAGCAGATGCTCCTGCTGCGCCAGTTCGCGGGCAACGGCTTGGGTGAATGGCCGACCCGCCGGGCCGAACAGAATCACCCGCGTCGTCGCGGTCTTCAATTGCTCAACTGCTTCAAAGAGCGGTTCGGGCTTCAACAGCATTCCCGGCCCACCGCCAAATGGACGATCATCCACCGTGCGGTGCCGGTCGTGCGTATAATCCCGCAAATTGTGGATGTGCAGGTCCAGCTTGCCTGCGGTCCGCGCGCGCTTGACGATGCTTTCGTCCAACGGCCCCGCGAACATCCCGGGGAACAAAGTGAGCACGTCAATTTTCATGCTCGCATTCGCGCGGTCCCCGTCGCGCGAGCCGGCGTGGGCCGGTCAGTCTTCGACAATCTCCACACTGCAACGCACCCCCCGCTTGGCCGCGCCGACTTGGAGCAGCGAGCGGATGGCCTGGATGGTTGCGCCCTGCTTACCGATGATCTTGCCCACGTCGGTCGGGTGAAGCCGCAACTCAAACATGGTCTGATCACCGTGCTCGACGGGCGTGATCGCCACTGCGTCAGGTCGGTCCACCAGACCTTTCACCACGTATTCCAGAAAGGCCTGCATGGGTGAGCTATTGGGCAGCGGCGGCGGCCGGCGCGGCGCGGCGCAGCTTGCGAATGAAGCTGGCGACCGTGTCGCTGGGTTGTGCGCCCTGGCTGATCCAGTAATCCGCGCGCTCGAGATTCAACTTCACATTGTCGTTCTTCTGGAGCGGCTGGTAAGTGCCGATTTCCTCGATGAACTTGCCATCCCGGGGGCTGCGGCCGTCGGCCACCACCACCCGGAAGACAGGCGTGTTGCGCGCGCCGACCCGCTTCAAACGTATTCTGACTGGCATAAAATTGAGCTGTTCTACCGCCCGGCCGCGCCACTTTTGGCACGACACACCGCAGTCCTTTTCAAAAAAGGAACGGGAGGTTAGCCATCCGGCTCGATTGGACGCAAGAACTGATTTGCCCTTTGTCGGCGGGAGTTCAAAAGGGGATTGCTGCGCGAGTTCAAAAGGGGACAGTTTTTACAGGGAGAATTTTCCGAGGATTTCGGGCCAGTTGTTGAGGGGTGGGCTGGGTGGTTGCGTGACGGCCCAGAATTGTCTGCGGGGGTGATGGATGAGGGTGATGGCGGCGCGTTGGGTGGGGGCGATGGGCCAGCTTTGGCCCAGAAAGTCG
>CAMCFN010000082.1 GCA_945874145.1 Akkermansia muciniphila
TCCGTCCGCAGCTCGGGCCGGCCCGCCAGCAGACCGTCCAGTTCCGCTTGTTCGGCGGCGGTGGCCTGTTGCGCGACGGCTTTCATCGCGAGGTCAAAGAAGCGTTCGTCATTCATTGGGTTCATCGCAAAAACGCCGCCAGTTCTTTCAACTTTCCCGGGTGCCGCTCGCTCACCCGCCGGAGCGCCTGCAGCCCGCGCTTGAGATAAACGCCCACGCTGCCCATCGCCAGACCATGCTTGGCCTCGATTTGCTCGTAACTTAGGCCATGCAGGAAGAAGTCGGCCAGCAGCGCGCGCTGCTCCGGCTTCAACTCCGCCTGAAGCTCCGTCAGCAAGGCCGCCAGCTCGCTCCGGCCTACGTCCGCCAGCGGCGAATCCCCGCCCACGAGTTCGGGCGCGCCCTCCTGCTCCTGCCGTGCCTCCAGGCTCTCCGTCTGACCGCCGCCCCGCTTCTGCGCAAAGTGCTCCCGCAGCCGGCTCACCGCCCGGTTGTGCGCGATGCTCGCCGCTGAGGTGGACCCCGAAAACTGGACCAAAGGTTAAGTTATGGTTTTGCGGGTTTGATCGACGACGAAATGATCAGACCAATGAAAACCAAAACCAAACGGAAGAAGCACAGTTCAGCGTTCAAAGCGAAGGTTGGGATGGAAGCGATGCTGGGCATCAAGACAGTGGCGCAGATCGCACGGGAATATGCCGTGCATCCCGTCCAGGTGAGCCAGTGGAAGACGGTGATCCGGGAGCGGTTGCCGGAGCTCTTCGAGAGTGGCGGCCAGACGGGGGAGGACAGCCAGAAGCTGGTGGCCGATCTGCACCAGAAGATCGGCGAGCTGACGGTGGATCTGGATTACTTGAAAAAAAAGTCCCGGCAACTGGGACTATGAACCAGCTGCGGGAACTGGTGGATGAGCAGGAGCCGATGAGCATCCGCGACCAGTGCGGGCTGCTCGGGCTTTCGCGCAGCGCCTACTATTACGAGTGTCGCCCGGAGAGCGCGGAGAACCTGGCTCTCCTGCGGCGGCTGGACGAGTTGCACTTGGAACATCCCGTGTATGGCAGCCGCAAACTAACGAAGGTGCTGGAACAAGAGGGGCAGCTGGTGAACCGAAAACGGGTGGTGCGTCTGCTGCGGTTGATGGGCATCGAGGCCATCTATCCCAAGACCAAAACGAGCGCGCCCGGCGCGGGCCACCGGATCTACCCCTACCTGCTCAAAGGCTTGGCAATAAAGGGGCCGGACGAGGTCTGGTGCGCCGACATCACCTACATTCCCTTGCAGCAGGGCTTCATGTATCTGGTCGCGGTGATGGACTGGTGGAGCCGCTGCGTGCTGGCGTGGGAAATATCGAACACGCTGGAGAGCGACTTCTGCGTGCGCGCGTGGGAACGAGCGCTGGCCCAAGGGCGGCGGACCCCGGACATCGCGAACACGGACCAAGGATCGCAGTTCACCAGCGAGGCTTACATTGAGGCGGTGGAATCCGCCGGCGCGGCGGTGAGCATGGACGGGCGCGGGCGGTGGATCGACAACCGGTTCATCGAGCGGCTGTGGCGCAGTGTGAAATACGAGGACGTTTACCTGCGGGACTATCTGGATGGACTGGAGCTAGGCCGTGGCCTGGGGAAGTGGTTTGCAGCTTACAATGAGAGCCGGCCGCACCAGGCCTTGAACTACGCGTGTCCTGGGGACGTGTATCGCAATCCCGAATCCCACGGGGCACGGACGATGAAGTGATGAGACCGGAAACCAAAGAAAAACAAGCGTGGCGCGCCCGCCGCGTCCAGCCCTCCGGTCGCCCCTGCGGGGCTCTCTCCGGGCTGGACGCGCAGAGGTCCGTCTGCGAGCGTCCGCAACAGGCAAAAAGAACAGCAAACGAACAACCATTTCAGACCCCAAACCATAACTTAATTCCGACCAAAAGTGGTCCAACGTTTGGGGTCCACCTTAGCTTTTCCCCGCGCAGATTCATCAGACGGCAATCCTCCCGACCGCCCGGAGGAACGCACGGATAAAGAAATTTCAAGGAATGGACACCGGAGCGGTAACTCCGCTAGTCTGCTGTTGTTCCGAGACCGACCTAACCAACATTTGGTTGTGCCATGAAATCAGCTACCCGCCTAGCCGCGAACAAACGTCTGTGTGCCTTCACCCTGATTGAGCTGCTGGTGGTCATCGCCATCATCGCGATTCTGGCGGGAATGCTCCTGCCCGCGCTGTCGAAGGCCAAAGCCAAGGCTCACCAGACCAAATGCCTGAACAACATGAAGCAAATCGCGTTGGCCTACACGATTTACGCCAGCACGTTCGACGACAAAAGTCCGATCGGTAACGACGGGAAAATTGATTTTGCCACCGTCACAGGGGCCAACTCGGAGAATTTTCTAAACTCGTTACAGCCCTTCCTCTCAACGAATTCACCTACTTTTACCTGCGCGGCTGTCCGCCCCAATCCACTAAGCCCTCTGGGGACACCGACAGTCCAGGGCCAGCCCAATCCAACGAACAGCACTAGTTATCTCGGCAACGCCGCCGTGATGAGCATTCCGAATGGCGCAGCCGTTCGCACCGTCCAGGTTCCCAATCCGGCCAGTTTGATCTTTCTTCAGGAACTGAATGAAAGCCGCAATACTGCCTTCTTGCGGCCCCGTTTGGTCAGTGCGGCCGCAGGCACATATCAATGGTGGCACTTCACGGTGGCAACGCCCAACTCCATCGGTTTACTTGAGAACTACACCGTCCTCCATCAACTCGGCGGGATGCTGCCGTTCTTGGATGGCCATGCTGAGTATCGCAAAGCGGCCGCACTGCGAAGCGGGGATTTCGGGTTCATCCCGGCAAGCGACGACTGGACCGCCCCGTTTGGTAACAGTTACACAAGGTCCTTCTAACCTCATGAAGCAACTCATTCTTGTAGTTTTGGCACTAGTCCTCTCACTTAGCTCCGCCTGCAGGAAACGGGCTCCTGCGCCGACTGAGGGCCTCGCCGCGCTGGAACAATCGCCTGCCCCTCCGCCCGCCCAAGCGCTACCTCAAGCGCCGACGGCCCATAGTGCGGCACCGGCATCTGGTTCCACCCCAAACCAACCTATCGGTGCTCCTGGTGTGGATAGGATTGAGGATCGCATTCCGACTGCACCGCCGAACTCCTCTAAGACCAATCCCGTTGACCGCAAGCTGACCGAAGCTTTACAACGCTACAACGAAGCCACCGGCAAGATGCCTGCTGACTTCAACGTCCTCGTCACGACCAAATACATTCTGGCTCTGCCCACGCCACCCGCCGGCAAGCGCTACGCCCTTGACCGCCCGCATATGCAAGTGGTCCTGCTCAACCAATAGCAGTGTGGAACCGCTGCGTGAATGCGGACGAGTGCCGCCTTCTGCTTCTTCCCTAGATTCGACTTCAACAGTTCTACTCAGTGTTTCCCTCGTTCTCATGAAACGCCTTACCCTGCTCCTCGCCCTCATCTTCCTCGCCGCCCCCGCATCCGCCGCCACCGTCCTTGTCGAGGCCGAGTCCTTCAAAGCCCCCGGCGGCTGGGTGCTGGACACGCAGTTTATCGAGACGATGGGGTCGCCCTACCTCATGGCCCACGGTCTCGGCACGCCCGTCGCGGACGCCGCGACCACCGTCAAGCTCCCCCAGGCCGGCAACTGGCGCGTCTGGGTCCGCACGATGGATTGGGTCGGTCGCTGGAAGGCCACCGGCGCGCCCGGCAAGTTTCAGGTGCTCGTGGACGGCACGCCGCTCAAGGAAAACTTCGGCACCAAGGGTGCGGACTGGGAGTGGCACGACGGCGGTTCCGTGAATCTGGCCAAGGCCGAGGCCACCCTGGCGCTACACGATCTCACCGGCTTCAACGGCCGTTGCGACGCCATCCTGCTCACCACCGACCCCGTCTTCCAGCCCAGCAACGACTCCGCACCGCTTGCCCGCTGGCGCATGGAACTCGCCGGTCTGCCGCCGAAGCCCGAGGAAGCCGGCCAGTTTGACCTCGTCGTGGTCGGCGGCGGTTACGGCGGCATGGGCGCGGCGCTCGCGGCGGCGCGCATGGGCTGCAAGGTCGCGCTGATCCAGAACCGCCCCGTGCTCGGCGGCAACGGCAGCTCGGAAATCCGCGTCTGGGCCATGGGCGGCATCCGGCGCGGCCTCTACCCGATGCTCGGCGAAATCGTCGAGGAGTTCATGGACCGCGCGAAGTCCTCCCCCGGCACCTTCGAGGAGTTCGGCGATGCGAAGAAGGAAGCCCTCGTCCGCGCGGAGCCGAAGATTTCCCTCTTCCTCAACCAGCACGCTTTCCGCGTCGAGGTGGACGGCAACCGCCTCAAGTCCGTCACCGCCCTCGACACGCGCACCGGCCACATCCGGCGCTTTGCGGGCACGCTCTTCGTGGACAGCACGGGCCACGCGGGCATCGGCGCGCTCGCCGGTGCGGACCACACCACCAAGGACGACGGCCACCTCGGCATGAGCAACATGTGGCGCTGGAGCGACGCCGAAAAGCCGGTGCCCTTCCCGCTCACCCCGTGGGCGCTCGACCTCGTAATGGACGACTTCCCCTATCCACGCCGTGGCCACGCCGAGTGGTTCTGGGAAAGCGGTTTTAACAAGCACCCCATCCTCGAACTCGAATCCACGCGCGACTGGAATTTCCGCGCCATCTTCGGCGCGTTCAACGCGATGAAGAACAAGGACGGCAAGGCCGACCACGCCAACGCCAAGCTCGAATGGGTGGCCCACATTGGCGGGACCCGCGAAAGCCGCCAACTCCTCGGCGACGTGGTGCTCACCCGCGAAGATATCACCACGAAAAAGATATTCCCCGACGGCACCGTGCCGACGACGTGGGACATTGACCTCCACTACCCGAAGGAGCAATACGCCAAGAAGTTCCCGAACGATCCGTTCATCTCGAAGGCCGTCTTCGACAAGGCCGTGGACCGCCAGCACGGCTACCCGGTGCCCTACCGCTGCTTCTACTCGCGCAACATCGAGAACCTCTTCATGGCCGGCCGCAACGTGAGCGTCACCCACGAAGCCCTCGGCACCGTGCGCGTGATGAAGACCGGCGGGATGATTGGCGAAGTCGTCGGCAAGGCCGCGAGCCTCTGCATCAAGCACAGCACCACCCCGCGCGCTGTGTATCACTCCCACCTCCCCGAGCTTCAGGCATTGCTGAAACTCCCCGGAGCCGCTCGCCGGGAAAGCGTGAGCGACGAGCCAAAGCTCCCCACCGATTATAAGCCGCTGCCCGCGCAAATCGTCGCCGGTGCCGGCGATGACATCCAAGCCGGCCTCGACCCGAAGAAGCTCCCCGGCCTCGTCCTCGACGACGCGCAGGCCAAGACCCCCGGCAAGTGGACCGTCGCCGGCAATCCCACGCTCCAGCCCTACGTCGCCACCGGCTACCGCTACCGAGGCGCGAAGGAAGAAGGCGCGGCCCGCTATGAGTTCAAGGTGGAGAAGGCGGGCGACTACGAAGTCCGCGTCAGCTACAGCCCGCACGAGAACCGCGCCACCAACACGCGCGTCGTCATCGAGAGCGCCGACGGCGTGAAGGAAGCGACCATCAATCAGCGCACCAAGCCACCGCTGCCGCAGAACTTCATCAGCCTTGGCACCTTCAAGTTCGCCCCCGGCAAACCCGCCGTCGTCACGCTTGGCGGCAAGCAAGCGGATGGCAACGTCCACGCCGACGCCGTGCAGTTGCTGCCGAAGTGAGCGCCGTGCCGACGGCTTCCAGCCGCCGTCCGTGGGATTGATCAGTTCGCCGGATGAGATTAACCGGACGCGCCGCGCGGCGGCTACAAGCGGCCGGCGCTCACTTCCCCACCCAGACCCGCACCAAGCCGGCCGGCTTGAACCCGGTCGTCGGGCCTTCCACCGCCACCGTCACCTTACCCAGGTTGCCCGCCATTTTTGCCTCCGTCACCGTGGCATTGCCGGGTTCGACCACCGGCCGGCGGTCCACCGCTGCGGGTGCCACCTGGACTTTTTGCCCCTTCTTCAGCGCGCGAACCCATTCCCCCGCCTCATGGAATAGCGTCAGCTTCAACTGCCCGGACTCGCTGGCATCCACGTAGCCCGGCAGGCCCTGCTCCGCCATGCGTTTGGCGTGCACGGCCTTCTGCTCCGTTTGAAACTTCAGCAAGCTCGCGTCATCCAGAAACACCTCCCAGGCCACGCGGGTCTTCCCCTGCCCCGTCCCATGCGTCTTGGCGCGCAAACCATCTCCCACCTTGATGTCCGCAAACTTCGCCGGCTCGCCCGCCTTCCAGAACCGTGTCTTGGCATCCGTCTCCATCACCACGTTCGTCGAGCGGATGAAACTCTTGTCCGCGTTTGCCTGCGTGAACTGGATGCGGCCCGTTGCCGCGTCCAGCTTCTCTACGAAGTAATACTCCTTGTGCCCGTTGAGCATGTTCATCTCGTCCTGGATGTAGGTCAGCCACACCCACTCGCCGAGGTCGTTGGTATGCAGCCGGAAGATGGCGCGCTCGCCCACGCGGAAATCCTGGATGTCGCCAAACGACGCATGATGCAGCAGCTCCGCGTAAGGCATGATCGTGAAGCGCATCACCGTATCATCGCCCTCGTTGCGGAACGACCCCGTGCGCGTCGCCGGGTCGAGGCTGATCAACTCGCCCCACGGCCGGCGCATCGCGTCGGTGGGCACGATGACCTGACCGGGAGTGATCTTGAGCACCGGCTTCTTGGCCGGAACGGGAGCGGCGGACTGGGCAAAGGCGTTGAGGCTGAAACAAAGCAACCCAACGAAAGCGAAACGAATCATGGTTGAAGCATTCCGCGATCAGCCACGGCTGTCGAGCCAGCAGCGGATGCAGAGAGTAGCGATGGTAGGGCGCGGTGTCCTCACCGCGCCGGCGAGCAACAGTGTCGTGCGGGTGGCCTGATTACACCCGCGTTCGCAACCGAGCCGCCTTGCTCAGAAACGGTCGCATCGTTTGGGACAGTCCGATTTGGTGGAAGTGTTCCAGCAAACAAGTGCCGCATGCGTTCTCCAACTCTCCTCCTACACCGACAGCCTCATTGACCAACTCTCCAAACGCCTTGAGTTGCGCTGGAGAAGATGCCGCCGCCTTGCGACTGAGAAAGGGGGTGAAGCCGAGCAGCACGGAGTGGAAGCTAAGCGGACCGTCGTGAAACGGTCCGGAGAAGTGAGCTCGATACTCGGGGAATATCACGAACAATTGCTCCTGAAGCTCCTCCGGTGTCTGCGGGACTGAAGACATGAGCTGCTAAAGTCAGAGTTAAAATCCCGCCTGTGTCCGCTCCAACTCCGCCATCAACGCCACGCGCAGTTTCGCCAGTCGCTCCTTCGCCTCGGGCGCGGCGATGCGGTTGGTGAGTTCGTCCGGGTCGGTCTTCAAGTCGTAGAGTTCGTCGCCGGTGCCGGGCTTGAGGTAGTGGATGAGTTTCCAGCCGTCCTGCACCACGGCGGCATACCACGGGACGTTGTTGTAAATCGCCTTGTCCGGCTCGGCCTTCACCAGCTTCGCCACGCTGGAGCCGTAGTCGTGGCCGGTGAACTCGTAGAGGCACGGATGCGGCCACGCGGCGGCGGGGTTCTTCAAGAGCGGCGTGAGGTCACGGCCATGCGTGGTCCAAGGGATTTTCACCCCGGCCTGCGCGGCGAAGGTCGCGACGAGGTCGGGCGCGTTCACCGGCGTGTTGCAGACCTTGCCGGCCGGTGTGAGGCCGGGCTGCGCGATGATGAGCGGCGAGCGATATGTCGCGTCGTAAGGCCCGAGCTTCGTGCGAAAACCGTGCTCACCCATGCCGAAGCCTTGGTCGGCAGTGTAAATTACAAGCGTGTTTTCGAGCTGGCCGGTTTCCTTGAGCGCGGCGAGCAGCTTGCCCACGCCTTCGTCAATCGCCGGCACGCATTCGTTCATCTGCCGCACGAAGTCCGCGAAGGTCTGCCTCTGCTTGCCGCTCGTGTCGCCAAAGGTCTCGCCGCTCTTGCCCGCGATGGGCGTGCCGTTCGCGTCCTTGGCCCACGCCTGAGTGTCGTTGAGGTAGGCGGGTTTGCCGGAGCGCGGTGGAAAAATATCCTTCGGCACGGGCACTTCGGCGTTGGCGTAAAGGCCCTTGTGCCGCGCAGCGGGCTTCGACGGGCCGTGAATGCTGCCATAGCAAAGCCATAGAAACCACGGTTTATCCGCCGCGCGCGTCTTGCCGCGAATGTAGTCCTCGGACCACCGCGTGTAGTTGTCGGCGGGATAGCCGTCCACCCATTCCTCCTTGCCGTTGATGGCGAGGATCTGGCGCTCGTAGTAGGCACCGGCGTTCTCGGGATGAAGCGGACGGTTCCAGACGATTTGATGGTCCCAGTCTCGGCCCCAGCCGGCGTCCACGCCCGTGTGCCACTTGCCGATTTGCGCCGTGTGGTAACCGCTCTGCCGGAAGACGGCAGGCCAGAACGGGCATTGCTTCGGGTCGTAGGCGCTGGCGGGATACTTGCCCTCCATCCGCATGCTCTCGACGCCGTGCGGGTGCCGGCCCGTGAGCATCGCCGCGCGCGACGGCATGCACCACGCGCCGAGATACGCCGCGTGAAAGCGCACGCCCGAAGCCGCGAGCCGGTCAATGTTCGGCGTCTTCACCCATGGCCACGACTCCGGGTAGCAGCCGACGGTCTTATAGGATTGGTCGTCTGCGTAGATGAGCAGGATGTTCGGGCGTTTGGCCGGAGCGGCGAAGACATGACCGCAAACGAGCGCAGCGAGGCAGAAGAGCAGCAAGCGAGGTGTGAACATGGAGGAAATTTAGCAGCCGAGTCCGGCTTGAGAACAACTAAGAAAACCAACCGCCCGGCTTCAAAAAAGCGCCCCTCCGCTGTAGCCGCGGTCTGTGACCGCTGAGTTTGGGCCTGTCCGCTCGTTTCGCCCGGCGCTCACAGAGCGCCGCTACAGTTTTGGCACGGGCGGTTCAGCGGGCGGTGTGCTGGTGGACGTGTGGGCCGTGGACGGTGTGGTAGCTGTGGCAGGTCGCGCAGTTTTGCGAGACGCCGCCGGCGGGGCTGTGGCATTCGGCGCAGCTTTGCTTGGTGGGCAGCAGGATGTCCGCCGTCTGGCGACTGGCCGAGGCGCTGTGACATTCCGTGCAGGCCACGATCGCGTGTTTGGCATGGTGGAACTCACCGCGAATGAGCCAGCGGTCAGGGGTGACGACCGGGGTGATTCGGGGCAGTCCGTCCGCGCCGCCGGGCTTCACCTCATGGCAGTAGGCGCAGCCCGCGAACCGCGCGCGGGCCGAGACGTTGCCCGCCGCCGCGCCCACGGCAAGCTGCTTGGAAGGGTCGCTCGCGAAGAAAATTTGTTGCTCCAGATTTTCCCCGTTCATGACCCGCTCACGCAGATGACGCATCTGCTCGGTCACAAATTGCTCCGTCTCCGATTGCGCCGTCACGCCGGAGCGGCGGGCGAGGTCGGCGTATTGCGTGGGCAGGCTGCGGAGGAAGGCGCGCACGTTGCCGGGGTCGCCGTGGGGCGGGCGGAGTTGTGGATTGCGCGCGTCAAACTGCAAGGCGTGGCAGCTCTGGCAGTGCTTGGCGTAGGTGATGGCCTGAAAGTGGGCTCCAGCAGCGTCGGGCTTGTGGCAGTCGGCACAGGCGAGCGCCTGGCCGTTGAGCTTCACCAACTCGGAGAGGTGGAGGGAGTGGTTGAACCGCAGCGAATTGGTGTCCTGCAAACGCTGCGCATGGATCTGGAACTCCGGGTGGTCAGCGGCGAAAGACTGGAAGACCCGCGTGTAACCCTGTTCCGGACGCGGCACATGGTAGAACACACGGCCGTCCGCCTGCCGGAAGTTGAAGGCCGAGGGAGGCAGCGCTTCCCCCTTCTTGAGGGACGCTTCCATGATGCTCCCGTTGCCGTGGCAGGAGAGGCATTCCGTGTCGCGCGGGGCCGGCATCCGGCCGTGGCCTTGATGCTCGCGATGACAGGCGGAGCACGAGTGATCGCGGGTCACGTTCGGCTGGTGGAAGCGGTGGCCGGGATGGCAAGCGAGGCAGTTGTGATCAATGCCCGTCATTTCCCCGGTGGTGACGCGCGGCAGGCGATGCGGCTCCAACGGCCCGGGTTGGGCAGTGAAGGCGGCCCGCATCCATTCGCGCAGGTCGCCGTGAGCGGCGGTGTGGCAGGCTCCGCAGCCATCGTCACCGGGCCAGGAATGCCGGAGTTGGGAGAAGACCACGCCATGGTGATCGGAGGACACCGGCCCGGCCGAAATGAAACTCCACCGCCACGGGCCGTAGAAGGCAATCAACAACACGGCCAACGTGGCCGCCGCCAAGGCAACGCTCAGGCGCCCGCGCCGGCCGCGAAGGGAATGCCGGGGCTGGCAGGTCGGGACCGGGCAGGCGCAGCCTCCGTCTGGCAATGGGCCATTGGTGCAGGGGCCGCCGTGCTCCTTGGGGCGGGTGCAGCGCCAGCGGCCCTTCTCCTGCCCTTCGATTTTCTCCAGCACCGGCCGGCATTCAGCGGTTGCCCGGCACTTGCCGGCAGGCGAAGGGCCGATGCGGCAGGGGCAGCCGTCACAAGTCCAGCCGCACTCCCAATCCTGGTTGGGCCGCTCATATTTGCTGCGGTCGAAATCGGGGGATGGAAGTTGATCTCTCACGTCAGCGTGCTCCCGCAGAGAATCCATAGACCAGGATGATGTGCGCAACGGCCCAGAGCATCAGGCTATAGGTGACGGGAATATGAATGAACAACCAGAGGCGGAGCGTGAGCTGGAGCGCGTGCTGGTAGTCGAGGCCATCCTTCTGGCGGACGAGCGCGACCAACTGGTCCGCGACCTTGCGCTCCTGTTCGTTGAGGAAGCGATTCAGTTCGTTGAACTCATGGACGAGCGCGTTGAGCGGTTGGCGGATTTCAAAGAGGTGCGAGAGAAAATGCCGCGAACCGGCGAAGAAGTCTTGCAGGCGGCGCGCATAGAACTCGGCGATGGTGGCAGATTTTGCCTCGGCGACCACCGCCAAGGCCATCGCCTCGGCCCGCTCCCGCAGTTCGCGGCGGATGATCGGGATGCGATCAAAGGGAACCTCGCCCCCGCGCGCAGTAAGCCGCTTGGGCCAGCCACGCGAGATGAAGAGGCCGACGACCCCGCTGATCATGACGACTCCGTAGAGGCAGGTAAGCACGATCTCGAACCAACCCGTGGGCCACTGCCCCTTGACGTGCAGCAGGAAGAGCACGCCCGTGAACAGGCCCGCGTAAATGTGGAACTGGAGCCAGACTTCCGAACGGCCCAAGGGCAGATAGGGGATTTTCTTGAACCAATTGTAGCCGGTCAGCACGACCATCACGCCGAAGAGCAGCCAACCGGTGAGGTAAGCTGCCCGAGTCGTGGCCCCTGCCCAGAGGGTATAGACCGAAGCCACCGAGACGGTCGCCGCCACGAGCAGGCTGACCCAGAGCAATCGACGGCGGACAAAACCTTTCATCGGTGGAGCCACTTCGCGAAGGCGTCGAGGTTGTTCATGTCCATGCGTTTGAGCGCGCCGTGCGGGCAGGAACGTTCACAGGCCGGACCACCAATCTGGTCGGAGCACTTGTCGCACTTGGTCGCCTTGACGATGGGCCGCATGTCCTTGTCCACCATGAAAGCCCCGTCCTCCTCGCGGATTTCCACCATGCGGATGGCCTCATACGGACAGTTGTTCGAGCAGATGCTGCACCCGATGCAGGTGGCTTGATTGACAATGACCTCGCCGCCGACCTGGCCACGGTGGATCGCGCCGGTCGGGCAGCCGATGAGGCAGACCGGGTCGGCGCAGTGCATGCAGGAGTTTGCCACCATGATGCGCCCGCTGATCTGGCCGTGCCGCAGGAAGCGGGGGTTGCCTTCGTTGGTGGTGGCGCAGGCGCGCACGCAATCGTCGCAGCGCGTGCAACGCTCCAGGTCTATGACCATGGTGGAGGAACCGTTGAAAAAGCGGTTCTCGGTGAGGAACTCCATCAGCTCCGGGCCGATCTTCGCGCCGGCATCCAGTGTGCGCGTAGTCTCGGACACCTCCGTCTCGGCCAGTTCCCCCGGGGTAAAGATCGGAGGCAGTGCGCTCTCCGCCACCGTGGGCAGGACGACTTCCTCCATCACGGCCGTGGGCACGACGATTACGTGGGTGTAGCCGATGACGCGCAAAGTCTGCTGGAACGGGACCGCGTCAGCGGGGTGACGCCAGTTGTGGGCGATCTCCCGCAAGCCGAATTCACAGCCGGCACCGAGGTAGTTCAACGTTCGGTGGCCGTGGCCAAACTTCTGGCTGAGGCGGGCGAACCCGGAGCGGATGAGCACCACGCCGTTGGGATAGTCGCCTTCCTGCGCGATGATGGTCTCCTTCTCCGGCGAATGCTTTCCCTCCTTGGCCAGCCGCTTGTAGTCACCGGACCAGTCGTAGTCGCCATAGGTGCCAAACTGCGTCTGCTCGATGACGCGCTTGAGCTGCTCGTCGCTCAGGCGTTTGAAAATGGGGATCTCGCGCAAGTGCGTGGCCAGGGTGCGCTCGCGGTAGATGCGGTCGATGTGGTGGCGGAGGTGAACATCGAAGCGCAGCAGATCGCGCAGCCCTTGCCAGCGGATTTCCAGCAGCTCCGTCGCGTCGCCCACCGCGAAAATCGTCGCGGTGCGCGAGGTGCGGCTGAGAGCGGCGATCTCTCCGAAAAAATCACCGGCGGACATGGTGGCGGTCTTGTGCTCGTCGAGAATGCGGGGCACGTCCTGAAGAAACACCCCCGCGCCTTTGCTGCCGCTGCGCGCCTTGACGCCGGAATCCTGCTCCAACTCAGCCTCTGTTCGGACCTCGGGGTCGCGCGGATTGGTCCAGAGCTGGGCGACGATTTCAAACAGGCCTTTGCGCTGGGACTTGCGGCGACCCAGCATGGAAGCTGGCAATCCGGGGTTCAACACCACGCGCGCATGGCCAGACAGGACCAGAAAGGCCGAGGAGCCGTAGTCGCCCGCGCGCACGATGATTTCCCCGTTCTTGAAACGGCGGATGCGGGCATCGTTTTTCAGGATGCCGCTCAACGGAGTGCGCTTGGAAAACTTCTCCAGGTCCATCTCGCTGAATGGACGCAGCGCCATGAGGCGGGTCACGTCCGCCTCGCTCATGTCCGGGTCGAACGAGCTGTCCCAGCGCTGCGGCTTGTCGATGACGAAGTGAACTGTGTCCATGCGCGTTAGGCGTCGAGGACGAGATCGCCTTTGGGGCGACAGATGCAGGTCAGGCAGGAACCGCCTTCCGGGGCGGCATCGGGAGCCTTCACGTAATCCACTCCACCCGACTTGATGGCCACGGAGCAGACACCGCAACTGCCCGCGCGACAGCCGGATTCGATGCGCACCCCCTGCTCTAGCGCGAAGTCGAGCAAATTGGCTTGCGCGGGGTTCCACTCCAGCTCCTTGCCGGATTTGGCGAAAATGACTTTGCAGGCCGGGCCGGCGGCAACTGCGGACACGGCCGGCGCAGCCTTTTTCTTCACCGTGGCCGGGCCGAAAGCTTCGTAGTGGATGTCCTTCTCCGGGACGCCCCAAGCTTCGAGCCCGTCGTTGAGCGTCTTCATGAATGCGCCGTTGCCGCACATAAAGAACTCGTAGTTGTTGGAGGGGAGCTTTTCCTTGAGCAGATCGACGGTGACGCGGCCTTCGTGGTGGTAATCCTGCCCCTTCACCTCCGACTTGCCGGGCCGGCTGTAGCACACCACGACCCGGATGTTTTCGTAGGCAGAAAGCTTTAACAAATCCTCGCGGAGCATATGTTCAGGCCCGCTGCGGCAACCGAAAAAGAGCCACACATCGCGGCGTAAACCACTTTCGGCGACGGCCTTGGCCATGCTCAACATGGGCGTCAACCCCACGCCTCCCGCCAACAAGCAGATGGGCGTGGTCTTGGTCATGTCCAGATAGAAGTGCCCGGCAGGGGCCTTGACGTTGAGAATATCGCCTTCCTGGACATGGTCGGAGAAAAAGCCGGAAGCGAGGCCGGGCGGGAGTTCCGGTTTGTCCGGCGGTGCCTTCTCGCGCTTGATGGTCACGCGGTAAAAATCCGAACGCATCGGGCTGTCCGAGAGGGAATAGCAGCGGACCACCGGCTTGTCTCGCCCCGGAAGGTCGAGGCTGAACGTGAGATACTGGCCGGGCTTGTAGGGCGGCAGCGGCTTGCGATCGTGCGGCACGAGGTAGAACGAATACACGTCCTCGCACTCGGAGGACTTCTGCGTAACCTTGAACTTCCGGTAGCCGTTCCAGCCGTGGATGACTTCCTGCGCTTCCTTGTAGCGATACTTCGCCGCCGTCACGAGGGTTTCGAGCCGTTCGCGGTCGAGACGCTGCTGCCGGCGCTCATGCACCACCCGGGCCGCTGCGGAGTAGGCCATCAGCACCAACTGGCTCGCCAGCACCGCCAGCAGTATGTAGCCCAATGCGAGCCCCACATTGCCCCCCAGCGCCGCCTGTATCTGCTCAACCATGGCTTGCCTTTCTACACTCTGAAATCTGGATTCGCCAGCCGCTGCCCCACACCTGCCACCGATGAAAACCGCCTGCATTCTCTGTCTTCGCCCCCGGTTGCCAAGGCATTTTTCAATCCCTTTACAAAGGGCGGCTTGCAGTGCTGAAGGCCGGAGTGATAGCACTGGCCCTGCGCACTGCTGTCCAAGGGCGAGCCACCCAACAGGCCGTGCGCTGAATCCGATGCTGAACATGTGGAACTTTGCGACCCCGTTGCTGCTGGCCTTCGCAGCGGCCTCCGCAGCCGAGCCACCCCGCTTCACCGGCTCGCCGAGCTGCGCCACTTCCATGTGCCACGGCGGCGCGGGCGAACTCCGCCACCAGACCACGATCTGGCAGAAGCAGGACATCCACTCGCGCACCTACAACACGCTCGTCAACGCCCGCTCCGCGCAAATCGCCGCCGCGCTCAAAATCCCCGACGCCACCACCAGCACCCGCTGCACGACCTGCCACGCGCCTTTCCATGACGTGCCGCAGGCGGCGTTCCTCGCTGAAATCACCAAGCCCACGGAAGGCGTCTCCTGCGAAAGCTGCCACGGCCCCGCCGAGAAGTGGATTCGCCCGCACACGCGGCCGGACTACAGCCATCGCGACCGCGTGCTCGCCGGCTTGCGCGACTTAAAACACCTCTACGTCCGCGCGAACAGTTGCGTCGCCTGTCACCAAACGGTGGACCCCGCGCTCCTCGCCGCCGGCCATCCTGAACTTCTCTTCGAGCTGGATGGCCAGGCCGTGTCCCAGCCCAAGCACTGGCGCGAGAAGGGCGACTGGCACGGCCCTAAAGCCTGGCTCGTCGGCCAAGCTGTCGCCCTCCGCGAGATGAGCGCACAACTCGCGCGTGAGAAAACCCCCAGCGAAAAACTCACCACCCCGTGGTCCGCCTCCCTCTGGCTCCTGCAGAAACTCGACGGCCTCGACTCCGCCCTGCCCGCCCTCAAGTCCGCCGCGAACGCCGCCCAAGCCCACCCCGCCGCCGACACCCTCGCCCGCCGAGCCGCCGAGCTGGAATGGAGCAGCGAACTTACGCGCCAAGCCCTCCAGCGCCTCGCCAAGACCCACACCGAATTCGCCGACGCCAAAGTCCCCGCCGCCCAGCAAGCCCGCCGCGCCGAACGTCTCGTCCTCGCCCTCGATCGCCTCACCGCCCCGCTCGACAAAGCCGCGCTCGACAAGCTCGAACCCGACTTGAAAGACCTCTTCGCGCTCGCCCAGTCCCTCCCCGACTTCGCGCCGGAGAAGTTTGCGAAGACACTTGAAGTGTTCTCCCGGAAACTCTAACCGAGTCGGTCGATATGGCTGGCCGCGAAACAGAAAAAGCAGAGCCTAGGTCCCCCCGACTCCTTCTCTGCATACTGTTGGGTTTGGTAGGCTTTTTTTTGCTGGCCCAGCTACTTGGTAGAAGAGCGCCCACAAAGAATCACCTTGAAGGCGTGGTTCGCGACGAAAACGGTCGCCCTGCCGCAGACGTCATCCTGCGATTTGAGGAAAACACAGATGTGTTCATCATTCCGGTTCCATACTCTCCTCGCTACCGGAGAAGCAGCCTGCTTCAGGCGACAACCGATTCGGCGGGAAAATATCACCTGACCTTCCAAGAGGAATTCCTCCGCCTGTTGACGCTTGAGAAGACGAACCATCACGGAGAGATGCAAACAGCCGTGCGCTCTTGGCGGCAAACGCAAATCGGCCAAACCCATCGCGCTGATTTTTCCGTGTATCAAGTGAACCCAATTGAGCAGCGCAATGTTGTGCTGTGTGAAACCGCTGAGACCCGGTTTTCGCCGGCGGGTCCTCCCCTTCGACTCACTATTGACCCTGCGATAAGTGCAGCGTTGTTGACCACCAATCAAGCCCTCAGTGCTGATTTGGAGTTTTGGTTCGACTGGCTCGAATTGCCGGCGCACGGGGCCTATTACGGCAAGTTCAGGCTGCGCGCGGTTGAGGGCGGAGTCTGGGTCGCGGACAACGACATGCCTCATGCCCCTGCTGACGGGTATGAGCCGGGCATTCGTTCCACCTTTAGCAACCAGGGAGCGCTGATACTGCAACATCACCAGCAGATACACTTCTACGCCCGGACACGGGGTGGAACCCACCACCTTCGGGTCTTGGCCGAGCTGCGACTGCACCGCCCGACCCCCACACTGCGGGTGAAGTGCGCGGTCAACTCCACAGGAAGCCGGCTATTGAGGGCACCTGCCATGCCTAGCGAATTTGCCGATTTCTGGCAGCGGGGCACCTCTTTGGGCGGCAGAGTAAATTACAAACTCCAGCCCTGGTGGATGGACCTCGACGGGACTCAACTTCTCGTATCGGAGGAGCGGCTTGGCGAATTACTTGCCCAGCACGTGGGGAATTCGCCGGCGAAAGAGCGGTTGGCCAGGCACTGGCGGTTGCCTGAAAACCTGGCAAACCAGCTTCTCAGTGAAACAAACCGGGTTGTGCATAGGTCACTGGCTCGAAACCCCAGCCTGCCCGACGCCACGCTGGTTCGCCTGTCCCACTTCGCAGAAGCTCGCGACACGCTCAAACTTCATAAAGAAGCTAGGGAGTTTCTCAGCAAAGATTGAGCCTTGCGCTTGGAGTCCAAGCCATATTTCGTTCCAGCGCACATGAGCCACGCCCAACCGAAGTTCCTGGCCTACAAACGCTCGCGGTTCTCCGCGCAGTTGCCGCGCGACACGCTTTACAGCCCGTCGCACGCGTGGGCGGCGCGGCAGGCGGACGGTTCGTGGCGCGTGGGCATCACCAAGTTCGCCACGCGCATGCTCGGCGACATGGTCGAGTGCGGCTGGGAAGTGGAGCCGGGCACCAAGGTCGCGTGCGGACAGGTCGTCGGGTGGGTGGAGGGCTTCAAGGCCATCTCGGATGTCTATTGCATCGTGGACGGCGAGTTCCTCGGCGCGAACCCGCTGCTGAAAACCAAAATCACGACTGTGAACAAAGACCCTCACGGCAACGGCTGGCTCTACGCCGCCACCGGCACGCCCGAATCCCGCTGCCTCGACGTGCATGCCTACGTTAAGCTGCTGGACAAGACGATTGACAAGATTTTGGAGCGGGAGCACGCGGAGGGGCAATGAAGTATTCAGCATTCAGTGCTGACGCCCTGTCCAACAACCCGCTGTAGCCGACACGCTGACTGAACACTGGTTACTGAATACTTCCTGCAACAAACCATGACCAAAGCACGCTACTTGATGCTCGGCGGCTTCCTCGGCGCCGGTAAAACCACCGCCGTCGCCAAGCTAGCCGAGCGGCTCACGCAGCAGGGCCTGCGCGTGGGCCTCATCACCAACGACCAGGGCAAGGAACTCGTGGACACCGCGATGCTCCGCTCGCGCGGTTTTGCCACGGAGGAAATCCCCGGCGGCTGCTTCTGCTGCCGCTTCAACTCACTCGTGGACGCGGCGAACAAGCTCAAGGCAGACGCACGCCCCGAGGTCTTCATCGCCGAGCCGGTGGGCAGTTGCACCGACCTCGTCGCCACCGTCACCTACCCGCTGCGCCGGATGTATGGTGACCAATTTCTCATCGCGCCCCTAAGCGTGCTGGTGGACCCCATCCGCGCCCAGCGCGTGCTCGGCCTCACGACGGGCGGGCAGTTCTCCGAGAAGGTGCTCTACATCTACCGCAAGCAACTCGAAGAGGCCGACCTCAT
>CAMCFN010000083.1 GCA_945874145.1 Akkermansia muciniphila
GACACGGCGCTGGCCGTTTACACCGGCACGACGCTCGGGTCGCTCGTGCTGATCGGCGAGAACGACGACACCGATCCCTTCAACCCCGCAGCGGGCAGCGTCGTGGCCTTTCAAGGCGTCGCCGGCCAGACGTATCAAATCGCGGTGGACGGCTATCGGTCCACTGACGGAATCGTTGCCGAGGGCACGGTTCAACTCAGCTTGGTCCAGGCCACCCCGCCTGTGCCGGGCGGCAACGACTTGTTCGTAAACCGCTTTCCCATCACGGGACAGACCAATACCGTGATCGGGGTCAACACGAACGCCACCGAGGAAGTCGGCGAACCCAGTCACGCCGGCAATGATGGTGGCCGCTCAGTGTGGTGGTCTTGGGTGGCTCCCGCCTCGACGCCTGTCACGGTGAACACTTTGGGCAGCGGTTTCGACACGATTCTGGGGGTCTATCAGGGCACCAGTGTTAGCGCACTCACTTTGGTGGCTGCCGACCAGCGCAGCGCGGGCAGCGGAAAAAGCATTGTGACGTTCGAGGCCGTGCAAGGGGTGGAGTATCAGATTGCCGTGGACGGATTCAACAATGGCAGCGGCGCAGCCTCCGGGCGGGTGGTGCTGAACCTTCGCCAGTTTTCCCCCGGTGCGCTGCATGCGAATGATGATTTCGAACATGGACCGCCGATCTCCGCCCCGTTCCTGTCCGTGATTGGCAACAACATCGGAGCCACCCGTCAAACGGGTGAACCCGCCCACGGCACCGCCTTGCAAGGACGTTCGGTTTGGTGGACTTGGACGGCTCCGACCGACGGTCCCGTGACGTTTTCCACCACCAACAGCCAGTTTGACACCATCCTTGGCGTTTACACCGGTGCCAGCGTGAGTGCGCTTTCGCTGGTCGCGGAAAACGACGACATCAATCCCGGCCTCGACCAGAGCAGCGTGACCTTTCAGGCGGTCGCCGGCACCGTTTACCGCATCGCTGTGGATGGCTATGGCAATGAAATCGGCCTCCTCAGCCTGACTGTCTCACCCGGAGCAAACGTGCCAGCCGCACCCCAAATCCAGCAGGCTCCCGCAGATCAGACCCGCTTCGCCGGCGGATCGGGTGGCGGGGCCAACGCGAGCTTCCGGGTCGTCGCCACCGGCTCGCTCCCGCTTTACTACCAGTGGCTGCGCAATGGCACGATCCTGCCCGGCGCGACCAACGATATGCTCACCGTGACCAACGCTGCCGCCGGTGACGCGGGCACTTATCAGGTGGCCGTCAGCAATGCGTTCGGCAGCACCACCAATGCCGGGGCTGAACTCACGGTGTTGAGCTCGGCCTTCAACGACGCCTTCGCCAGCGGCATTGCGGTCGTTGGAGCCTCCAACGTGCTGCGCGGCTCGATCCTGTCGGCGAGCAAGGAAGCGAACGAACCGCACCACGGCGGCGAGGTTGGCGGCCGGTCCGTCTGGTGGAAGTGGACTGCTCCCGCGAACGGCCTTGTGGAGATTCACACGTTCGGCAGTTCGTTCGACACTCTGCTGGGGGTCTATACCGGGAGCGCCCCCGGCAGCTTGACGGTGATTGCTGAAAACGACGACATGGTCGCCGACGTCAGCTATGCCAGCCGCGTCTTGTTCACCGCTGTGGCCGGGCAAGAGTATCAGATCGCCGTGGATGGGGTGAAGACCAACAACGACGCCGGCAGCGTGCTGCTTACGATCACCCAGCCGCCGCCTCTGCCGCGAATCCTCGTCCAACCGCGCAGCGAGAACTCAGTCCACATCACCAACGGCACATTGAGCGTTGGCGTGACGGTCTCGGGCGCGGCCTCGTTGTTCAAATACCAGTGGCGGTTCAATGGAAACCCCATTCCGAACGCGACCAACGCCAGCCACGCCTTGGGTCCGCTCAGCCGCACGAACAGCGGCCTCTACACCGTGACGATCACCAACGACTTTGGCAGCGTCACTTCAAGCAATGCGGGCGTCTGGGTTCGGGTGCCGCAGTTGATGCAGGCCCCGCAGCGCCTGTCCGATGGCCGGGTGCAGCTATTCTTCAGCGACCCGGACGCAACCCTGTCTTCCGACCCCGGTCGGTTCGAAGTCCATCACACCTTAAACCCGAGCGGGCCATCGACCGTCTGGGTCACCAACCTTGGCGGGATCACTATCAGCAACGGTCGATTCCTGTTTGAGGACCAGACCTCAGGGGCGGTTTCCCGGCGAACTTACCGCGTCATCGAGAAGTAGCTAATCGTTGTCGTGTCGGACCTAGAGGCCGATTCTCTGGCGAAGCGTTCACTTTATGAAAGCACCATCGTCCAGTTCTACGACCTGACAGTCGAGGGGCTCGGCATGGCGCAAGGACGAGGCGAAGAAGAAGATTCTCTCCACGCTCAGCGCGTCGGGCGGCGGGCGTGAGACGGTCTTGGCCGAGGCGCAGGCGTGGAAAAGTGTCTGGGAGAGGTTCGACGCGGCACCATCCCCACTAGCCCGACGCCCCCCCCGAGCCGACGGCGCTGGTGTGAGGACTGGGCAGTCCACCGGTCAAACACGGTTCAGGGAACTTCGCCGATTACTGCGGGTCGCAGACCCGCGCTCCGCCACCCAATGACACCCTTACACGAACAGCTCGTCAATCGGAGCGCCGTGAGAAAGGACGGGGAACGGGCGGCCTTGGTGGTCGAGGTAGTCGGTGGTCGTGTCCACGCCGAGGTGGCGGTAGAGGGTGGCGAGGACGTCGTGGGGGATTTTCATCGCGTCCACGGGTTCCGCGCCCTTCGCATCGGAGGCGCCGACGACGCGGCCGCCCTTGATGCCGCCGCCGGCCATGGCGATGGACATGAGGTTGCCCCAGTGGTCGCGGCCCGCCGCCGCGTTGATGCGCGGCGTGCGCCCGTGCTCGCCCCAGGCCAGGACCATCGTGGTGTCGAGCATCCCGCGCTGGTGCAGGTCTTCGATGAGCGCGGAGTAGCACTGGTCGAAGCGCGGGAGGAAGCACTCCTTCATGGACCAGAAATTGTCCTCGTGCGTGTCCCACCAGCGCAGGTCCACGGTGACCAGCCGCACGCCGGCCTCGACGAGGCGGCGCGCGAGGAGGACGCGCTGCGTCCAGCCGGGCGCATCGCCACCAGCGCGGACGCGGCTCTTGAACTGGGTGGAGAAGCCGTAGCGATTGCGGAGGGCGGCGGGTTCCGCGTCGAGGTCGAAGGCCTTGCGCGCGGCGTCGCTGCCGAGGATGTCCCACGCCTGGCGCGTGAAGTCGTCCACGGCCTGAATCTCGCCGTTGGCATCCATCTCGCGCCGCACGCGGTCGAGGCCCTCGACGAGGCCGCGCCGGTCGGTAAGGCGGTTGACGGTGAGGCCCTCGGTGAGCGTGAAGTTCGGCAGGGCGAAGGGGCCGGGATTCGCCGGGTCCACGCCGGTCTCGAAGGGCAGGCACTTCGAGCCGAGGTAAGCGGAGCCGGTGCCGGGAATCATTTTGGGAATCATCACGTAGGCCGGCAGCGACGGGTTCTGATGCTGGAGCTGCTTGGCCACGATAGACCCGATGCTGGGGTGCGCGTTGATGCTTTCGTTCGGGCCGTATTTCTTCCCGGTGAAGACGATCTGGTCGCCGTTGGAGTGGTCCACGCCGCCGTCCTCCTTGCGATGGGAGATGCTGCGGATGATGGCGAACTTGTCCATGACCTTCGCGGACAGGGGCAGGTGTTCGCAGATGTGGATGCCGGGGACGCTGGTCGCGATGGGGTTGAACTCGCCGCGAAACTCGCTGGGCGCGTTGGGCTTGGGATCCCAGGTCTCGTGCTGCGGCGGACCGCCGCGCTGGTAGAGGATGATGACGGAGTTCTGGCGCTTGGCGGAGCCGGGCTTGGCCTGGGCCTCGGCGCGGAGGAGATTGGAGAGCGTCAGTCCGGCGGTGCCGAGCATGCCGGCGTGGACGAAGCCCCGACGGGACATGGTGAGGCGGCGGAACTCGTCACAACCGGGATAGATTCTTCTCATTCAAAAAAACCCCGGTGAGCCGCTGGCCGGCCCTAGCAACGAGGTGAAGTTCGGACGACGCATGGCGGAAGGCGATTCAGGGAAGGACGGGAAATTCCAAGTTCCAACTACTTGGACCGGAACAGCTCGCTCTGCACGACGCCGTGGATGAGGGAGCGCAGGCCGTGTTGGTCCTTCGCGGCGGCGGTCACGATGGCGTCGAGGGCGGGTTGGTCGAGGCGGGTGGGCGGGGCACCGGTGGCGTAGGTTACGAGGTGACGGGTGACGCCACGGGCGAGCTGCTCGGGATTTTGGGCGATGACCTTTCGCAGCTCGCGGATGTCGGCGAAGCTTTGGCCGGTCGGAGTCTTGCCGCTGCAATCCACGGGGAGACCGTCGGTCCACCACAGGCCGCTTTTGCGCTCGGGGTTGAGGACGCGGTAGTTCTGCCGGTAATTGCCGGTGACATCGAAGCTCTCCAGCGCGAAGCCGTAGGGGTCGAACTTCGCGTGGCAGGCGGCGCAGGAGCCTTGGCTGCTATGGAGGGCGAGTTGCTCGCGCAAGGTCTTCGCGCCGCGAATGTCCGGCTCTACGGCCGGCGTGTTAGGTGGCGGGGGCGGGATGGGGGTGCCCAGCAAGCGCTCGGCGACCCAGACGCCGCGTTTCACAGGCGAGGTGTAAGTGCCGTTCGCGGTGACCTTCAGCACGGCGGGTTGGGTCCACAGGCCACCGTAGGCGGAATCAGCGGGGAGGCTGACCTTTTGCAACGCGAGGCTGGTGATGCCGGGCAGGCCGTAGTGTTTGGCGAGCGACTCGTTGGCGAAGGTCCAGTTCGCAGCAGCGAACTCACGCACACTGAGACTCTCGTCGAGCACGCGGCGGAAGAAGGCGCGGGTCTCGAGGACGCTGGAGCGCTTGAGCAAATCGTTCTTCGCGTATTCGGGGTAGAGCTTGCTGTCGGGCGAGGTGTCGTCGATGGCGCGCAGGCCAAGCCATTGGTCGGTGAAGTCGTCCACGAAGCGGCTGGCCTTGGGGTCTTTGAGGAGCCGCTCGGTTTGCGCGGCGAGGACTGCGCCGTCGCGGAGCTTTCCGGCGCGGGCGACTTCGAGCAAGGCGTCGTCCGGCGTGGAGTTCCAGAGGAAGTAGGCGAGGCGCGAGGCAAGGGCGAAGTCGTTGAGCGGGCCGGGTTGCTCGACGATGCAGAGGAAGTCAGGCGCGGTCATGAGCTCGACGACGCAGTCGCGCAGGGCGTTGTCGGCGGTGACGCCTACGTCAAGTTGCTCGGCGAAACGGAGGTTCAGCTTCGCGAGTTCGTCGGCGGTGGGGTCGCGGCGGAAAAGGCGCGGGGTGATGCGCTTGAACGTGGCTTCAGCGGCCTTGATGAACACATCGCGGTTCTGCAAGCCACCGGCCAGCGCGGCGCGGAAGTCGGCGCGCAGCCAGCGGTCGCCGAGCAAGGGCAGCTCCGGCTCCTCGATTTCCACCCACTGCACGGCAAGGCCCGGCGCGCGGCAGGCGCTGGCCTGGGTGTTCTTCGGCACGGGGATGCCGAGGCCGAAGGGGATGAGGCGGAAGTTGTCGTTGATGGGGGCGAGGTCGTTGAGGTCGGCGGTGCGGAGGTAGATTTCGGTTTCGAGCACGGTCGGTTTGCCGGGCGGGGCTTCGAGCACGGCGACGAGTTCGATGATTTGCGGGTAAGCGCCGGTGTGGCCGGCGTAGATGCCGAAGGGTAGGGGCTTGTCGGTCTGGTAGCCATACACGGAGAGGCGCATGCGGTGGACGCCGGGATGACGCGGGCCGCCGAAGCCGCGCAACGGGCCGGAGGTGGTGTCGGTGTTGAAGCTGACCTTGGTGCCGTCGGGGAGTTCGAGGATGTGTCCCTTCGACTGCTCGCTGCCGAAGGCGAGGGCGCGCACGGTGCGGGCGGGGTCGAAAGGACTGGCGGGCGCAGCGTTGGTGGGCTCGGCTTTCTTGTCGCCCAGCACGTCGTCGAAATCGGTCGTCGTGGCCTTCTTCGCGACGCGGGGTTTGGGCGGCGTCTTGGGAATGGGGCGGAGCATCCGCGCGAGGATGTCGTCGGCCATCTTGAAGTAGCCGGCGGCTCCGGATGCGGAGAGCGGCAGCGCGGCGGCGACCTTGTCGTAACCATCCACGCGACCGTCGGTGGGGAGGTTGAGGCCGACGGCGGGCTTCACGCCGAAGAGGTCGAAGATGGTGTTCGCGTATTCGGTGCGGCTGAGGCGGCGGAGCTTGCTGCGGCCCTCGGCGCGCTGGCGGGCGAGTAGCGTGCTCGTGAAGTCACCGCGGAGCCACGCGACCAATGCGGTGCGTTCGGCGGGTGTGGGTTGCTTCTCATCCTTCGGCGGCATGGTGCCGGCTTCGAGCGCGTCGAGCACACGGAACCAGTGGTCGCGCTCGGCGGCGAGTTGGTCGGTCGTGCGCGGGCCAGCGAGCTGGATGCCGGCCTTGGGCTTTGTGCCGGCGTGGCATTCGGTGCAGTAGGTCTTGAGCAGGGGCTGGACGCGGGAGGAGAAACTGGACGCGGCGTCTTGGGCGGCGGCGAGCTGCGCGAGAAAACAGAGGAGGAGAAGGGGTTTCATCCTGAGAAAACTATGAACCGGAGTTGGACCACAGAGACGCGATGACCACAGAGAGGAAGCAGAAGAAATCCTCTGTGTTCATCGCGTCTCTGTGGTCCCTTGAAGTCGGTCTTTCACACCAGCCCATCCATCGTCCCGACGCCCGTGCCGAACTGGGCGGTCTCGACGCCGTGGCGTTGGAGCATGCTGACGAAGAGCTTGCCCAGCGGGGTGTTGTTCTTGCGGTCGCCGGCGATGTGTTGGCCGTGCTTCCAGCCGCCGCCGGCGAGGAGGATGGGGAGGTTGCTGGTGTTGTGGCTGCTGGCGTCGCCGAGGTTGCTGCCGATGAGCACCTGCGTCTGGTCGAGCAGGCTGGTCGCGCCTTCCTTCGTGTCGCGCAACGCGGCGAGGAAGTCGCGGAAGACGGCCATCTTCGCGCGCTCGATGATGCGGAGCTGGTCAATCTTCGCCTGGTTCCGGCCGTGATGGGAAAGGCCGTGGTGGTCCTCGGAGACGCCTTCGATGGGCGGCTTCAGGTCCATGCCGCGAATGAAGACGGTCACGACGCGGGTGGAGTCGGTCTGGAGGGCGAGCTTGGCGAGGTTGAGGAGGATGCGGGCGCGGCCGACGTTGTCGCTGCGGTCCAGCGCGTCGGAGGGCGGTTCGGCCTCGACGACGGGCTTGGGCTTTTGCACCCAGGCTTCGTCGGCGTGGAGCTGCTTCTCCATGTCGCGGACGGCATCGGCGTAGTCGGCGACCTGCTGCTGGTCGCGGGCACTGAGGCGGGGCTTGAGGGCGGCAAAGCGTTCGCCCATGCGGTCGAGCACGCTTTGGCCGCGTTTGAGGCGGGCCATTTCCATTTCGATTTCCCGGGCTTTGCCCGTCAGGAAAAGGCGGGCAAAAATGTCGGAGGGTTTGTAAAGCGCGGGGACGCCCGCGCCGCTGGCGGTGTGCGTGAGTGGGCTGCCATCTTGCGTGGAGAGTGTGAGCAGCGGGAAGCGCGTGGCCGGGCCAACGTGTTTCGCCGCGACGTAATCCAGCGAAACGCTGTTGCGGAAGCCGCCGGCGGTGGGGTGTTTGGCACTGGTGAGAAAACACGCTTCGGACGCGTGGTCGCCACCTATCTCCGGATGGGCAATGCCGGAGAAAACGGTGAACTGGCTGCGCAAGTCCCCGAGCACCTTCAAATACTCGCTGGGCACGTAGTCGCGGCCGGCCTGATCAGGGAAGAAGGACGGGCCGTAGAGTCCAAAATTGGTGCAGATGTTGACGAGCCGGCGAGGGGGCGTAGCAGACGCGGCCCCAGCGAGACTTTCCAGCCACGGGAGGGCCAGCAGGGCTGAACTGGTGCGGATGAATTGCCGTCGGTCAGGGCGAAAGTTTGAGGTGTCAGGAAACATGACGGTCGGGATGCCGGTTTTGGTGAAATTCTTCCGGGTCAGGGCAGCTGATGGGGCAAAAGCTACTGCAAGTCCCACTTGGCCTCCGGGGCCCCAACTGCATAGGCCGTGGCGGTGCCGGGCACCAGAAACCCGAGCGACCGGGTTAAAGTGGTTTCCGCGTGACCATCTACCCACCCGGTGGACGTTTTGCCTTCGTGACGGCTGATTATGCGGCGGGTAAAACCCGTTGCCCAAGTGCTGCCCGGGGCCGGGGTGTCGAAGCTGATTCGTTCGTTCGGATTCACTGCGGAACCCTGTATGCCCACCCACAGCGCCGGGTCAGTCTGGGTTTGCCATGTGTTCGGAGCAAGGAAGGCGGAATCAGCAAACGCGACTGTTTCAGTGGGCTTGCTCACGTTGATTTCCCGGACCCGGGCAGCTCCGGTCCACCCCAACTCTGGCGTGCTCAGACCGATGCCAAAATCATTTGAAGTCCAGTTCTGTGGTTGTTTAGGGCATTGGAACAGGAGTTTGTCGGCAACCAGATAGCGCTTGAGCTGGTCCGGCCACCAAGTATTCGGGGTGGCGGGATTGCGCGCGACGAGGGCGGGGGCCGAAGGGAAGCCAGGAGAATCCAGCGGAACCAAGACGCCATCGTAATCATCCGTGTAGAGTTTATAGGCGAGGGCAATTTGTTTGTGCTTGTTGAGGCACTGGCTGCCGACCGCCTTGGCCTTGGCCTTGGCGAGGGCGGGCAACAGCATGCCGGCGAGAATGGCGATGATCGCGATGACCACCAGCAGTTCGATCAGGGTGAAGGCTTGCCCGCGAAGTGGCCTTGAGTTGAGTGTTCGGTTGAGCATGGGGCAGCAGACGAAGCGCAGGGGGGGGGATTCAAGGCGGTTTTTAAGCCGCCCCTGCGCCTTGGTGAACCGACTCGACGGGCATCCGCTCGGGCAAGTGCACGGATGCTGGCTCGCTGGGGCAGTCTTCGGTCAGGCGGACGCTGCTGCTACGGCCGAGGTCGCAGGGGCTGAGGCAGAATGTCTGCTTCAAATCATGTGGCAGAACATCGCGTCGCGGAGCTTGGGCTCAAACCAAGTGCTCTTGGGGGGCATGATGCCATCGGCATCGGCGATCTCCATCAGGTCCACAATGCTGGTGGGAAACATGCTAAATGCACAGGCGTAGTCCCCGCTGTTGACGAGCCGCTCCAGCTCCGCTGTGCCGCGAATGCCGCCCACGAAATTGATGCGCTTGCTCGTGCGCGGATCGTTGATCCCAAAGATTGGATCGAGCACGAGCTTCTGTAGCAAGGTGACATCGAGGCGCTCGATGGGATCGTTCGCCGCAGCGAACTGCGGACGGAAATGCAGCGTTCGCCACTGGCCGCCAAAGAAGAAACCCAGCTCGTGCTTGCGGGTTGGCTTGGGGGTGCCGGCTGAGCTGATGAGGAAGAGGGCATCGAGCTGCGCGAGCAGCGCCTCGGCGGTGAGCCCGTTCAAATCTTTTAAGACCCGGTTGTAGGGCAGGATCTGCATCTGGTTATGCGGGAAAATGACGGTCAAAAAACCGCTGCTGTGCCCTTGGCCTTGCCGCGCCGTAAAGACCCGGCCCGCCGCCGCGCTGCGATGATGGCCATCCGCAATGTAGAGGAAGGGAATGCGGGCGAACTGTTCGCTGATGAAGCCAATCCCAGCGGCATCTCGCACGGTCCACGAGGTGTGCCGCACGCCATCCGTGCCCGTGAAGTCCACGTCGGGAGCGTTGGCCGTCCGCTGGGTGACAAACTCATCCATGGCCGCAACTGCCTTGTAGGTTAGGAAGACCGGTCCGGTTTGGGAGTTCAGCGTCTCAATGTGGCGGACGCGGTCGTCCTCCTTGTCCGGGCGGGTGAACTCGTGCTTCTTGATGATGCCGTCGAGGTATTCCTGGCAGCTTGCCGCCGCCACGAGCCCTATCTGGGCATGCCCGCCCATGATTTGGCGATACAGGTAGAAGCACGGCTGGCTTTCTTGATAGAGGGCACCATCCGCGATGAGTTTGGCGAAGTTCTCCTTGCCCTTGGCATAGACGGCTGACGAATAAAGGTCAGTGCCGATCGGCAGATCGATCTCCGGCTTTGACACATGGAGGAAGGAGAAGGGATTGCCAGCGGCCATCTCCCGCGCCTCCTCGGTAGACATCACGTCGTAAGGCAGCTCACAGATGCGTGCCGCGAGTTCAGGTTTTGGTCGAAGGGCAGGGAACGGTTTTAGAGTCGCCATAAAGCGGGGCGAAGATAGGAATCGGCACCTGCGAAGGCACGCGAAAAGTGAACCAGCGCTTGCCTCCGCAGCGCGTCGCACAGGGTGAACCTCATGGCCCGCAGAAAAGAGTCGCTGGAGTCACCGCCCCTTCACGCCATCAGCCAATGATTTCACGAAGGCTTCCAGACGGGGCACGAGTTCGGGCGACTGGCCGAGTTGGGCAATCTGGTTCACCACTGCGCTGCCTACGACCGCGCCGTCCGCAGCCGAGGCGACTTGCCGGGCTTGCTCGGGGTTGGAGATGCCAAAACCGACCGCGATGGGAATTGAAGTGTGCGCGCGGATGAGCGCCACCCGCGCGGCCAGATTCTCCGCGACCTTCGCCTGCATTCCGGTCACGCCTTCACGGGAGACATAGTAGATGAAGCCGGTGCCCCGCTTCGCAATCAGGGCGATGCGATCTTCCGGTGTCGTCGGCGCGACGAGCCAGATGGCGCACATGCCGGCCTGCTGCATCAAGTCCCCGTAGGTGTCCGCTTCTTCGGGCGGCAAGTCCAATACCAGCAGCCCATCTACGCCCGCCCGCGCGGCATCCGCAATGAACTTGGCCACGCCGCAGCGGTGCAGCAGGTTGAAGTAAACGTAGAGGACAACGGGGATTTGCGATTCGCGCCGGAGGTCGGCGATGGTCGCCAGCAGCTTCGGCGGGGTGGTGCCGGATTCCAAGCCGCGCTGGGCTGCCAACTGATTCACCAGTCCATCGGCCAGCGGATCGCTGAAGGGCACGCCCAGCTCCAGCAAATCCACCCCGGCGCGGTCGAAGGCCAAGGCGAGCTGCCGCGTCGCGTCGAGGTTGGGATCGCCCGCACCGATGTAAACCACCAAGGCTTTCTGCCCCTCGTGGTTCAGCCGTGCAAAGCGTTCTTCAATGCGATTCATGCGCGGCGGATTGAACCGGCCCGGTCCGGGGGAAGCAAGGATTACAGATGCGGAGCGCGGGGCGGCCGCAGTGGCTCGTCCTTACTTGGCTGAGGCATGGTGCGCCTGCCAGACGAGGCGCAGGCCTTCCAGCGTGAGATTGGGTTCGACCGCAGTAATCTCCGGCAACTTTGCCGCGATCAATTCCGCGTAGCCGCCGGTGGCGACGACCGGGAGACGGCCGCACTTCAGCTCGCGTTTCAATTCCGAGATCAGTTCGCGCACCAGCCCGCGATAGCCATGCACTGCCCCGATGAGCATCGCCTCGCGCGTGCTCTTGCCGATGACGGAACTGGTCTCCTGAATCGTGATGCGCGGCAGCAGCGCGGTCTTGTCGTGCAGGTAGTCCGTCATCGCTGCCAGACCGGGCGCGATGATGCCGCCGACGTAGTCGCCGTGCCGGTCCACCACGTCGAACGCGAGCGCGGTGCCGAACGCCACGGCCACCGACGGCGCGCCGAAGTGGTGCCGGAGTGCGACGGCGTTCGCCAGCCGGTCGGGGCCGATGCGCTTGGGCTGGGGGTAATTGATGCCGACCCCGGCGATGGTCTTTGGCGTGAGTTCCAACGCGGCGAGACCAAGTTCCTTCCGGGCGAACGCCACTGCCTTGCTCGTCACCGCCGGCACCACACTGCACAGCGCCACGCCTTCGATGCGTGCCTTGCGGACAAAGCGCAGCACCGGCCCCCCGGCATCCCCAGAACGCCAGAGCGCGGTCTTGAGGTTCGTTTGCCGGCACACGCCGCGCGCGTCGGCGAGGCCGAGGTGGGTGTGGGTGTTGCCGATGTCGAGGAGGAGAAGCACAGGAGGGCAGGGGTGGTTTTTGGCGTGCGGGCAGGTGCTTGGATCACTCGCCCAGCCTAGTGGTGGCTCAGGTTTTTTCCACGGTCACGTCGCCGCCGATGATGCGTTCCAAGCGCCCGTGCTGGGTCCGGAGCAACAAGGCACCCTCGGGGTCGAGGGCCTCGGCCACGCCGCACAGGACGCGAGCGCCCATGCGAATGGTCACTTGATGCCCGATGGTTGTGCACTGGGCCTCCCATTCATCTGCCACCGCCTCAAATTTGCCGGCCCGCACCCGCGCGTAGTCGGCATCCAATTCCTGCAGGACGGCGGCGGCCAGTTCGGGCCGGAGCACCGGTTGCCCACTCTCGATGCGGAGGGAGGTGGCGGTTTTGCGCAACTCCGCCGGCAGATCCGTAGCGGTGAGGTTCACATCCACCCCGATGCCGATGATGAGATACTTCACATGATCCAGCTCGGCGTTCAGCTCCGTGAGGATGCCTGCCACCTTCTTGCCGCGCAGCAGGATGTCGTTGGGCCATTTGATTTCCGGGCTGAGATTCGTCTGGCGGCGGATGGCCCGGGCCAGCGCGGTGGCGGCGGCCACGGTCAACTGCGTGGCTCCTTGCGGCCGGAGGTCGGGGCGGAGCAACAGGGAGAACCACAGTCCCTTGCGCGCGGGGGAAAGCCACGTCCGCCCCAGCCGCCCTCGTCCCTTTGTTTGCGCTTCGGCAAACACCACGACGCCTTCCTTCACGCCGTCGCGGGCCAGCTTCTCCACGACATCATTGGTGGAGTTGGTGGCCTCGAACACGCGGATGTCGCGACCAATAATGAGGTTGTCAGGCAGGCGGGCGAGCAGATCGTCTGCGTGCAGCACGTCCGGTGTGCTGAGGAGCCGGTAACCTTGATGCGGCGTGGCGGTGATTTCGTAGCCGAGCTTGCGGAGGTCCTCGATGCGCGCCCAGACAGCGGCACGGCTCATGCCCAACTGCTGCGCTAGGTCCGCGCCCGACACCGAGCCATCGCCGGCTCGCCGCATGGCCGTAAGTATTTGGGAGTCTGCACTCATGCAGTTCGGTCAGTTCGTGAAATCCAGGGCGATGTCCACCGCGCGCGCCGAGTGAGTGATGGCTCCCACGGAGATGAAGTCAACGCCCGTCTCCGCAATGGCCCGCACTGTCTGCAAGTTCACACCGCCACTGGCCTCCGTCTTCGCTTGTCCGCCGACCAGTCGCACGGCCTCGCTCAGTTGCGCGAGCGTCATGTTGTCGAGCAGGATGATGTCCGCTCCGGCGGCGGCGGCTTGGCGCACCTGTTCAAGGGTGTCGGCCTCCACCTCGATCTGGAGGGCGGGATACGCCGCGCGCGCGCGCTGGACGGCGGCGGCAATGGCGCTGGGTTGCGCTTCTCGCAGCGCGGCCAGGTGGTTGTCTTTGATGAGCACCAAGTCGAAGAGCCCGACCCGATGGTTTCTGCCGCCGCCGCATTGCACGGCGTATTTCTCAAAGCGCCGCCAACCGGGGGTGGTTTTGCGCGTGTCGAGAATCTGCGCCCGGGTGCCGGACACCAGCGCGGCAAATTGGGAGGTGAGCGTGGCCACCCCGGACAGCCGTTGCACGAAGTTCAACGCGACGCGTTCGGCCGTCAGGATTGCCCGGGCTGAACCTTGCACCCGCAGGAGTTTTTCGCCCCGAATGCACTGCTGGCCATCCGTCTTGTGTGGGTTGAGCAGGAGAGCTGGGGCGAGTTCACGGAATGCGGTCTCAGCAAACGCCAAACCAGCCAGCACGAGTGGTTCGCGAGCCACCATCTCCACGCAGAGGGTTGCGGAATCGGGCACTGTGGCAAGCGTGGTGACATCGCCGGTCCCGATATCCTCCGCGAGCGCGGCGCGGACCGCTTGCTGGATTTCGTCGAAGCACAATTCCATTGGCGCAACCATGCCGCAGCCCCCGCCGAGCATGAAGGAAAAAGGCGTTCAGCGGGCGGCTTCCTCGGGCGAAATCCACCCGCGTCGGCGGTAAACAAACCAGCCGATCTGCTCGTGGAGGTAGGCATCCAGTTTCGCGAAACCGTGCGAGCGCGGGATGAGGTCCACGGTCGACACCGTCACAATGCTCGCGCTGGTCAGGAAGGCGCCCGGGGCGGGCACGACTTCAAGCCCAGTCGTGGTGCGGAACACCGCTGCGGCGCGTTTCATGTGCGTGGCGGAGGTGACGAGCAGGATGCGCTTCCAGCCGCGTTCCTGCGCGAGCTTGCCGACCTTCTCCGCTTCGTGGCGCGTGTGCTTGCAACCGCCCAGACTGATGATTTCACCGGGGTTGAGCTTCCGCTCATCGACGATTGCCTTGAACATGTCGGCCTCGGCAAACGACTCGCCTTCAAGGGTGAAGCCGCCGCCGCCGACCAGCAGGACTTTGGCTTTGCCCAGCCGCGCCAAGTCCAAGGCGACCACCGCCCGATCGGCGTTTTGGTTGAAGTGCAGGCGGCCCACTTCCTCGCGGGATGGCGTTCCGAAGCCACCAAGCAACACAATCGCATCCGCCTCCGGCAGTTCGGCTCGTTTCACCCCCACCCAAGGCCGCTCCAAGGTGGCCAGAATGTTTCCAGGCAGGGAGGTTGCGCCAATAATCCACACCGCTGCAGCCAGCCCTCCCGACAGTGCGGCAAGGCGGCGTTCCCTTTTTCGCAGCAGCAGCCCGGTCAAGAGCACCAAGCCAGCCCACAAAAACCCCACTGGTTCCAGCAACGTCAGCATACCACGCAACACGAGATCCAACATGAGGAAAGAATAGGATTGGCAGTGGACGCATACGACGAAAAAGGCAGGACGAAAAAGGCGCGCTTGGCCCACGACATCACTCTTGATACGTTTGCCGGGTGAAGTGGTTTGTCTGCACTACGTTAATCATCCTGCTATGGGCGCTGCCGGTTGCCGGCGCCGCCAAGGCGGGCGGACAGCCCCTGCTGCCATTCTCCGTTTCCACCGCCAATCCAGTTGAGTCGGAATTTCAGCGACTCATGGCGCTGGACGATGCGGCTCAGGAGGAGATCGACAAGTGGATCAAGGACAACGGGGCCTTTAAGAAACAAGGCGCAGGCCTCTCCGAAGCCGTGTTAAGCCTCAAGATTGAGCAACGGCTTGCACCCGTGAAACAGGCCTACGAAGCCTTCTTGCAGCGGCATCCCAAGCACGCCCGCGCCCAGCTCGCTTGCGGCAGCTTTCTCAATGATCTGGGCGAAGAGGCGGAGGCTCGCAAGCGCTGGGAGAAGGCGCTGGAGCTGGATCCATCCAATCCTGCTGCTTTCAACAATCTGGCCAACAGCTATGGCCAAACCGGACCCGTCGCCAAGGCGTTTGAACTTTACACCAAGGCGATTGAACTCAATCCCCGCCAAGCCATCTACTATCACAATTTGGGCTCAGTCATCGTGTTGCATCGGAAGGAAGCGGCCGCCCACTACCGCATCAGCGAGCAGCAGGTGCTTCGGAACGCCCTAGAACTGTATCGGCTTGGCCAGCGGTTTGATCCGGGCAATTTCCAGCTCGCGACCGACTTGGCTCAAGTTTACTACGGGCTGGAGCCAGCGGAACCCGAAGCAGCCATCGCGGCTTGGACGCAGGCGCTAAGTCTCGCGCGGGACAGTTTGGAACGCGAGGGCGTCCACCTGCATTTGGCACGCGCCAAGGCCGCCGCCGGAAGGTTGAGCGAAGCCCGGCTGCATTTGAATTCCGTCACCAACGCCACGCTGACCGCTGTAAAGACCCGCCTGACGCGCGAATTAGTGGACAAAGCCCTTCCGCCGCCAACCCGGGACGAAGATCGCCGCAAAACCCTCCCCGCAGTCCCCAAATAGGCCCAATCCCGGTCGGTTTGGGTTTTTTTAACAAATTTTACATCAATCGGGCTCCGGCAAACGTCTGTATGCCGTGTTGATGAAAATGAAGCCCCGACTGGCCCGCTCAAACCGTAGAAGCTCGGCTTTGCCAGTCTTGATCGCCCTGTTCGCCGCGTGCTGTTGCGCTGGGGCAAGTCCGACATCCGCCCCGTCGACCCCGGTCACCGTTGCCGCCAAAGCCGCAGAATTCAAGGCGCTCAAGGCCAGGGTGGAAGATGCCCAGCAGGACATTGTTCGCTGGCTGCTCGAAACCCCCGCGCTGAACGAATATCCCGAGGAGACGCCGCTGCGCTTGTTGAGCATCCGCATCGAACACCGGTTTCAAGCTGTCTGCGAGGCCGTGGACGCCTATCGTCAGCGGCATCCGGAGCACACCGAACTGGAGGCCATCGAGCAGCCGTTCCGTCAGGGTATGACGGATGATTTGGAGGCCATCCGGCGCTGGGAAATTGCCCGGAATGAAGATCCCGAAAGCGCCAGTCCGTGGAATGATATGGCTCATTACTTTCTCCACAGCGGCCGGGTGGGGGAAGCCTTTGTCTGCTTTGAGAAAAGCCTCTCGCTCCTGCCCCTCGAAACGACATTTTACTCAGATTTCGCAACCACCCTTTTGCTTTACCGGCCCGATGCCATGCGGCACTACAAGCTGACTGAGCAAGCCGTCTTCGACAAGGCGTTGGCGATGTATCGTCGGACCATGCGGATCGAACCGCGTAGCTTCGAACAAGCCGTGGCCTTCGCGGAGTCCTACTACCTCGTCACCCCCGCCCGCCATGCTGAGGGGCAGGCGGCTTGGGATCATGCGCTGTCCTTGGCGGTGACGGAAGCTGAACGCGGCGAAGCGCTGCTCCATCTGGCGCGCTACGCCATCCAGCGTAGCCACTCCAATCTGGCCCGCATCTATCTTGCTCAAGTAAACGCCTCCCGTTGGGAGCCGGCCAAACTGGCCCTGCTGCGGAGGATTGAGGACGCGACGAAGGGCGAAAAGTCTTCCGCGCCAGCCAGTTCAGCACCGGTGGCTCGTTGACCCGAGGTCGGTTCAGGTCACAGGAGCGGGCGAAGGTCCGCAGTCTGTCAGGGAAATTTTTCCAGCGGGTTCGTTCGGTCACTGCGCTGATCGCACTGGGGTCTGGGCGGAGCGTTTATGCCGCTTCACCGTCCGTAAGTCCAACGGACAATCGTTTCGCCTTTGTCTTCCTCGGACGCTAAGAGCCGGTCTGAAAAGTCAAAATGAGGCAACGTTCATGCGAGTCGGCGGAGCATGAGGCGGGTCATGGCGAGGTAAATCCAGCCGGCGGCGGAAGCGGCGGTTTGTTCGTGAACGCGCACCAGGCGGCGGCAGTGCATGAGCCAGCCGAAGGTGCGTTCGACCACCCAGCGTTTGGGCAACACCTGGAAGCCGGGCACGTCGGCGAGTCGTTTGACGACTTCCACCACCAGTGTGGGGTGCTGCGTCTGGACCCAGGCGGCGAACTCGGGGCCGTTGAAGCCGCCGTCCACCCACAGTTTGCGCAGTGCGGGATAGTCGGCCAACACCGTGGTTAACAGGGAGCGGGCACCTTTGCGTTCGGGGCAGTCGGCGGGTTCGAGCGTGACGCCCAGCAGCCATCCCAGGGTGTCCACCAGCAGGAAACGCTTGCGGCCCTTGGTTTTCTTGGCGGCATCGTAGCCGACTTCCCCGCCGTGGGCGCTGGCGCGCACGGTCTGACTGGCGAGGCTGGCGGCGGTGGGTTGCGCGTGCTTGCCAACGGCCCGCCGCACTTTGGCGCGCAGGCGGTCGTTGAGCCGGGCCAGCAAACCATTGCGGGTCCACTGGCGGAAATGATGATAGACGGTCTGCCACGGCGGGAAGTTTTTGGGGAGGAGCCGCCACTGGGCACCGGTCTTGACCAGATAGAGGATGGCGTTGAGGACGTCACGCAGGGCGGTGCGCGGGCGACCGCGCTTTTTGGCGGCGGGCAGGAAGCGGCGAAGCAAGTGCCATTGGGGGGCGGAGAGATCGGTTTGATAAGGGGCGATTTTCATCGCCTGAACAGCGCTGCCGCGAATGAAAGCCCCAAAAACAGCCAGTCAAATCAAGTGATTTGTGCGTTATTCTTTTTCAGACCGGCTCTGAAGCGGCCTTCACAGGCTGTGTGAAAACTCGCGCAACCGCCGGGCGTCCGAGGCGGGGCGGCAAATTTGCCGTCCCGATGCGCCCCGCCGCCCCCGCCGCCAGGTTCGCCGAGCGCGGCGGACCTGCGCCGGATCGCCCCGGTTCCGCCGGCCTCGCTTGAAATCCTCTCCCGGGGGGGCCGGTTTCAGCGGGCCCCCGTCGCCAGCGGGCGGCCGGCCGCCGCCGCTGCCAGCGCCCGCACCGCCGC
>CAMCFN010000084.1 GCA_945874145.1 Akkermansia muciniphila
GGCGCATCGTGCGAAGGGCAGGCGAATGTTGCAGGTTCAGAGGACCAAACCCCAGCAAACGTTCAATCTTCACCCCAACATTCGCACCCCCTCAACCCCACAAAACCCAATGCTGACACTGCTATTCGCCGTTAAGCGGCGGTCACTACTTAGTCGAAGGTGATGGCCATCATGCGCTGCTCCAGTTCACGCCGACAGACCTCCCGTGCCGGGCCTTCCGCCTCGCGTGGCACGGTGAGCGCAGGGCCCAAGTGGACCGTGCAGCGGGCGAAGGGCACCGGCACTTGAAAGCGGTCCCAGCTCTTGACGCGCCATTTCCAGCTCAACTCAAAGCACGCGGGGACGATTGGCCTTCCGGTAAGCTGGGCGAGAGAAATGATGCCCTCCTGCACCACGTAACAGGGACCGCGCGGACCATCGGGCGTAATCGCCAAGTCCCTCCCCTGCCCGGCTGCGGAGACAAGTTCTCTCAAAGCCTGAGAACCGCGCCGACTAGATGATCCGCGCACCGGGTCCACGCCAAACAACTCCAGGACCCGCGCCAACATGCCGCCATCCCGGCTGGCACTGACGAGCGCAGCCATCCGCCGATGGGGCTGGCGCGCTTGCACGTAGCGTCGGAACAAAATCAGGGACAGCGCCAGCCGGTTGTGCCACAGGCAGAAGATGACCGGCTCCTTGCCGCCGTTCTCCAACACTCCCGAGTTGTCCACCCAGTGCCACCGCAGCGTTGCCGCCATCGAGTTCGTCGCCAGCCAGATCAGCCGCGCCGCCAGCCGCCCGTGCCACTTGGGTTGCTTCGGCACCACAACGCCGGAGACGAGAGGAGGGGCAGCGGCCATGACGCGTCAGATGGGGGAAAAGAAAATCCGGCAACGACCAGAGGCCGCCGTGCGCGCCGGAGTTTGCGTTGAACGTTGGCCGTTGAACGTTTGGCGTTGAGCGTTTTGGCCTCTGCTCATTTACACTTTCTTCAACGACGCCCGCACCAGTTCTTCCACCGTGGCCTTGTCTCCGAGCATCGTCTGCGCCGCGCGGACAGTTTCGTGCGCCTCGGGTTGCTTGAAGCCCAGTGCCATGAGCGCCAGCACGGCGTCGCTGACCCGCTGGTCCCCGGCGGACAACGCACGTTCCGCACTGCTAGCCTCCCACGCGCCCGCCGCACCCACCTTGTCCTTCAGCTCCACCACGATGCGCTCGGCCGTCTTGCGCCCTACGCCGGAAATGGACGAGAGCGCCTTCACATCGCCCGTGGCCACCGCGCCCCGGAAGGCGACGGGGTTCATGCCACTCAAAACATTGAGCGCAATCTTCGGGCCGATGCCGCTGACGGTGTTGATCAACATACGGAACAGCTCGCGCTCCGCCACGGTCATGAAGCCATACAGCACATGGGCGTCTTCGCGGATTGCCAGATGCGTCAGCAGCCGCACCTCGCCGCCGGGAGCAGGCAGCTTGTCGAACGAGGACAACGGAATCAGCACCTCGTAGCCGACGCCATGGACATCCACGACCACCAAGGTAGGCAGTGCTTCGACCAACTTGCCGTGGAGAAACGCAATCATGCCCGGCCGTTGTAACGGATTCGCGCGCGGCCTAGCAACGGGGAAGGGCGGAAAACGCGCGATCGAAATGCCGAGGGGCCTCCCGTTTTAACCGCAACCGGAGCCGACATCCGGACTTGGAGAAGGACTGCCGCAGTCGGGTGCGCGGCTCGGGGCGGTGGCGCTGTCGAATGATGGGGCGCCTGCGCTGGCTGCGGCTGAAGGGTGACGGGTTGCCTCGTCCAGGATCGGACTTGAATGGTGGAGTGGATGAGCGGGATTCGTCAGGCTGTTGTCTCCCAGCACAGGGGGAACCGCCATGTGCGTGGCGTCGCTGGTGCCGCCTTCCTGCCCCCGGCTGTTGGAGCTGGCGGCGGCACGGAACATCATCACCAGCACGGAGATGACCATGGCCATTCCGCACAGCGCGGTAAACACCACCAGCAAGAATCCCAAGCTCATTGCCATCCCGGCAAGCTGTCAAACCCGCTTCGGGGCCGCCAGTGAAAACCGTCCGCTGCTTTGCGCGTGCGTAAGCGCCAAGGCCAGAGCATCCGCTGCGTCAGGAGCCGGCAGCTCCGCCAGCTTCAACATCCGCTGCACCATCTTGGCCACGGCGATCTTTTGCGCGGCCCCGTAGCCGACGATGGCCTGTTTCACCTTGCGCGGCGCAACCTCGAAGATGTCCAGCCCCGCCGCCGCGATCGCCGCCAAGGCCGCGCCGCGCGCCTCGCCCATGATCATGGCTGTCTGCAAATTCTGCGCGAAGAACAGCCCTTCGATAATGCACACCGTTGGCTGGTGCTCCCGCAAAACATCGCGCAAGGCCTCATGAATCTTGGCCAGGCAACGCGACCGCTCCCAAGTCGCCGGGCAGGTGATGGTTCCATGCGCCAAGGCCAACAGGTCCGGCTTGGCGATGCGTATGACTCCGTAGCCCGTTCCACGCAGAGACGGGTCCACGCCCAAGATGACTTCGTGATGGCGCGCGGGCGCAGGCGTACCGATGACGGCATCTGAAGCAGTTGCGCGCGGCTGCCGGCCACGCACCCGGTTTTGCAACTGCTCAAATTGCTTCGGCGAAATACCCACGGCCGGAAGATGCCAAATGCGCCACTGCCTGCGAAGCCCGGAATCTGTGATGCAGCAACGCCAGTCGCAGCCTCCCCCCGAAAGCCGACGCGGCGGAGCGCCGAGCATTGCTCGGCCAGCACCCCACTACGCTCTCATGCCGAGCAATGCTCGGCGCTCCAAACTGATACACCCCCATCATTCCTCTGAGTTGCCATCCGCGCTTCGTCTGTGTTCCATCTGTGGTCACAAAACTCGTGCGCACCCAATCTGAAATCTCCGCCCTCCTCACTAACCCCGGCGTCATCGCGGTCGTCCGCACGCAGCAGCCGGAGCAGGTGTTGCCGCTCTGCGCCGCGCTCGTGGGCGGCGGCCTCACCGCGTTGGAAATCACCTTCACCGTGCCCAACGCCTGCGAGGTTGTCGCCGCCGTGAGCCGCGCGTTCGGCGACCGCGCCACCGTCGGCGTCGGCACCGTGCTGACGGCGTTCCAGCTCAAGTCCGCGCTCGACGCGGGCGCGGAGTTCTTCGTCACACCCATCTGCCGGCCTGAGTTGGTGCCGCTGGCGCATACAGCAGGGCGACCCATCATGCTCGGCGCCTACACGCCCACCGAGGCGCAGCTCGCGCACGAGGCCGGCGCGGACTTCGTGAAACTCTTCCCCGCCGACAACCACGGCCCGAAAGGCGTCCGCGCCTTCCGTGCGCCGCTGCCGCACCTGCGCATCGTTCCCACCGGCGGCGTCACGCTCGCTAACGCGGGCGAATTCATCAAAGCCGGCTGTGCGGCGGTCGGCGTGGGCAGCACGCTGCTGACGGCGGAAATCCTCGCGAAGAACGACTGGCCCGCACTGCAAAAGCTAGCCGCAAACTACGTCGCGGCGGTGAAAGCGGCGCGTCAGCCCGCGTAAGTGACGACGTGAGGAGTCTCTAACTTCTCCCCCACAGGAAGTGGTCGTGGTCGTGGAAAAAAGTTAGAGACTCGTCTCCTACTTCGCGATGGCCAGCGGCGGAACCTGGCGCGCAAGCAGGCCGTTAACCTCGGCAGTAACCGGCGCGACAACCTCGGTAAACACCTCTTCGCATACTGCCACTGACAGGCGGATTGATGTGCTGGCCGAATCGAGAAAACCACCGAGGGTGCGCTGGGAGTAGAGGATCAAACCCTGCCGCAGGGGCAGCGAATACTGCGCAAGGAACACCCCAAACACGAGCGTGTGCCAGCCGTGCGCCTCGGCACCTTCCACCGCACGCAAATAGCGCTGCACGAGCCGTTGATCTCGAAGCGGCCGCAACTTGCTCAGTTGCCGGCGGCCCACGGCCGCGCTCGCGTTCCGGAATTTACTCAGCCGCAGGTCCGCACCGAGTTCGCGGTCGAGCGCGACCAACTCTCGCACCTCACCCCGGCACGCGTGACCGTGGGCAGCGAGAATTGCCGGCAGCTCGACCGGCAACAGGATCTGCTCCCGATAGCTGGCCAGAAAACGCCGGAGTGATCTTTCATCGCGCACGGCCTCGCGACTCAACGCAGGGGCAATGAGGGAAAGCGCGGGCAGCGCTTCAGGGGCTCCGAGTTGTTCCAGCAATTCGCGCGCATCGCCGGAGAGTTCCGGGGCGAACAGTTCAGCCGACAATTGGGTGCGCGTCATGCGTTGGCAGAGAGGCTATCCGGCAAGGTCAGGCCAGCAACGGAAATGTCAGCGGGAGAAACTATTGGTTGACGCCTCACGATGAGCCAGCCGCAGCGCGGCAACTCGCCCCAACCACAAAAGGCGGTTACGGCAACAACAGCCGCAGCGGCTCGGCGGTGCCCTCGATGGCCAGCACCACCGACCCACGCTCGATCTCCGTGCAGCGGGCCTTCCGGCTCACTCCGTCGGCGGAAAAGACGATCTCCGTGCCGGGCGAAACGGTGTAGGAGGAAGGCCCGATCTGGAGCAAGGCCGTGCTGCGTTTCGCGCCGATGGTGATGTTCTTCAGGCTGATCGCGTGGTCGCCCAGCTTGCCATCGGTCGCGCGGGGCACTGGCGGGGCCGTGGTAACAGGCGCGGTGGCGGTGGTGACGGATTTCGCTGCCGAGGAAGCGGGCGGCCGGACGAGCAGCTCAGCACCAACTGGCGGATTAGCCTTGGGCGGTTCGGCGAACACCGGAGCCGCAGTGGCGCTTTCAGCCATCAGGCGCGCGACCTTGTCGTTCAGCGCCACTGCCCCCGTCACATCGCGGATGATGCCTTGCCGGTCAACGAGCCACAGGCTCGGGAAGTGCCGGATGCCATAGCGTTGTAGGTTTGGCGTCGCCCCGGAGCGGCCTTCAAAAAGTTGCGGCCAGGCCATTTCCTTCTGGCGCACCACGCGTTCCAAATCAGCAAAGGTTTCATCCGCGCTGACGCCGATGATGTCAAAGCCCTGACCGTGATAGCGCGCGTAAGCCGCCTTCACATTGGGGATTTCCGCCATGCACGGCGGACACCAAGTAGCCCAGAAATCAATCAGCAGGACGCGGCCGCGCAGCTTGTCCGTGTCCACTTCCCGGCCGTCAATGGCCTTGAACTTCAGGGGCGGGAACGGTTTGCCCAGCCAGTGCAGATAGGCGGGATCTTGCGGCGCTCCGGGCGGGGAAATGGGACCGCGGGCGACCGGTGCGGCAGCGGGTTTCGCCGGTTCCTCACCGCTTTTGTCGAGCGCGGCCTTGGCGTCCGCCACCGCCTTGGCGCGGATCAACGGGTTGGCCTCCTCCCGCAGCAAGGAGGCAATCTTCCGGTCGAGCCGCTGGCCGGCGCTGATGTAGCGGACGACGCCGTTGCGATCCAGCAGCCACATGCTGGGCCAGTGCTGGATGCCGAACGCCTTGCCGGGCGCGGCATCGCGGCCCAAGCCGTCGAAATACTGCGGCCACGCCAACCGCTCGTGCTTGACCACCTCCTCCAACTGCTGCCTGTCCATGTCGAAGCTGATGCCGACGACTTCGAAGCCCTGCTTTTGAAAGCGCTCATACGCATCGCGCACGTGCGGCACTTCCTCCATGCAGGGCGGGCACCAAGTGGCCCAGAAGTCGAGCAGCACGACCTTGCCGCGCAGTTGCTCCAGGTCCACCTCCCGACCGTCGAGGGCCTTGAACTTCAGCGGCGGCGAGGGCTTGCCGATCCAGTGCCGGTAACGCTCGTCCGACTTGGTCCGCAGCTCCTCCTGCTCGCCACGCTGGCACCCTACTGGTCCGAGCGATACGGCAAGCGCCAAGGTCAGCAAGCAGAGTGTTTGCGATCCGCGAAGGCTCACGATGGGCGCTGTTAAACTCGTGCCGGAGGCTTGCAACCGCCGCGTCGCAGGCCGGAATTCCGAAGCCGCCAAGTCCATCGCTCTACGCGCGGCGACTGCAAGTCGCCGGCACAGGTTTTTGGAGAAGCGAAACGGGTGCATCGAAATTCAGGTGGCGTGAGCGGGCTTTGCGCCGAAGCCACAGAGCTCGGCGATGAAGCGACCAATGGCCTTGAATCCGGCGATGACGCCGATGTCGCGCACCGCACCCCAGCCATAGACCCGCGAGAGCGCCTCCTCATGTGTGCTGTAGCGGGGCGGCAGGGTGAAGATCGCGGCCTGCTCCTCGCCGTCCACCGTGACGATCTCGCTGTGCAGAATGCCTTGCCCGACGGCATAGGTGGCCACAGGCAAAGTGAGCGTGCGCGGTGCCAGCACCAACCAGGGACGGTAGGTGAAGATCAGTTGCCCCGACTCATTGCGGCTCAGAGTTCCGTAAGTGCGCAGCGGCACCTTGTCCACGGCGCGGGCGAGGAACATGGCGTTGCCGCGCGCATCCGGCTGGAAGCGGGTGCGGCCGAAGGTGAAATAATCCCAGATGAACTGCGTTCCACAGATCGTCAGCCGGAAGGCCCAGCCGGACAGGAGGTAACTCACCAAGATGATAATCAGGGACCAAACCAGCCCGGTCATTGGGTCTACAAATCCTGTGACGGTGACGGTGGAGAGGAGAAAGGTGCGAAAGGCCTTTAGCCCCGCATCCACCGTGGCGAACGGGCTGATGAGAATCAGCATGTTGATGGCATGGCCGGCCAGCCACACCACGGCAAAGGCGATGACGGCGAAGGGTAGCAGCAGCAGATCCAGCACGCCGGAAACCGCCAGCGAAGCCAGCAGCGGGCTGCCCGCCGCCGCCTGCTGCACGGCGTCCGAGCCAAACACCGAGGTGATGAGCGGCACGAACGCTCCGGCTGCGACGAGGCCGCTGACCTTGTTCTCCAATGCTTCGGCGACATCGAGCGGCTTCTTGAGTGCGGTGGGCACGACCACTCCGCCGGTGTCCTTTAGGGCGACTGCACCGACGAGGACGAGTGCCGGAAACCAAAACCAGACCTGGGCAAACCACGGCAGCTTGTCGCGCTGGCTGGGCTCGGCCTGAAACCACTTGAAGGCCCCGTAGGCACCGGCCCCCAACAGGGGCGAAATGGCCACTCCGGTGATTGTGGTGATCGTCTGGGCCAGCTCCATTCCCGGGGTGGACTTGGCCGCCGGCTTGGCTGCCGGTGCCTGCGCGGCGGGAGCCGCGACCAGCAGGAAACAAAGGGCTAGGGTCAGCCAGAGCCAGAGCTGCTTTTTCACGCGGCCAAGGTTTGCCAGCACCGGACCTTTGGCAAGCCGCATGTCAGCCTGATGATGTGTCAGTTGGAGCGCCAAGCATTGCTCGGCCTGAGGGAAGAGTGACGTGCTGGCTGAGCAATGCTCGGCGCTCCGTCAGCCCCTGGCCGGGGCGCTCAGCGAATGAGCACTTCAGCAATCTGCACCGCGTTGAGCGCCGCGCCCTTGAGGAGTTGGTCGCCGCAGACCCAGAAGCAGAGCCCGTTGTCCAAAGCGCAGTCCTTCCGGAGGCGGCCCACCTCGCAGTGGTATTTCTCGGCGGTGAAGAGCGGCATCGGATAAACCTTGTTGGACGGATCATCCACCACGTCCAGACCGGGGGCGCGCTGGAGCACTTCGCGCGCGGCCTCGACCGTGACGGGCTTGGCGAATTCGGCGCTGACCGCCACCGAGTGCGCGCGATAGACGGGCACGCGCACGCAGGTCACGCTGGCGCGGAACTGCGGGTGGTGCATGATTTTGCGCCCCTCGTTCTCCATCTTCATCTCCTCCTTCGTGTAGCCGGTGTCGAGGAACGAATCCACCTGCGGCAGGACGTTGAAGGCGATTTGGTGCGGGTAAACCTCCTTCGTAACCGGCTGCCGCTTCACGATCTGGTCCACCTGACGTTCCAGTTCCTCAATGGCCTTGGCCCCGGTGCCGGAGACGGCTTGGTAGCTGGACGCGAAGATGCGGGTGACGCCAAAGGCCTGATGCAGCGGATACAGCGCCATCAAGGTGATGGCAGTGGTGCAGTTGGGATTGGCGATGATGCCCTGATGCGCGGCGCAGTCGGCGGCGTTGATCTCCGGCACCACGAGCGGGACAGTGGGGTCCATACGGAAGGCACTGGAGTTGTCCACCACCACACAGCCGGCCTTGGCGGCGATGGGGGCGAACTCCTTCGAGATGCTGCCGCCGGCGCTGAAGAGCGCGATGTCGATGCCCTTGAAGGAGTCCTTGGTCAGCTCGGTGATCGCCACGTCCTGGCCGCGGAACTTGAGCTGCTTGCCCACGGAACGGGCCGAGGCAAGCAGGGTGAGCTTGCCCACGGGGAAATTCCGCTTTTCGAGCGTCTTGATCATCTCGACGCCGACCGCGCCGGTCGCGCCGACCACTGCCACATGAGGGTTTCGGTTCATACCAAAGGGAGCGCACTATAGCGGCGGGCAGGGGACTGTCAAACGCGGCCCAAGCAAGCGCAGCGGCTCCTTGGTGGCAGGGCTGGAGAGAGGGGGGGGGCGCGAAGTCAGCGACGGGAAACGTGGCCTGCCTGCATCACACCCGCGAATTCCATCCGCTTCAAATCAACCCTTTGATCGGCTCCCCGCCCGTCAGCGTGTCCACCAGAGACTTGGGCAGGCCGTCCATCACGCGCACTTCGCCAAGATCGAGCAGCGTGTGCATCACCGTGGCGATGAGGTTCTGCATCGAGACGGGGTTGTCCGCCGGCGTGCCGCCGTCCTTGGCCGACGCGCCGATGACCCGGCCCATCTGCAAGCCGCCGCCGTAGAGCATCAACGGCGCAAGCCCGCCCCAGTGGTCGCGCCCGCCTTTGGCGTTGATGCGCGGGGTGCGCCCCATCTCGCCGCAGCACACGAGCAGGATCTTGTCCCGCAGGCCGCGCGCCTCGCAGTCCTCGATGAACGCCGAAACCGCGTGGTCAAAGGGCCGGCCCACGTAGTCCATGCCGACGGTCATCGGGGCGTTGTTCACATCCGCGTGCATGTCCCAGACGAAGCTGGTCGTCACCGTCACGAAGCCCGCGCCGCGCTCGCACAACCGCCGCGCCAGCAGCAGCAGCTTGCCCAGCGAGGCCGCGTGATCAGCGTAATGCTCGCGGTTGCGCCATTGCGGGCTGATCTTGTCCTTGGGCAGCAGATGCGCGGTGTCGTAGCGCGCCACGAGTCGCGGGTCTTCCTTGGCTAGGTCGAAGGCATCGGAAACCCCGCCCAGCAAAGTGTCGAACGCCTGCTGTTGAAACGCGTCCAGCCCTTGAAGCACGCCGCTAGCGTCTGCGCGGCGCTTCCATTGGTCCAGCGAGCCCAGCAGCTCGCGCCGATCATGGAGCCGCGCCTGCGGCAGGTTCAGCTTCATGTCCGCCTGTAGCCCCCCGCCCGCGCCCGGCACAAACGGCGCGTAGGCCATGCCAAATTCCCCGGTGGACTCGAAGTTGCCAAACTGCGTGATGGCCGGGCCGGCGGCCGGACTCACCGCGCGCGGGAAGAGGGCGACATTCGTAGGCATCGCACTGTCCGGCCGCAGCGCCCCCGCCACGCGAGAGTAAAGCGACCCCATGTTCGCACGCAGCGTGTCCCGGCCCACGACGGGCTTGATGTCGTGGTTGGCGTCGCCGGTGTGGAAGGACCGCACAATGGAGAACTTGTCCGCCAGCTTGGCCAACCGCTCGTAGGTGGCTCCAAAGTGAACGCCGGGAATGGCCGTCTTCACCGCACCGGTCGCGGAACGTATCTCCCGCGGCGCGTCCATCTTTGGGTCAAAGGTTTCAAACTGCGACGGCCCGCCATGCTGGAAGAGAAAGATGACCGACTTGTCCCGGAGGACGGACGGATTTGTCTTCGCGTGGGCCTTCAGCGCGAACCAGTCCGCGAGCGTCAAGCCACCGAGTGACAGTCCCCCCACGCGGAGGAATTCGCGCCGGGGCAGGTGCGCCGGACCGCGTGCAGAGTCTTGCAGGGTGAGCATGGGCGGAGGTTGGACGCGGACGCACCCAACGGCATTGAGAAAACCATCGGCGGGGAAGTTTCCGCGCCTTGCACGCTGTTCCTTGGACCTGGAAAATGGGGGGGGACGAGAGGGCAAGAATTCGTCGTTTGGTGAAGTGCCGCGGGAGAAAGGTCCACGCACGTTCATTTCATTCGGGATCGCAGCGCCTCCACAATCCCGACTATCCCTCGCGTATCCGCGGGCTGTTGCAGTCCGGACCGATGTTCACCACGGGATGCGCAGCAGCTCCGATAACACGGGCGAACTCGGTGATGCGCTCCTCGATCTTTGCACTCAACGTGGAGATCTGGAGCGTCACGTCCACCCGAGTGAAAAGCCGTTGGGGATCGACGTCACCCTGCCGCAACTAGTTGGAGTTGATGTGGAGCACATGGCAGCGGCGGATCTTTAGTCCAGCCGCCGTGCAGACGTGCGCCTGAAACGCCACGTCCTCCAGATACACGTCCTTCACGCTCGTGGAGCTCTTCACCTCAATGAGGTCCCAAGCGTCATCGCCCACCGGGTTGAGGATATCGAGGCGGGCGTAACCTCCCGCCGCGCGGAAGGCAGTTTCAAAGAGCGGCTGGCGCACGACGAGCTGCCGCTGGGATTCCGCGCACACCACGTCGAAATCGGCGGTTCCACGTCCGATCTCGATTCCAGAGGGATACAACCGCTTCGCCCAATCCCCCACCTCATGGCCTTGGTCGAAGATGGCCTGCGCCAGTGTGCCGGTTGCTCAAGCAGTTCCTTGGCGTTGTAGCGGTGCCAGAGCAGCTTCGGACACTGCAACCCCATGAGGTAGGTGGATTTGGAGAGCGAGGCCATCGGTCAGCCCACCAGTTCCATTGCGGCCTTCAGCACCGCCAAGTCCCGCTTCTTTCCGATCTGGTTGGGCGTTTGCTGGATTCGCTTCGCCGCCTCGTCCGCAGTCACCCACGCAACGCTCTCTGTTTCGTCATCCAGCTCTCCAGTTTCCCGTCCCACAGTCATCAGAAATAGATAGTCTTGCTGGTGCCGCCTTGAAACTCACCCGAGACTCGTTTGGCGATGCTGCCCACTACGCCGGTCTCTTCCCAAACCTCCCGAACGCAGCTTCCACCTCGGGCTCACTCGGCTCAGGCTTGCCCTTGGGAAAGGTCCACACGTAACCGTCGTAGTGGCCCTTTGGCTCCCGCAATAGCAATCGACCAGCAGCTTTGATCACCACCCCGCCGTAAGTCATCCCTTTGACCGCCAACATAAGCATCCGGCCATAACTACCACAACAGCAGCGGGTTATGAGAGTCGTCTGGTTCGTCTTGGGTTTGCGTATTTGCAACCAGCTCTGCCAGAGCCACTTGTGAGAGGCGAATGTTGCAGGTTCAGAGGACCAAACCCCTGCAAACGTTCAATCTTCACCCCAACATTCGCACCCCCTCAACCCCACAAAACCCGATGCTGACAGGGCTATTCGCCGTTAACCGGCGGTCACTACTGACAGGTATTTGTTCTGGGTTCGTTGGATGTAAACGGGCTTGCTGCCATTTTCTTTGAGCCACCGCTGCACGATCCGAGCGATGAGCTCCGAACCGCTGTCGCCGCGCAGATTGGCCTTGCGGGTGCCACCCGAATTAAACTCGGGTTAACGTTCCGGTGTGCCCACCGAACGAGTCCCTCTCCACGCCAAGCCTCTGCAAGATAGTGACGAAGAGCTTCGCCAGCGGCAGTTCTTCCACTTCCATCTTGCTGTTCCATCCAGCATCGGTGGCAATGCCTGCGCCGGCCTGATTGTCTTCATTTCCTTTGCCGAACTTGAGATATCGCCCGTTGGTAAAACCGAGGTTTTTGCCACCCGCGGAAATGATCGGATAGTTCCGTGACAGGTGGAAGCTGCTGGAAGCCGAGCCATGCATTGCGAAGGTGTTGTCCAGCATGTTGCCCTTGCCGTTCGGCTCGGGAGTGTGCTTCAGCTTCTGCGCGAAACGACCGAATTCCTCGGCCTGATAGCGATTATAGGTGCCAAGGTTCTGCCAGCCGCCGGGCTTCTTGACTTCATGAGTCAGGCCATGAGCCCCACCGAGGCCAACGGCTAGTGACAGCAGGTCGTGCGGGCCCTCGCCGTTTTCCCGCCCCAACTGAAACGTCGCGACGCGCGTCGAATCGCTCAGGAAGGCGAGGTAGATCAATTCATACATCGTCTGGAAATAGAGTCTGGCCTCTTTGGGTTCGGCATCCAGATGCAGGTTGCGGGTATCCACCTTCGGAATCGGAGCATCGATCCACTTTTGGGCCTTCGCGAGCTTCAACTCGGTATCACGCACGGCATCGAGATACTGTTGGAGCGTCTGCTGGTCGTGCTTGGAGAGCTGGCGTCCCAGCGAGCGGGTGTTGTCAATCAGGAGATCGAGGGCGCTCTTGCTTCTCGCCAATCGTTCGGCTGCGTCCCGGCCGCTCGTCACAAACAGCAGGTCGAAGATTTGCTTTGGCTTGTTCATCGCAGGAATTGGCCGCCCTTCACGATTGAAGGACTGGGTCTGGGCTCCCCGAGGCCCCCCAGCTCCGCCATTGGTCGACATGACCAGCGAAGAATGCCGGGTGAAGCCGCCGGCGTGCTCCGCATAGGCCTGATCCAGCGAGATCGAATTCTGATACGGACCGTGACCACCGATGGGTGCACCCGTCAAATATTGGTCGGCATTGGAATGGCCGTGGACGTTTCTGGCCGCAGGATGCGAAAGGCCGGAATAGATCGTGACGTCGCTGCGCAGCGGCTCGAGCACATCGAGCACCTTGGTAAATTCGAAGTCCTTTTCGCCGCCCCGGGGAAACCAGCTCCAATCATTCCACGCGGGATCAGACTTGAGCGGCAAACCGACCCCGTCCGGATGGTAAATGCTGACAAAACGCTTCGGGGTCTCGTCCTTGCTCAGTCCGCCCGCCGCAAACGTTTCGAACCAGGGCAACGCGAGCGCCACGCCAGCACCGCGAAGAAACGCCCGGCGGCTCAGCGTGACGGATTTATCGCTCATGGGATGTTTCATGCTTACTTGGAATTAAAGATGTTGCTGCTGACGATCAGGTTTATCAGGTCACCCAGGCCGTCACCCCGTCGCCGGAATTGTGCGGTCAAGCTGTCAATGTCAGCACGGTCGGTGAAAGAAAGCGGCCTGCCAAGCGCATAAGCCGTCAGCTTATGCACCATCGCCCGGGCAAATTGATCCTGCCGGTCCGTGAGCAAATAGCGTTTGAGCCCATCGACCCCGGCCAGCGTCTGCCGATTGAACAGTTCGGCGGTCGCATCGACCGGCTGGTTCTTGATGCTGGTCCGGAAGACTCCGAGGGCATCGTAGTTCTCAAACGCAATGCCCCACGGATCGATCCGCGAGTGGCACGAGAGGCAGGCCGGTTTGTTCCGGTGGTCGGTGATCCGTTCCTTCAAAGTCATTTTGAGAATCTCCGGATTCGTCAAATCCACTTCCGGGACATTCGGCGGTGGTGGCGGAGGCGGATCGTCCAGGATGCGTTTCAGCATCCAGACGCCACGCTTGAGGGGATGGGAATCCTTGCCGTCGGAGTTCATCGTCATGATCGCCGCACCGGTCAAAAGGCCGCCCCGATTCGCCTGCGGGGCGATTGACACCTTGCGGAACTGCGGGCCGTAAACCTTGGGAATCCGATAGTGGGTCGCGAGCCGTTCGTTGACCACGGCGTAATCGGAATGGAGGAAATCCATGATGCTGCGGTTGTGCCTCAGGACTTCATCAAAGAAGGCAACCGGCTCTTTCTGCATGGCTTCCCGCAACGCACTGTCCGTGACATGCGTCACACTGTTCATCCGGTCCAACCCCAGCCATTGCTCAACGAAGTGCCGGGGGAATCGTTGCGAACGCGGGTCGGCCAGCACGCGATTAATTTGAGCCGTCAGGACCTCCGGCTTTCTGAGCTTTCCCTGCTCCGCGAGTTTCAGTAATTCGTCGTCAGGAATGCTGGACCACAAAAACACGGAGAGGCGGCTGGCAAACTCCAGCTCACTGATCCTGGCCGGGGATTTGGTCTCGTTGGCCTTCAGTCCTGGAGTCAGATGGAGGAAGGACCGCAGCGAAGCGAGGAATCCCTTGGGCTCGCTGGCCTCCACTCTTTGCGTCAGGTAGAGGAACTCCGGGGTGGCCAGCGCAGTCGCCAGCACTTCCACCATGGCCTCTTCAAACGTCGGGAACTCCGGCCGATACTTTGCAAACAGGGCCATGAACTGGTTGATTTCCAGGGCGGTGATCGGGCGCCGCCAGACGCGTTTTAGGAATCGGTTCAGCACCTCGCGGCCATAGGTCTGCTCGTCACCCTTGTGGCTGCTCGCAATGAAGATGACAGTGTGCGTCTTCGGGGGCCATTGCTCGTAAAACGGAGCGACGATTTCGATGTGGTCGATCAGAATCTGGAGCGGTTCTTCGCCGCCGGTGGCATTCGAGACGTTGAGAATGTGCAGGAACTCATCCCGCCGGGGGAACGTGGTGGTGAGCTTCCGGAACGGGTTCCGTTGGATGTCACCAAGTGGGATATCGAAGTAAATGAACTCGGGGTTGTCGGCCGACGCTGTAACCGGGATGTCGTGCTCGCTGACCACCTGCGAGAATTCGGCGTTGTTGCTGGTGTGGGCGCTGAAAATCAGACGCAGGCTCGCATATTCGTCCGGCTTCATCGTTGATCGACCGGCGCGAATGCGAACGCGCATGGTGCCTTCGTCGGGAAGAAAGCGATCCAGATCCAGCTTCAACTCGCTGGCTCGGGGAAGCACCAGCACAACCGGAGAAACGGCGGGGTTTTGTCCGGCAACCGCCTCAGCCCGGGGCATCGACTTTCCAGCGGGAAACGGCATGCTCTCGCCGGTCTCCCGGTTAAACAACTGCTGCTGATTCCTGGCCTTCTTGGTGTTCATTTTCTTTCCGGACGTCTTGGCCTCCTTTCCGGACGCCGCCTTGTCCATTTCCTCCTGCATCGAGATGCTGTAGGTGACGGCTGGCGGACGGTCACCAATCACGGTGGCTCGCTTGAGCGCTTTCAGTCCGATCTCACGGTAGGTCTCAAACTGCATGGAAGACATCTGCAGCAATTCCGAGCTGTTCTTGAAACCATCGTCCGACGCGGTTTCCGGGGGCAGCTTGTTCGCGAGGGCATAGGGCAGACCAAGCAGGTCCTGCAGGGCGTAGTTGTATTCGTAATTCGTCAGCCGACGAAATGACGAATGCTGCCCGCTGTTGCGGCGTATGAGGGACGCCGTATTCAGTTCCCCGCTGAGCCAGTCAACGACGCGTCCGCGATCCGCATCTGCGAGCGCATAATCCGGTTCGTCCTTGGGGGGCATCTCTGACTTGCTGAGGGCGTTGAACACCTCGCGCCACCGCTCCACGTCCGGGCCGGTCACCAAGTCTGGATTCAGTTGGTCGATGCGAAGCCTGCCCTTGGACTTTTCGGGACCATGACAGGCCAGACAGTTCTTTTTCAGGATCGGCCCCACCGATTTTTGAAAGAAAGCGACGTTCGCCTTTGGCATGATGCCGGGGGGGCGCTCGACTTCCTTGGTCTCCTTCAAAAAACTGGATTTTACGCGTCCCAGTTGTTTAGCCGTTTCCAAAGAGATCGGAGTCTCCTGCCCACTGGCTGTCAGAATCGCCCAGGCGCTTCCGAGCACGAGCAGCACCGTGTTATTTAGAGGCTTCACCTGATGGGTATTTGCTTTTGGACGCCGCACGGTTCACAACACGGCCAGCAGCTTCTTCTGGTCAATGCCGATGCAGTTGAGGAGGTGCTGCTCCAACGGGCGTTTGTAATAATATTCGCCGTTCTTGCCGGCGAGCGTGGCAGCAGGACGTAGCCGCCGAGCCGAGTGCGCGGACTGCGGGGCGGACGTGGGGTGAGGTCGGGGCGGACAGTTTGGAGGTGCTCATGTTTGGTTGGCCGGTTGGGTTGTGACGGCTGGCTTCTTGAAGGCGCGGCTAAAGCTCAACGGGTCACGATGGCAAAGATGTTCTTCTCCAACGGAAGGCTGCCGGTCTTCAGGAGCTCCCCAGAAGGGGTGATCTTGAAAGCCGTCAAGGTCCCACCCTCGAAGGCGCTCGCCAGCAGATAGCCACCGTCAGGCGAGAGCGCCAATCCCCACGGCACCTTGTCGGCCGGGGTTAGGCCCAACAGTTCCAGCTCCCCTTGTTCCTTCACCCGGTAGCGGCTGATCCAATCGAAGGGCCGGGTATGGCCGCGGATGCCAGCGAAGAGGAACCGGCCGTTCGGGGTGATGACGATGTCCGAAGAACTGACCCCGTCCCGGGGCTGCTCCTTGCCGACCGCATCGCAAACCTGGCGCAGTTTCAACTGGCCGGACTTTTCGATGTCGTAGGCGGAAACACCCAGATGCTGTTCATTACTGAAGTATAAAATCGGCTTGGAGGGATGGTAGGTCATGTGGCGCGGACCGGTGCCTTCAGGCGGGTTGGCGTTTCGGGGCGCCAGCGGGGTCAACTCGCCGGTGGTGGCGTCGAAACGATATTGGAAGATCGCGTTGTTCTCCTTCACATAAGAAACGTAGGCGAACCGGTTGTCCGGGGTGGTGAGAATGCAGTGAGCCGTTGGCCTGGCCTCATTGAGCGCGGTCACACGCTGCCCCAACATGCCCGCCTCGTTCAGCGCATAGACATCCACGAATCCCTTGCCGTAGTCAGCTCCCAGCAGAAACCGCTGGCTACGGTCGAGGCTGAGGTAGGCGCAGGGATGGTGGAAAAGCACCTCGGCGTGCCGCAGGTAGGTTCCGTCGGGCTTGAGCGTGATGACCGCGCCTTTGGCCTTGCCCTCCTCGCCCGAGGGCGGCGCGACATAGAGGATCGGCCGGGTGGGATGTTGCACGATGGTGGACACCGGAAATCCCAGTTTTATTTCCTCGGTGAGTTTCAGGGCCAGCCCCTCCTTGCTGGGCGTCGCCTCCACGACCAGCAGCTTGCCGCTCAAGCTGCTGGGGGCATACACATGGAACGAGCGCTGCGCCCATGCAAATGGGGTTCCTGAAACCATGCCGATGAGCAGGAGAAATAGTCCCGCGGGGCGCGGCAGTGGGTGGAGGGCCAGAAGCAGGCTGCTGAGTTTCATGCAGGGAAGCAAACCGCCGTCGCTGGCCGCACGCAAGCTCTTCCCCCGGTCGACTTCCCGGGCCGCGTCACCAGCGAACCTAAGCCCAGGCCATTGCCGTCACGCACTACTCCTTTACGCGGAGGTTCCGGATCTGGATGGCACCGAATTCGGCGCGGAGCATGAACCGGATCGCCGTAGCGGATCCCTACGTGGGGCGGACTGTCTCACCGCCGATCTTGTGTTCGACCTTGTCGCCTTGAACGATGATTTCCAACGTGGCCCATTCGCCTTCTTTCACGCTTTGCGTCTCCTTCTGGCCACACCGTCCAGAATACTTCCACGAGCTTGTCCCAACGAAGATGTTGCTGGCGGCGAGGCGTTGAACCGCTGACTGCAACTTGGCTTTGAAGCTCGTCTGGGCGTCTGCAAACAAGTCCGCCACCAGCCCGTTTCTACCAACCATCGGTTCTCCGTTCCACCAGATTTTCGGGCTCACGAGATGACGGCTCAGAAGCAGCAGACACGAGAACGCCGTCGCAAGTCGGATCAGCCTTGCCCCAGCCGCCCCCGGCGGCGCAATTTCTTTTCTGTAAAAGCAGCGATCATCAGGTTGCGGGTTGGGTCACTGGTTCCATGTTGAGGTAGATTTTTCCGGTTTCCCAGTCGTCGCTGGTCTCGGCCAGGAGGGCGGCGATTAAGCGCAGGAGGGATTTTTC
>CAMCFN010000085.1 GCA_945874145.1 Akkermansia muciniphila
GCCGGTCAGATCGGTGATGAAGCCTTGGTAGCTGATCTTGCCGGGCGGGAGGGAGTCGGCGGCGAAGGCGGAGGCAGCGGCGAATAGGAAAGCCACCATGACTCCGAACGCTTTCTCCCTCACCCCTGCCCTCTCCCGCTGGGAGAGGGAGGAACGCATCCCGCTTCTGGCTGAAGAGAGGCGTGCGGAAAGAACGAGCGCGGTCGAAGTGGCTCCCTCTCCCAGCGGGAGAGGGCCGGGGTGAGGGAGAGCGGCCGGAATTGAGAGGCGTTTCATAGTCGTGCGTAGGTAAGGGTTCACGGCTTGGCGTAGAGGTAGGCGGGGCGGGGCGGGCGGTAGGAATAGACCGTGTTGTTGCCGCCGTCGGCCCAGAAGCCCATCCACATGAACTCGCTGCCGGTCCAGGTGTAGAAGATGTCGTGCAGCCGGACAGCCGACCCGGCGGCGATGAAGTTGTTCCCGGTCGCCAAGGGCGTCCAAGTGTCCGTCGCGGGGTTGTAGCGCACGCCGTCGCTCAGGCCGGTGACGGTGTTGCCGCCACCGTAAATGATCATCTCATGGCCGGTCCACGCGACGAGCGGACGATAGCGTGCCGAAAGGATGGCGAGGCCCGGACTGATGGACTTCCAAGTGTTGCTGACCGGGTTGTAGCGTGCGCCGCCATGCACGTTGCCGCCGTCGGAGCCGCCGTAGATGATCATCTCCGTGCCGGTCCACACGGCACCTTGATACGACGCCTTGCCATTGGGGTTGAAGGGAATGGGCGTCCAAGTATCGGTCGCCGGATTGTAGCGGGCACCATCATCGTAATAGACATTGGCCGAACCGCCCTGAACGATCATCTCCGTGCCAGTCCAGACTGCGCAGTGGTCCAAACGTCCTGCCAACGGACTGGCCGACATGGGCCGCCATGTGTCGGTGGCGGGGTTGTAAATGGCCCCGTCATTCCATGTAGTGCTAGCTTCCGGCCCGCCGCCGCCACCCCAGACTATGAACTCCGTCCCGGTCCAAATTCCGGAGTAGCGCTGCCGTGCGCCCGGGGCGTTGACCGAACTCATGGTCGTCCACTTGTCCGTCGCCGGGTCGTAGAGCTTGCCATCGCCCAGATAGGAGCCACCGAAGCCGCCCCAGACCAGAAACTTGCTCCCTGTCCATGCGGTTTGAAACTCACGGCGCGCGCTCGGAGCGTTGACGCTCGACATCACTGACCAAGTCCCCAGCGCCGGGTCAAAGACGCGACCATCCCCGTAGTTGGCGGTGATGCCCGCAGTGCAGCCCCCCCAGATAATCCACTTGCTGCCCGTCCACGCCGACTGGCGGGCCTGCCCATCGCCACTCATGTAAACGACAAATCGCACGCCCGGCGCATTGGGCGCACCGTTGAAGGCCTTGATGGTGTAGGTCTCTCCGTCCAGCGTCGCCGGACCGAGGTTCACAAAGCCCAGCGCGGTAAGTGTGGTGTTGTTCGCGTTGGTGGAGACGATGATGGCCCCGGAGCCGACGCCGCCGATTTGGCTGGCGAGCGTGTTCACCGCATTGGCGCTGAGAGCGGAGGAACCGACCGAGCCATCCGCCAGCTCCGCCGTGGTGAGCGGCGCGGCGAGCTTCGCGCCGGTGAGCGCGCCGTCCGCGATGTGCGCCGCCGTGATGGTGCCCGTGAGCCGCACCGCCGCCACGGAGACGCCCGTGAGCTGCGCGCCGCTGCCGACGAAGTTGGTGGCCTTGAGCGAGCCGGAGATTTCCAGCGGGAAGGCCGGGTTGTTGGTGAGGTTCACGCCAAGGTTCGTGCCGGACGCCTTGAGGAGCGAGGTGCCGCCCGCGCCCACGAGCATCGTGGCCGCCCCGCTGAACTGCGCGAAGGGCGACGCGAAGAACTGGATGCGCGGGCGAATTTCCGTGCCCGTGCCCACCGTCACGCCGAGGAAGCGGTCCGAGGCATCCGCGCCGGTGAAGACGGTGGCGAGGTGGTTCGTGAACGGCTCCGCGCCGACCTGCGCGCCGTTGCCGAGCAGCGCGGTGTATTGCCCCTGCTCGACGACGACGGTTTGCGCCTCCGACCACACGAGGTCGCCGGGCGTGGTGCCGATGGCGTTGCGGTAGATGCGGAAAGTGAGGTTGGTCTTGAGCGGACTGGCGAGGCCGAGCGGCTGGCCAGCGGCGTCCGAGAGGAAACCTTGGAAAGCCATCTTGCCCGGCGGCGTGGGCGTGGCGGCGGAGGCGGGGAGGGTGAAGGCGAGGAGAAGGGCAATGAGCGCATATCCCTGTAGCGCAAGCCTCCGGCTTGCCGTGCCGCCGGCTTCCAGCCGGCTCGGCGAAACGTAACCATTCACCGTTGCTGGCATTCGCAGCCCGGGCCGGCTTGCGCTACGCGGGGCGGGAAGTTCTTCGCAGATGCGTTTCATGTTCGTGCGGGTGGTGCGGAAGTTCATGGCGCGTCAGGGCTTGTAAGAGAGCACGGTGCGGTCAAGGGCATCCTCCGAGGAGCCGAAGGTGAGGAGCTGGGTGCCGGTCCAGGTGTAGATCATGTTGCGGTGCTGAATGGGCGCGACGGGCAGCGCGCCGACCGTGCCCGTGGTGGGGTCGTAGGTGATGCCACCCTTGCCGGAGCGGTTGACCAGTCCCACGCGGTCCGAACCCCCGGCCCAGATGACCTTCGAACCAGTCCACACGGCGGTGGCTTCCTGCGACCAAGTGTATGGGCCGGTGTTGAACGGAGTCCAAGTGTCGGTCGCTGGGTTGTAGCGGCCGCCGGTGTTGAGGTCGGAACTGAGGTTGGTATGGCTGAGGTAGCCGCCCCAGACAATCATCTCCGTGCCCGTCCAGACCGCGAGTGCCAGCGTGCGGCCAACGGGCGCGTTGACTGAACTCATCGGCGTCCAAGTGTTGCTCGTCGGATTGTAACGCGCGCCATCTGAGCGCGGGATGCCGAGAACGATGTTGGCATTGGTGCAGCCACCCCAGACCAGCATCTCCGTGCCGGTCCAGACGGCAACGTGGTCGGCGCGGTTAGTGAAGCCCGCCGGCGCGGCGGCCATCGCGGTCCATGTGTCGGTCGTGGGATTGTAGCGTGCGCCGTTGTTGGTCGTGGTCATGCCCGTGGCGATGGCCCCGCCCCAGACAAGCATCTCGGTGCCTGTCCAGACTGCGGCGTGCCGGCTGCGGGCCGAGGGTGCGCCGGTGGCGGTGATGTTGCTCCACGTGTTGTTCGCGGGGAAATACCGCTTGCCGTCACCGATGTAGTTGTTGGTGTAGCCGCCCCAGTAAATGGCCTGGTCGCCCGACCACACGACGGAGAACTGCGTGCGTGGGCTGGGCGCATTGGTGGGGGACATCGGCTGCCACGTGTTGTTCGAGGGGTCGAAGGCAGCGCCATCCTTGAGGTTGACACCGGGGTTGTAAGGCAGTGCCATTCCACCCCAGACCAGCCACTTGCTACCCGTCCAGACGGTCTGCGGCTTGCCATCATAGTCGAACATGCGCGGCAGCGGCGCGTTGGGCGTGTCCTTGGTGGCGCGGATGGTCCAGTTGTCGGAGGGCGGGGTGGTCTTGGCGTAGAAGTAAGTCTCCGACTCCGGCTTGAAGGAGAGCACCGTGCGGTCGTTGCCATCGCGGAACGTGGCGAAGGTCAGCAGCTCGGTGCCGGTCCAGGTGTGCGGCATGAAGGCCTGGGTGATGGGCGCAGCCGGGAGGTAATCCCACTGGTTGCTCGCGGGGTCGAAGCTGAAGCCGGAGTAAAAACCGCCGCCATGCTCGTTCACATAAGCGCTCGAGTATCTGCCCTGCACGAAATAGACCTTCGAGCCGTTCCAAAAGGCAGCCCCTTCATAGATGGGCGACAGGTTGGGCGTGTTGAACGGAATCCAAGTATCCGTGGCGAGGTCGTAACGGCCGCCATCGTTGCCCGCCCCGACGGCCACCCCGCCCCAGGTGATGAATTCCTTGCCTGTCCAGACCGATCCGCCGACTTCCTGACGGTTCGCCGGGCCGTTGACGCTGCTCATCATGCGCCAGGTGTCAGTGGCGGGATTGTAGAGCGCGCCGTCGTTCAGATTGGCGACACCGGGGCGCGTGCCGCCCCAGACAAGCACCTCGGAGCCGGTCCAGAAAGCGCTGAAATCCCGGCGCGGCTGGAGCGGGGAAGCCGAGATATTGCGCCAGCCGTTGGTGGCCGGATTGTAGAGCTTGCCGTCGTTTACCACCGTCGTGCCTGAGCTGTTGATCATGCCACCCCAGACAAACACCTCAGAACCCGTCCACACCGAGCGGTGGCGATTGCGAACGGTTGGCTGGTTCACGGTGTTCATCGCAGACCACGAGTTGGCAACCGGGTCGTAGATCCCGCCGCTGGCGAGGGATGAATTATTCCAGCCGCCCCACAAAATTCCAACCGTGCCGGTCCAGATGAAGTTGATCTCATCGCGAGCGACTGGCGCCCCGACCGTCGAGATGGGCGTCCACGAATTCAGGGCCGGGTCGAAGATGCCGCCGTCCGTGATGTAGGCGGAGGAGTTGAAATTCATGCCCGAATACATGATCCACTTGCTGCCGGTCCAGATCGTCGCGGCCTGCCGATGGTCCGAAGAACCGTTGCGGTTCAGGCGCGAAGTCGGCGCATTGGGTGTGTCCTTGGTGGCGCGGATGGTCCACTTAGGGCCGTCGAAGGAGGCCGGACCGATGTTCACGTAGCCCATGTTGTGCAGCGTGGCGTCCACCTTCTTGCTGGAGACGATGACGCCGCCGTTGGGCACGCCGCCGGCCAGCGCGGCGAGAGCGATCGCGGCGTCCGGCCCGAGCTTGGCGGCGGTGACGGCCTGGTTCGCCACGAGCGACGCGGGGATGGAGTTGGAGGCGAACTTCGCGCCCGTCACCGTGGCATTTGCGAGGCGCGAGGCGTCGAAGACGCCGGTGACGTTCGCCGCCTGCACGGACACGTCGGTGAGGCCGGAGCCGTCGCCGAGGAGCGTGGTGGCCTTCACCGTGCCGCCCACGTCGAGCGTCGCGCCGGGAGCGCCGGGCGTGTTCACGCCGACGGCGCCAGGCGCGGTGGTGAAGACCGGCTGGCCGTTGTCATTGAGCAGGTTCGCCGTGGTGCGCGCGAGGTGCGCGAAGGGCGAGGACAGGAACTGCATGCGCGGCGCAATCTCCCCGCCCTGCCCCACCACGGTGACGCCGAGGAAGCGGTCGGAGGCATCGGCGCCGAGGAAGAGGCCGGCGAGGTTGTTCGTGAAGAACTCGCCGGAGACACCGGTGGCATTGCCCGCGCCGAGCAGCGCATTGAAGAAGCCGCGCGTGACCTTCACGGTCTGTTTCTCCGCCCAGATTAAGTCCGCCGGAGCCGTGCCTGCGGCGCTCCGCCAGAGGCGGAATTGCACCTGGGCATTCGTCGTGGCGGTCAGCCCGAGCGGCACGCCAGCGGCGTCGGTGAGGTGGCCCTGGAAGGTGAGGCGGCCGGGCGGGTATTGGTCAGCGGCGTGAGTGCTAAGCGCGAGTCCAACGCACACGAGCAGTCCGCCGGTAAGATGACGCCAAAGGCTGGTAGGGCGCGTCTGTCCCAGCGCGCCGTTGGCGTGTCCGAGTGGTCTGGCGGCGCGCTGGGGACAGACGCGCCCTACCATGCGGCACGCGGCACGGGCGGCGGAGAAGGAGTTCGTTTCCATAAGGCGGTGGATGTTCGAGGAGGATTATTGCGTGAGCTGCGGCACGGTGCTGACGCGTTGGATGGAGAAGTCGCCGGCGGTGGTGATGGTGCGGGTATCGTTGGTGGGGGTGCCCCCGATGGTGCGCAGGCGACCTTTGAAGGTGATGTCCTCTTGATACAGGCCCACCATCTTGGAGCTGCCTTCCGTGAGGGTGGTGAAGTCCACGGGCGGGGCCGTGAAGCTGAGCACCAGCCTGCGCTCAATGTCGTAGGACTCAGCCCCGAGGGGTTGGAGGGCGCTGAAGGTGGCGTTAAGGTTGTCGTGGTCAGGATGGTAAGTGTGGAGGAAGGGGTTCGAGACGTGGTCATTGTAGTCCGACGTCACGAGGTTGGTGAGGCTCTGGCCTTGAGAGAAACTGCCGGTCGCGATCCATCCCGCATTGGCTGCTGTCCATGGCAAGTGCGCGGCACTGATGCGGCGGGCGGAGGCGAGGGCGGCGGAGTTCAACAGGTTCTCACGGGTGGCAAGAATGCTATTGGTCTGGAGGTCAAAGCCGCTGAACACGCGCTGGAGCAAGCGGACTTCGTTGTTGGTGCCGACATGATAGATGAGCCGCAGGGGGAAGGAGCGGGACGTGGGGCCCAGGGTGGTGTTCAAATTGGTCACGACATAGGCCGCGCCATTGGTGCCGACAGGGGAGAGCACGGGTTGGTTGTCCGGGCCGAGTTGGTAGCTCTTCAGATAGGAGCGGACGTGGGTGACGTTGGCATTACCCACCCACAGCCCGGCGGGGGAGGTGCGCACGGCGGAGACAGGCAGCTCGATCTGCGAATAGCCCAGGGAATCGGTGATGCGGAAAATGCCTGCGTAGAGGTCGCCCGCGTTCCCGGGCGCGGTGTTGATGACCTGGCGATTGAGGCCGAGGATGAGCTCGATGTCCGAACCGGGCTGGCCCTGCGGGGCGAGGGTGATAACCCGCGGGGCCGTGAAGTCCGAATAGGCGTAGGTGAGGTTGGTTTGGTTGAGCACCCCGCGCAGCAGGAGCGGGACGGGACCGACATGGGCCATCTGGCCGACCGGGGCGGTGTCCGAAGCCACCAAGGTGTTCGTCACCGTGAGCGTTCCGGCCGTCAGGTTGCGCAGCCGGAGGCTGTATTGGCCCAGCGCTTCGCCAAAGCGGATGCCCGCGGCGGACTGCGCGACAACCTCCACCGGGCCAAAGTAGTTGTTGTAGAAGTCGGTGACGCGAATCCAGAAGGCTTGACCGCGGGTGGCGGGCGTGGAGAACTTGGTGAAGAGTTCGCGCGTGTTTGGAGCCGCGCCGGCGGCTTCGTTGCCGGGATAGTAAAAGATCTGCGCCTGATTTTGCAGGACCGGCGAGGGCGACAAGAAGGTGTCCACGACGGGGGGATTCACCGGCGGCGTGGAGAAGCCAATGAAGTTCACGCCCTGGGCGGTCCAACCATAGCGAGGGACCACCGGCTTGCCGACGATGTTCCAAGTGTAATTGGCCCCGCTGCTATTGCGCACAAGATAGGCGGCATTGGGCATGAGGGTGACCAAAGAGCGCGACGCCACGAGGCCCGCCCGCGCCCAGACGGCCCAGTCATTGTTGGAGGGCAGGGGCAAAGAAGGGCTGTTGATGAAGCGACCGGGAGCGACGACCGGCTGCCACAACCAGACTTCCGAGATCGGGTTCGCCCCGTCGGCTCCCACCGATGCGTCCAAGGTGACGTGCCCGGCATCAACAAAGAGATAAACCGCGTTCCAACCAGGTTTCAGCGTGATGCTCTGCGTGGTCCATTGCGCCTGCGCGGGGGCGGCGGTGAGCAGGAGCAAGGCGCCCAGCAGAAGAGGGAGGGGAGTTTTCATGGCTTGTGAAAGAGATACCAAGCGGACTGCGGGGTGAGACGTTGCAATTGGGCGACCGGCGAGCTGGCTGCGACTCCGCCGTAAACCACCAGTTGGGTGCCGGTCCAGATGCCGGCCGCCTTGCTGCGCGCCACCGCGCCCGTGGAGGTGTCCAGCGAGCGCCAGATGTTTTTCACAGGATTGTAAGCCGCCCCGGTCAGCAACGCGCCGGTCCCGTCTTCGCCGCCAAAAATCAACATTTCAGAACCGGACCAGACCGCGACGTGCGCCGTGCGGGCCGTAGGTGCCAGCGCGGTGGCAAGGGGTGTCCAGACATCCGCCACCGGGTCATAGGCGGCTCCGTCAGCGAGAAAAGTGGATCCTTGTAAACCACCCCACACAATCATCCGGGAACCCGTCCAGACCGCCGAGTGGCCGAGGCGGGCCACCGGGGCTCCAGTGGCCGAAGTGGCCTGCCATGCTTGCGGGACGCCGCCCGTGTCGCAGACGAGCCGCCCCCCGGAGGCCAGCTCCCCGTTCAACCCCTGCCCGCCCCACACCACCATGTTGGTGCCCGTCCAAACCACGGTGGCGAACCGCCGGCCTTCCGGTGCGTCCGTGAAAGGCAGCGCCGTCCAGCCATCCGTGCCCGGCACATAAGCCCCACCGTCCGCCAGCAGCCCGACATTGTTACGTCCGCTCCAAACCAGCATGCGACTGCCATTCCAAACCGCGACATGCCCATCGCGCCCGGAAGGCGATCCCCCAGTCCCCACCGCCGTCCAGGTCTGCTGGCTCAAATTGTAGTGTGCCCCCGCCGCCGGGTAGCCACTGGTGCCGAAACCACCCCACACCAACATTTCCGTCCCAGTCCAAACCGCAGTGTGGCTGGCCCGGGCGGAAGGTGCCTGAAACGTGGCGATATTCTGCCATGTATCGGACGCGGGCGCATAAGCACCTCCGCCGGAACTGTAGGTGCCCGCACCCAAATCACCGCCCCACACCAACATTTGCTGGCCGGTCCAAACCGCCGAGTGGCCGAACCGCGCCGAGGGCACGCCCGTCGCCGTGCCGTTCACCCATGGCGGGGCGGGCACAGTCTGGAAAAGCTGCAGGCCCTGCGCGAGGAAGGCTGGCTCCTGCGCATTGCCCGACACCACCGGCACGCCCGCCGGGATGTTCGTGGCCGAATAGTTGGAGACCGTCACCAACTGCGTGGCCAGCGTGGCGTTCGACACGACGAGCGTGGTCACTTGATTCGTGAGTGAAGTCACCTGGTTGCTGACCGCAGCCAGTTGCGCGGTCAGCGCGGCGAGCTGGGCGGCGAGCGCATCCGTGTTCGCCAACATCGCGTAGGGCACCGGCGACACCGGCGTGCGCGGCGCCAGCACCGTGTGGGCGGAGGCGGAGCCATTGGTGCGCGCGCCGACCTCGATCCAGCGCGCGGAGCCGTTGAACGCTCCCGCGCCGAAGTCCAACGTGACGGTAAAGAGGCCGTTGGTGACGCCCACCGGATTCAAGTTCAGCGTGCTGCCGACCGCATTTCCGGCAGCCAGCGCGTCCCGCAGCCCAAACTGGAAGTCATAGAGGCCGTTGGCAGGCGCACCGTTGTCGGTGAGCCGGCCTTGAAAGGTGAACCCGGTGCCTTGCGCATGCGCCAAGCCGGCCAACGCGAGCCATAGCCAAACGGAACCAAGTGCGCGACAAAAGCAAGAGAAGGGGCGGACCATGTTCACGGGAGGGTATCAATTCAACACTTCATCCGCCAAACGACCTCTGCGGCTGGGCGCATGGCGCGCACCGCAATGGCTTGCCCGAGTTGGCTATCATGAGTCATCGGCTACGGTTTGGCGACGTTCTACCGGCAACTTCACCGTCGCTCGCTCAATGGCAGCGGCGCGGAAACGAGTTCAACTGGACCAAACTGGTTCTGACGAAAGAGCCTGCATTTAACCACTGGCCCGCAAACTCTTCATGCCAACATCTGAAAAAATCGACCTCCTCATAGCCTAAAAGAACGAGCGCTTCAATCCCATTTAAGCAGCTGCGTTTTGCGCACTAGAATGGGCACCAAAAGCGGGCGACGCGCCGAATCCGGCTTAATTCGGGGTGGGGTGGCAATTCGCACTTTCCCCGGGGGACTCGCTCACGGCGGAAGTGGGAACGGTTCCAGGTTCGCCAACGGGCGGATGACCGGCTACTGTCACCGGGTGAAGAAAATGTGGATCATCCTTTCCATTCTCATAGTGTCAGCGACCTTGATTTTCATGGGTTGCCAGGCCACGCGCGCGGGATACGAGTCCGCACCTTACCAGGTCGTGCGGTCGGACGGGAAGTTCGAGCTGCGGGATTATCCGGCGCTCACGGTGGTGGAGACGCCGGCCGCGCGCGGTGGCAACGATACCGACGGTAGCTTCATGCGCCTGTTCCGGTTCATCACCGGCGCGAACGAGGGAAAGCAGAAGATCGCCATGACCACCCCGGTGTTCATGTCCTCCAACGACACGAACGCAACGATGGCGTTTGTGCTGCCGGCGGCGTTGAAGTCAAGCACGGTGCCCACGCCCTCAGAGGCAGCCGTGACGGTGCGCGAACTGCCGGCGGGCCGGTTCGCGGTTCTGCGCTTCAGCGGCGGCCGGAACGCCAAGATGGAGGCTGATTCGCTGGAGCGGTTGAAAACTTGGATGACGTCGGAGGCGTTGACAGTCTCGTCGCCGCCGGTCTTCGGCTACTTCGACCCGCCCTGGACTCCGGCATTTCTGCGGCGGAACGAGGTGATGCTGCGAAGCGAGGAGAGGCGGTGAACAATCGCGCCCCCGCCCCCTCTCCGCTCTCGTTGCCGCGCGAACTCACCGGTGGTGACAACGCTGGCCCGTCAAGCCATCCTGAACTATAAGACTGAAGCCATGAACAACACCGCATCGACAAACTCTTCGCCCCATCTGCTCTGCCCCTTTGATCTGCGCGGGTTGCAGCTGCGCAACCGCGTGGTGATGGCTCCGTTGACCCGTGGCCGCGCCGGGCGTGATCGGGTGCCGAACGATCTGATGGTGGAGTATTACACGCAGCGCGCGTCGGCGGGGCTGATCATCGCGGAAGCGACCACGATTTCCGAACAGGGCTTCGGCTGGGTGGATTCGCCGGGGATTTACAACGACGCGCAGGTGGCGGGCTGGAAGAAGATCACGGCCGCACTTCACGCTCGCGGCACGCCCTGCTTGCTCCAGCTCTGGCACTGCGGTCGCGCATCGCACAGCAGCTTTCATGGGGGCAAGCCAGCGGTGTCGGCCTCGGCGATCAAGATCAACGGCGACTACATACATACACCCATCGGCAAGCAGCCCTACGAGACTCCGCGCGCCTTGGAGACTGCGGAAGTTTCGGCAGTGGTGGAGGATTACCGGCGGGCGGCGGAGCGGGCCAAGGCCGCCGGCTTCGACGGCGTGGAGATTCACGCGGCGAACGGCTACTTGATCAACCAGTTCCTCGACTCCAAAACCAATCATCGGACGGACCACTACGGCGGAAGCCTAGAGAACCGCTATCGCTTCTTGAAGGAGATCGTGGAGGCGATTCTCACTGTGTGGCCAGCCAGTCAGGTGGCGGTGCGTCTGTCGCCCAATGGGATCTTCAATGACATGGGCGCGCCGGATTTTCGCGAGACGTTCACGTTTGTCGCCACCCAGTTGAACGCCTACGCGCTGGCATTCCTCCATGTGGTGGATGGGCTGGCCTTTGGCTTCCACGAGCAGGGCGAACCGATGACGCTGCCGGAGTTTCGCGTGGTGTTTTCGGGACCGCTCATGGGCAACTGCGGCTACACGCAGGAAACGGCGGAAGCGGCGATCGCCTCCGGCCAGGCGGACCTCATCGCGTTCGGACGCCCTTACCTGAGCAATCCCGATCTCGTGGAGCGATTCACGCACGGCTGGGCGTTGAATCCGCCCGCAGACATGAAGGCGTGGTCCGCGCCGACAGCGGAGGGTTACACCGACTTCCCTTTCCATTCGCGGACCTGAGGCACCAGCATGATGCGCCTCACCGACAACGTCGCACCCTTATGAGCAACCTTAGGCACGGAGCAGACATGCGCGAAGGCCCTGGAGTTGTGGAAGAAGGCAGCGGAACGAGGCCACGGGCGCGCCGCTTCCAGTGCAGCGATGTGCGGAAGGATTTCAGCGCTCCCAAAATGCCGTTCGTCATCGGCGTGCTCGGCGTCGGCGGCGTGAACGCAAAGGACAGCACTGCTTCCCTCCGCGAGGCGATGACCGCGCCGTCGCTGATGCCAGAGTTCAAGGCAACGTCGTCGCCGTGCCCCCGCGCCGTTCTGGGCCGAGGAGCTTGGGCCATTGATGAAAAGCACGGCAAAGTCAAAGCGATGGCCGCCACGCTCAAAAGCAAAGGCAAAAACGGCCCGAACAAGAACGGCACCATGACCGATGCGCAGCAGAAGGAATATCTGAAGAAATACGAAGCCGATCTGATTTCGCCCGTCGAAGCCGAGCTCTGGAAACGCGACGCGTCCAACGCGGGCTACCAATACCTCGGCTGCGCGAAGACCTTCGCGCTCATGGGCAAGGCTTTCGCCGAGGCCACGCCCTCAATGATGAAAACCACACTCCCCACTCTCGCTCTTGCTGCCATCCTCGCCGCGGCCTGTCCGGCTCTGGCCGCGCCAAAAGGAAACGCGACTGCGATGCCCGACTTCACCAAAGGCGCTAGGCTCGCGAAGGACAGCCCTCACGACTGGACGCTCGGACCGACCGGCGCTCGCGGGTGGATTTTCACTGCCAATGGACACTCGGCGGACGCGCGTCAGATTCTGGTGACGGCGGTGGCGAAGGGCTCGCCCGCAGAGCCGGTGCTGGCGAAGGACGATGTGATTCTCGGTGTGGACGGGAAGAATTTTTCGGGCGATGCGCGCATCCAGTTTGCGAACGCCATCGCGGCGGCGGAGATGGAGAATGGCGGTGGCAAATTGCGTCTGCTGCGCTGGCGTGCGGGGAAGTCCGAGGAGACCGTGGTGACGCTCCCGGTGCTCGGCAGCTACAGCGCCACCGCGCCGTATGACTGCCCGAAGTCGAAGCGCATTTTCGAGCTGGGTTGCAAATCGCTCGCGCAGCGGATTGGCGGGCCGAATTACACGCGCAGCCTGAATCCGATTCCGCGCTCGCTCAATGCGCTCGCCTTGCTCGCCAGCGGGAACAACGAGTATCTCCCGCTGCTCCAAAAAGAGGCGCGCTGGGCCGCGGATTATTCGGCGGACAGTTTCGCGACGTGGCATTACGGCTACGTCCTCGTGTTGCTCGCGGAGTATGTCATCGCGACCGGTGACCAAGCCGTGATGCCAGGCCTAAAGCGGCTCGCGCTGGAGTCGGCGCACGGCCAAAGCGGTGTCGGCACCTGGGGACACAAGTTTGCGCGGCCCGACGGAAACCTGAACGGTTACGGCTGCATGAACCAGCCGGGCCTGAGCCTCACCATCGGCATGGCGCTCGCGCGCGACGCCGGCGTGAAGGAGCCCGAGCTGGACCGCGCCATCGCCAAGGCGGCGGGCTTCGTGCGCTGGTATGTGAACAAGGGCGCGGTGCCCTATGGTGACCACCAGCCGTTCCCCGCACACGAGGACAACGGCAAGTGCTCCAGCGCGGCGGTGCTCTATGATTTGCTCGGCGACCGCGAGGCGGCGGAGTTTTTTGCAAAGATGTCCACCGCCGCCTACAGCGAGCGCGAGCGCGGACACACGGGAAATTTTTTCAACGTGCTCTGGGCACTGCCCGGCGTCGCGCGGATCGGCCCGCTGGCGACGGGCGCGTATTTGAAGGAGCAGGCGTGGCATTACGATCTCGCGCGCGGCTGGGACACGAGCTTCGTCTATCAAGGCTCGCCGGTCGGCGAGGAGGAGCATGGCAGTTACAAGGGCTGGGATTGCACGGGCGGCTATCTGCTGGCCTACGCGCTGCCGCTCAACAGCCTGCGGCTCACGGGCAAGAGAGCTTTCTCCGTGCCGGCCTTAAACGCCGCGCAAGTGGACGCCGTCATCGCCGCTGGACGCGACTTCCCATACAAGAATGCGGAGAACCCCTACGACCGGCGCACGCCCGTGCAATTGCTCGCCGGTCTTTCGAGCTGGTCACCCTCGGTGCGCCTGCGTTCCGCCACCGCGCTGGGGAAGAAACCGGGCAACTTTCTCCCCGACGTGCTCAAGCTGCTCGCCAGCGACAACCGCGACGCCCGCTATGGCGCCTGCGAAGCACTCGGCGCACTCGGCCCGCGCGCCGATGCCGCCGCGGCGCAGCTGCGCGCCTTGCTCAAAGACCCGGACCCGTAGTTGCAAAGTCTCGCCGCCGAGGCCCTGCCCAATCTCAGCGCGGCGGCGCGCCAAGCCAGCGTGAGCGATCTGCTCGCCATGACCCTGCGCCCGAATCCCGCCGACCCGCGCCGCATGGCCCAGCGCGCCGCCGCCGTCGCGCTTTTCTCGCCTTACCCCGGACGCCGCGAGCCGAAGAGCATCCTCGCCGAATCACTCGATGGCGTTGACCGCAAACTGCTCTACCCCGCCGTGCAAGCACTGCTGCAAAATGACGACAGCGTCGCCCGCGCCTCGGTGAGGAAGGTTTTCAACGAACTGACCGACCGCGACCTGGTGGAACTCCTGCCCGCCATCGTCCAGGCGATTGAGCGCCTCGCGCCCAGCAACGAGATGTTCGGTGACGGCATCCGTCTCGCCGGCCTCGACCTCCTCTCGCGCCTGCACATCCGCGAAGGCATGACGCTGTGCGTGGCCGTCATGGAACCTGCCCGCTGCGGTGCTGGCAAACGCGTCGAACCCTGCGTCCAGTATCTCCAGCGCTACGGCGCTCATGCCAAAGCCGTCTTGCCGCAACTGCGCGAAGTCCGCACGCAACTCGCCGCTGCTGCGGGAGCAAAGGCAAAGAACGAGCAAGTGGATCGGGTGGACAAATGCATCGCCGCCATCGAATCGAGCACGGTCAGGCCCACCGTCATCAGCCTGTCAGAATTCAAGTCCCGCCCCCTGGCGAAATGACAATCCACCACCGGCTCATCGGCCAAACGCGAACCCGGCTCGAAGCCCATGCGATCCCGCCCGCCTTGCGCTTGCATTCACCGCCGCGTTTGAGAAGCCCGCTCTGAACTGATTGGGTGCGGTTCAACGAGCGTCGCCATTCTGTCCGTGTTGCTGCTTGGCGCATCCGCCATCGCCGGAGCCGCCGCCATGCCTTCGTCGTCACCGGCTCGCCACCAGCTATCCACGTGACATCCCCCGTTTTTTTGGGGTGGCTGCACGCCAAGAAAAGCGGTAATGTCGCTGATTCTTTATACCCAACCATGACCTCGCGCTTTCGCTTTTACTCGTCATTCGCTGCCGCGCTGCGCCTCGCCGCCAGCCTTGCCTTAGCTGGTGCCGTCCGTGGGGCGGAACCATTTGATGCCTTTCTTGAGAAGCACTGCCTCCGCTGCCACGGGCCGGAGAAGCAGAAGGGGGATTTGCGGATAGACCAGTTCTCGCGCGATTTCAAATTGGGCGCGGACAGTCATCGCTGGGCGGAGTCCATTGAGAAGGTCAACAGCGGTGAGATGCCGCCGAAGGGCGAAAAGAAACCCACGCAGGAGGAGATCGCGGCATTTGTGACCAGTCTCGACTCGCTGCTCAAAGAGGGCCGGGCGGCCCGGATGGCGGCGCGGCCGGCGGTTTCACATTACCGGCTGAGCCGGAAGGAGTATCAGAACACGGTCTATGACCTGCTCGGCGTGCGCTATGATCCCGCCAAGCCGGGGGAGTTGAATGAAGACACACGGTGGCACGGCTTTGAGCGCATCGGGTCAGAGTTGACGCTCTCGCCCTCGCATGTGGACCGTTATTTCCGCGCGGCGGAACTCGTGCTGGACCGCGCCTTCCCGGCGGCTGCCGCCGGTGAAGCGCGCAAGGTGCGCAAGACCGCTGCCGAACTGCGTTACAACGGGGGGAAGAACCAGCAGGAAGTGCTGGACCGGTTCGGCATCAAGCGACCGCTGCGTTACCTCCTCTTTCCCGGTCAGGTCCAGAATGCGCTCTCGCCCGGCTGGTTCGGGAGGACGGGGCCGGAGCATAGCGGGCTATACAAAGTCCGTATCCAAGCCAGCGGCATCCGTCCGATCGGCGGCCAGACGGCGCATCTAAGCATTGGCAAGCGGACGGGTGAGGAGACGGTGGATGGCTTGATCGAATTTGACCTCACGGCTCCGGAGGAAAAGCCGCAAGTGCATGAGTTCGAGGTGTTTCTCGAAATGCCCATATCTTTGGACTTCTGCGTGGTGGCTACGGATGTGGTTGATCGAAGAGCTGGCGCAGCCTTCCGCGGTGCGCTCGGCGGCGGCAGTTATATCTTCACCCACAGCAGCGAAACCCGGCTGTTGAACCCGAACGCTCCCCAGATGTTCGACGACAAGGGGAACGGCCTTTTCTCCACGGTGCTCCTCGATTGGATCGAATGGGAGGGGCCGCTGGTGTCCGAGGCGGAAAAGTCGAGGCGCAAGGGGGTGCTGCCGCCGGATGACGCGACGCCCGAAGTGGTCGCGGAAAATCTGCAACGCCTGGCCGAGCGTGCCTGGCGCCGGCCGGTGAAAAAGGAGGAGTTGGACCAGTATTTGCAGTCCTACCGCACCGAGCGCGAAGCAGGCGAGAAGATGGCGGATGCTTACCGGGTGGCGTTGCAGGGCGTGATGACGTCCCGTCACTTCATCTATCTCGTTGAGGGCGACCCAGTGGTCCGAGAACGGCTCACCGCGTGGGAACTCGCCTCGCGGCTCTCGTATCTCCTCTGGAGTTCGATGCCCGACGAGGGGCTTTTCACCGCCGCCCGGGCCGGCACGCTGAACGGCGAGGGTCTGAGGAAAGAGGTGGACCGGATGCTGGCCGACCGCAAAACCGGCCGTTTCATTGATGACTATGCGCGGCAGTGGCTGCAGTTACACCGCCTCGGCATGTTCGTGCCGGACAAGAAGCTCTACCCCACTTACGACGCCTGGCTCGAGACCAGCATGCGCGCCGAGCCGGTGGAGTTCTTCCGCGAGATTTTTGGCAAGAACCTGCCCCTCACCAGCTTGATCGATTCCGACTGGACGATGGCCAATGCCCGGCTCTGCGATTTCTACGGCCTGCCCGGACCGAAGGTGGGCGGCTTCGAGCGTGTCTCGCTCAAGCCCGAGGATCATCGCGGCGGTCTGCTGACCATGGGCGCGGTGCTGGGCCTGACCTCCGACGGCACCCGGCATCGTCCGGTCCACCGCGGCGTCTGGCTAAGTGAAACGATCCTCGGCAAGACGCCTCCCCCGCCGCCTGCGAACGTGCCTGCCATCGAGCCCAACCCGCCCAAAGATCCCAAGGCCACCCTGCGCGACAAACTGGCCGCGCACGCCAAGGACGTGAATTGCGCCGCTTGCCACGCGAAGATCGATCCGCTCGGCTTCGCCTGGGACAACTACGACGCCATCGGCCAGTGGCGCACCCGAGAGAAAGTCCCGGCGGGAGTCGGCGAAGACCCCTTGGTCAACCCCGCCGGCGCGATGCCCGATGGACGGGCGTTCAAGGACGCCAACGAGTTCAAGCGCCTGCTCCTCGAAGACCGGGACAAAGTCGCCCGCGCCTTCATCGAGCACCTCTGCACCTACGGCCTCCGTCGCAGCATGGCGTTCGACGATCAGGACGATCTCAAAGCCATCCAAGCCGTTGCGAAGCAGAACGA
>CAMCFN010000086.1 GCA_945874145.1 Akkermansia muciniphila
ACCAACGCGGTGACCGAAGGCTTGAACTCGAAAATCCAGAGCCTCAAATCCGCCGCCCGAGGCTTCCGCAACTTCCAGAACTATCGGACGCGCATCCTGTTCTTCTGCGGAAAGCTCGATCTTTACCCACTATGATCCCCGAAGGAGCCCGGAAATCGATTCCCATCCATGCTGGGATCGCCTCATCTTAAGGCGTCTTAAAGTGGGCTGACAAACCGGCCCATGTGTGCATCACGTCGCGTAACGACTCCAAATGGGCCAGTTGCACCGCTGCCCATTCGCGGCGCGCGGACAGTGCGTCACTGAGCGCCAATTCACCGGCGGCGTGGCGGGCCTCGACGGCCTCCAGCACGGTCTTGGCGCGCGGGAGGATGTCGTCCTTCAAAGCGCGGCGGTTCGCCAGGGCCATGGTCAGTGCGGCGTGGGCGGTGTGAAGCTGCTTTTGCTGCTCGGCCTGCGTGGAGCGGCTGCGAGCTTCGGTGGCGAGGGCCTCTGCCCGTGCCTCACGCACCCGGCCCTGGCCGGTGTTAAACAAGGGCAGCGGAATCCGGAACCCGAAGTCCAACGTGTTCTGCCGGGTTGCTTCCAGTCGGCGATAGAGCACTTCCGCCGTCACATCGGGAATCTGCTGCACCATGGCCAGTTCGAGTCGGGCCGCATTTACCTTTTGCGCGGCCTGCGCCTCCAACAGCTCGGGATGCTCGGCCAGCCGGGCGGTCAAGGATTCCAACGTCGGCACTTCAAAGGCCGCTTCCAGAGTTCCAGCCAGCGACTGGATGTGCAGCTCCGTCGATCCGAGGGCGGCGGTCAGTGCGCTTCTGGCCTGCTCCTGCAACGACCGGCTTCGCCGCACCTCCACCTCGGCGCGGGCTTGCTCCATCTCCGCGCGGGCCAGCTCCTCCGGCACCGCGTCCTCGGCCGCCAGTCGCGCCTTGATGAGTCTAATCGTGCGCGAGAAGTCCTCGGCGATCCGGGTCTGGATGCTAGCTGCCTGCTCCTGATAGAGCGCCGTCGCGAAGGCGGTGTGATCCCGCTTGCGCACGTCGCGTCGGACGACCTCAAGTCGGCGCGTCCGCGCATCCTGTTCCAGCAACTCCGCCTGCCGGGCTTTCGCGACCTTGGAACCCAGCGGAACCGTCTGGGCGAACCCCACGACATACTGCCGGTCCCGCGCCGGAGTGTCCTTGAACGGAATCTGCTCGGCCCGCACAACCACTTCGGGGTTGGGCCGGGTGCCAGCCTGCTGTGCGCGTCCGGCGGCGGCCTCGACCATGGCGCGGGCTTCGGCGAGCTGCGGGTGATGCTGCTCGGCCAGCGCAAGCGCTTGCTCGAGGGTCAGGGCATCAAGTTGGTTGGTGGTGGCTCCGACGCTGGGCATGCCGCCCAACAACAACAATGTGAGGAGGTGAAGGATTGTCTTCATGGCAGGTGATTCAGGTGGCGGATGGCTTGGATGGTGACGGCGAGGCCAATCAGGCCCAGCACGAGCGAACTGACATACGGCAGCCGGCGCGTGAGCGGGCCCAGCCATTGCAGGCGCTGGGTGGCGTGCCGGACGGACAGCGCAGCCAGCGTGCCGACGCTCACGAGGGTCAGCGCAAGGCCGAGGCTGAACGCCAGCACGATGGCGAAACCAAGCGTGAACTGCTTGAGTTGCAGGCAGACGAGCAGCACGGCGAAGGCGGACGGACACGGCAGCAGCCCGCCCGTGAGACCGAAGAGAACAATCTGCCCCGTGGTCACTTCCCGGTTGGCGAAGCGCCGCTGCAATTCGGCGGCGTGCTCGCGCGCGTGGGCGTCATCCGGTTCTTCCTCGTGGTGATGCTCGCCTCCCGGCCCGTGGGAATGGCTGTGACTGTGGGCAGGCGACGCTTCGGCCTGTGCGCGCCGGAGCCGATTAAACATCCACGCGGCCATGCCCATGACGACCACGCCGGTCGCCAAATGCAGCCACGGCTCGACCGTATCGACGCTGAACCGCTCCGCGTAGTGCAGCCCGACGAAGGCCAGCACCCAGATGATCGCCGTGTGCGAAATCGTGGCCGAGATGCCCAGCAGCGCGGCCTGCCGCACCGTGCCACGGATGGAGATGATGAACGCAGCCATCATTGTCTTGCTGTGGCCGGGTTCCAGTCCGTGCAGCGCGCCCAGCACCAACGCGGTTGGGATGAAGAGCCACGCGTTGCCTTGGGCGAGGTAGTCGGAAAAGGAGTTCATACAATCGCTGCCTCTGGTTTCGCCTGCGCTGCGCTGCCGAAACGCAGGTAAAGCGCGGGGACGACGATCATGTTCAGCAGCATCGAGGTGAGCAGGCCGCCGAGGATGACGATGGCCATCGGGGTTTGGATTTCGTTGCCCGGCTTGCCGCCGCCCATCGCGAGCGGAATCAACGCGAGGCCGGCGGCAAGCGCGGTCATGAGAATGGGCACGAGCCGCTCCATTGCGCCGCGAAAGACGGCTTCGCGGAAGTCGGTGACGCCCTCCGCCTCGTGCAGGTGGCGGATGTGCGAGACGAGCATGATGCCGTTGCGCGTGGCGATGCCGAAGACGGTGATGAAACCGATAAGTGACGCGACGCTCAACACGCCGCCGCTCACAAACACGCCCGCCACGCCGCCGATGAGCGCGAGCGGCAGGTTGAGCATCACCAGCGCCGCGTCGCGCGCGGAGTGGAAGGCGAGGTGCAGCAGGAAGCCGATGCCGATGATGACGCCGATGCTCACGAGCAGAAGCGTTTTGCCGGCTTCCGCCGCGCTCTCGAACTGCCCGCCAAACTCGACGCGGTAGCCGGTGGCGGCGGCGATGACGGGGTTCACGAGCTTCTGGCAATCGCGCACCACGCTGGTCACGTCGCGCCCGGCGACGTTGCATTGCACGACGATTTTGCGCTCCACCTGTTCGCGGAGCACTTGGTTCGGGCCGGTGTCTTTGCGGATGTCGGCGAGGGTGCGGAGCGGGACTTTTGCGCCGGCGGGCGTGTCCACGAGCATGTCGCCGAGCGTGTCGGTGCGCCAGCCGTCGCTATCCGCGAGCCGCACGACAAGGTCATAGGCGCTCTGGCCTTCGAGGATGCGCGTGGCCTTCACGCCTTGCAGGCCGGCCTCCAGCACGCGCGCGGCCTCGCGGATGGTGACGCCGTGCCGTGCCAGCGCGGAACGGTCGAACTTCACCGTCAGCACAGGAATCTCCGTCTGCTGCTCGACCGACAAGTCCACGACGCCGGGCACGCCGGCCATGGCGGTGCGGGCTTTCTCGGCGAGCGTGCGTAGCTGGTAGAGGTCGTTGCCGTAAATCTTCACGGCGATGTTCGCGCGCGTGCCGGAGAGCATGTGGTCAATGCGGTGCGAAATGGGCTGGCCGATGGTGATGTTCATGCCCGGCACCTGCGAAAACGCTTCGCGCAACGCGGCGAGGAACTCGGCCTTGCTGCGCTGGCCCATCTTCAAGGAGACATCGAGTTCAGCGGCCTCGACGCCCTGCGCGTGCTCGTCCAGCTCCGCGCGGCCAGTGCGGCGCGCGACCGAGGTGACTTCCGGAAACGCAGGTGAGAGCAGCGTCTGCTCCACGACGCGGCCCAGCGCGTCCGACTCCGCGAGCGAAGTGCCCGGCAGCGTGACGGCGCTGATGGTGAGCGAGCCTTCGTTGAACTCGGGCAGGAACGCGCGGCCAAAGAACGGCAGGGCCGCGAGCGCGACGGCCAGCAGCGCGAGCGCGGGCAGCGTGACGAACCACGGATGCCGGAGCGCGCCGTTGAGCAGCGGCGTGTAGCCGCGCTTGAGCAGGCGGACAAAGCCGGACTCGTGGCCCGTCAGCACCGCGCGGGACTTGGGCAACAGCAGGAGGCACAGCACCGGCGTAACTGTGACCGCCACCATGAGCGAGGCGAGCAAGGCGACGAGGTAGGCGACGCCAAGCGGTTGGAGAAGCCGACCCTCGACGCCGCCGAGGAAGAATATCGGCACAAAGACCAGCGCGATGATGAGCGTGGCGAAGACGATAGAACTGCGGATTTCCACGCTGGCGCTGAAGACAACGGCCAGTGCGCCGCGCCGTTGCGCCACGGGCAGGGCGGTGTTTTCCCGCAATCGGCGGAAGACGTTTTCCACGTCAATCACCGCGTCATCCACCAGCGCGCCGATGGCGATGGCCATGCCGCCGAGGGTCATCGTGTTGATGGTCGCGCCGAACGCCTTGAGCGTGAGCACGGCGGTGACAAGCGAGAGCGGGATGGCGGTGATGGTGATGAGCGTTGCGCGACCGTTGGCGAGGAACACGAGCACGACCACGATGACCAGCAGCACGCCTTCGCCCAGCGCCGTGAAGACGTTCTTCACGGCGATCTCGATGAAGTTCGCCTGCCGGAAGATGTCGGTCTGGAGCTTCATGCCGGCGGGGAGCTTGGTCTGGATGTCGGCCAGCACGGTTTCGAGGTGGCGCGTGAGTTCGAGCGTGTTCGCACCCGGCTGCTTTTGGATGCCCATGACGACGGCGGGCCGGCCCATCGCGGAGGCCTCGCCGCGCTTCTGCGCCACGCCGAGCTTCACTTCGCCCACGTCAGCGACGCGCACGGGCACGCCGTTGCGCGCGGTGACGACGGTCTCGCCGATGTCCGCGAGCGTGCGGAGGCGGCCGACGCCGGTGACGAGCCATTCGCTGCCGCGCTCGTTGAGGATGCCGGCGGAGACGTTCTCGTTGCTCTCCTCCAGCGCCTTGACCACTTGCGCGACGGTGGCGCCGTGGGTCTGGAGCGCGCCCGGGGCGAGCACGACTTGAAACTGCTTCTCACCACCGCCGATGGGGGTGACTTGCGAGACGCCCGGCACGGCGAGCAATCGCCGCCGGATGACCGTCTCGGAGAACGTGCGCAGCTCCGTGGGCGTGTGTTTCTCCGAAGTCAGCGCGAGGAAAAGGATTTCGCCCATCACCGATGACACGGGCGCGAGGACGGGCTTCTCCACCTCGGCGGGAAGTTCGCCGGCGACCATCACCATCTTCTCGCTGACGATTTGCCGCGCGTGGCGGATGTCCGTGCCCCAGTCGAACTCCACCCACACGACGGAGATGCCGACCGCCGTGGCGGAGCGCACGCGGCGCACGCCGGACGCGCCGTTGACGGCAGTCTCGACGGGAAACGTGACTTGCTGCTCGACCTCGGCAGGAGCCATGCCGTGCGCCTCAGTGATGACCGTGACGGTCGGCGCGGTGAGGTCGGGGAAGACGTCCACGGGCATGCGCGTGGCGGTCTGGAGGCCGAAGGCGGTGAGCAGGAGCGCCGCGACCAGCACCAACGCGCGGTTGTCCAACGACCAGCGAATGAGTTTGTCCATCATGGCGAGTCCTTAGTGTGCGTGGCCGTGGGCGGGGATGACGCCGGAGACGGACGCGAGGCGGATGGCCATTGCGCCCTTGGTCACGATGCGCTCGCCGGGTTTCAAGCCGGCGAGCACCTGCACCCAGTTGCCGTCGCGCAAGCCAAGCGTCACGTCGCGCTTGTCGAAGGTCTCACCGCCCAACTGCACGAAGACGATGAACCGTCCAGCTTCCTCGACGAGCGCGGAGTCGGGCACGGCCACGGCATCCTCCACGCGCTCCGTCTCGATGTGCAGGGTGACGGCCTCGCCGATGCGGAGTTGGGCGGCGGGGTTCTTCAACTCATACACTAACGGCACGGTGCGCGTGACGGCGTCCACTTGGAGGCCGGTGAAGACGAGGCGTCCGCCGCCCTCGCCGGTGACGGGCAGGAAGCGCCCGCGTTCGCCGGGCAATTCCAGCGTCGTGTGCTTCGCGGTGGCGAGCCGGCGCGTGGCGGTCTCCGGCACCTTCGCCTCGATGAACACGCTGCTGGCATCGAGCACGGTGAAGACCGCAAAATCCGTCGCGAGCTGCGCGCCGACCGCGCCACTGGCGGACGCGACGAGCGTGCCGGCAATCGGCGACTTGAGTTCGAGCACGGCGGGCGTGACGGAAACGCCTTCGCGCCCCGCGCGGATGGCGGCAGCGGCGTCGCGGTAGGCGCGTTCCACCGCGAGCGCGGCGGAGAGCTTCGCCTGCGCGTCCTTGAGGGTGAACTCCGCCTCCTGCAAGTCGCGCTCGGGCCGGGCCTTCGCCGCGACGAGTGTTTGCATCCGCTTGAGCACCACCCCGCCCTGCTCGATGGCGAGCTTGGCGCGGGCCGCTTCCGTCCCGGCCTCGACGGCGCGGGCGTCGAACTCCGCGATGCGCGCGGTGGCCTCGGCGATGCGCGCACTGTATTCCCCGGCGGTGGACGGCGCGAAGGCCGGCTGCAACAGCGCGAGCGTCTGGCCCGCCGTGACCGTGTCGCCGATGACCGGCAACGCCTTGCCCGGCGGCGCGAGCAGGCGACCGGCTTGCGGCGTGGTGACGTGCGCGAGCGCACCGGGCCGCGCGGTCACCGCTGCGGACACACGCACGCGCTCGACGAGGCGGCGCTTCCCGACGAGTTCGGCCTGCGAAAGAATTTTCCACTGCTGCTCCTTGAGGAAGCTCACGCCCTCGGGCGCATCGGAAATCTCCGCGTGCTGCGCGGCGTGCGCATCCGCGTAGGACTCGACGATGCCGAGCGCAATCGTGTCGTTGGTGCCGTCCAGCGGCACGAGCAGCGTGACCTGCCACAGGCCGGTCTTGGGGAAGACGATGCCCGGCAGGTAAATGCCCGCGCGGGCGGGCGTGGCCTGCGGATGCTCGAACGTGGTCTCGCCCTGGCGCAGGACGAACTTCACCGGCCCCTCGCGGCGCGGCTCCAGCGTCTTCAAGTCCGTGACGTGCGTGATGAAGGTCGTCGGCTTGCCCACGACGGGTGCCTTGTGCTCGGCGAACACTTCGTGGCGTTCAGAGAAGACGGTGATTTGGGCGGTCTTCTCCTCGTGTTCGTCGGGGTGGCCGCCCTTGGCATCGTGCGGGTGGCCGTGGTCATCGTGGCGCTGGCAGCCGGCGAGCAAAACAGTGGACAAGAGGGCGGCCAGCCGCACGGCGGGACGCGGAAAAGCAGGTTTCATAAATCAGCAAACGGAACGAACGACCCTGTCAGGGGACTACCGGCGGGAATCAAGGCAGGGCACACCCAGCCCGTCGGCGCGCAAGACGGCGCGGGACACGGAGGAGGTCAGGCCAGCGGGGGAGCGCGCGGACCGGAGGGCGGGGAGAAATCTGCGGGCGGCGGGGCGGCCTCGGCGCAGGGGAGCAAGCGGGCGGTTTCCGTGGGCGGGGCAATCAGTTCAATCGGCAGCGACGCGGCCAGCACCGGCGCGAAAAGGGCCACCGGACGCTTGCTGAGGAACTCGGATTCGTGGTCGCCGGTGAAGTGGGAGTGGTCCGTGTCGCCGTGCGAGTGTGATGGATCCACGTCTGCGTGGCTGTGGTCGTGATGATCCGCGTGCGCTTGGACGTGGCCGTGCGCCGGACTGGCGTCGTAGTGGGCCTCGGTGAGCAAATGCACCGGCAGCCACGCGATGTGAAACATCAGCGCCAGCGCCGCCAACCAGCGGGCGGCGGGGCGGAGATGGTGTTTCAGAGGGCGCACGGACGGAAGGTGAACACAAACCCACCGCAAGTCAAAGCTCGGTCTGCGGCGCGTGGGGTTATTTCGCGTCCTGCTTCTTCTTCGCATCGCCCTGCTTGGCCTTGCCGCCGCCAGGGCGGATGATGCTCTCGGGCAGGTCGGGATCGGGCACCTTGAGTTCCTTGCGCAGGCGCGTCAGTTCGGTGTGCAGCTCGGCACGGGTCTTCGCGTAGGCGGGGTCTTCGTAGAAGCTCTTCAGCTCCTGCGGGTCTTTCTCGCGGTCGAAGAGTTCCCAGTAGTTCACGTCCGGCTCGTAGAAGTGGACGAGCTTGTAGCGGTCGGTGATGACGGCGTAGTGCTTGCGGACGCTGTGCGGGCCGGGGAACTCGTAGTAGTGATAGTAAAAGCTCTTGCGCCAGTCGGCGGGCGTCTGGCCCTTGAGGATGGGCACGAGGCTGCGGCCCTGAATGTCGGCAGGAATCGGCTGGCCAGCGGCGGCGAGGAAGGTGCTGGCGAAATCGAGGTTGCTGACGATGTCACGGTTCACGCTGCCGGGCTTGGTCACGCCGGGCCAGCGCGCGAGCAGCGGCGTGCGCAGCGACTCCTCGTAGAACCACCGCTTGTCGAACCACCCGTGCTCGCCGAGGTAGAAGCCCTGGTCGCTGCTGTAAACGACGATGGTGTCCTTCGCCAGCCCCTCGTCATCGAGGAACTTCAGCAGCCGCCCGACACTTTCATCCACGCTCAAGATGCAGCCGAGGTAATCGTGCAGGTAGCGCTGGTAGCGCCAGCGGACGAGTTCCTTGCCGGTGAGATTGGCCTGTTCCAGCTCGGCGTTGCGCGGCTCGTAGTAGGCGTTCCAAGTCTTGCGCTGCTCCTCGTTCAGGCTGCCGGGCACGGCAAGCTTGGCGTCGAGCTTGGTGAACGTCTTCTCCAGCGTCATGTCCTGCTCATATTCGGCGCGGCCACGACCGGTGTAGTTGTCGAAGAGCGTCGGCGGCTCGGCGAACTTCTGGTCCTTGTTCCAGCCGAGGTTTTTGAGATTCGGCGACCACTCGCGATGCGGTGCCTTGTGCTGCGCCATCATCAGGAACGGTTTGGACTTGTCGCGCTTCCTGAGCCAGTCGAGCGAGAGGTCGGTGATGATGTCCGTGGTGTAGCCGGTGTGCTTCACCTGCTGGCCCATGCGGTTCATGGGCGGGTTGTAGTAAATGCCTTGGCCCGGAAGAATTTCCCAGTAGTCGAAGCCCAGGCTCGACGGCTCGGCGCCGACGAGGTGCCACTTGCCCACGACGGCGGTTTGGTAGCCGGCGGCCTTGAGGAGGCGGGGGAAGGTCTGCTGGTTGCCGTCGAACTTGCTGTTGGTGTTGTTGTAAAAGCCGTTCAGGTGATTGTATTTCCCCGTCATCACCGTCGCGCGGCTCGGGCCGCAAATGGAGTTCGGCACCATCGCGCGGTGGAAAATCATCCCCTCCTTCGCAAGCCGGTCAATGTTCGGCGTCGGCACCAGCTTGATGGAATGCTGGTAGGCGCTGATGGCCTGATACGCGTGGTCGTCGCTGAAGATAAAGAGGATGTTCGGCTGTTTGGGTGCGGCGAGCGCGCTCGTCAACGCGAGGCAGTTCAAGACCAGCGCCAACGCCAGGCGCGCATACGGTTTGTGCATCGCAGGTTTCTACCAGCGCGCCAAACTGCTGCGAACAAAAATATGCTCACCTGCTGCCCCACCACCGAATGCCCCAGTTCAGGCGCTGGACTATGACACGCAATCACTGGAGCGGCGCTCTGTAAGCGTCGGGTTGGGGCAGCGGTGGTCCCCTACAGCCGGAGAAAATTCAAAAGAGGCGGCCCTCTTCCGGCGGTGCCGGCATGGGAACATCACTCACGAGCTGGATGAATGTGGCTTCATAATGCACTGGAGTGCACAGCTCCACAGCCTTTGCCAACTTGCTGCCCGGGTTCTCGCCGCAAACAAGCTCAACCTTCGAGCTGACCGAACCAGACACATTTCCACCCAAAGCGCGAATCTTCGCTGCCGCTTCGTCGCGGCTCATGCTTTTGAGTGTGCCAGTTAGCACAAACGTCCTGCCCGCTAGCGGGGCATCCGACGTTGCGCCCTGTTCGCCCTTCGGGTTGAGGCCCAGCTCACGCAGTCGCCGCAACACCTCCTGCCCAACCCCGCTCGCGAACCAATCCAGACACGCTTGCGCCGCCACGGGGCCGACCACCACCACCGCGTCCAGGTCGGTCGCGCCCTTCTTTTTCGCGGCGGCGGCAAAGCCCGTGGCGATGAGCCGCGCGCCCGTGGCGTTGGCCTGCGCGAGGAGTTCGGCCTGCTGTATCCCGAGCTGCTGCTTATCCAGCTCCGGCTTGTCCTTGTTCGCCTTCGCGCGCGGACTGGCGGCCTCGGCGGCCTCACGCAACCGGTGCAACTCCACCACCTCCCGCAGCAACGGTGACTGCGGGATGGCTTCGAGATTCGCGTGGAACGTCGCCAGATCCCGCGCCGTCTGCTCGCCGATTTCGGGGATGGCCAGCGCGTGTAGCCAGCGCGAGAGCGGCATGGTGCGGGAGCGCGTGACAGCCTTGATCAGCTTGTCAGCGTTCTTTTCGCCAAAGACGCGTGGCTCCTCGTCGGTGCCCAGATTCAGCGCGCCCAGCTCCGGCAGCTTCAAGTGGAAGACATCGAGCGGCTCGCGCACCAGGCCGCGCTCGATGAGCTTCTCGGCCACGATGCCGCCCAAGCCTTCGAGATCGAGCGCCTTGCGCTGCGCGAAGTATTCCAGCCGCCGCGTCTTCTGAGCCGGGCAACCAGCCACGTTCTGGCAACGCCATGCGACTTCCTCCTTGTCGCCCGCAGAAACCTGCTCCTTTGCAATCGGACCCTTACAAACAGGACACCTACCTTCGACAGCCTCGAATAAATTGTATACCTTCGCGCCCGCTGGTCGCCTGGTCTTCATCACCTCGAAGACCTCGGGAATCACCATGCCCGCCTTGCGAATGACCACGGTGTCGCCGATGCGGATATCCTTGCGCCGAATCTCATCCTCGTTGTGCAGCGTGGCGCGCGCGACGGTGGAGCCCTGCACGAACACCGGTTCCAGCTCCGCCACGGGTGTGAGCACCCCGGTGCGCCCCACCTGCACGGTGATGGCCTTGAGCACGGTCTCGGCCGGCGTGATCCACGGGATGGGTTTATGGACGATGGCCCAGCCCGGCGCACGGGTCTTAAGGCCAATTTTCTCGCAGTCCGCGAGGTCGTTCACCTTCAGCACCACGCCATCAATCTCGTAAGGCAGCCGGGTGCGCAGGTCGCGGTCCTCATCGTAATCGCAGACCACGTGCTCCCGGTAGCAGCGCAACACCTCTTCAATGCCCTCGCACACCCACCACGCGGACTGCGTGGGCAGGCCGAATTCACGGAGCTTCGCCAGCATCTCGGCATGCGATCGGAACTCGATCCCTTCGCACACCCCGACGGCATAAAACACCGCGCGCACCGGACGTTGCGCCACGACGCGTGGATCAAGCTGCTTCAACGTGCCGGAGGTCGCGTTGCGGGCGTTGGGCAACTGCGCCTCGCCGGCGGCGGCAAGTTTCGCGTTGAGCGCATCGAACTCCTTCGTCGCCATGTAGGCCTCGCCGCGCACCTCGATGAGCGCGGGCGGTTGTGGGGCATCGAGCTGGAGCGGAATGGAGCGGACCGTGCGGAGGTTGGTCGTGATGTCGTCGCCCTGCCGGCCATCGCCGCGCGTCGCGCCGAGCACGAGCTGGCCATCACGGTAATGAGCACTGATGGAGACGCCATCCACCTTCGGCTCCAGGATGTAGCTGATCCGCTCCTTGCCGAGCTGCTTGCGCAAGGTGGCGTCGAAGGCGCGGAACTCCTCCAGCGTGCGCTCGTCCTGCAACCGGTTGCGCCGCTCGCGGTCCGGCTCCTCATCCTTCGTCGGCAGGTCGGAGGCGGGAATCTTTTCCAGCGAGAGCATCGGCTGCTCGTGTGTGATGCGGGCGAAGCTCCCGGTGGGCGCGCCGCCCACGCGCTGGCTGGGCGAGTCCGGCGTGGCCAGTGCGGGGAGTTCTTTCTCCAACGCCAGCAGCTCCGCGTAAAGCAGGTCGTATTCGCGGTCGGAAACCGCCGGCTTCGCCTCGACGTAATAGGCGTGGTCGTGCCGGCGGATTTCGCGGACAAGCTGCTGGTGACGGGTGCTGGCTTCGGTGAGCGTCATGCGGACGAGGCGGAAGTTTGCCGCAACCCGCGAGCGGCGCAAAGGCAAAGCACAGACACAACGCCGGGCGAATCCCACTTTGGCTGGGTGCGTCCACCCTCCGCTAACCATGAACACCACTCTCGCGCCCAGCCGTCGTCAGTTTCTGCTCGCCACCACGGCACTGGCCGCTCCGGCGTGGCTGCGTGCTACGGAAGGGCCGAAGCTCAAAGCCGCCGTCATCGGCCACACGGGGCGCGGTGACTACGGCCACGGCCTCGACATCATTTTCAACGACCGACCCAACGTGGAGCTGGTCGCCGTCGCCGACGCGAATCCCGACGGCCTGGCAAAGATGGCTGCCAAGCTCAAGGCCCCGCGCCAATACACCGACTATCGCGCGATGCTCGAGAAGGAGCGTCCGCAACTCGTCAGTATCGCCCCGCGCCAGTCGGACCAGCACCACGCGATGGGCATGGCGGCAGTCGCGGTCGGCGCGCACATCTGCATGGAGAAGCCCTTTACGCCCACGCTTGGCGAGGCGGACGAGTTGCTCGCGGCAGCGGACAAGCGCGGTTTGAAAATCGCCGTCGCGCACCAGACGCGCATGGCCCCGGGCGCGGTCCACCTCCGGCAGCGCATCGCCGACGGACTCATCGGCGAGCTGCTTGAAATGCGTGCGTGGGGCAAGCAGGACGCCCGCGCCGGCGGCGAGGACATGATTGTGCTCGGCACGCATCTCTTCGACCTCATGCGCCTCTTCACCGGTGACCCGCAGTGGTGCACCGCGCGCGTCACGCAGGCCGGACGCGACATCACGCCTGCCGACGCGCGCCTGATGAAGGACAACGTCGGCCCCATCGCGGGCGACGAGGTCAGCGCGCAGTTCGGCTTTGCGAAGGGCGTGACCGCCACATTCACCAGCCGGGGCAAACTGCGCGAGCACGTCGGGCACTGGGGCATTGAGTTCATCGGCACCAAGGGCGCGGCACGCCTTCTCGCGAACCTCCCGCCGCAAATCTTCCTGCTGAAGTCGAGCGGCTGGAAGCCCGACGGCAGGACCGACGAGTGGCGCAGGCTGCCCGATGACCCGACGTTGAACGTGCCCGCCGCCGCGCAAGGCTTCACTCCCTCCAACGCCCGCCTCGTGGACGATTGGCTGGACGCCATCGCCAAGAATCGCGCGCCCGAGTGCAGCGGGTACAACGCGATGAAGGCCATCGAGATGGTGATGGCCGTCTATCAAGCCGCGCTCGCCGCGGAGCGCGTGCCGATGCCGCTGGCGGACCGCAAGCATCCGTTGGCCAGCTAATCGGCTGCCGAGGGCGCAAGGGCCTGGAGCGCGGATGCTCCCGTCGGAATGCACACCCGAAAGATTTGCGCTGGCCGGACCCTGGCCCCCGGTTCAAGCTGCGCGCGTCGAACAACCACACTTGCCCATGGCCTTCGAGTTCAAAGCCCTTCGCCGCGTCGAGTTCAGCGAGACGGACATGGCGGGCATCGTCCACTACTCGAACTTCTTCAAATACATGGAGACCGCCGAACACGCGTTCTTCCGCTCGCTGGGCTTCTCCATCATCACCCGCCACACCGATCCCCCGGTGGGCTGGCCCCGCGTCCATGCGTCGTGTGATTACCGGCACCCGCTGCATTTCGAAGACGAGGTGGAAATCCACATGCTGGTCTGCGAAAAGAAGGCCAAGGCGCTCAGCTATCTCTTCAAGTTCCGCAAGCTCAACGGCCCGCATCCGATGGAAGTCGCGTGCGGCAAGCTCACGGTGGTCTGCGTCACCCGGGACGCGCACGGGAAGATGTCTTCCACGACAATTCCCAAGGCCATCGCGGATCAGATCGAGGTTGCGCCCGCGGAGCTGATCAGTTGACTTGCTGAGGCGGCGGTCTGTGACCGTCGAGATACGCACCGCAACCCGGCGCTCGCAGAACGCCGCTACAGCGGCAGGAATTCAACGCGCAATTCAGCCGGTCCGCAGTGCAGCCGCGCGACGCTGCGCTCCATGCCAAAGCGCGGTTTGCCGGCATAGCCGGGATTCAGAAAGAGCGTCCCGCCGCGTCGTTCCTCGTACGGTTGGTGCGTGTGGCCGAAGACCACCACGTCCGGCTGCTCACGCGAAATCCGGTCGCGAATTCCGTCCGCCAGCGCCCGCACTCCGACGATGTGATGCACCAGAAACTTCCGACCACCCAGCGTCACCACCTCGGTCTCCCGCCAAGTCGGATCGAAGTCATTGTTGCCCAGCACGGCGGTGACCGGCGCGATGGCTTCCAGCCGCTGAATGATCCGCGCCGAACCGATGTCGCCCGCGTGCAGGATGTGCTCCACTCCGGCAAAGTGGTCGGCGATCCGGGGATCGAAGTAGTCGTGCGTGTCGGAAATGAGTCCGAGGATCATGGCTTGGCGGCAGCCGCCTCGCGCTGCCAGAAACGTTCGAGGAAACGGAGTTCCGCGCCGCTCTTGAGCTTGCCCCCGGCTAGGCCGAGCAGCGCCCGCGCCCGCTCCAGCTCGCCATGAGCGAGGCACTCGCGGATGGCATCGCCCACGTCATTCATCGTGAGCGAGGTTCGGTTGGTTCCGCCGGCGCGCAGCCATTGCTCCACGTTGATGACGAGCGCCTGATAATCCTCCGTGGCCAGCGGCGGCATGAAGATGTTCGTGGACGGCAGCGTGGCAAACCGGTTCGTCAGGCTGAAGAGCCGGTTGCCCGCCGCCTGGGCGACCTCGGGGTTGACCGAACCATACTGGGGAAAAACCGGCGCAAGCTGCTCCGCCGAGGCCGTGTGCAACGCGACGCGCTTCGGCGGAGGCGCGAGCTGGAACTGCCGGGTGCGCTCATCGAACTGGAGGAAGCCCTTGGCCAGCCCGCCGACAAAGAACGCCCGCGGCGCCTCGTATTCCAGCACGGGAAATTCATCCGACTGCTCCGGGCCGTTCTCGATGAACAGCCGCGCCGTGCGCTGCGACGCAAGCTGCCGCGCCCAGACCATCCGCGGGGACAACAGCCCGATGGCGGCGAGATCCTTGCGCGGCTCGGGACGGTCGAAGACGGCCTGCCACACTTCGGGACCGGTGCGCCAGGGCTTTTGCGAGCCCAGCAGAATCAGGTCGCCCGTGCCCGGGTCCCAGATCTCCAAATGGGGAAACACTTTCGAGAACGTGTTGAAGACCAGCTCCACGATGCCATCGTGCATCTCATAGACATGGAACCACTGCGTCATGATGCCGCCCTCCTTTAGGCGGCTGGCGCACAACTCGTAGAACTCGCGGCTGAACACGCTGCCCACACCGACCATCCACGGATTCGACGGCTCGCTGATGATCACGTCGTAACGCTGCGGACCGAGCTTGAGCAGCGTGCGCGCATCCTCACCCACGATGCGCGCGAGGCGGTTGGTCAACACGCCGCGATTCCAGGGCGCGAAAAACTTTCCCGCCCGCAGCACCGGCTCGCAATTCTCAGCCACCGTCACCCCGCTCACTGGATGGCCAAGCAACGCGCCCGCTGTCACGCCGCTGCCGAAGCCGAGCACGAAGATGTCCTTGCTCTCCGGCCGCGCCAGCAGGGGCAGATGCGCGAGCAGATACTGCGTCGCCATATCCCCGCGTGAGGTGGCGTCGGGCTTGCCGTTGATGCGCAGCACCAACTGGTCGCTCATGCCTGCGCCGTCTCCCTGCTCGATGGCGACCGAGGCGTCGGCGGCGTCCTCGTAGAAGTGGATTTTGACGTGCTTTTGCCGGTGCGAGAGATAGTCGCGGTTCAGCTCGGTCTCCCGCAGACGGAAGACTCCGGAGCTCATCAGGTGTCGCCAGCTCTCGCCGCCCAGTGCGCCGGCCAGCAACAGCCCGACCCCCACCGCCCCGGCGGCGAATTGCAGCGGAGCGCGCGTGAGCTTCTGCCCCAGCAGCCACACCGCCGCACAAAGTCCGAGCGCCAGCACGAGAAACGCCCCGCGCAGCCCGAGCTGCGGCATTAGCACAAAACCCGTTGCCAGCGTTCCGGCGACCGCGCCGAGCGTGTTCCACGTCAGCAACCGGCCAACGCCCCGGCCCAGTTCTGGACCGCTCTGGGGCAGCTCGCGAATCCACAACGGCAGCACCGCGCCGAGCAGGCCGGCGGGCACCCCGAGCACCAGCAGGGACATTGCCCCGGAGAAAAGCTGATGAAAGGTGTAGCCCGTCTCGCTGCGGGCAATGCCCGTCTTCACCCAGCGATAAAACTCCACCCAGTGCTCAATGCCCGCGACCAGCAGCCCAATCCAGGCCGCCGCCCCGAGCAGCAGCACCGCCGTCGCCGTCTCGCGCGGCCAGCCCCGCGTGCGCGGCGAGGCCATGACCGCGCCGCCCAGCCCGATGCCGAGGATGAAGGACATCAGCACGATGGCGAAGGCTTGCAGCGAAGCCCCGAAGAGCAGCACGAGCGAACGGGCCGAGAGCACTTCCAGACCCATTGAGACCGCCCCCGTCAAGGCGACTATGAGGAACGGGAGGGAGGAGTGATTAGTAATGAGTGGGGCAGCCGCAAGCACCGTAGCGGCGGTCTGTGACCGCCGTTCCTCGTTTGCTGGTCGTTCACCGGAATTCACCTCCGCGTCCGGCGCAGTCACAACTGGAAGATCCCCTTTCCGCGCCAGCGCGAGGGCTGCGAAGCCCACCAGCAGGTTCACCATCGCCGTGAGTTGCAGCGAGGCGGTGATGCCCATCGCCTGCACGAGCACGAACCCCGCCAGCCACGCACCGCAGACGGCCCCGAGGCTGTTCACCGAATAGAAACGCGCGGAAAGTCGGCCCGCGTCCGTGCCCCGCCGGTTCAGCCACGCGGCAATCAGCGGCAACGTTCCGCCCATCAGCACGGTCGGCCCCAGCAGCAGCCCGATGCTCAAAGCCGCCTTCAAGCCGAGCAGAGCGACCGGCTTCTCCAGCAAGGGCGCGCCCACGCTGATGAACATCCGGTCCGCCGCGTGATGCAGCAGATGGAAGACAAACGCGTAGCTGCCGATGGCAATTTCCAGTTTGCCGTAGAGCGCGAGCGGATCCGCCGCCGCATCCGCGCGCCGGCCAAAGAGGCGGTTGCCCAGCGCCAGCCCGCCCATGAAGACCGCCAGCACCACCGTCTGCGCCTGCACCGTGCTGCCGAGCATGAGCGAGAGGTGCTTCGACCACAGGACTTCATAGACCAGCGCCGTGGCCCCCGAGCAGAAGAAGAGCAGCAGCACGATCATGCGCGCGGAGGGAAAGGGGTTGCCGAGACGGGCGCGAACATTAACTGCGGATAGTTTGGGAACGTCACCGGGGTCGCAAGGAAAACCCCAGCGGCTGTCGGCGGGAGTTCAAAAGGGGATTGCTGCGCGAGTTCAAAAGGGGACAGTTTTTACAGGGAGAATTTTCCGAGGATTTCGGGCCAGTTGTTGAGGGGTGGGCTGGGTGGTTGCGTGACGGCCCAGAATTGTCTGCGGGGGTGATG
>CAMCFN010000087.1 GCA_945874145.1 Akkermansia muciniphila
CATGAGCTTTCGGTATGGTTGTTTCGTTATCATTGGGCCACCGCCCTCCCTCGGGGCCACACGGCCACGCAGAAAACGGCTGCCTCATCATCCCGAAACCTCCGGCTCCCTAAACGCCGCTGATGAAAGTTCTAATTGTCGCTAGCCAGTGATGTGCTGCTTCCGACAGCGGCGGTCAGGAAACTGGCCTTGCCCGATGATGGCTGGCGACGCGGGGTTCAGGCGGTGGGCGTGGTCTTGGCGCGATAGCCCGCGAGTCGGAAATACAGATTGGCCGCGAAGCCGGGCGTGAATTGCTTCAGCGCCAGCTTGGTGATGTGCCAGAGGTTTTTGCGGAGAAAGGCGGGCGTCAGGAAACGGCGGTAAGCGGGTTGGCGGAGCATCACGGACAGCATCGGCTTGCCGAACAGAAACATAGCCCCGCTTTCCCGGATGAACGGCTCGACGTCGCGATACTTTTCCGTCAGCAGCAGGTCGAGAATCGCGCGCATCACCTTGCGATGTTCTTCTCGGCGAGAGCCGCTTTTGTAGTAGGAGGTCGGATAAATGAAGAAGCGCGCCAATGGCTCAGGAACGAAACAAATGCCGTGTCGGAAGGAGGCAATGGTGATGGCAAACCAGTCGCAGTGCCAGCGCAGTTCGGGCAGGAAACCGCCGGCGTCCAGCAGCGGTTGGCGGCGCATGATGGCCGAGTGGCTGGCAATGTAGAACTGGCCCTTGCGTTCCAGTTCAGCCATGCGCGCCGGAGGTATGAAGCAGGGTTGATCGCCCATGCCGACGCTGACATGCCAGTTCATGCCAGTGGCAATTTCATGCCAATCACCGATGGTGCAGCACAGCGCTGATTCGGGGTGTTTCCGAAGGAGGGCCAAGGATTTCTCCATGAAGCCGGGGAGCACGAAGTCGTCTGCGGCGGCGAACAGCACCCAATCGCCGTGGGCTAGTTGCAGTCCGAGGTTGGCACCATAAACAACGCCTTGGTTGACCGGATTCCGATGCAATCGGACGAGGGGATGCTGCCGGGAAAATTCTTCCACTATTTGAGCGCTGTCATCCGTGGAGGCGTCGTCAATGACGATGATTTCCTGGGGCAGCACGGATTGTTCAACCAATGCGGTGAGGCAGCGGGGCAGATACTGCCCATGGTTGTAGTTGGGCACCACTACGCTGACGGAAGGCTCCGGGGTCATGGGGCCGGGCACGGATCGCGTGGCTGCGTGGGAACTTGCATAAGGCGCGATTTGCTAAGGACCGGCTGGCAGATTGTCAATGGAATAGCCCATGGCAACGGGCGTGCTTGGGGAACTTTCCCCTTCCCGTGGACAGACGCATTCGCATACTGGCCGAGCTCCGCGGGCGGAATCGCCTCGGACATCCGCATGAATCATCAACCTGACTGGAAGCAGCAGGCGGCCACCAAACTGGCTGCCAGCCCGCTCCTGCGTTACGCCCGTCAACTTCACGAAAACCACCCGGCCGACTTGCAGCTGGGCGGCAGTGTTTGGAAGAAGTTTTGGGCCAATGTTTATTTGATCATGGCGGACTACGGCACCGGAAAGTTTCCGCCCCGGCACACCTGCCGCGAAGAGGTGTTTCAGAGCGAGAAGACGCAAATTGCGCGCATGGAGTTCGCCGCCTTGGACGAGGTGCTGGACATCATCATGCGGAAGCCATGGGTGGACGAACGCCTGTTCGGCCACCATGCGCGAGACCTGATCCGCATGATCGAGACCATGGAGAAGCGGGGATTGCGTTCGCCTGCGAAGTTGCTCGAACTGGGCTGTGGTGCGGGCTGGCTCTCGGAGATTCTCGCGTTGCGCGGCTACCGGGTTACCGGCACGAGCATTTCAGAGCTGGAGGTGGACCACGCCCAGCTCCGGGTAGATGCGGTCAAGGCTCGGCGGCTCCAGTGCGAGTTGAATTTTCTAACGTCCACGATGGAGGACATCCACCGGAACGTGCCGCATGACTACGACGCGGCGTTTTGCTACGAAGCGCTGCATCATGTGTTCGACTGGCGTGAATCGATCGATTCCATCACGCAATGTTTGAAACCGGGCGGCTGGCTGTTCTTGTTCGACGAGCCCAGCACCATTCACACCTACGCGTGCTATCGGACCTCGAAAATCAACAAGACGCACGAAATTGGTTTTCGCGGCAGTGAGTTGAAGCAGCACATCCGGAAGCTTGGCTACCAGAACATTTCCTTTGAGCGGCCGGTTCGCGGAGAGGGGTTGAAGGGCTTCTTCAAAGGATTTCTCCCGTTCACCATTGAACACGGGTCGGTGATATCCCGTGCCTACTGGATTAGCGCCCAGAAGCCGCTGGCTTGAGGGACTGACTGGGTCAGGCCAAAGGTTTCAGCGCACAGCGGCCCTCAGAAACCGACTCGCTGGCTGCTTGCAGCCGCTCCGGCGAGTCCACGGCGCAGCGGTAGCCGGTGAGCGGAAAGCCCCACAGCCGACCGCTGCTGACCAGCTTTACGAAGACATCGCGCGGCAAGTCACAGGGAGTTTGATCGGGGATTAAATCGAGTAACTCCGGCGAGCAGAGGCAAACCCCGGAATTCACCCAGGCTGAAGTCACACCGCGCCGCGCTTCTTCTGTGGGGCGTTCCAGAAAACCGGTCACCCGCTGATCGGGGGCGAGCGACACCACGCTGTTGGACTTGGCACGTTGATGGAGCAGCAGGGTGGCGAGCGCCTTTCGTTCACGATGAAAATCCAGCATCGGGCGGAAGTCCTGATCGGTGATCACATCGCCGTAGTGGACTAAAAACGCGTCGTCATCACGGAAATGCGAGGCCAATTGTTTCACGGCCCCCGCCGTGCCCAGCAAGGTGGGTTCTTCCGAGTAGGTGAGTGACAGTCCCCAGCGCGATCCATCGCTGAAGTGCTGGCGGATGACCTCGGGGCGAAAGTGGAGGTTGATGGCGATGTCGGTGAAGCCGTGCTGCGCGAGGTTGGCCAGGATGTAGGCCAGCATGGGATGGCCACCCACCGGCAACATGGGCTTGGGCATTTCGCGGGTCAGATCGCCCAACCGGGTTCCGAATCCAGCGCAGAGAACCATGGCTTTCATTGGGCCTCCCGTATCCAGCGGACCGCCGCCGACAAGTCTGCGCACGCCCAGTCGGGAACAGTTTTTAAATCAACGGGTTCGACTGTCTCGATGGCTGGGGCAAGGTGCTGCCCGGTTTCCACCAGCACGGTGCGGCAACCTGCTTGGGCACCGGCTGCAATGTCGGTAATTCGATCTCCGATCATGAAGCAGCCGGGCAAATGGAGGTTCCATTCCTTTGCCGCCCGTCGCAGCAGTCCAGCGCGTGGCTTCCGGCAGTCACACGCCACTCGATACTCCGCCAGCGTGGCGCGCGGATGATGCGGGCACACGTAAATGCCATCCATCGGTGGGGCTCCCGCTGCTTGGAGCATTGCTTGGAGTCGCTGATGAATCTGGTCCAACTGACCCTCGGTGATGAGCCCTCGGGCCACGACTGTTTGATTAGTGACCAGCAGGAGCAGGAAGCCTGCGTCTTTCAGGGAACGCAATGCGGCGGGCACTCCGGGGAGCAGTAGCAGTTGCTCCGCAGTGGTGAGCAGGTGGACATCCGCAGTGACCACCCCATCGCGATCCAGAAAGACAGCGCGGTTCATGGCACGGGAGCCGGCGGCTCAGAGCTTCAGCAGGATCGTCAACTCGCCGGAGATGCGGAGGTGCGAGGTGGCATTGGCGGGGCCACGATGCACAAGCTTGTCGTGAAAGAGCACGCAATGATGGTGGAACTGCGGCAGCGGGCAGAAGAACCGATGCTCGTTGGCCGCCAGCCAGTCCATGCGGATGGCTGGCTTGGTGCCGTATTTGGTCTGGATGCTTTCCAACGGGATATCTTCGCGGTGGCTGCCTTTTAGGACTTCAAGACTGTTCGTTGCATCACAGCCCAAGAGCGGCAGCCAAATCTTCCAGCGTTCGTCGTAAGGGAAGGGGCTGGGCGGGTCGAGCGGGGTGCCCCGGTTGATTTCCCAAAACTGGAAGTCCGCGTGCGCCTGTCCCACATCCGGTTTGCCGGGCCGGACGCAGCGCCAGAAGACATCGTGGGAAGTCGCCTGAAGCGTGGGGTTGGCGTCGTGCTCGGCGGGGCTGATGTAATTGATGCCGCTGCGCGAACCGCCGAGAAAGCCAGCGAGACTGCCGATCCATTCTGCGACCGCGCCGCCGAGTTCATGGGGGAACATGCGCAGCGGTTTGCGAAACTGCTCCACAAAACCATCATCCGACAACCTCGCCACGGCGCGGGTCAGTTCCTCAACCGGGGCGTTCTCCGTAATCGGAATATCGGTCGCCTGCCGGATGTGACCATGGATGTGCTGGGTCATCCGTTCGCACAATTCGGCCGGAAACGGGATGGTCATGAAGCCATCGCGCTGCATCGTATCGCTGTCTCGCACGGGTGTCATGGGCGGATTCGTAGGAGGATTGTCTGGGCTGAGTCAAGCGCCCCACGGCATGGCCGCGCGGGCGGAAAGGAACAGGCTGCCTTCGCGGTGGCTCGTGGGCATGTCCGCGACGCTTTGTGCCGCCTGCCAGCCGATCTTCTGGGCAAACAAATGCACGCCGGTGCCGTGGAAATGTTGGAAGATGCGCTCGGCGTTTTTGGCCGTGCCGACTTCCAGCATGGCATCACAGCGTTGCCAGCGCTCGACGGGCAGGGCGAAGAGGATTTCGGGTTCGTGCCCCTCGGCGTCGATCTTCACTAGGTCGGCGTCGGCAGCCACGCGGGGGAAGCTTTGGATTTCGACGGGGAATTTCTCCACCTCGCCATAGCTGTCCTTGGCCCCGGCCAGATGGCTTCCGGTGGTGTTGCCGAGCACGCGCACAAATTCAGCGCGCCCGTCATGGTCTGAGACCGCGGCGGCCACGGCACGCACGGTGGCACATTGGTTCAACTGAAGGTCCTCGTTCAGCCAGGCAAAGTGGCGTGGATCAGGCTCGAACGAGGTGACTTCAAAACCGCACCGGGAAAGAATGACCGAGTGCAATCCCACGTTCGCGCCAATGTCCAAAACGCGGCGGTAACGGGCGCGGTTGGCCCAGTAGAAGGCAAAGATAATCAGTTCATCCAAGCCGAAGAGATCCAAGGTGTCCCGCGCACCCATCGCGTGATAGGGCAGGGCGATCTGGCCAAACGGACCGAAGGCAAAGGGCCGTGCCTCCACCTCGCGCAGGGGCGTGCGGGCGAGCAGATCCGACGCCGCGAGCTTGTGCAGTGCATAGCTTGAGGTGGTGGGGCTCAGGAGCGCATGGCTCTCGGTCAGCGAGCGAAACAGGAGGTCGAAGGTCAGGTCAGGGTTCATGCAAAAATGAGTTCAGACTCCGGCGGTTCCGAGGGGAGCGCCAGCCCCCGCAGTGGGTTGGTAGCGCGGCACGAGCATCTCGGAGTCAATGAGTTGATCGGCCAAGGCAGGGAGTTGGTTTTCTAAGGCCGCCCCAAATTTCAGGACGGGGTAAAGCTTCTGGCTGGGATTGATTTCCACGTTGCAGAAGACCGGTCCCGGATGGGCATACGCGGCTGCGAGCTGCGCCGCCATCGTGACTTCGGAGTTAATGGTGATTACTTTGAAGCCCATGGCTTCCGCCACCCGGGCAAAGTCAGGCATCGCCACCCCGGAGTCGGGATGGACGCCCTCATAGGCTCCGTTGAGCCAGGTCTCGATGGTCTGCTTTTGGATGCCGTGCCCGTGGTTGTTGAAAAGCACGACGCGCAGCGGTAGCCGGTGGTGGATGACAGTGGCGAGTTCGCCCAGACACAGGAGCAGGCCACCGTCCCCGGTGATGCAAGTGACGGGCTTTTGCAGGGCGAACGCGGCACCCATGGCGGCGGGCAGGGCGTAACCCATTGGGGTGTTATTCCAAGCAGAGAAGACTTGTTGGCCGCGCTTCACTCGCAAGCCGTTGCAAGTCCAGGTCAGGTTGCCGCCCGTGTCCACGAAGGTGGTCTCCCCCTCGGGGAGATGACGGGACAATTCCTCGACGAACCGGTAGGCGTCCACGCAAGCCGGTTGACCGTCGGTCTTGGGTGAGGGTGGCAATGGAAAAATTTCCTGCCAGTGCCGGATGCGGGCCAGCCAAGCGGCATGGTTGCGCGGCGGCAACTGTCGCAGCAGCGGAAGAGCCGAGGTAAGAAAGTCCGCCGCGCGGGCGCGGATGCGCAGACTCACCTGAATGCCGCGTCCGTCGAATTTGTTCATCTCGCCGGGGTCCACGTCCACCATTGCGATGGTCGCAAATCGGGCGAAGGAGTTCAGAATCCCGCCGGTGATGTTTTGGGAGAGCCGGGTGCCAACGCAAATGACGAGGTCGGCGTTTTGCACGGTGTAGTTCCCGGCGCGCGGACCATAAACGCCAAAGGTGCCAACCCGCAGGGGATGCGCTGCTGGCACGAGGTCGAGCCCGGCCCACGTCAACAACACCGGAATGCCGAGTTGATCGACGAAGGCTGCGATCAACTCACGGGCAATGGGCGGAGTCTTCAAACCGCCGCCGAGCACGAGGACGGGGCGTCCCGCTTTTTGGAGGAGCGGGAGCAGTTGCTCGATTCCAGCCCGACACTCCGCATTGTCTGGCACTTCCGGCGGGGTAAAGCCAGTCAGCCGGTCGGGGTCAATGTCGGTGCGTTGCAGATCATCCGGCAGATCCAGCAACACGGGGCCCGGCCGGCCTTCAAACGCCAGGTAGAAGGCTTTCTCCAAGTGGAACCGAATGGACTGCGGATCGCGAAGCTGCGCCGCGTATTTTGTGACCGTGCCGTAAATGGAGAGCACGTCCGTCTCTTGAAAGCCCACCTGCCGGACAGGGCGGTCGCCTTTCAAGCGGTGCGTGGCCACTTGGCCGGTCAGCATCAGGGTGGGCACGGAGTCGTAATAGGAGCAGCAGACGCCCGTGAGCAGGTTGGTCGCGCCGGGGCCGCTGGTGCTCATGGCCACGCCCAGCCGACCCGTGGCCCGCGCGTAGCCATCCGCAGCCATCGCTCCGCATTGCTCGTGGGTGGTGCAGACGTAGTCGGTGTCCGGATGGCGTGCCACTGAGTCAAACAGGTGGATCGCCGCCCCGCCCGACATGCCGAAGAAGTGCGTCACGCCGCGCCGGGCCAGAAAATCAATGACGTAGTCGGAGAGTTTCATCGGTGGCGCGGTCCGGTTCAGCCATTGCCGTGGCGGCGCAGCTTGTAATGGTTTGAGTCGGCCCGGAGCCGGGCCAGCAGCTCCGGTCCGCCGTTGCGCCAAGCGTCGTGGACGATGGAGAAATTCCGCCCGCCGACCAGATCACGGCCATTGCGCACGCACCACTCGATGCAGCCAAAAATGTCAGCCATCGAGGTGCCACTTTCCGCCCGTTCGAGGAACTCGCGCGTCCGGGCATGGTTGGCTTCCGCTGCGTTGGCATCGCGCAAAGTCTGGCGATGAATCTTGGTGTTGACCCAGCCGGTTCCAAGGATCACCGCATTCAGCGCGGGGTCCTCGTCGTCCAGCAATTCGCACATCTTGATGAGCATGAGCTTGCCCAAACAGTAGGCGGAGTAGTTGCGGAAAGGCGAGTTCGTTCCACCGCCGGCGAAGAAGATGGCGTGGTTGATCCCGCCGGTTTGCCGGTGGGGTTGCAACGCGTGTAGAACGCTTAACTGCGCGAGGGAGTTGACGCGCACGGATTCCTCCCAAGTGGCAAAATGCAGCGAGAAGAACCGGCCAATCGGGTCCAGCACGCCCACGCAGGAGACGAAGACATCCCACGGTTGGCCTAGCGCCGCGAAGTCGCGCACGGTATTGGCCACGCTTTCGGGGGAGGCCACATCGCACTCGAACAGGGTCAGATCGGCTTGTTGTTGCAGCTCGGAAACAGAGGACTTGGTGCGGTAGGTGCCGATCACCCGAGCACCCTGGCGTAGGAAGTCGCCTGCCAGACTTCGGCCAATGTCGCTGCCCACGCCGAGGATGAACACCGTCCTGCCTGTGAACACCTGGCTCATGCGGTAAGTGAGGAAGAGCAGCGCGGCTCGGGCATGATCAGAAATCAATCACCGCATGGATCACCTCGCCCGCGCGCATTTTGGCGATGCCTTCGTTCACCTGCGACAGCGAGTAGCGATGTGAGATGAAACCACCCGCCGCCAAGCGTCCGGCGTTCATCATCCGAAGATACCGGGGGATGTCGCTGGCGGGCTGGCTGTCCCCACCGTGAGACCCGGTGAAGCGTTTGCCAAAATGCAGGGGCAGCGTATTCAGCGACATGCGGCGATCGTGCGCCATGACTCCGAAGATGACGCAGCGGCCCGTGTTGCTGGTCAGTGGGAAGGCTTTCTCCAAGACTGCCGGACTGCCAGTGCCATCAATCACCACATCGGGGGAGGCCCCGTCGAGGATCTCGCGGACGGCCGCGCAGAAGTCCTGCCTGCCAGAGTTGATTGTGTGCGTGGCCCCGTGCTCCCGGGCCTTGGCCAGCTTGTGCTCCTGCAAGTCCACGGCGATGATCGGATAAGCCCCGGCGAGCTTGGCCCCCAGCACCACCCCAAGGCCGATGCCACCGCAGCCAATGATGACGACGGACTCGCCGATTTTCACCTGCGCGTCGTTGTGGATGACCCCAAAACCTGTGGTCAGCGTGTCGGCGAGCAAGGCACAGAGGTCGAAGTCCGTTTCTGGGGCCACACGGGTGAGCCGATTTTCGGAGACGATGCCGTAGCGGTTGAACGTCGTTATGCAGCCGCCGTTGGCGGTGCGGTTACCCCAGCGATACACCGGGGTGCGGGATTCAATTCCCCGTCCGGGCCGCCAATGGAGCACCACCCGGTCGCCCGGCTTTACGTGGCGCACTTCGGGGCCGACTTCAAGCACCGTGCCGCCACCTTCGTGTCCGAGCAGATGGGGCAGCCATTTGTCTGTCCCCTTGACGCCGTCGATTTCCCCGATTTGAGATCCGCAGATGCGGCTGACTTTGATGTCCACCAAGACTTGCCCGTAGCTGAGGGGCGGGAGTTCCACTTCGTCCACGACGAGCGGTTGGCGCTGTTCCACGAGGATGGCGGCGATGGTCTTCACAAATCAGGGAATGAACCACCAGTAGTCGCCAGCGTAACCCACTTCGGCAAATAAACTAACCCACTCATCCACGGGCAAGTAGGTCTCAGCCGTAAGAATCCACTGAAGCAGCCGCTGGTGTTCTTCCTCCGATCGCCAAGCATCCACGGTGATGAACTTGTGGGCGCGGCTCACGCGCTGGATCTCGCGCAGCGACTGTTTGCACTGCTCCAACGGGAGATTGTGGATGCTGTTGATGGACACCACGAGGTCGAAGGAATGATCGGGGTAGGGGAGGCGCTCGGCTGAACCGAGGTCCATGAAGGCGTTCATGCCGGCGTGTGCCTGCTCGCGTGCATATGCTGACACATCAATTCCGCGCACCGTGGCGGCGGGCAGCACCTGTTTGAAATCCGCCATCAGAAAACCCTTGGCGCAGCCGACATCGAGGATCTTCGCATCGGGTGCCAACTGATAGTGCTCGGCCATCCGCTGTGCCACCGGTATCCAGCGGCCGTCGTAACGATACCCGCCGTAGCCGTGCCGCCGCTCGCCGTCGAAGAAATCCCGGTCGAAGCGTTTGGCAATGGCCCGGTCTTCAGGGGTCTTGTCCGCCGCCCGCTGGGCGACATTGCGTTTCACCGGCGGCAGGCGGTCCAGAAGGTTGATTTCGGCCATGATGGAAAGCGCGTCAGGCCAGTTTCAGAATGGGCCGGTGAAGGATTTGTCCGGCACGTCCAGCCAGATGGAATTGTCCACCATCAAGCTGGCCTCGTCCACCGGCAGGCCGAATTGCCGACGCACGGCGGCCACGATGTGCGGCGCGCGCGGATAGTAATTGTTCGCCAGCGCTGGGCTGGTGGGGGTGGGATAATCAGGGGCGCTGACGCGGCCGGGCGGTGCCTTGAGCGAGGCAAGCTGGGCCTCCACCACGCGCGCGATGATTTCTCCGCTTATACCAAATGACTTGGTGCCCAAATCGGCGACCACCAGTCGCCCGGTGCGGGAGACGGACTCATTGATGGTGTCAGAATCCAGCGGGCTGATGGTGCGCAGATCAATGACCTCCGTCTCGATGCCATCTGCCGCGAGCAGCTCGGCTGCCCGCAGCGCTTCCAGCACCATGTAGGAGGCGGCCACGATGGTGACGTCCTTGCCCGCGCGGGCGATGCGCGCGGGGCCGATGGGCACGGTGTAATGGCCCTCCGGCACGTGGCCAGTGATGTTGTGGAGCCAGCGGTGTTCCAGAAAGATGACCGGGTTGTCGTCCTCGACGCTGGCGATGAGCAGGCCTTTGGCGTCTTGCGGGGTGACCGGCATCACGACCTTCAATCCGGGCACATGAGCGAACCAAGCGTGCAGGCTTTGCGAATGCTGCGGCCCCTGCCCCCAGCCGCGCCCGAGAATCATCCGAATGACGAGCGGCACCCGCATCTGGCCACCGAACATGTAGTGCCACTTCGCCGCTTGATTGACCATCTGCTCCATCGCAAGCAGCGCAAAATCCAGTCGCTGATGAGTGAGGATGGGGCGCATGCCAGCGATGGCGGTTCCGATGGCAACTCCGGTCATGCCGTTCTCTGCCGTCGGCATGTCGAGCACCCGCCGCGCGCCGTGTTTCTGCTGCAGGCCCAAGGTCGTGCCGAAAATGCCCTTTGGGTCTGGCACACCCAAGCCCATGAGGTAAACCCGAGGATCGCGGGCGAGACAAAGGTCGGTCGCTTCCAGTAGGGCTTCGTGGTATTTGCGAATCCGGTTCATGGGCTAGGCGGCGAAAAGCGGTTGGGTGGCGGATTCACGCGTCGGAAAGGGACTGGCTTTCGCGAAGGCAGCCGCCTCGGCAATTTCCAAATCAATGCGGGCCTGCATCGTGTCGAGTTCCGCCGCAGCAGTGCCGGCGGCCAGCAGTTGCCGCCGCGTGCGCTCCAGCGGGCACAGGGCTTTCCAGTGCTCATACTCCTCCGGCGTGCGGTAGCCGATGTCGTTGTCGTAACCCGGGCCGCAGTGCTCGCGCCAGCGGTAGGTCTTGAACTCGATAAAGGTTGGGCCACCGCCACTCCGGGCTTTTTCCACTGCCGCTTGGGTGAGGCGCAGCACTTCGGCGACCTCGTTGCCATCGGCTTGATGGCTTTCCACACCGTGGCCAATGGCTTGTTGAAACACCTCCCGATGGCGCGGTTGCCGCACTTCCAGTGGCGAATAGACCGAGTAGAAATTATTCTCGCACACGAACACCACGGGCAGCTTCTTGAGCGAGGCGAAGTTGATGCTTTCGTGGAACACGCCTTCCTCCGTCGCCCCCTCGCCGAAGAAGGCGAGCGTGACGCGGGAAGAGCCTTGCAACTGCGCCCCAAAAGCCAGGCCCACGGCGATGGGGATCGTGCTGCCCACGATGGGCACCGCCCCCATGAAGCCAGCGGCCAAGTCCACGAGGTGCATTGAGCCACCCTTGCCGCCACAGCAGCCGGTCGCCTTCCCGTAAATCTCGGCCAGCATCGCGCGCAGCGACCCGCCTTTGGCGAGATAGTGGGCGTGGGAGCGATGTCCGCTCATCGCTTGATCCCCCGGCTTGAGTGCCGCTGCTGCTCCGGCGGCAACCGCCTCCTGGCCGATGCTCAGATGCACCGGGCAGCGCATCTGTTGCTCGGCGTAAAGCGTGGCAATGCTCTCCTCGACCCGGCGGATGCGGAGCATTTCGTAATACAATTGCTTCAAGTCCATGCGTGGAAAATGAGATCAGCTGGCCAATAGCGTCCGGCCGGTCTGCAGCAGGGCCGAACGGGAGATGGGCGTGGCGTTGCCCACGATCTTTACGGCCTGCGCGCCGGCGAGCTGGCCAAGGAAGGTGCCAATGGAAACGGGCAGCCGACGGACGGCGGCCAGGGCGGCCACGGAGAAAAAGGCATCCCCCGCGCCCACGGCATCCACGACTTCTGCCGCCAGCGGCGGGCAGCAGCAGGACGCATGGCCGGTGTGGTGGCCAAAGGTTTGCACCGCGCCCCGGGTCAGCCACGCGTATTCCGCTGCCAAGGTGAGCCGGAGGGCGTCTAGTTCCGCTGCAAAATCAATGTGGCGATGTCCGCAGGAGAGCATCAGCTCTTGCTGGTCCAGGGAGAACGCATCCGCCCTCCGATACTGGCGGGTGATGATGTTGAACCCGTGGTTGTTGCTGTTGGTCTGGCAGTTCAACGCCAAAAACGGGGAGGCTTCTTGGAGCAGTTCCCGCAGGTCCGCCTGGAGCAACCCATGGCCGAAGTCAGCGAGCACCACGACATCCACATCGGCCAGCGCTGCCACCAGTCGGGCGCGCACTTGGGTCAGCACGGCAGCGGTGGGCGGGTGGTCATCTATGAAGTTGACCGCGAACAGTTTGATCAGCTCCTTGCCCTTCGACAACGGCTCGACGAACCGCTGCTTGATGATCGTGGTGAACGCGGCATCGCGAATGACCAAGTCCTCGGCGGGTGACACCGTTTCGCGCAGCAAGGCGTCCACCCACGGCTCCGTGCCGACAAGGCTCAGAAACTTCGCGTGCGGGGTGAACTGCTTCACATGCCGAAACACGGCCAACGCGCCGCCACAGTGGGTTTCCTCGCTGAGAAAGCGCCCGGAGATGATGCGGTTCTTGGAGGTGAGCCCCTGGACTTTGAGGGAGGAGTAGCGGTCGAAAATGGTGTCACCCACGACGAGCACTTTCAGTGTGCTGAAGGATTCCACTGCCGCCGTCAGCTGATCCGGGGAGCATTCCTTCGCGAGCTGCCGGCAGAAGGCCTGCACTGCTGGCTCGTTGGTTTCGCCGGGCTGGATCATCTGTGCGTGGGCGGGGCTGTTACCGGGAGAAGTAATCGTAGGCGCTGGCCCGGCGACCGATTTGCATGAATTTCATGTTGTAGTGTTCCGCCGCGTCAATGTCGGGGAAGGCCCCGCCTTCCAAGGCGCGTCGCAAGGCCGCGACTTCCTGCCGGATGCTGCTCACGGGCTGATAGCCGAGGACGCGGACGATCTTTTCCGAGGAGATGTGGTAATCCCGCTTGTCGAGCGTGTCGGTCACCTTGATCTCCACGTTCAAATCCTGAAGTTCCTCCTGAATGAGCCGGGCAATCTCGATGACCTTGAGGTTCTCGAAGCCGAAGTTGAACGCGCGTCCGGCGATCAGGTTTTCGTCCACCTGGGTCAACTGGGCGTAGAGGTGAATGGCGTCGGTGATGCCGACGTTGGGACGGCGTTGCTCGCCGCCGTGGACGGTGATGACGCGCTTGCGCAGAGCGTCCGCCGTGAGCTTGTTCACCGTCAGATCGAAGCGCTGCCGGGGGGAGTAGCCGCAGATCGTCGCGGGCCGGATGTTCACCGTGCAGAAGCCGGGCGAGTTCGCCGCCGTGACCAGCCACTCGGAGAGCATCTTGTATTTCGAGTAGAAGGTCAGCGGCTCCGGTTCGAGGCGCTCGGTGACATCGGACTCGTTCTTGATGCCGAACACGCTGCTGGAGGAGGCGTTGATGAACCGTTTCACGCCCGCTGTGCGGGCCAGTGACAGCAGCATTCCGACCGCATCGAAATTCACCTGCCGCGTCAGCACTTCGTCGATCTCGCCGGTCGGGTCGTTAGAGATGGCTCCCAGATGGATGATTGTGTCCATGCCGGACACAGCGCGTTCCACCGTCTGCGGATCGCGGAGATCACCTTCCACCAACGCGAAGCGTGCCCGGGTCGTGGCGAATTGCGGGCTCTGCTCCAAGGCGGTCAGGCCCGCGCGGGTGTAAAGCATCGAGTCCAGCACGCGGACGCGATGGCCGAGGTCGAGCAGATGCGGCGTCAGGCGGCTGCCCACATAGCCAAAGCCGCCGGTCACGAGGATGTTGCGGGGAATCATGCGTCAGGGTTTGTGCTGATAATCAGTGGGCTGTTGCTTCAGTTCGGTTAGTTGGCCCTCCACCCAGGCGATGGTTTCGTCCAAGCCTTGATCCAAGCTGATGCGATCGCGCCAGCCGAGGGTTTGCCGGGCCTTCGTGCTGTCGAGCAGGTAGGCCGCATCCTTGCCGGGGCGGTCGCCCACGACTTCGACCACCTCGTTGAACGGCACGCCCAAGCGGGTGCAAATGCGCTCCACGAGTTCACGGATCGACAGGTAAAGGTCGGTGGAAAGATGATAGCATTCGCCGGCCGATCCTTGTTCGGCCACGCGCAACGTCGCTTCGGCCACGTCGCGGGCATGGATGAAAGAACGCACCGAGCGCCCGCCGCCGTGCAGTTGCAGCTTCCGCCCGGTCTTGATGAAGAAAATCGTGCGCGGAATGATCCGGTAAAGCTGCTGCCCGGGTCCGTATACATTCGCCGCCCGGGTGAAGGTCACCGGGAAGTGATGCTGTTTGAAAAAGGTCAGCAGGTGCAGGTCGCAGGCGGCGCGGGAGGCGGCGTAAGGTGTGCTTGGGTTGAAGGGCTGCGTTTCCGTTACATCGCCACTGCAACTGCCGTAAACCTCCGGCGTGGAGACGTGGACGTATTTCTTCAAGCCCGGCAGCTTCCGCAACTGTTCGTGCAGCTTCACGTTGGCGACGACATTCGTCTGATACCAATGCTCCGGGTGCAGCCAGCTCTCCGCGACCATGCTTTGCGCCGCGAAATTCACCACGTAAGCCGGCTGGAATTCCCGTATGGCATCCATCAGCCCATCCAGATCGTGATTCAGGTCCAGCTTGGCAAAGCGAAACGACGCTCCCGTTGGCCGGGCCGGAGTCCAGCGATAGGGAAGGAAACAACCCGCCGGTTCAGCGGAACGGCTCGTGCCGAAGATCTCCCGTCCCTGCGCGAGGAGGTGATCCACGAAGGAAGCCCCGGTGAAGGAATTGCTGCCGATGACGAATATGCGTTCTGACATGTGCATTACAGGCCCCGGCCTGATGGGCTGGCAGCGCGGAAGGCTAGCCATTCACTTCCCGTATTCAATCCCGGATTTCCCGTAGCGAGCTGAATCTCTGCCCTGCCGATTTAGCGTCCGTTTCCCGGGGTGAGTCTGCTTACGACGTCGGCGGGAGGGAGCACGGATTCTTCGCGGGTCTTCAATTGCTTGAGCTTCGCAAGGAGCCTGCCATCGGCTTGCCTTTCGAGCCGGAGGGTGTGACCGGCATTGAGTTCGAGCGCGCGCTTGAACTGCTTGTCCCCCTTGGCTGGCGTGAGGCTGAACTCGATGGCCAGCCCGGCCTCGCGGAGCTGTTGGATGAGCCGGAGGGAGTCCGCGCGGAGAGTTTCATCCTCGATGAGCACATACGCAGCGAGGCCGGCGGTGAACTGCGGGAGTAGGCCACGCGACTTGAGCAGCTCAAAGAGCACCACGTCGCCCATGCCGAAGCCGAGCGCGGGGAGATCCACCTTGCCGTCGCTGACCTGCTTGATGAGGTGGTCATAGCGCCCGCCGCCGCAGATGGCGCGGAATTCGCCCTTGATGTCGAAGGCCTCAAAGACTGGGCCAGTGTAATAGGCGAGGCCGCGAATGACGCCGTAGTCCACTTTTACGAAGTCGGCGAGGCCACGGGCGACAAGCTGGTCGAGGATGAGCTGCAGCTCGGCATTGGGCTGGCCGCTGGCGATGAAGGCTTGAACCTCGTCCAACTTGAACCCAAGGGGCGCGAGCTGCTCACTGCTCACCTCGGGGCGCGTGCGGTCGAGCTTGTCCACCACTTGGAAGAAGTCGTAGGCCTTGGTGGCATCGGGGCAGCGGCTGGCGAAGAAGTCAGACCAAGCGTTGCGGCTGCTGAGGCGCACGACGAAGTCCGCGCTGGTGAGTCCCAGGGCACGCAGGGTGTCGATGAGCAGCGCAATGAGTTCGGCGTCGGCGGCGCGATCGTTTTCCCCGATGATGTCGCAGTTGAGTTGGAAGTGTTCCCGCTTACGGCCTTTCTGCTGCTTCTCGTAGCGGAAGAGCTGCGGGATGGAGAACCACTTGAAGGGCTTCTTGTAGGCGCGTTCCTGCGCTGCGGCCATCCGGGCGAGGGTGGGCGTCATCTCCGGGCGCATCGCGATGGCGCGCTCGCCCTTGTCCACGAAGTTGAAGAGCTGGCCGACGATTTCCTCACCGGATTTGTTGGTGTAAAGCTCGAGCGGCTCCAGCGGCGGGCCGTCGTATTCGCGGAAGCCATAACGGCGGGCGACGGCGCGCCACGTGTCGAAGATGTGGTTGCGGGCATCCATGCTCCACAACTCGTCCTTCGTCGGCGGCAGCGGTTCGGGATAGAAGTCCCGGAAGCCAGGCAAGCGTTCCATAGAGCCGCGAACTATGGGGAAGCGGGGTAGGGGGGATAAAGGAGAAAAGCAGTGTGATACGCCTTGGGACCAAGGTTCTGTCGATTGGGAATCGAAGTGTCTGGGGCTGAGCGTGTAAGGTTTTCGGCTAGACAGAGCGCCGGTTTTCGGCTTCCCTTCACTGGGATGAAGCCTTCGCCCGACCCCGCGCCCTCGCCCCGCCTCACCGTCCACGTCG